>CALJMI010000052.1 GCA_937981885.1 uncultured Caldilinea sp.
AAGCGATGCGGCGCTGACATCCAGACGGCATGGCGTAGACGTCGCCTCTTGGTTCCACTGCATCGTCGCCTTTCGTTGCGAACCACCCTGCTCGAAAAAGAAATGGAGTCTGTATGAAGACTTACGTCGTATTACTGGATGTCACCTCTGACGACCTCTATGCTTGGCTGCATGATTGCATTGAGATCGCACAAAACGAGGCGACGCTTCTTCCCTCACGTCCCCGTCCTGCCGCCATGCTGCCTTGTCAAGTGCCACTACACCAACTCTACCGGTTTGTGCGCGAGGTGGTCGACTGGTGCGTCGGCATCTATGAGTCGCCGCCTGAAATCTCTCCCCCGTTCGGTGTGCCGCTGCTGTTGCTGGGCCGTCTGCGCATTGCGACCACCAGGATTGACCACGTCCCGATCTGTGTCTGGTGCTACCCCACGTTTCCCCTTGACCTGATTGAAGTCGCCTGGGAGCTAGCGCAACGCTTTCCCAACATCCCTGCGCCCCCATCGTCGTTGGAAGGTTTTGTCCGTCCATCCGACCTGACTGGCCTCCGTCTCTGTGATGGACCGGTCGCCTTCCGCTCGCCGTCGGGGACGTGTCATTTGTCGCGGTCAGCACGGGTGGCGCCGTCCACCGTATGCAGTGCTGCGCCCGACGGCGACGACATTCGTTCCAACGCCTCTAACTCAATGTTGCCGTCAACACTGTGGCTGATGGAGCAGATCGCCAAGCAGCCGGAAGTGTTCGATCCAGAACCGTTTTATCAGGAATGGGCGGAGCGATACCGCAACCACACAGGTCTGATCCCACGAGATTCGTCGCGCAGTTTCGAGAAAGCAATCGAAAGCGCCTTCAAGCAACTCGGCCGCACCCGCCCAGCCCGACGATAGCGAATGTTGTTAGTCGAACGGATTTTCTGTACTTTCTCGACAAGGAACGTTCACTTCCTGCTTGACGACCAGACTGACCTGTGCTATCCTTTGCGTGAGGAGATGCGATGGCGAACACCGTGCGAAAACGGCGAGTAGTACTTGCGTTGGATCCTGAGGTTGCAGACCTGTTGGAACAGTTCGCTGACGGGCCACGTAAGAAGAGCGAGTTGATCACGCGCCTCTTGCACCGAGAAGAGGCGGCGCAGACGTCCGCCGCTGAACCGTTGTTCGCTATCGAAGACCGCCTCACCGCCGTTGAACGCAAGCTTGACCTGCTCCTGGCCCGTTTGGGCTGAGTAGTCTGCATCGGCGTAGACGCAACAACAAACGAGACCGGACGACTGCTAGCACAGCCGTCCGGTCTCTAAGCCTCGGCACTGGACTAGGCAGCGCCGTGGCCTGCCACCTATTGTAGCAGGTCCTGGTCGATTCGCCTTTGTCCGTTGTCGGGGCATCGGCGAATTTTTGTTCCATTCTCAGACTAGGAGGGAATGACCATGACCGCACCATTTACGATCCACGACCTCTACCCCTTGCTCACCGACTACCGTGCCGCTGTGCATGAAGCATTGCAGGAACTGCGTGCAGCAGGCGGGGTTGTCGCCGTCCCCTTTGACGCAATCTTTCTTTGTGAATTGATGGGGCTGGTGATTGACCCGGCTACCGGCGCCATCGTCGGATGGGCGGACGAGCAGGTCGGACCGAAACTGCTGCCCAAGCAGATCGCAGACCGCCTGTCGGTGACAGCAGAGGAGGAGGCGGAGCGTGGCTGAACGTGCTGTGATCTACTCCCGCGTCAGCACAGATATTCAGGGCGACGGTTACAGTTTACAGACACAACTCGACTCCTGTCGCCAGTACGCCGCCCAACGTGGCTACCAGGTTGTCGGCGATTATTGCGACCGCTTTTCAGGTGAAAAGCTGCATCGCCCGCAGCTTTCCAAACTGATGGAGCAGGTATACCTGGAATCGATTCAGGTGGTGGTCGTCCATGACCTTGACCGCTTCACCCGCAACCCTTCGCACCTGGCAATCTTGGAGATGGAGATCGAGAAAGCAGGTGGACGCGTCGAGTTTGTAATGGGCGACTATAACGACGGACCGGAAGGTCAGCTGAGCAAGGCGATCAAGGCTGCAATTGCGCAATACGAGAATCGCCAGCGTGTTGAACGGTTTCAGCGCGGAAGGCGCGGGCGCGTGGAGGCTGGACTTGTACGCGCTTATGGAGTAAGAGCACACTATGGGTACGCCTACACGCCAGGCAGCGGAGTCTACACCGTAGTGGAGGAAGAGGCAGAGATTGTGCGCTGGCTCTTCACACAAGCAGCGGCAGGTGTCTCTCCCCATACGTTGGCGGCCAACCTATCGACGGCTGGCCGCCCGACACCATTCGGCAAACGCAAATGGCAACCTTCCTCCATCTACCGCATCCTACGTCATGCCATCTACTGTGGTGTCTGGTCGGAATGCATCGACGGCATAGTATACACAGCCCAGGTGCCAGAAATTGTCGACGCCAACATCTGGGCGCAAGTGCAACGCCGGCTGGATACGCCACGCCCCCGCGCCTCAGCGCGCCCATTCTTGTTGACTGGGTTCCTGCGCTGTTCATGCGGCTTGCCCTGGATAGGACGCACGCGCAGCCCTACCGTTGCCTACTACCGCTGCAGCAGTATCAATCAACGGCTGCTCCGAGAAGCATGCACCATGCCGGGGGCGATCCGCGCCGACCGACTGGAGGAAGTTGTCTGGTCAACGCTGGTTGCTTTGTTGCGACAGTCGGACTGGTTGGATGTAGCGCTCGCACAACGACAGCGCGAGATCGCCGCAGCGTGCGCCGCCTACGATGCCCGCACTCAGGAGGTAGCAGATGCGCTCTCCGCACTCTCTGGACGCGAGCGCTCGTTGCTCGATGCCCTGCTCGACGGAAGGCTATCTGCTAGCGATGTAGAAGGTGCTAAGCGGGAAATTGCAGCGGAACGCAAGCGGCTGCAAGCGAAACTGGCGCTCTACCAGGAGACGCCGCTGCCCGCCATGCCTGGTATCGACCGTGAAACGCTCAGTCAACACGTCGTTCAAGGGCTGGAATCGCTTGATTACAACCAACGCCGCACTATTCTCACCTTGCTCTCTGTGCGCCTCACCGTCGAACGCCAAGACCTAGTGCATCTCTCTGTTCTCGATGGGCTGGTCACACAGTCGCTCGCCGTCATACCGCTCGTACGCCCACTTCCGTCCAAACCACGTCCCGCCTATCGCCCACGCAAGGAGATCGTTCCATGACAAAACGCCCAGTTGCCGATCGCTCTGGAGTGCGCTGTGCTGTCATCTACACTCGCGTCAGCACCGAAGTTCAAGGGGAGGGGTACAGCCTGACCACGCAGCTTCAGGCCTGTCGCTCCTATGCCGCAGAACAACGCTATGTGGTCGCGCAGGAGTTTGAGGATCAACACACCGGCACCGAGATAGACCGCCCTGGACTCAACGCCCTGTTGGAGTTTATCCGCTCGCAGACTGTCGATGTGGTCATCGTCTATGACATTGACCGCCTATCGCGTAGCGCCGCTAACCAGGCAATTTTGGAGATGGAGCTTGCGCAGCAGGGTGCGCGTGTCGAGTATGTCGTCGGTCGCTACGCAGACACACCCGAAGGCGACCTCACCAAACTGATCAAAGCGGCGATTGCCCAGTATGAGAACCGCCAGCGCGCCGAACGCAGCCTGCGCGGGCGCAAGGGCAAGGCGCGCGCCGGCTACGTCGTACTGCCCAATCTGCGCACACCCTATGGCTATGACCTTGTGACCGAACCGCATAAGGCGTGGCTGGTGATCAATGAGGTCGAGGCGCCAGTGGTGCGCAAAATGTTCGCTATGGTGCTCGACGGTTGGTCAACCTACTCTATTGCGCGTGAGTTGACCAAGTTGGGTATCCTGACGCGCGGCGACCAGCGCGGGGGTGTGGTCAAACGCGCTGCGAAGGGTGCATGGGATCCTGGTACAGTGCGAAGCATTTTGAGCAACACAGTCCATAAGGGAACCTGGACATACAACAAGGTGAATACCACCAAACGGCAAGGCAAAATCACGACCAAAGCGACGTTGCCGGAAGAACAGATCATCGTGCCTGTGCCCGCCATTGTGGACACCGCCACCTGGGAAGCTGCCCAGGTGCAACTGCAGCGCAACAAACAATTCAGCCGGCGTAACGCCAAGCGCAACTACCTGCTGCGCGGTCTGGTGCGCTGTCGCTGTGGTCGAGTCTGGCTGGGCAGTTACAAGTCACACCTGAAACGCGCCTATTATCGTTGCTCGTCGGCGGAGAAATGTGATTGGCTACAAGATTGTACGATTGAAGGCGGCGTACGCCAGGAGCGTCTGGAAGAAGCCGTCTGGAGCGCGGTTGCCAATAAGCTGCTCAACGAGGAACTGCTGCGGTTTGAACTGGCGCAGCAACGGACGGCTGCCGCCGAACGCCAGGCGGCATTGACACAGCGCCTCACCGCGATTGATGTTGCGATCACTGACATCCATCGCAAGCTCGGCATCTTGCTAGACCAGGTGCTCGTGGGTGGGTTCACCACCGAGGTGATCGATGACCGCAGACAGATACTGCTGGCGCAGTTGCGCGATCTGCAGGGTGAAGAAATCCGCATACAGGCAGCCATCGAGACCGTTACCTTGAATCAGGAGCAGGAGTCCACCGTATTTGCTTTTGCTGAACAAGTGCGGGCAGGTCTGCGCGACCTAACGTTTGAAGGGAAACGCCAAGTGCTCGAACTGCTCCAGGTGCAGGTCGATGCGCTCAGCCAGACCGAGTTTCGGGTGACCGCCCTGATTCCGATTGATGGCGCGCTTCAAGTACCGCGTGCAGAACGAAGCCGGGCGCATAATGCCAGCCAGAGCGCTGATGGTTCGGTTGTACGTACTTTGACAATTGAAAGTTTGCAAAGAAAACAAGCGACCCGCTCGCCCGACTGATCGTGACGATCTTATCCTCAAGCGGTTGGCGCAGCGTCTCCAAATTGCGCGAGCCAAATTCGGGCAGTTCGTCGAGGAAGAGCACGCCGCGATGCGCCAGGCTGATCTCCCCCGGCTTGGGCCAACGTCCGCCGCCGACCAGACCAGCATGGCTGATCGTGTGATGCGGCGCCCGAAACGGTCGTGTGCGCAACAGCGGTTCGCCCGCCGGAAGTGCATCCGCCACCGAATAAATGCGCGTGATCTCAAGCGCCTCGCGCAGCGTAAGCCGCGGCAAGATCGAGGGCAGCGCACGCGCCAGCAACGTCTTGCCCGCTCCAGGTGGCCCCTTTAAAAGTACGTTATGCCCACCAGAGCAAGCCACCTCCAGCGCGCGTTTGGCATGTTCCTGCCCTTTGACATCGCGAAAATCGACCGGGTAGACCGGCTCTTCGCCGTCGTCGAATTGAAGCGAGTGCTCCCGGCGCGCAATGGACTGTTTACCGCACAGGTGGTTGGCAAGCTCGCTCAAACTGTGCACCGGGTAGACCTCGACGCCTTCGACCAATGCCGCCTCCGCCGCATCGGACGACGGCACGAAGAGGCGGCGAAAGCCAAGCTTCTGCGCCATGCCCGCCATCGGCAGGATGCCGTTGACATGGCGCACGCTGCCGTCAAGGCTCAACTCGCCCAGGATCAGCGCATCATCCAATCCGGTGTTGATTTGCCGCGTCGCTGCCAAGATGCCGACCGCAATGGGCAGATCGTAGGCAGGTCCCTCCTTGCGCAGATCAGCGGGCGCCAGGTTGACGGTAAGACGGTGCTGTGGATAGAAGAAGCCGCTGTTGGTGATGGCTGCGCGCACTCGCTCGCTGCTCTCACGCACGGCGGTGTCGGGCAGACCGACCAACGTCACTTTCTCCAGACCGCTGGCGATGTCGACTTCGACGTGCACGGCTTGTGCATCCAGACCGATGACTGCACAACTGTGCACTTGTGCAAGCATAGTGGCTCCTTTCGAGGGCCGGGCGGCAATGACGAAATCTCTCCTTTTATACACCGAAGCGCGCCAAAATCGCTCTGACAATTGATGGAGAAAGGGAGCGACGTTTTTCGGGAATTTTCAGCGACTTTACGCCAGCTGCTGTGATCTTCCAGGAAGCTTTGAAGCTTCCTGGAAGGTGCGAATCAAACGTAGGGGTCAATCAGGGGCGAGGTGAGTAACGAATGCCGTCCACGCCAGCTACAACCAGGTCGGTCGCCATGTCGAGAAAGAGGCCATGCTCGACGATGCCTGCGCGCGCTTCGAGCTGACGAGCAAGGGTGGCCGGGTCTTCGATCGGACCGAAATTGCAATCTACGATCCAGTTGCCGTTGTCCGTCACGTAAGGGGAGCTATCAGCGCCAAGACGTAGATTCACCTGCCCGCCAAGCGACGCCAGATAGCGCGCCTGCGACAGGTAGCCATAGTGCATCACTTCAATCGGAACGGGCCAGGCGACGCCCAGTTGCGGCGATAATTTCCGTTCGTCGACGACGATCACCAGGCGACGGCTGGCTTGCGCAACGATCTTTTCACGCAGCAGCGCACCACCGCCGCCCTTGATTACGTTGAACGCGGGATCGACCTCGTCGGCGCCGTCGATGGTGATATCGATCTCACGCGGCAGGTCGTCCGCCAGCAGCGGGATGCCCAGCGCAATGGCTTCCTTGAGCGTGCCGCTGGAGGTGGCGATGCCGACGATGTCACGCAGTTCGCCGCTGCGCAGCAGCGCGCCGATGCGTCGTACGGCATGGATCGCCGTGCTGCCGGTGCCCAGACCGACAACCATACCCGACTCGACAAAACGCACAGCATATTCGCCCGCCTCTTTTTTGAAGCGGGCGTAGGGATCGACAGCCGTAGATGCGGTTGCTTCAGTCACGCGTGTGCTCCAGACAAGGCGTCAATTAGTGGACATACGCTCCAGCCCGTACCGAGCCGCTCCGATCAATGCAGCCTGCGTCAACACAACATGTACGGGAATGCGGCTGATCATCGCGGAGAAACGCCCTTTGTTGGCGAACGCCTGCATGAAGCGACCGTTATGCAGCAGGGGCAGAATGCGCGACGGGATGCCGCCGCCCAGATAGACGCCGCCGGTCGCCAGCACCTTCAGCGCCAGGTTGCCTGCTTCGGCGCCGAGCACAGAGACAAACATCTCCATCGTCGCCACACACAGCGGATCGGGGCTGTCTTTGTCGAGCGCAGCCTGCACGATAATCGGCGTGCGGTCGCTGGCGACAGCCAGTTTCTGCGCCAGTGCAGGCGATTCGGGCGCCCGACCGCTCTCGCGGAAAAAGTCGTAGATGTTGGGAATGCCGATGCCGGAGCAGATGCGTTCGTAGCCGGCGTGCCCGTAGCGTTTGAGCAGATAGCGCAACAGTTCGATCTCGGTTTCGTCGTTCGGCCCAAAGTCGGTGTGTCCACCCTCCGAGGCATACGCCATATACCCGTTGCCTGTCCAGACCAGGAATGCTTCGCCCAGACCAGTGCCCGGTGCGATCACGGCAATCGCACCGTATTCAGCCGGCTCGCCTTTGTTGATCGTGTCCAGGTCAGAAGGCGCCAACTGCGGCACGGCGTAGGCGGTCGCCTGCAGGTCGTTGAGCAGCCAGACGCGCTTCAACTTCAACTTCGCCGCCAATTCCTCGCTGTCGACTACCCACGGCAAGTTGGTCAACTGCGCCCGCCCGCCGACCACCGGGCCAGCCACGTCGAAACAGGCATACTCAATCGGCAGCCCGGTCTGGGCGTTGAATTCCTGCACCATCAGCGCCAGATCAGAATACTCAGCGCTTGGAAAGACAGCTTCCGCCACCTGTCGCCGTGGCCCCTCAGCCAACGAGAACACGGCGAGATGAGTCTTTGTGCCGCCAATATCACCGGCTAACAACATTGCGAATTTCTCCTTTGACGCGTTGCACTGATGGTAAATTGCTGGCTGAATTATACCATCGACGCACCAGAATCGTGAGCGTTCAGCCCATTATAAAATCATGCACCGTCTTCGTTCGCGCTGCGCGTGTGACTGGCATCCTGCTCAAGCAGCGGCGCCAGATGAGCCAGCAGAGTGAGGTTGTCCGGCTCCACCAACATCGAGCCATCGGCAAAAATCAGCGTCGGCACGCGACGCTGTCCGCTGCGTCGCACCATCTCTTCGCCGCCCTCCAGGTCGGTGAGAATGTCGATCTCGCGAAAGGGTGCGCCCAGCTTGCGCAACACGCTCTTGACGCGCCAGCAATCTGGGCAGAGGGTCGTCGTGTACACGTCAATCATGGCGTGATTCATTGCAGCATCGGGTCGGGAAGGCGGATCGGGGTAAACCCGACTTCATGCAGGTAGGCTGCCAAATCTGCTTCTGCGCGTTCGGCGTAGGTGGCGTAGCGCGCACGCTTGTTGCGCACTGTCTCCTCCAGATCAGGGAGCAGGCCCATCGTCGCCTTCATCGGCTGAAAAGTCTTTGGATCGGCGTGGGTGATGTAATACAGCAGCGCACCCATCATCGTCGTGCGCGGCAGCTCGAGCAACGGCTCCCCACGCACCAGCCGCACGATGTTGACGCCCGCCACCAACCCACCCATCGTGCTGCCAACATAGCCTTCGGTGCCGGTGATCTGACCCGCAAAGAAGAGATCGGCGCGCGTTTTGAACTGCAAGGTCGGACGCAGCAGCGTCGGGCTGTTGATGAAAGTGTTACGGTGCATCTGCCCCAATCGTACAAACTCGGCGTGCTCCAGCCCCGGGATCATGCGCAGCACCTGTTCCTGCGCGCCCCAGCGGATGTTGGTCTGAAAGCCGACCATGTTGTAGAGCGTGCCGGCGACGTTGTCCTGCCGCAACTGCACCGCAGCATAGGGACGCCGCCCGGTGCGCGGATCGCGTAGCCCAACCGGTCGCATCGGCCCGAACGCCAGCGCTTGCATCCCGCGCGCCGCCAACGCCTCGATCGGCATACAGCCCTCGAAGTAGCGCTCCAGTTCTTTGTCGGCGTTCTTCAGCTCGATCTTCGGTGCATCGAGCACAGCCTGCACAAAGCGTTCGTATTCTTCTTTGTTGAGCGGGCAGTTGATGTAGTCGCCTTCGTCGCCGCCCAACTCGCTCTCGCGGTTGTAGCGGCTCTGGCGAAAGGCGATGTTCATGTCGATGCTGTCGGCGACAACGATCGGCGCCATCGCATCGTAGAAATAGAGATGCTGCTGTCCCGTCAACTCCTGGATGCGCGCCGTCAATGCGCTGCTGGTGAGCGGCCCCGTGGCGATGATCGTCGGCTCAGCAGGAATCTCGGTCGCCTCGCGCCGATGCACTGTGATGTTGGGATGGCTGCAGATCAATGCCGTGATCTCGTCGGCAAACTCCTCGCGGCTCACGGCGAGCGCAGCGCCAGCTGGCAGTGCATGCTTGAATGCGGTGCGAATGACCATGCTGCCCATCGCCAATAGTTCGTTTTTCAGGATGCCGAGCGCGCGATCGGGGAGCGTTGACCCCATCGAATTGCTGCACACCAGTTCCGCCAGGCGATCAGTGTGATGCGCCTCAGTGGTGCGCATCGGACGCATCTCGATCAGATCGACATGCAACCCGCGCTCAGCGATCTGCCAGGCCGCCTCGCTGCCCGCCAACCCGCCGCCGATGATGGTGATTGTTTCGATCATGATCGCACTTTCAACTGCTTTCAGAGATGGTGTTTGCTACGTGTTTCACACCGCAGTTCGGAATCCCCTATGCAACACGCACCACGCAACATTGCGCTCATACTTGAAGTACATCCCTGCCAACTCAGCGACCACTCATTCTACACTAATCGATGCTAAAATGACAGCAATCCGGCACGATTTTCCGAATGATTCAGTTCACTTGTGGAGGCAAAACGATGTCTTCTCTTGCATCATTTCAGATGTACACCCCCGAAGTAGTGCTCAACCAACCTGAACCGCTGGAAGAATACAATCTCTACACAAGCGATATTGCGTTGCAAGAAGCGGTGCAACGCGAAGGCGGCGGCTGGATTGAAGATCGCGCCGTCGAATTGGGTGCGCTGCTCGGACGCCGCGAAACGCTGCACCTCGGCGAGCTGGCGAATCGCTACACGCCGGTGCTGCACACGCTCGACCGTTACGGGCGTCGTCGCGATGAGGTCGAGTATCACCCGGCGTACCACGAGCTGATGCGGCTCGGCATGACGTATGCTACACACTCGATGCCGTGGAGTGCGCCGCAGCCGGGCGTGCATGTCGCACGCGGCGCGCTGATGATGCTGCGTCATCAGATCGACGAGGGTACAAGCTGTCCGCTAACGATGACCTTTGCGGTCGTGCCGGCGCTGCGCAATCAACCCGATGTCGCTGCAATCTGGGAGCCGCGTGTCCTTGCCACCGACTACGATCCCAGTTTCCAACCCGCCGAGGCGAAACGCAGCGCACTTTTTGGCATGGCGATGACCGAGCGGCAAGGCGGCAGCGACGTGCGCGCCAACGTTTCATGGGCGATCCCTGAAGGCAGACCCGGGCCGGGCGGAAGCTATCGCATCACCGGACACAAGTGGTTCTGCTCTGCACCGATGTGTGACGCCTTTCTGGTGCTGGCGCAGACCGAGCGCGGGCTTTCCTGTTTTCTGCTGCCGCGCTGGACGCCCGACGGCGAGCGCAATGGGTTCCGCATCGTGCGGCTCAAGGACAAGCTGGGCAACCGCTCCAACGCCTCCAGCGAAGTCGAGTTCCATAATGCATGGGCACAGCTCATCGGCGAGGAGGGGCGTGGGATCGCCACGATCATGGAGATGGTGCGCCACACGCGCCTCGACTGTGCGCTTGGCTCGGCGGCGACGTTGCGTCGCGCCGTGACCGAGGCGCTGCATCATGCCGCGCAGCGCAAGGCGTTTGGACGGCTGCTGGTCGAGCAGCCGCTGATGGCGAATGTGCTCGCCGACCTGGCAGTGGAGTATGAAGCCGCCGTCGCGCTGGCAATGCGGCTGGCGCGCAGCTTTGACGCCGCCATCACCGACGAGGCGGAGCAGTTGTATGCGCGCATCGTGACGCCGGTCGCCAAATACTGGATCACCAAACGCGCGATCGCCGTCGTCACCGAAGCGATGGAGTGTCTGGGCGGCGGTGGGTACATCGAGGAGTCGCCGCTGCCGCGGCTCTACCGCGATGTGCCGGTCAATTCCTTGTGGGAAGGCGCCGGCAACATTCAGGCGCTCGATCTGCTGCGCGCCATGCGTCGTGAACCGGCCGCGCTGGAGATCGTTGTCGAAGAGCTGCGCGCGGCGACCGGCGTTCATGCCGACTATGACGCCCATCTTGCCATGCTGGAACGTTCCCTGCGTCGCGACGCCGGTGAAGAAACTGCAGCGCGGCGGCTGATCGAACAGATGGCGTTGGGTCTGCAAGCCAGCCTGCTCATCCGCCATGCGCCCGACGCCGTGGCGACCGCCTTCTGTCGCGGTCGATTGGGCAGCGAGCGCAGTCTCTGTTTTGGCGGGCTGCCCGCCGACATCGATCTGGGCGCCATCGTGACGCGCGCCTGGCCTCAGATTGGATGATGCCTGAGCCGGTTGGGATCAACCGCCAAACCATGCCAGGGTCTATTTCATACTGAGGGCAGAATTTGTTTTGTAGGTCATCGCCTCCGGCGTGACATGCCCGTCACGCCGGAGGCGATGACCTACAAAATGCGCCCCGAACTCGAAATATACCCACCACACTACAGCCGCGCAAAAATATCACGATAGGGCTGCGAATGCTCGATCAGCTCGGCGTGTGTTCCCTGCGCAGCCACCCGCCCCTTGCGCAGCACGACGATCTTGTCCGCCCAGCGAATCTGTGAAAGGCGATGGGTAATCAGGATCGTCGTGCGCCCCTGGCTGGCGCGCTCGATGGCGCGTTGAATCTGGTCTTCGGTGGCGCTGTCGATGGCGCTGGTCGAGTCGTCCAAAATCAAAATCGCCGGGTCGGTCAGAAACGCGCGCGCCAGCGCGATCCGCTGCCGCTGCCCGCCAGAGAGCATCATCCCGCGCTCGCCGACGACGGTGCTGTAGCCATCGGGAAAACTCATGATGAAATCGTGCGCCTGAGCCGCACGCGCCGCTGCTTCGATCTCTGCCTGCGTGGCGTCAGGCTTGCCAAACGCAATGTTTTCTGCGATTGAGCGACTAAATAAGAAAATATCCTGCTCGATGATCGAAATCTGACGGCGCAGCGTTTCCAGGCTCCACTGCCGCACATCGACGCCGTCAATCGTGATGCGCCCGACGTCCACGTCGTAGATGCGGTTGATCAGCTTGGCGACCGTGCTCTTGCCCGCGCCGGTCTGCCCGACCAATGCCAGCGTCTGACCTGCTTCAAGCGTAAAGGAGACATCCACCAGCGCGTTTTGGGGGGCGTCGCCGTTGGTGAGGTTATAGCCGAAGGTGACGCCATCGAACACAATATCGCCGTGCATCGGTGCAGCGTATCCTTCAGTATTTTGATCGACCACAGCCTGGGCGCGCACCAGTTCCAAAATGCGCCGCGCGCTCGACAGACCGGACGCCACCTGCGAATAGGCAAAGAGCGACGTGAAGACCGGGAAGTCGAACAGCGAGATCAGTCCGATGTACGCCGCCACTGCGCCGACGGTGATGACGCCCTGGTGATAGAGATAGAGCGCCTGCCCAAAGGCGACGCCGGTTGCAACTGCCAGCAACAAGAGCGGCAGGAAGCGCGCCTCTACACGCGCCTGCGCCACGATGGCATCGCGCACACGCGTGGCGTTGCGTTCAAACAGCGCGACCTCGCGCTCTTCCTGCGCTGCGCCCTTGACCGTTTCGATACCCTCCACCGCCTCGGTGAGCCGTGCATTCATCTCGCCAAAGGTGCGGCGGACGGCGGCAGTCACCGGCTGAAGGCTGCGCAAATAGTGCCACATTGCCAGCACGTAGCCGATGGCGAAGAGCACCGGCACGACGACCAGCGTCGGGTGATAGCGCGGCGCCACGACGATCGGCATAACCAGAAAAATCGCCGAACCGATCACCAGGTTCAACCCCGGCGCCATCATCAACGCCAGCTCGCGCACATCGTTGGTGGAGCGCGCCATGATGTCGCCGGTCGAGTGCATGTCGTGGAAGCCCATGCTCTTGCCCAGCAGCTCGCCGTAAAGTTCACGGCGCGAGTCGCGCTCCAGCCGCTGACCGAGCACCTCGCTGCCGAAGTTGCGCCCCAACTGCAAGCCCGAACGCACGCCCTGGCTGATCACGAGCAGGATGCACGCCACCGCCAACGCACGCAGGTCAGGCGCAGCGCCGGTGACGGCGTCGAACGCCTGCCCCGTGAAGATCGGGATCGCCGCCGCCAGCGCCGCGTTGCCGATAGCGCCCGCCAAAATCACCAAAATGATCGCCCAGTTGCGCCGCACGTGCGAAAAGACCCACCAGCCCGGCCCCTTGCGGTTGGAGCGCCACGGCTGTACGACGGTGAATTCGCTGCTTGTCATTCACTTGCCTCATTGATGGAAAACTCAAGCGGCGGCGCCAGCAGAGCGCCATCTGCGCCAGTATACATGCCGACCAGCATACGCACCGGCTGCGCGTCTGTCTGTAATGCAATCATAAGGCGATCGATCAACGTCTCGCCCGGCTTCCACAGCGCCGTCGGGTAATAGTCGCCGCCAGGCGGGCGATCGCTTTGACCGAGCTTTTCGCCCGCTTCGTCGAAAAGCTGCACAGTTGTCGTATAGACGCCGTCGAGCGGTTCAGCCACCGACCAAACCAACGTCACCTCGACGCCGTCAGCGGTTGACATCCAGTGATAACCCTTCAGGAGCAGAGGCCCGTAGCGCAGATCGAGCATAGTCAACGGCGAAGGCGCAACCGCTGGACCGATGACCTCGACCAGTGGCTCAGCGCGCAGTTCAAGCGTGAAGCGCGTCTCTAGCCCTGGCATCGGCTTGATCAGATAGACCGGCTGCGCGCCGCCCTCATCCAGCGCAGTCTGTACGGTGGCGCCGATGTCGCGGAAGCGGTCGCCGGGCGCAATCAACGGAAAGAGCGCAGTGCGCGCAGCGGAGCGGGTTTCGACTGTTTGCAAATAGAAGAACGGCGTGATCTCGTTGCGGTCGTTGCTTACCAGGATCGCATCTGGCGGCGGCGCAGCAGCCAGGATCGCCTCCCACTGTGCGCGGGCGGCGGCGCTCTCGCGCTTGAGCTGGTCGAAGATCGGTGTGTAGGTGATCCAGAGCTGCACCGGAAAAGCCAGCAACACGATCAACAGCCCGACGCCCCAGCCAGGCGCTGCCGGCGCGTCAGCCGCTGCGTTGAACCGAAACCCGCTGCCAATGCCCACGCCGGCGAAGCCAATCCAGATGCAGGCGATCAGATAGAGCGGAATATAGTAGACAAAAATGTCGCCGATGGCGTAGAAGAGGTTAAAGATCAGTTGCAGGACAAAATAGCTGACGGTCAGCGCCAGCAGCGACCAGGCGCGCAGATGCGCCAGCACAAACAGACCGACTGCAATCAGCACGACGCCCGGCCACTCGAAGTGACGCAGCCAGAGCAGCGCCGCCGTCGCTGCACCCGCCAGCGCCGTCGCTGCATCATGAAAGCCAACCGAAATCGAGCGACCGGTGACAAAATCAACAAAGGCGGCAGGCGTGCGCTCGAACAACGTCAACACGCCGTCGCCCAAAGGTTGATGATACCAGGGCGACGCATCCGGCCCGCTGCGCAAAGGAACATAGAGATAAAGCAGCAGCGGCGTCAGAACGGCGGGCAGCGCCCAAAGCCAGGTGCGCGCGTTGCGCCACCAGTTACGCCGCACCATGAACAGGTAAAGCAACAGCGCTGGCGCCAACAAAATCGTCGTCGCATGATGGGTAAGCGCCAACCCAAACAGAAACGCCAGCAGAGAAAAGCGTCGCGCAAACACATCGCAACCCTCGTCGGCAGCCTGGGTGAGCCGCCCCGCCGCCCACAAGATGGCGATTAGAAAGAGCGCGTGCAGCGCGTAAACCTCCGCCTGGATCGCCTGGCTGCGCACCGTCGGATTGGCGACAAAAAAGGCGACGCCCAGCGCAGCCGCCAATCGCCGCACACTCGCTGCGCCGGGCAGCCAACCAACGAGCAGGAGAAACAGCGCGCCCGCCGCTGCGCCAGTGAAGACAACGCTCAGCACATTGAGCGAAGCCGCCGGCGACACGCCCAATAGCGCCCACAGATGTTGCCACAGCCCGCCGACGATCAAATAGAGCGGGTAACCGGTTGCGTGCGCCAGCCCGAAATTCCACGCCGCAAATTGAAACTCGCCCGCATCGCCCGGCAGTAGATCGAACGACGTGGCGCGGATCAGCAACCCCATCGCCATCGCTGCAACGATCAGCGCGATTTGTCTGTCAAGAGGCGAAATCAGGTTGGATTTGACCATGTCTGGCGATTGACCGATAATGACTTGGTTTTGGACGGTTCACTGAAAGCTGCCGCCATCTATGAGTACACCCTGGTCTGGGCGGGCATTGATGATTGTGCCCACCTACAATGAAAGCGAAAATCTTGCCCGGCTGGTCGGTCAGTTGCGCCAGTTGCCGGGCGACATTCACATCTTGATCGTCGACGACGCCTCGCCTGACGGCACCGGCGCCATCGCCGACGCCATTGCAGCGGGCGACCCGGGCGTGCGCGTGCTGCACCGCGCCGGCAAGCTGGGGCTGGGCACGGCATACAAAGCTGGCTTTCGCTACGGCGTCGAACAAGGCTATGACTACATCTGCACGATGGACGCTGACTTCAGCCACAGCCCTGAGCGCCTGCCCGACCTGCTCGCCATGGCGGTCGCCGGTTATGACCTGGTCATCGGCAGCCGCTATGTCGCGGGTGGCGCAGTCGTCGGTTCGCCGCCGCTGCGCAAACTGATCAGTTACGCTGCCAACGCGCTGGCGCACGCGCTGCTCGGCGTGACCGCACGCGACTGCACAGCCGGTTTCCGCTGCTATCGCCGCCAGGTGCTGGAGACCATCGACCTGGAGGCCATCTTCAGCAGCGGCTACAGCTTTCTGATCGAGATGGCGTTCATCGTCGAGCGCGCCGGCTTCCGCATCGGTGAGACGCCGATTACCTTCGTCAACCGCACCGAAGGCGCCAGCAAGATCAACAAGCTTGAAATCTACAAGGCAATGTACACTATCGTCCGTCTGCGCACCCAGGCGCTGCCCTGGGATCGCATCATGGCCGTCTATCACCAGCGTAGCCGCACACGATCCGCCGACCAGGCTGAATAGAACGCGGATTCAGCGGATTTTGCGGATTCACGCGGATTTTGTCTTGATCCGCGCTCATCCGCTGCATCCGCCAAATCCGCGTTCTATTTTCTTCATCTCCCAATCTGCACCCAATCCACCGCGGCAGCAAGCGGGCGGCGGTCGCGGTTGAGGCTGACGCGCAGGAACGCATCGTTGGCATCGATTACCTGCGCGGCCGCACCACTTTCTGCACCCTTGACACCGACAATGGCGAAGTGCTGCCCGCGCACTTCATCGAGCTGCAGCGCCGCGCCGATGGTGTTCAACGCCTGCACCGCTTCTTCGCTGAGATAGTTCGTCGCGTCGCTATAGGTGACGACCAGCACCGGCGCGCCTTCAGGAATCTCCTCGACAAACTGAACGAGCCGTTCGCTTTCTGCCTCCGAAGCCGTTGTGTCGAAGCCGATCTTGTTGAGCACGCGCCCGCTGCGTCGATCCAGCACGGTGATGTTGACCCCGCGCCGTCCCGCCGAGCCGTCGCTCTGCACGCCCTCCTCATCGAAGAGCGCAATGAAGCCGCCGTCGGCAAACGCCTTGAGGTCGGCATCGACCGGAAGCTGTACGCCTGTTGCACCGATCGTGCGGTCGCCTGGAATGACCTGGCGAGGGGCGGCGGCATGATCCCACGTCAGCTCCAGCCGATTCAAGCCGCTTTCGAGCAACGCTCCGGGCACGCGCCACGTCACCTCCTGCCAGCCGTCAGGCAGCGGTTGCACGTCGAGACGGTGGCTGTTTACGGTCAACCCGACCTGCTGCGCCGGTCCGCCTGGATAGGTGAACGGATGCGCGCGTATCTGGATCAGGTAGGTCGCGTCGGGATCGACGCGGCGCAACGGGACAAACAACCGGCTGCTGCGTCCGGTCGCCCAGACGGCGCTCTCGCCGTAAGGCGAATCGACCTCGGCGACGTCCCATCCTTCGCCGCGATAGGGGAAAGTTCCCGACTCGCCGAGATTGAGATAGAATTGGTCGCCGCCCGCCGGCTGGATCACGCGATAGGCTTCGATGCCATCTTCCGCCCAGAATGGCGCCGGTTCGAGTGGCAACGTGCGCTTGACAAAGTCCCATGTGTCCTGCCAGGTGTCGATGTAGGGCGGGCGATCCGGGATCGGCGGGAAGAGCAGCACATAGCGTGTGTCGTAGAGATACATCAGATCGTCGGCTTGCGCTGCCGCCGCCTCGATCACCTCCGGTGCAACGGGCCGCCCAAACTGCACTTCGGTCAATGCATGAAGATAGGGGATGCGCTTGAAATAGCCCATTTTGAAGTCCGGCGCACGGCTGATGTTGCCGCCGAGCATCGCCTTGCCGTGCGCGGTCTGGTAGTATTGCAGCAGGGTTTTTTCGGGACCAAAGACGCCAAAACTATCGCGCCAACCCAGCGGAAGCTGCATAATCGTGAAATCGCCCGGCTCAGCCGCAATCGCATCATAGACAGCCGGCACACGCGCGTCGGAAAGCGGCAGCGGCAACGCCAGATGTTCGAAGACAATCACAATCGCCAGCACACCAGCCAGCGCCGGACGCAGCCAGTGCGCGTTGATTGTCAGCTTGCCCTGGCGCATGCGCTCAAGCAGCCAGTACACTCCGTAGCCCACCAGCACGGCGATGCCGAGCATCAGCAGCACGCTGTTGCGGTTCGGCGCACGGTTGGCTTTGATGATCGGGATGAAGTGCAGCACGGCAAAGGGCAGCGGCACTGTGGTCTCCAGCCCATCGAGGTCGAAGCGGTAACGTCCGTTGATCTGCAGCAGCGGCCCCAGCGTCAGCACGCCAAAGACGACGCTCGTCCACACCCAGATTCTGACTTTCCGCCAGAAAGCCATCGCGCCAACCAGCGCCAACGCCAGCGTCATCCAACCGAGAAAGACCGTGTTGATGTCACGAAAACCGGTCAATTCCGGATTGGCGGCGCGCTGCTGCACAAGCCGCAGTTCACGCACGACATCGCTGCCAAAGATGGGATGAAATGCTGTCGCCGTAAACCAACCCAGCAGGTCGGTGCTGAGCATCAACGCATCGCCCCAGCCCTGCAAGTCATAATCGGCGCTGAAAAAGGTCTGCACAATCGGAATCAACGCCGGCGACCAGACCAGAAATGCAACGAGGCCGAGGAGAAGGAAATTGGAGATTGGAGATTGGAGATTGGAGATTGGAGATTGGGCGATTGAGCGATTGGACGATTGGGTCGCGTGCCCGGCGCTTTTCCCTTCTCCCAGTCTCCTAATCTCCAATCTCCAATCTCGAACTCTCACAAGCACGACAATCACTGTAAACATCGCCAGGAAGAGCGCGCTGATCATCTCTGCCAGACCGGTGAGCGCAAAGAAGACGCCGCCCAACACCGCCCAATGTCGTTGGCGGGCAGCCGACAACTGTGGATCAAAGATGCGCAGCAGCGCCAGCGCATAAAATGGAATCCACTGCGTCGTCACCATGTCATAGTGACCGAGCGCCGCATAGACAGCACGGTTCGAGGCGAAGGCATAGACAAGGCCGGCGACGAAGGCGGCAAGGAAGACTGGAGATTGGAGATTGGAGATTGGAGATTGGCTCGTTGGGGCGGTGCGCTTTCCCAATTTCCAATCTTGACTCTCGACTCTTCTCAACAGATAGCTCACTAGCAGCCACGTCCCATACCCGCTCAACACCGTGCTGGCGAGCAGCATGACGTTGCTGGCAAAGGGCAGGTTGACTGCCAGCGCCAGCGGCATTGCCGCCAGCACGTGATAGAAGTTGTAGGTGTAGAGAATCAGGTCGATGCCGAGCGGGAACCAGATCAACTCGCTGTGCAGCGGTGATTGCAGGCTGTCGATCAACGCGTGCTTGAAATACCAGATATTCCAGACAAAGGTCGATTCATCGAACGCCCACTGCGGCACGCCCGGCACATGGGTCGTAATCTGCGCAATCAGGGGCCAGCTCAGCAAAATACTCAGAATCGTATAAGCCATCAGCACAAAAAGGTGACGGCGCACTCCAATCGGTAATCGGCGCATGGAGCTCTCCTCTACTTGCGCGCCGTGCAGATGATGCTGATCCCGAACGGGAAGGACATCCGCTCCAAGATTTCCGCTTCCAGCCAGTAGACGCCGTGCAGGATCGTGTTCACCGGCTCTGGAATCGGCTCCATATCGACCTGATAGACCTCCGCCGCCGTGTCTGTGTGTGGGCTTTTGAGACCGGGATTGTAGGGGCGCAAAAAGCGGATGCCTGCGACGGCTGGGAAGAGGAAGAAGTTGTTGTAGCTCATGCGGCTGACGCGCAGCCCGCTGAGACTCAGCTTCAGCCGCAGTTCGCGCGCGGTGTAGCGTCGCTGATGTGCGTTGATCTCGTCGTTGTAGCTCCACAGCCACATGTAGGCGGGCACAGTCACGAGCAACACGCCGCCCGGCTTGAGCACGCGTGCGCACTCCTCAAAGACGCCCAGCTCGTCGGGAATATGCTCCACGGTGTCGAGCAGCGCCACCAGGTCGAACGAGTTGTCGGGAAAGGGCAGATGATCGCCCGATCCCTGCGCAGTGGTCACGCCGCGCTGCTGCGCCACCGGGATCGGGCGCGGATTATACTCCACGTTGATCACCTCGCCGTAGTGCGCCAGATGGTGCGTCATGTTGCCAGCGCCGCCGCCGACATCGAGCACCCGCCGTGGAAACAGGCTGCCGGTGTTGTTGAGTTCGGCGTCCAAAAACTTCAGAATGGCGCGCGTGCGCCCGGCAAACCAGGCGTGTTTATCTTCTTCTAAAACGGTCAAAGTCGGTGTGGGCATACATCCCCCCTCATGCTTGAGTGCAACTACAGCGGTGTTGGCGAACCAACTACAGCAATCGCACCACAACGTTTATTCACTCCACCCGCTGCGTGACGAAATGCTCACCGCCCGCCACATCGACAATGCGCACCGCTATCGTCGTCGGTGATGCTGGTGCGACCAGCCGATAGCAACCGGTCACGGTGTCACGCCTTTTCAGCGGCGCATCCGCCGCCGTGGCGCGTAACACTTCGCCGTCATACACTGGGTCGATTGTGATGCTGTCCACCACCGTCCGCCATGCATCGTCGGTCCGATCGACAGTATCTTGCAGCGTCGGCAGGCGGACATCATGCACAATAACTTCCATTATACCCTGTTCAGCGTCGATCCGGGTAATCGCAAGGTTGATTTCGGGCAAGTTTTCTTGCACGCAACGGGTTGATGCAGTTGTGTATACTGCAAATCCCGGTGAGATTTCAGCAGGAAATTCACCAGAAAACAACTGTTGTGTACACACAGCTTGAAGCCGCCGCGTCGTTGTCTGGATTGCGCTGGAGCTGGCGTCGCAGGCGATCCAACGCCGCCCCAGTTTCTGCGCCACGGCTGGGGTCGTGCCGGAGCCGCAGAAAGGATCGAGCACCCGGTCACCCGCATCGCTGCCCGACGTCAGCACGCGTTCAAGCAGCGCCTCGGTCTTCTGCGTCGGGTAACCGAGGTCTTCGCCCGGCGTCGTACCCAAACCCGGGATGTCGTCCCAGAGGTTGTCCACCGCGCGCTCGACCTGATAGCGCCCCTTGCCCAGGTCAGTGAGATAGTATTTCACGCCGATGTTGCCGCCGTTGGAGGTGTAGACGCGGCGGTTGGCTTCGTCGATCACGATTTCGCCGCGATAGGGAGCGTAGAGTCTGCCTTCAGCATACAGTTGCTTCAGCCGCTCAAATGAATACGTCCCAGGATCGGAGGTGCGGAAGAAGCCGCGCTCATCGCGCATGAAAGCTGCTGCAGCTTCCGCCTCGCTCAGTTCGATGCGGCGGCGCGGCGGATGCCAGCAGGTCGGCGCGGCGCGGTTGCGCGCATAGACCAGGATCGTCTGCGCACTGTTAGGAAAATAGAAGGCGTTGACTTTGGCGCCGCGTGCGGTCTGACTGCGCCATGAGATCGTGTTGAGATAATTCTCGGCGCCAAAGACCTCGTCCAGCAGACAGCGTAGATGATGGGCGTGACGGTGATCGCAGTGCAGCCACAGACTGCCGTCATCGGAGAGCAGATCGCGCAGCAGCGGCAGCCGTGCGTAGATGAACTGCAAATACGCCCCCTCCGCCCAGATGTCGCTGTAGCTGGCTTGTTGGCAATGGGGAGTGTCGAGGATGCGGGCATTGACACCGCGCAATCGCACCTTGCGCGACCACTCGAGGCCGCTATCGTAGGGCGGGTCGGCGTAGATCAGCCGGATTTTGCCGCCAAAGCCAGCGTCGAGCAGATGCGCCAGGAAGTTCAAATTGTCGTCGTGGCAAAGGATATTCAGCGCCTCCGACGACGTTCTGGCAAAACGTTGCGGTTCGAAGGTTTCAATCAACGTCGGAGCAACTGCAGATGGCGGCGATGCCGTATGTTTGCCGGGCCAGCGCAGCTCGACGCCGTTGGCTTGGACACGGTCGCTCATTTGCGCACGAAATAATACGCCCAGACCGGCTTGCCATGCACCTGACACCAGTGCTCGCGATGCGTCAGCGCAGCGTCGCCAATGCGTGCAGCCAACGCCGGATCATGGGGCGAGAACGCCGGATGACCTTCGACCAGGTAACGCACCAGCTCGCCATATTCCTGTACGTCGCTCTTGAAGTGCAGCAGCCCGCCGCTGTGTAGTTTCGCTGCCAACAGATCGACAAACGGCGGCGAGAAGAGTCGCCTGATCTTATGCTCCTTTTTCCACCACGGATCGGGAAAAAGAATATGAACCATCGCTGCCCGCCCATCGTCGATCAGGCGCGGCAGGCTGAAGCGCGCGTCGTCGTCGCTGACCCACAGATTGCTTTGCAGCAGGGAAGTGCAGCCGGATTCCGTTGCGACCACACGTTGGATGCGCGTCAGCATCAGGCGCGTCGCCTTCGTCCTGGTCTCGTAGCCGATCAAGAGGTGCTGTGGGAAACGCTGCGCGCGGTCAAGCAGAAAATCGCCGCGACCAAAGCCGATCTCGATCTCCAGCGGTCGATCAGAAGCAAGCAGTGCGCGCAATGCCGCGCCGTTGCCAAAACGCGCATCGTCGAGCGCCAGCGTGCGGAAGAAAGGCAGGTTGGCGCCCCACGTTGGCAACAGATGTGAACCGGGGCGGTGGCGTGGGTCGCCGCCGATCAGTCCTTTGCCCGCCACCCAGTCCGCCTGCGCCTGTGCACGCTCGGCTTCAGTCAGTTCTTCCCACGCAAAGTCCATGCGCCCTTGCGAGAACGAGGTCGGAGAATATGCGATCATCGGCTATTGTGCGCTGGTGATGCCGAGCAGCAGTTGCACAGCCTGCTCGCCAATGGCGGCGACCGTGTCCACCCAATCGACGTCTTCCGCAAACGCTGAGAGGTCGATCGCATCCAGCATCGGCATCCAGACCGACACTGCATACCAGAAGCCAAACAGTCCCATCACGATCACTGCAATGAAACTGGCTCGAATCACCCACCGATTGTTCTGTCGCGCCATAGCTCATGCCGATTCCAGATAAATTTGCCAATCATCGCCGCTATGATATACTATCAACAGTCAAACGACGAATCTGGGTGAGTAGCTCAGCTGGTTAGAGCGCACGGTTCACATCCGTGAGGTCGGGGGTTCAAGTCCCTCCTTACCCACTGTCTCCTTCTGAAATAACCATCATCATTACCAACCAGGCATTTCACAACAACATTTGTCATTATTGCCGAGCACGGTGAAGAGGTGATGGCAGTCGTCGATCACGCCAACTATCTCGCCATCGTTCCCGCAGCCTGCTTCGTCTCATCCACAATCAACCCATCTGCAATCGCCACCGCGTGCCGCGGGCGCTGCGCCGTTTACTGTAAAACCTTCTCTGCCAGTCTGGCTGCCAACGCCTCGAAACACGCCTGCTCGCGCGGGGACATGGCGCGGCGCGCGGTCTGGCGCAGCGTCCGCGCCTCCTGATAGTGGATGTGCGCTTCCGACTGCGCGTCGCGTTGCAGCGCCAGATCCGCCTGAAACAGTCGGACCGACGCCAGCGGCGCTGCGTCATCACGCGCCGCATAACAGTCGCGCACCACTTGCGCCAGCGTTTCCGCCTGCGCCAGATCGCCTTGCACCAAAGCGATCTGCGCCAGCGTCAATTGCACATCGGGCAGGTAGTAACTGTCATCTAACGCCGTGAAAATTTGCAGGCTGCGCTGCGCCAGTGCTAACGCAGCGTCAAACTCGCCCAGCTCACGCAGCACGTCAGCCAGATAGTTCATCACAAACGCCGACAGCCAGCCGTCCGGCGCTGCGGCCACGTTGTGATAAGCCTGTTCGAGCCAATGCCGCGCCTGCGTCAGGTCCTGCGTTTCCTGCGCGATCAAGCCCATGTGCGCCCAGGCGGAGGTTGGATCGCTGTCAGGATCGGCGGCCACACTCTCCGCCAGCCAGGTCATCGCCTGCGCGAAATCACCCATCGTCAAGGCGGCGAGTCCCATGTTGTGCAAAACCGTCGCCATGCCAGCCGCGTCGTTGAGTTGGCGGCGCAGCGTCAACCCTTCGGCGTGGCGATCCAAGGCAGCGGCGTACGCTTCGTTGACCAGCAGAACGCTGGCGAGACCGTTCAGGGCATTGGCGCGGATGTTCAGATCGGCAGATGGAAGTTGCAGCGCCGCTGTCAGCATTTCCTGCGCCAGGGTGAACAAGCCGCGCCGATACCAGAACCACCACAGCCCGCCCGCAATCGCGACCGCCGTTTCCCCCTCGCCTTGCACCAATGCCCAGCGCAGGGCAGCTAGACAATTGTCATGGTCGGCGATGGCGCGCTGCATCCACAGCGCCTGTTCGTCACCGATCAAGCCTGCAAAAATCTGCTGCGCGCATCGAGCATAGTAATGGGCGTGCGCCTGCTGACCA
>CALJMI010000053.1 GCA_937981885.1 uncultured Caldilinea sp.
GGTGTGCGCCTGGCAATTGCCTGGCGCACACCGTCGAACCCGATCTGGAAGAGACCAAAGTTTCTAGTTGCAGCGACCGGAGCTATCGCTGTGTCACCGGCAGGAAGAGCTGGAATGCGTCAACCCCACTTTCAGCCGCCAGACATGCCTCGATATCCTGAACGCCCGCAACTGTTACACAAGAGCCGGAAGTGCGCACAAGCACGGAGCCATCCGCCGTCCAACGATTGCCCAGGATGTCGATGGCGGATGCTGTGGCGACATTACGCGTCCGCTGCGTGATCGGCATCGAGCAAGTGTAGCGCCATGTCTCGCGCGGGTCGAGCACGCCGTTGCCATTGTCTCCAATCGGCTGGCTCAACACACATTCTGGATGGTTGTCCACCACCGTGACATTCGCAAGCGGCGTATCGCCCGTGTTACGCACTTTGATCACAAAGTCGACAATTGTGTTGGGCGGAACCACGGTTTGGCTTGCCTTTTTGACAACGCTCAACCCGGGTCGGATCAGGTCGATGAAGACGCTGTCCTCTGCTCGCAATATTTTGCCTCTTGGATCTCTAGCTGTGACCTTCCCAACATTAGTGACGTCCGAACAGACGCCGGGCAAGACGCATGCAACGCCCACATCGTCCCCTGCGCCGCTCGGCCGAACCGTTTCGCCCTTGCAGAAAGTCACCTTGCAGGCGTAAACCCATTCCTCGCCAGGATCGAGCTGACCATTGCCGTTGTCGCCAGTCGGTCGTGAGAGTTTGCATTCAGGCATACTGTCGGTGACCCTGACGCGTGAGAGCGGTGCATTGCCCCAATTGCGCACTCGCAATGTAAAGTGAACGGTTTCGCCTGGATAGATTGTTGTCTTGTTCGCTTCCTTGATCAATTCGAGCGTTGGTCGAATCACAGTGACGGTTGCGCTATCTTCGTCTGTCCAGCTCTTGCCCAATGGATCGCGTCCTGAAGCACGCGCTACATTTGTGACGCTGCTATTTGGCGTCATCGTGCAGGTGTAGCTCCAGCTTTCCAGCGAGTCGAGCACGCCATTGCCGTCGTCGCCCGATGGCCCGACAAGCTGGCACTCTGGCAGAGAATCCTCGACAACGATGTCGGTCAACGCCACATCACCGGTGTTCTTCACATTGACGGTGAAGTTGACCGCCTCTCCCGGTGCAATTTCGCTCTTGTCGGCGCTCTTCGTCACTTCGATGCCAGGATGAATCAAATCTACAAAGACAGAGGCGCTGTCAAAGACTTGACGGCCGGCGCTGTCGCGGGCGGTGACTTCCGCTACGTTGGTTATATCCCCACACAGTGGAGGATGCGTCGGAGTTTCTTCGCAGAGATATCCCTTTTCGATATGGCGAGCAATGTTCAGTGTGTGTGTACCGCCCAACTGCAGCCAGTTGCTGCGCCCGTCAGCGCTGATATATTTCCGCAATACTCCCTCCTGCGTGACGATAAAAACCTCGCGTTGTCCGGCGTCGAATCGACCAAGTTTGCGGAACGAGTCGCGCACACGATAGATGTCATAGCCGATGTAGGCCGGTGTTGAGGCGCGATTGACAACGGTCAATTCGAACCACTGATTGGAGGGGCTCCAGCAGCTTCCAAAAGAGGGGCCAACGAGAGATGGCGGTTGCGTGCACGCTGGCGTCTCCTCATCGAGCAGCGTCTGCATGTTCCATGCCATAACCTCATCGCCCAGCATTGAGGCGCCGGGTGCAATGCTGCTCGCCGTTGCCTCGGTTTGTCCTGGACAGACAGTGATTGCGCAGGTGTATGTCCATTCCTCACCGACGGACAGCAGCCCATCGCCGTCGTCTCCAACGGGGCCGTTCAGCGCGCATTGGGGCAGCGAGTCTGTCACCTTCACGTCCATCAGCGCCGTGTTGCCGATATTACGCACTATGATCGTGAAATTCACCGTTTCGTTGGGATAGATGTATTCCCTGTCCGCCACTTTGACAATTTCAATGTCGGGTGATCGCACTTCCACCTTTGCGCGCGCTTCAGCGTTCCACGGTGAGCCCAGTATGTCATAGCCGGTGGCCGTGGCGACGTTGACCGTATCTTCACCGATGATCATGGCGCAGGTGTACATCCACGCTTCGTCGGGCGCCAACACGCCATCGCCATCGTCGCCATCCGGCCCTGTCAGGGTACAGTCAGGCAGCCCGTCCTCAACGACGATGTTGGCGAGCGGCGTATCGCCTGTATTGCGCACGATCAGTTGGAAAGTAACCGTTTCACCTGGATCGATCAAGGTGGGGTTAGCAATCTTCTCAAGCGTTATGCGCGGGGAAATCACATCGACTTCGGCTCTGTCGCTTGCCCAAACAACTTCGCCCCAGGGCGCTTCGCCGTAGGCAGTCGCCGTGTTGGTTGTGTCGCGCGTGAGCGTGTTGGTGCAGGTGAAGCGCCATTGCTCACCCACATCCAGCCAGTCATCCCGGTCGACATCGCCAACGTTGAAGTCACCGTCCGTCGTTGCGACAACTGTGCATTGTCCATCATCGACGCGCACATGCTGCAGCGGAATTTGCCCGACATTCTCCACCACAAAGGTGTAGGTGACGGCGTCATTCGGATAGATGACCGCAGAACTGACCTGTTTGTCAAGCGCAATCGCCGGTCGTCCTGGTTCGTTGACAAAGATGCAGGTGATCTCTTCATTGGGGTCAAGATCGATCATGGCAACGCCTGCGATCGGATCGACGCGCGTTTCTCCGTCCGGGTCGTTACAGGTAATGGCTGCGACATGCCACGACGGCTTCATCGCTTCGATGACATTGTATACGCCCGGCGCCACATTCTCGAAGACCCACTGTCCGCCTTCAGCTGGCAGGGTGAAGGCGCCCAATCCACTGGTGAACTCCCACGGCGAATCTGCTGCACCGTTGACCTGTTTGACAATCGTGATGCGCCCGGCGTCGGCGACGTTAGCGAATGTACAAACAACGGTTTCGCCGGGATCGAGGTCGATGGCGACTGTTGCATTCGCCAGGTCAACGACCGTACCCAGGTCAGGGTCGCTGCACGTCAACGCAGCCAGCCCCCAATTCGGCGTGGCTGGCTCGGTGACGACGTAGCTTCCTGGCGACAGCCGTGTAAATTCCACCTCGCCGCCAGCCGCAGGCAGCGTGAAGGCGCCAAGTGCAGCGCTATCGAACTGCCAGTCGGCAGCGGCCGGGCCATCCACCTGTTTGACGATGCGGATTGCACCGCGACGAATATTGGTGAAGGTGCATACAACATCCTCGCCGATCCCGACAATCACTTCACCTGTGACGGCGGGCGTCCATGTTCTGCCGCTGTTCATCTCAGTGCAGCTTAACGCGCGCTCGTAGTCATCGAGATCGGTTGAGGCGCCGCCGCCCTCGCCGACCACATGCACACCGGCGGCGACGGTCTGTTTGCCGGTTGTGCCGCCATTTTGCACATTTGTCGCCAGGATCACGGAGTCGATCGCCAGGTTGAAGAAGCCGCTGTCATTGGCTGGCATCACCGCTTTGCGCACTTCCAGCTGACCAGTGGCCGACGCAGCCGACGCATTGCCGATCAACATCGGCTCACTGCAGATTGGCCCGCTGACAGCCCTGACGTCGCCGACCGATGCATCGGCGCCCGTCACAATGCCAGCTGCTGAAGCGCCGGTGGCGTAAGGCTGGACAAATGCAAGCGTGAAGGGCGATCCCCAGGTCGGATCAACGCCGCCTGGCGTCTGCCATTGAATGCCGCGCAGCCCATTGACTGTGTCTTCAATGATGTTCCAGCCCGGCGTGGTGGCGTTGGCATCGATCTGTGCAGCACCAATGCACGGCGGCAGCGCCAGCGTCCACGCCTGTAGGTTCTGGCTGGCCAGGAACTGATACACCGCATAAGTCCAGCGCAACTCATCTGCACTTTTTTCAAGCAATTCGACGCCATACATATCGTTGGCGGTTGGGAAGAACTCAGCGTAGAGAGGAGCGACTGTGATCGAAAAAGGTTTGCAGGCGGAGCCATCGCCCGGATCGGTGTTTGTCCAGCCGGGTTGCGGCGTCTCGCAAAGGAGGAAGTCTCCCGCCCGATTGGGCGCCAGAGTTGCGCGCCCGTCTGGATCAGTCACCTGGCAGAAGCCGACAGTTTCGCCCTCGCCGTCACGCACGCACAACGTCCAGCCGTAAAGCCCTGGCTCGCCAGCATCGCGCTGGCCGTTGCTGTTGAGATCGTGATATTTGATCGCGTGGAGGGTCGCCGTGTCGGGCGCCATGACATCGACGCGCGCTGTATCCACATCGGAGTATTCAACGCCATCGTATACGGCAATGACCGTGGCGATATTCTCAAAATCCTGCACGACGCCATACGCTGTACAGATAAATGTTTCAGTTGCGCCGCTCTTCAAGCCAGTGATCGTGCGTTCGCAGTCCGGCGTCAGCGGGTCGAGTATGGTGGCGGCGTCGAACCCGATATTGCCGGTGTTTGTAACTGTGATCGTGAAATCGGCAGTGTCGTCGATCGGGATCGACTGCCAATCAGGCGATTTTTCGATGGCGATTGCCGGCTCCGGAATGACAAATTCGGCAAAGATACAGGCATCGTTGCGCATTAACTCGCCCGTGATGAAGTAGTCCACGAGGTCTGAACGATATGTGCAGGCTTCTCCCTCTCCTATCGGAACAAAGCCCAAAATGTTCAGCGTGTAGGTCACGCCATCGACAACGATGGTCTGTGGCGGCGTGTTGTTGACAAAGTCGACGCGGTCGTCACAGAGCTCCTGGTTGGTCGAACCGTAGGGGCACGATCCAAAATTGAGCGTCTCATCGAGTTGCATCGTATAGGAGAACTGTGCTGTCAACGGCGGATTGGCGCTTTGCAAGTCGATGGTCAGGTCGACAAACTGCATAGGCACCAGCGCTGTCTCGATATTCCAGTTGTAATGAGTGAACTGGCCGAGCAAAAATGGCGTTCCTGGCGCAAATGTCACAGTATTGGCGCCGTTGAAGCCGAACCCGCTGCGGAAAGACAACTCCCCGCAATCCGCCGCCCCGATTGGCTGACCATAACGCACCACATTCTCGTTGGTTGGGTCATCAGGTGAATTGTTGATATCCTGGCAGGTGACAGGGGTCTGGCCGAGATCGTTGCGAGGATAGCTCCAGGAGCCGTCGATGTTGCCGTCGGCGTCTGTCTGCGCCTGTGCAGCCGTCGTTGAAAGAAGCAATAACAGACAAGTCACTGCTATCGTGGCGAAAATCGAAATCGATTTACAACGATCCATATCCTTGTTGAAGTGTATGCGCATCATTTTTCCCCCTTTGTACGGGATTCTTTGACGTAAACGCGTTGCCAATGTGCGATGAGTTGAGTTGTGCATGACTCAGCATTCATCATACGCGGCGTCATGGTTTTGAGCATCGGGCAATTGTCCCAGACGGCGCCAATCGCTTGACGGTTTGTCGGAGGCTTTCCTACAACAAAATACCGTTATATCGTTTTCTCTGGTAGACCGATTTTGTATATCAAGAATTGCTGGAAATTTCTGTTGGCTTTTTAAGGGGGGCAAGGTCTCGACTTTGACGCTTATGCTCTGATCGCATCTTGCTGCAATTCCACGCGCAAAAGGTATAGGCTGGCATTCACCCAATGCTGATTCTTGTGAGACAATAGCAACCTACTGTTTGGTTAAAAGGCTGCGCTTTGTCATCGCCACTATTTATCCAGGCAGAAATTTTCAAACCGATTCACAGAGATTGAGAGATTGGGCTTTGCGAGTCGCCGGGAAGCCTTGATCCCCGATTCCTCAATCTCCAACGAAACGAGCAAAACGTTGTCGGACTTACTCTCCACCCTTACTCCCTGGCAATGGGCGCTGGCGGCGGTTGGCGCATATCTGGTCGGCATCTCCAAGACAGGGATCGCCGGGCTAGGCGTCCTTTCGGTGGCGCTCTTTGCCAGCGCCCTGCCAGCGCGTGAATCGACCGGTATCGTTCTGGTAATTTTGATTGCGGCTGACATCGTGGCGGTGCTCAGCTATCGCCGGCAGGCAAGCTGGCCCCATCTGCTGCGCCTCTTTCCATGGGCGGCGGCGGGCATCGTGTTCGGCTTCCTGATCATGGGGAGGATCGATTCCGCCACGACACAGCGACTGATCGGCGCTATCCTTGTCGTCATCGTGTTCGTGCATTTCTGGCGACGGATGCGCACGCAAGCAATGGTCGAACTAGAAGCCGAAAGCAAGCCGCATCCTGTGCTGGCGGGCGCAACCGGCGTCAGCGCTGGCTTCACCACCATGGTCGCCAATGCCGCCGGGCCGATCATGATTATGTATCTGCTGGCGATGCGTCTGCCCAAATATACCTTCATGGGCACGGCGGCCTGGTATTTCTTCGTACTCAACCTTTTCAAAGTGCCCTTCTCCTACAGCCTGGGCTTAATCAATGCCGAGTCGCTGCCGCTCAGCCTGTTGCTGGCGCCGGCGGCTGTGGCGGGCGCCTTCACCGGTCGCGTGCTAATCCGCCACATCAACCAACAGGTGTTCGAGCTGCTGGCGCTTGCGCTGACGCTGATCGCGGGAATTCGACTGCTGCTGTAGCGGCGCTAGGCGATGCAGATTGCTGTGATTTTGCTCGCCATGGATAACCATCTAAACAAGGTGGGGCGCTCTAGACATATAAGCGGCTGCGGGTGTGCTATGATTATACTGACAGCCGTCGCCAACACACGCGTCTGTTGGCGCGTGTGTTGGGTTGACTTGACAGGAATAATTTGATTGATATGGCTCATATTGTGGTAACCGGCGCCGCTGGTTTTATTGGTTCGCATCTCTGTGAACGATTGCTTGACGAAGGCAATACGGTAATTGGCATCGATGCGTTCATCCCCTATTACCCGCGTCCGCTAAAGGAGCGCAACCTGGCTGGACTGTTGACGTCGCCGCGCTTTGTCTTTCATGAGGCGGACTTACGCAGCGCCGAGCTTACTCCGCTGTTAGAAAACGCCGATTTCGTCTTTCACACTGCGGCGATGGCCGGCTTGCTCAAGAGCTGGCAGCAGTTCGACGACTACATGACCTGCAACATCCTGGCCACGCAGCGTCTGCTTGCCGCAGCAGTCAAGGCGCAGGTCAGGCATTTTCTACACTGTTCCACCTCGTCGGTCTATGGGCGCTTTGCCACCGGCGACGAAAATTCGCCGCTGGCGCCGGTTTCGCCCTACGGCATCACCAAACTGGCAGCCGAGCAGCTTTGCCGCGCCTACGGCGAAAAGGACGGGCTGCGCTTCACGATCCTGCGCCTCTTTTCGGTTTACGGCCCGCGCCAGCGCCCAGACATGGGCTACAACATCTTCATTCGCAAACTGCTGGCAGGTGAAACGATCGTCATCGACGGCGACGGCGCCGACAGCCGTAGCAACACCTACATCGCCGACTGTGTGGAGGGTCTCCTGCTGGCGGCGCGCTGGCCCAACAGGAGCGCCGGCGAAACCTTCAACATCGGCGGCGGCGAGGAAGTCAATGTGCTGCAGGTGCTGGCGATCCTCGAAGAACTCTCCGGGCTAAAGGCGATGACCCGCCACGGCCCCCAACGCCCCGGCGACCAGCGCCGCACCGTCGCTGACATTACCAAAGCGCGCACGCTGCTCGGCTACAATCCGCAGACCAGGATCGTTGATGGTTTGGCGGCGCAGCTCGCCTGGCAGCGGGCGCAACCATCTGCATAAAGAGGCAAACAATGACAGAGCAAACAACGAGTCAACAGGCGAAGCGTGCAATCTTGTGGGGACTGCTCGGCGATTTGCCGCCGCGCGACCGGCCGCTCGCTACGCGCACGGTCTGGCGGCGCGACCAGGGCGGCTACTGGCTGGAGCGGCTGACGCTTGATCTCAACGGGCTAGAAAGCGTGCCCGCCTATTTTGCGATCCCCAAAGGCGACGGCCCCTTCCCGGCGGTGCTCTTCAACCATTCACACGGCGGCAATTACGAGCTGGGCAAAGAGGAATTCATACGCAGCCGCGCCTATCTGCAGGAAACGCCCTACGCCGTTGCGCTCTGTCAGCAAGGTTATGCCGCCCTGTGCATCGATCACTGGCTCTTTGGCGAACGCCGCGGGCGCACCGAAAGCGAGCTGTTCAAGCTGATGCTCTGGCGTGGGCAGGTGTTGTGGGGCATGATGGTCTACGACAGCATCCGCGCACTCGACTATCTGTGTACACGCCCTGAGGTTGACGCCAGCCGCATTGCCACGCTCGGTTTGTCAATGGGCAGCACGATGGCGTGGTGGGTCGCTGCACTGGATGAACGCATCAAAGTTTGCATCGATCTATGCTGTCTTACCGATTTTGACGCATTGATCGCCAGTCGCGGTCTCGACGGGCACGGCATCTACTACTATGTGCCATCGCTGCTCAAGCACTTTACGACCACACAGATCAACGCGCTGATTGCGCCGCGCCCACATCTGGCTCTGGCAGGCGATCTCGATCCGCTCACGCCAGCAGCCGGGTTGGATCGCATCGACGCCGAGCTGCGTCAGGTCTACGCCAGCCTCGACGCCGCCGACGCCTGGTCGATGGTGCGCTATGCGATCGGTCACTACGAAACCGCCGAAATGCGCGCCGAAGTGCTCGCCTACCTGGCGCGCTGGCTGTGATAGTGATAATGTTGCGTGTTGCGTGTTGCTTGACGTAACACGCAACACGCAACACGCAACATAAAACAACAAGGAGAACCCAATGCGTCTCGGACTGATGGTGGGCTATTCCGGCTCGACAATTACATTGCCGATGGAGATGATCAAAGAAGCTGACCGCCTCGGCTACTATGCGGTGTGGACGGCGGAAGCATACGGCTCTGACGCAGTGACCCCGCTGGCGTGGATCGGTGCACAGACCGAGCGCATCAAGCTCGGCACTGCGATCTTACAAATGCCAGCGCGCACGCCAGCCAACACCGCCATGACCGCTATGACGCTCGACCAGCTTTCGGGCGGGCGCATGTTGTTGGGACTGGGTCTCTCCGGTCCGCAGGTCGTCGAAGGCTGGCACGGCGTCGCCTACGGCAAGCCGCTGGGCAGGACGCGCGAATATGTCAGCATCGTGCGCGCCATCTTTGCGCGCGATGCGCCGCTCGTTCATGATGGCGAACATTACCAGATTCCCTACAGAGGCGCCGACGCCACCGGACTTGGCAAACCACTCAAGAGCATTCTGCACGGACGCCGCGATCTGCCGATCTATCTTGCCGCCATCGGGCCCAAAAACGTCGAGCTGGCTGCCGAAATCGCCGACGGCTGGCTGCCGATCATCTTCTCGCCAGCGCACTACGCTGAAACCTATCAGGCGCAGGTCGAGGCAGGCTTCGCCAAAGCTGGCGGCGGCAAAAGTTTGGCGACTTTCGACATTGCACCTTCCGTGCCCGTTGTGCTGGGCGACGACGTAGACGCGTGCCGCGCCAACATCAAACCCTTCCTGGCGCTTTACATCGGCGGCATGGGCGCACGCGGCAAGAACTTCTACCACGATCTGGCGTGTCGCTATGGCTTCCAGGAAGCCGCCGACCGTGTGCAGGAGTTGTATCTCGCCGGTCAAAAAGATGAAGCTGCGCGCGCCATCCCCGACGAGTTGGTTGACGCCACGGCGCTGTGCGGCCCCAAAGCGCGCATCGCCGAGAAGCTAGAGATGTGGAAAGCCAGCCCGATCACTACGCTCAACATGACCACCTTCGATCCTGCCGCCGTGCGCGTCATGGCGGAGCTGGTGATGGGCGCCGACGCCGGTCACCTTGATCGCACGATCTCGATCCCGGCGGCAGCGACTCCGCCCACCACGCCTGCAGAACCGACCCCTGCGTTGATCTTCGAGCGGATAGCAAAACGCGTTGCCGAAAACCCTGATCTCGCCGGCAAAATTGGCGCCAGCTTCCAATTCAACCTGACCGGAGAACAAAAAAACAGTTGGGTGATCGATCTCAAGAACGCCGCCGAGGTGCGCCGCGGCGAGTTGCCTGGCGCCGACTGCACAATTTCGATGAGCGACGCCGATTTCGTGGCGTTGGCGACCGGCAAACTCAACCCGATGGCTGCTTTTTCGTCCGGCAAACTTAAGCTTCAGGGCAACCCGATGATCGCCATGAAACTGCAAGGTCTGTTTTAGGAGGAGCAAGAGGCGAGGGGCGAACGATCAATCTCCAATCTCCAGGTTCATCGAGATTGGAGATTGGAGATTGTGAAACGTCACCGCTGATGCGCCCACTTCGTGAACGCCCACATTGTGATCGCAAACGCAACAAAATGCATGATGATCAGCACGATCACTGCCGGGACGGTGGGCGTGCCCATCGGCATGCCGGCCGGATTGATCAGCAACATAAAGTCGGGAATCAGGCTGACGATCAGCGCGATCCAGGCCACAATCGTCCAAACGCGCACCGGGTTGCTGGCAGCGATATTAATCACTGCGTAAACTGCGGTGGCAATCACCAGGAACAGCACGGTGAAGATGATCACCGGCATCGGCGATGCCAGCGGTTGAAAGTCGGGGTTGGGTTGGACGAGCGCGCCGCCCACCCAGTAGATAAGCAGATTGGCGATCACCGAGCCGGCAATAGCGACGCCGCCAGCCATCATCACGCGCGAGAACGGAAGTTTGCCAGATGCAATGGTTGAGTTCGACATGACTTTTCTCCTTTTAATTTCATAGCGCAATGGATCGATAAAGATACGTAAACCGATTGCTTTAATCGGTGAACAACGTAGTATTTTATACAGATTATACCAATCGGTCTATATACTTCGGTAGGAAAAGTCCCTGTGCCTTGTAAACATTTATGGTTCACCGGCAGCGGTGCACGAATTCGCCCCTCCAAGTATGAAGTATACCGGTCGCTGCCTCCGATGGGTTGAACAGCATGCATCATGTTACAATTGCCTTTCGGTCTTTGCCGAGTTGGTTGATCCGAACTTTTGGGAACGGATTGAGAGATTATGCACCGCTTGATGCGCCGTATTCCGTGGTTGACGCCGTCTGGCACACAGCAGATCGTGCCGCCGGAGTTGCAGCCGCGCTTTCATCATCTCTATTGGGACATCGCCTGGTTTGGGCTGGTGGCTGGCACGACCCTGGCGTTTCTGAATGTGTATGCCGCACGCCTCGGCGCGACGGCCTTTCAGATCGGCATGTTGACGGCCGGACCGGCGCTGATCAACCTGTTTTTCACCTTGCCGGCTGGCCGCTGGCTGCAGACGCGCCCGATCGGGCGCTCGGTCTTCAGGACAGCGGTGGCGACACGCGGCGTCTATTTGATCTATGCGCTCCTGCCATTGCTGCTGCCGCCAACGATTCAAGTGGAAGTGCTGATCTGGGCGACGTTGCTCTTCACGATTCCTGGCGTGGCACTGGTGATCGGCTTTAACGCGTTGTACGCAGCGGCGGTGCCGCTGGAGTGGCGCGGCTATGTGGTTGGGCGGCGCAACGCCATGCTTTCCGTGGTGTACATCGCAACGTCGCTGGGCGCGGGCTACATCCTGCAAACTACACCCCTAGAGATCGGCTACACGCTGGTCTTTGGCATTGGCTTTGTCGGCGCGGCGATGAGCACCTATCATCTCAGCAAACTGTGCGACATCACGGAGCGACCTGGCGATGAACCGCCACGCGTGCGCCAGATCATCGGCGACCAGGCACAGCCAGACGGCGTGCGCGCCGGGCAGGGCGTCGGTCAACGCGTGAGCGTGGCCCCGCGTATCTTTGCGCGCAGTCGCAACCTGTTGCGAACAGATGTAGTTCAAGGACATTATGGATGGGTGATCCTGGCGCTGTTTGGTTTTCATCTTGCCCAGTTTATGCCGGTGGCGCTCTTCCCGTTGCGTTGGGTCGACAAACTTGGTTTCAGCGACATGGATATCGCAATTGGCACGGCTGTCTTTCACGCCAGCGTGCTGGTTAGCTCGCTACAACTGGATCGTCTGACGCGCCGCTACGGCAATCATCTGACCAATGTGGCGGGCATAGCGTTGTTGAGCACATACCCGCTTTTCACGGCGTACATGCCCGACCTCTTTTTCTATGCCGTAACGTCGATGATCGGTGGTCTGGCGTGGGGGTTAGTCGGCGGTGCATTGCCGAACTATCTATTGGAAAAGGTGCCGGCAGATGATCGCCCGGCTTATCTTGCCTGGTACAATCTTGCTCTCAACGCAGCCATTTTTTTGGGTGCGCTGCTTGGTCCATTTATGGCGTCATGGTTCAATCTAGAGATTGCACTGATTCTGGCATTTGTTTTCCGATTTGGCAGCGCTGTCTTTCTCTGGTCGGTTGATCGCACGAAACGAGTGGAAGCTGTGTAAGTGGTTGTTCTCTGCGTTTTCTCTGCAATTCTGCGCCTTGCGTCAAAATGGGCGGCGTTACAAACAGGCTCTGCGATAATAGTGGTGTGACATGTCGAATGCAAATTTGCTGTTCTTGCTCGCCGTGCTGCTGCCCCCCAGCGCGCTCGATATTTTGGGTGAAGTGGTGGACGAACGCACCTACATGACCCCCTACGGCGAAGCAGGCCCCATTGCGCTGCGCCAGCTCAGCCGGGAGTTGGCAGTATGGGTGCAACCCTACACCGGCCTGCCCACGCGCACCGACCCGCGCGCTACGATCTTTGCGGCGCGGCAGCTTGGCGTCGAGCGCATCCTGAACTGGGACATGGGCATCGCCATCAATCCTGTCTTGCAACGCGGTCAGCCGGTTGTGATCGACGACTACATCGGCTGGACAAACCATCAATCTGACACCTTTTTCTCCGACGCCCACACCGGGCTGGACATCAACTATGGGAGTGTGCGCGCGCCCTTCTGCGCCGAGATGAACGCTGCGATCCAGCAACTCTTGCCCGGCTTGCCCGAAGCAGTGGCTGTCGGCGTCGATTTTCTGCGCCGGGAGACGCGCGCCGAGGCGCGCATGTTCCGCAGTTGGGGCGCCGACGTGCTCTCCTTCAACCTGGCGCCCGAAGTTGCGCTGGCGCAGGAACTGAAAATGTGCTACGCCAGCCTGGTTACAATCAGCGGCTATGCCGCCGACCGCGCCCAACCGGAGCCGATGGGTGAAGTGCGCGCCAGCCTGAGCACTACACTGCAGATGTTGCCTGCCTTTGTGGAAATGGTGAGTCAGGGGCGGCATTGCGGATGCAGTGAATGAGGCGTTGCGGGAGGCGAGTTGCGAGAGGCGAGGCTGAGACAGACGCCTGTCCTGTTCAACAGGAACATGCGGCTGGGAATCGCGGCTGGCATCGTGAAACGTGCTCACGTAGGTCATCGCCTCCGGCGTGACATCGCTGTTCACCGGAACCTGCGGCTACGGGCTGCACCTGGCATCGTGAAAGGTGCTCATGTAGGTCATCGCCTCCGGCGTGACATCGCTGTTCACCGGAACCTGCGGCTACGGGCTGCACCTGGCATCGTGAAACGTGCTCACGTAGGTCATCGCCTCCGGCGTGACATAGCGCTCCGCAGGCGATGACCTACAAAGCAAACCCTGCCCAACCGTAAAATAGACCCTTCCACGATCACTGGTTGACAGGTTACAGGATTTCTTGAGCGGCTGCACTATCATCCATCGCAACGAAACACACAACACGAGACACGCAACACGAAACAGAGGCAACACACCACGATGACCACAATCACCCATGGCTTTGAGCTGATCCGCGACGAGGAGATCGTCGAACTCAAGACGCGCGCACGTTTGTATCGCCATGTCAAGACCGGCGCCGAGGTGCTGTCGCTGGAAAATGATGACGAGAACAAAGTCTTCGGCGTCAACTTTCGCACGCCGCCGGCGGACTCGACCGGCATCGCCCACATTTTGGAACATTCCGTGCTTGGCGGCTCGCAGAAATATCCGCTCAAGGAGCCGTTCGTGCAGCTCATCAAAGGGTCGTTGCACACTTTTCTCAACGCGTTCACCTCGCCCGATAAGACGACCTATCCCGTGGCAAGCACCAACTTGCAGGATTTCTACAACCTGATCGAGGTCTATCTGGACGCTGTCTTCCACCCGCTGATCACGTCACACCATCTCGACCAGGAAGGCTGGCACTACGAGTTGGAGAATCCTAACGAACCGCTGGTCTATCGCGGCGTCGTCTTCAACGAGATGAAAGGCATCTACTCCTCGCCCGACGCGATCCTGGGGCGGACGGCAATGCAGGGACTCTTCCCGGACAATGCCTACGGTCTCGACTCAGGCGGCGACCCGCGTGTGATTCCACAATTGACCTATGCACAGTTCAAGGAATTCCACGCCCGCTATTATCATCCTTCCAACGCGCAGATTTTCTTCTACGGCGACGACGACCCAACGCGACGACTGGAGCTGCTCGACAGCGTGCTGCGTGACTTCGACGCTGCGCCTGTGGATGGCAATGTGCCGCTGCACGCGCCCTTCGCCGCGCCGCGCCGTCTGACTGTGACCTTTGGCGCCGACGGCGACGCCGACCTCACGCACAAGAGTATGGTTACGGTGAACTGGGCGCTGCCGGAGGTGATCGACCCGTCGCTGCGCATGGCGCTGAGCGTACTCGGCTACGCCGTGATCAGCGCGCAGGCGTCGCCGCTGCGCAAGGCGCTCGTCGATTCAGGGTTGGGCGAAGATGTCAGCGGCGGCTTGAGCGGCTATGTGCGCCAGCCCATCTTTAGCGTCACAATGAAAGGCATCGCCAGCGCCGACGCCGGTAAAATCGAGGCGCTGATCCTGGAGACGCTGGAGAAACTAGCGAACGACGGCATTGAGCCGGAGATGATCGAAGCGGCGCTCAACTCCATCGAGTTCAGCCTGCGCGAGAACAACACCGGCTCTTTCCCACGCGGCTTGAGTCTCTTCATGCGCGCGCTGCAAAACTGGAACTATGGCCGCGACCCGCTCCAGCCGCTGCGCTACGAGCTGCCCCTGGCGGTTGTCAAGCGCCGCCTGGCCCACGATCCCAGTTTTCTGGGCAGTCTACTGCGAACCTACCTGCTCGACAACACGCACCGTCTGACCGTCGTCGCCGAACCCGACCCGACGCACAATCAGCAACTCGCCGAAGCGGAACGGCGGGAGCTGGACGCCGCCAAAGCCGCCATGACGCCCGACGAGATTCAGCGCATCATCGAGAACACGCGCTCGCTCAAGGAACGGCAGCAACGCACCGACAATCCTGAAGACTTGGCGCGGCTGCCCTCGCTCAAGCTCAGCGACCTCGACCGCGCCAACAAGACGATCCCGATTGCCGTGAGCGACCTCGACGGCGGCAAGCTCCTCTATCATGATCTCTTCACCAACGGCATTTTGTACCTGAACCTGGGCTTCGACTTGAGCGGCGTGCCGCAAGAGCTGCTACCCTATGTCCCTTTTTTGGGCCGCGCCCTGCTGGAGATGGGCACCGAGCGCGAGGATTACATCAAGTTTTCGCAGCGCATCGACCGCAAGACTGGCGGCGTCTGGCATTCTACCTTTCTCTCCGAGGTGCGCGGGCAGGAGACGCCAGCGGCGCGCTTTTTTGTCTCGGCGAAGGCAACCGTCGCCCAGACGCCCGATCTCTTTGACATCCTGCGCGATATGTTGCTCACGGTCAGGCTCGACGACCGCGAACGCTTCCGCCAGATTGTGCTCAAAAGCAAGGCGCGGCGCGAGTCCAGCCTGATCCCGTCAGGGCATGCCTACGTGCGCGACCGTCTGCGCGCCGGGCTGACCACCGCCGGGTGGGCTGACGAGCAGATGGACGGCATCGAAGGATTGTTTTTTGTGCGTCGATTGAGTGAGCAGGTGGAGCAAGAGTGGCCTGCGGTGCTTGAAAAGCTCGACGCGGTGCGCCGTGCGCTCATCGGGCGAGCAGGTATGATTGTCAACGTTACGCTCGACGCCGCCAATTGGGCGACAGTGCAGCCACAGCTTACCGCTTTCGTGCGAGAACTCCCGGAACGCGCCGCTATCAGCCTTCCTTGGCAACCGTCGCTCTCCGGCGTTGACGAAGGGCTGGCGATTCCAGCGCAGGTGAACTATGTCGGCAAGGGCGGCAACCTCTACGCGCTCGGCTACACCTATCACGGCTCGATCCATGTGATCAACAACTTTGTACGCACTGGCTGGCTGTGGGATAAGGTGCGCGCGGAAGGGGGCGCCTACGGTGCGTTCGTCAGCTTTGGCAAACAATCAGGCGTCTACAGCTTCCTTTCTTATCGCGACCCGAACCTGGCAAACACGCTCAAGGTCTATGATCAGACTGCGGAGATGCTGCGCAAAGTCGACCTTAGCGACGACGAACTCACCAAGAACATTATCGGCGCTATCGGCGATATGGACAGCTACCAGTTGCCCGAAGCCAAAGGCTACACCTCGATGGTGCGCTGGCTAGTCGGTGAAACAGACGAAAGCCGCCAGCAGATGCGCGACGAAATCCTGGGCACGACCGCAGCCGACTTCCACAAATTCGGCGAGGCGCTGGAGGAGCTAAACCGGCAAGCGCGCGTCGTCGTCATGGGTTCGGCGGACACGCTGTATGCCGCCGGAGAAACTGGACGAATGCTGAAGGTGACGAAGGTGATATAGAGTAGGCTTATCTCGTTGCCACTGGCATCTGCAACGGCGCTGCATCCAACTGTCGCCAGGTGCGATTGAAGTAGAGCAACGGGCTGCGCTCCTCGCTGGCGCCAGCGGCCATCACCTCGCCCACAAAGATCGTGTGATCGCCGCCGTCGTAAGCGTGGCGCACGCGACAATCTAGCCAGCCAAGCACATCGGACAAGATCGGCGCGCCGGTGACGGCGACATGGGTTGCAATGCCCGCAAAACGATCCGATAGTTCGGGGACCATGCCAGCGAAACGCATCCCCCACTCCAGATGGTCTGTCCCCAGGATATTAACGGCAAAGGCGCCGCTCTGCTCTATCGCCTGATGGGTGAAGAGCTTGCGCGACACGCAGATCAAGATTTGTGGCGGATCAAGGCTGACGCTGGTCAGCGAGCTAACCGTAATGCCGACCGGTCGTTCATTCACGTGGGTAGTCACCACCGTTACACCAGACGCCCAATGCGCCATGGCGTCTTTGAATAATTGAATATCGATGCTCATTGAATGCTCCACACAGGAATAAGTGCTGAATCATTGATAATTTTTGCTCAGTGTAATCTTGCCCGCCGGTTGTAAATGTAATGCAAAATCCGCATACGCCAAACTCCCCTGCATTGCAGCTGAGTCAAGGCCGCACTTGATCGGTGGTTTCATTTGGTTTGCCATCCACTGCTGCGGTAAAATCCTGTCCAAGCGTGACTTTCCCTATGTTCATTGGTGAATGCGCTGTCAAACAGAGACAGTCAAAAGGAGACAACTGACGCCATGAAAGCGATGTTATACCTTCCCGGCAAAGAAGAACCCGCCGCTGTCCTCGATGAGGTGAATATCGTCACCTTCAATGACAATCACAAAGCCAGCCCGGTGCGGGTCAGCTTCAAGACTCGAAAGTTCAACGCTGGCAAAACCATGGTCGAACTACATCGCCATGAAAAGATGCAGATTCGCTTCGAGGATGGACGCGTCGCTGATGTCTTATTGCAACATTCGAGCCTTGATATGGAAGGCAACACTATCGGCGTGTTGCGCGTGCTCGGCGAGATCGGCGAAGCCGCCTACGCCTGAGCCATCGGCTCTTCTGCAAGGGAACCAACGTGGGCGCTTGCGGCGTTTGACAAGATAACCAGTCAGCCGGTGCGGGCTGGCTGTTTTCGTTTTAGCGGCTTTTGAATCGATAATAGCAAGCATGACGCACACATCTTTACCTACGTCTCATGACGAACCGCCGGGCGTTGCGACTACGTCAAAACCTGTGCGGCGCCGTTCACTCTTTTGGCTTGGCTTCGTAGTTGGTTTTGGCATACTCACCATCACCAGTTGCAGCGGCGTGGCGATTGCGCTCGGTCTCAACCAGTTTAGCCTGGCGGAGCTGCAAGGGAACGGCGTGGCGTGGACTCCACCGCCCTACACGCCCGAACCCACGCCGCTGCCCGTAGCTGCAACCGAAGGCGGCGCCGGCTCGACGCGTTTCGCGGCGCAGCAAAGCGTGCGCAACCTGACCAACAGTCGTGTCAATGTGCGCGCCACACCCGGTTATCTCAGCAAGCCCGCCGGCGATGTGATCGGTGTACTGCAGCCGGGCGGAAGCGCCGTTGTGCTTGGCGAAAGCCAGGCGGCGGACAACCTGGTATGGTGGCGGGTGCGCGTCATTCTCGACAATGGCCGCGCAGTTGAAGGCTGGGTGGCGGAGGCGACTGCGTCCGGCGTTCAAATTCTCGGCGAATCGTGAGCAATGGCGACTGAGGCGGGTGACGCCGCACGCGCTGGCTTCGTCCCCCGTCCAGCTCAAGAGCGTATCCTGGAATACACTGGCGGGCCGATGGGGATCAGCGCGGTGCCGGGCAGTGGCAAAACCTTTACGCTGAGTTTGCTGGCGGCGCGGTTGGTTGAACGGCTGGCGGCTGAAGGACGACTGGATGAGCGCGAGGTGCTGGTTGTCACCTTCACCAACAGCGCAGTCGCCAACTTTCGCGCCCGCATCGGTCAGTTTTTGCGCCAGGAGCGCGGGTTGCTTCCCGGCGCTGGCTATCGTGTGCGAACGCTGCACGGGCTGGCGCACGACATCGTGCGCGAACGCCCTGGGCTGGTCGGGCTGAGCGAAGACTTCGAGATTATCGACGATCGCACCGCAAATGAGATCAAGCGCGATGCTGTCGTGAGCTATTTGCGCACTCATCCTGATACGTTTGCACTCTTTATCAAACCCGAATTGCTGCAGAACCCGCGCCGCCTTGAGGAGACGCTCAAAACTGACGCCATCGATCTGGCGAACACAGTGATTCGCGTGGCCAAAGAATTGGCCGTAAGCGCAGGCGAGCTACGCGCCGCTTTCGACCGACAGCAGGGTCTCTTTCCCCTTCTTGATTTTGGCGTCTACATCTATGGCCTTTATGAACGTAGCCTGCAGGTGCGTGGCGCCGTCGACTTTGACGACTTGATCATGTTGGCGTTGCAGGCATTGCGCGCCGACGAAGGCTACCTGGCGCGGCTTCAAGCGCGCTGGCCCTATATTCTTGAAGATGAGGCGCAGGATTCGAGTCTGGCGCAGGAGAAGATGTTGCGGTTGCTCACAGCTGCGCACGGCAATTGGGTGCGCGTCGGCGATCCCAACCAGGCAATCAACACCACATTTACAAGCGCAGACACGCGCTTTTTGCAGAAATTTTTGCGAGAATATCCGGAGCAGGCGCGCACACTGCCGAATTCTGGACGGAGTGCGCTGCCGATTATCGAAGTCGCCAATGCGCTGATCGAGTGGTCGCGTGCTGAACACCCGACGTTGGACCCCGAGCTGGCGCTTGCTTTTCCGCGAATCGAGCCGACGCCGCCGGGCGACCCGCAGCCCAATCCACCTCCTGGCAAGCCAGATGTCTATTTTTATGAAAAAGCTATGACGCCCGAAGAGGAGCTAGATGTCATCGTAACGAGTCTCGGACGATGGCTTGTCAGTAACGCCGACAAGACTGTGGCAATTCTGGCGCCGGACAACCAGCGCGGGGAGCGGATCGTTGCAGCGCTCCGGCAGGCAGACATCGAAATCGACGATAACCTGCTACGCACCACCATCGGCGCACGGGCGACAGCGAGAATTCTGGCTATTGTCATTGGCTATATTGCTGAGCCGCAGTCGACTGTGCTGTTGCGCCGACTGTGGGAAGAGGTCTGGTATCCGCTGTGGGTGGCGCAACGTCAGATAAGCGAGAAGAATGGAACGGCGCCACAGGTCGGAGAGAAAGCGCCGGAGCCGGTGCGCGTTTTTGGGCAAGCGTTGGGCAAACTTCGCGAGCCAGAGAGTTTTGTCTTTCCCACTCAGCGCGATTTTCTGGATGGGCTGACATGGCTGGATAACATGGAGCGTTTTCGCGGGCTATTGCAAGAGTTTCGCGATGACCTGCAACGCTGGAGCCGCGCTGTGGTGTTGCCGGTCGATGAGCTGATCCTCACCATCGGCAATGATCTCTTTCGGGAACCAGCCGATCTGGCATTGACGCATCGCCTGGCGGTGCTGCTCGCCAAACTGGCAAACGAGAATCCAACCTGGCGGCTGCCCGACCTGGCCGGCGAGTTGGAGAATATTGCCCAAAACCGGCGTCGGCTGCTAGGCTTCACCGAGGACAGCCAGGGCTATGTTGCCAAACCGGGCGTGGTGACCGTGGCGACGATGCACGCCGCCAAAGGGCTGGAGTGGGATCGGGTGTACCTGACTGCGGTCAACAGCTTTAGCTTTCCCAGCGGGTTGCCGGACGAACAATACCGCAGCGAGCGCTGGTATGTGCGCGACAACCTCAACCTGGCGGCGGAGCTGGAGGCGCAGATGCGGCAACTCCACATGGGCTCACTCGACGAGTATGTTCCAGGTCGCGCCACCCAACAAGCGCGCCTCGACCTGGCGGCGGAGCGGCTGCGGCTTTTTTACGTCGGCATTACGCGTGCGCGGCGAGAGCTGATCGTGACGTATAACACCGGACGGCAATCGGATACAAATCCGCTGCCGCCGGCGCTGCCGTTCACGGTGTTGGCGGAATATACAATGCAGAAAAAAGCGACAGAGCGCGGATGACGCAGATTTTGCGGATATTCGCAGACTTTTCTTATGATCATCCACCTGATCTGCGTCATCAGCATTCTATCGATGATCCATCAAGGAGATTAGGGCAGGGTATGAGCGAAGCCAGGAAGAGGGTGTTTGTCAGCGGTTGTTTCGACATGTTGCACAGCGGACATGTCGAGTTTTTGCAGCGCGCCGCTGAATATGGCGAATTGACGGTGGCGCTTGGCTCCGACCGCACCGTTTTCGAGCTTAAGGGCCGGCCCCCGATCAATAATGAGGAAGAGAGACGCTTCATGCTCGCTAATGTAGCCTGTGTGAAGCAAGCCATCATCTCCCGCGGCTCTGGCTATCTCGACTTCGAGCCGGAACTGCGCGAACTCATGCCGGATATATTCGTCGTAAATGAAGATGGCAATACACCTGCCAAACGTAAATTGTGCGAGCAGCTCGGCATCGAATATGTCGTCTTGCAGCGCGAACCGCATCCGGGACTAACTCCACGCTCGACAACGGCGCTGCGAACAGTGCAACAGATGCCTTATCGTTTAGACTTGGCTGGGGGGTGGCTGGATCAGCCCTTTGTATCGCGTCATCATCCAGGCTCGGTGATCACGCTGTCGCTGGAGCCAACGGTGGAGTTCAACGAACGCAGCGGCATGGCGACCAGCACACGGCGCACGGCCATTCAGTTGTGGGGCAACAAGATGCCCGCCGACCGTTACGAAAAGGTGGCATGGATGCTATTCTGTTGCGACAACCCGCCGGGCAAGAAAGAGATTTCTGGCGCGCAGGACGCAATTGGATTGGTCTTTCCGGGACTTGCGCGGTCGGATTACGCTGGCGAATACTGGCCGACGCACATTGAGCATGTGTTGGACGAAGAGACGCTGCGTTTTGTCGAGCAACATCTATTTCTGCTACCTCTTGGTCCGCGCGAGGAAGGGTTCGCCGTATTGGAGAACACCAATATCACGTCGACGGGCGCCAAAACGCTGGCTGACGCCACAAACGCCTGTTGGGACGCTATTCTGGCGCACGACCTGGATAGCTTCGGCCAATCGGTGCGTGCGGCGTTCGAGGCGCAGATCGCCATGTTCCCCAACATGACAACGCCTGCCATGCACGAACTGATCATCCAACATCAGGAGCGCGCATTGGGCTGGAAAGTGTCGGGAGCCGGCGGTGGAGGGTATGTGATCTTTGTCGCAAAACAACCTTTGCCCAACAGCATGCGAGTTGTGGTTCGACGGCAACTGGAGTAGAGTCGTTGACGCGTGATAAAATATCAGGTCAACGCCGATGCAGAATAGAAAAACAGAGTAAATTGTAACACAAGCGGATGCACGCAGGAAGCATTTTTGAAGCCGCACACCGACATCGCTCAACGGAGCCTGATCGCCATTTCATGGATGTCATCGTCCAATCTCATCAGCATGTCGATATTGCTGATGCGTTCAATCTTGTTGGCGCGGCTGCTTCCGGTTGAAGTCTTTGGCGTCTATGGTGCAGCCAGTGCAATCATCAGCGTTGCCGTCATTCCCGCAGTGTTCGGGTTGGATCGAGCCTTTGTTCATCGCTCCGAATTCACCCAAGATGAGAGTTCAGCAGCCAGGATTCATTTCTCGCTGATGTCCATCTCCACTGGAATTTGGCTTGCGTGCATGTCCCTCGTCATCTGGTTGTTAAGCGATGGCGCCCTGCGCATTTCTCTATTGGTGCTGACAGCAACGTCAGCGGTTACGTTGCTTTGTCTCACGCCACTTACCATTCTTGAACGGCGCGTGGTGCATCGTCGACGTGCACTAGAAGCAGTGCTCAGCGCAGCGCTGACAACGCTGGCGGCGGTCTGGCTGGCATGGCTGGGTTATCCATTGTTGGCAATTCTTTCCACCAACATTGTATCAGCGCTGTTGTTGGTGCTGATGGTGTATGTGTGGCGGCCCGTTTGGCGACCAACATGGGGTTGGTCAACCCCGGCAGTTCGCTACTTTCTGGGTTTCGGGGGCAAGAGTTGGCTCGCATCTTTGTTGACCGAATTGCTCAATCGAGGGGATGATCTGTGGGTGAGTTATTATCTGGGGGCGCAGCAAATGGGGTATTATTCGCGCGCTTACACGTTTGCGACCTATCCACGCCAGATATTGGCGGGACCGATATACGCGGTCACCGGCGGCGCCTATGCCGAGCTGAAGGAAGAGCCTGAGCAACTTTCCAAAGCGTTTTTTCGCTCGAATGCTTTTCTTGTGCGCGCGGGTTTTCTGGTGACGGGAATCATGCTGCTCATCGCGCCGGAATTCATCCGCCTTGCATTGGGCGACAAGTGGCTGCCCATGTTGACCACCTTTCGGCTCTTATTGATCTTTGCGCTGTTGGAGCCATTGCGCAGCACGATCTCAGATCTATTTCTGGCAGTTGGCGCACCGATACAGCTGGTTTGGACGCGTCTGGCGCAGCTTGGCGTCTTGATCGTCGGGCTTTTTGTGCTTGGTTCGTATTGGGGAATCGAAGGCGCCGCTGTTGCGGTTAACTTGATGATTCTCCTAGGGATCGGGGTGATGCTCTATCGCGCTCGCCAATATGTACGCTTTTCTCTGCTTCGCCTTTTTCTTGCGCCTTCACTTGCCTTGCTGCTTGCGCTGACGGCGGCAAGCATTGCCCAGTTCATTCCTGGTGTGCAAGGCGCCGATTGGCGCACGGCTGCGACAAAGATTATCGTTTTCAGCGGTGTATATTTGGCAGTGTTATGGCTTTTAGAGGGTAAAAGTCTCCAGGCAATGCTGAACACTTCTCTCAAATTGATGTTTTCAGATAGGCCCGGTCAGACGCAACCACCGAAGGATGCTGACAATGGCGCCTTTTCGTAACCATGCGTATGCATTCCGGCGTCAGATACGTCCAGTTGTGAACTATATTCGACGCCCAGCTGCTATAGGCTTTGTCATGCAAGATTGGTGGCGCTGCGCTCGTACAGGCTTCAGAGCTGCACCCCTGACTGGCGAGATGCCAGTGGAATGGAACGGCAAACACACGATCTGGATGGCATGGACAGGGAAGAACCCTGTGCCGGGTTATTTGGAATTATGTCTGGAATCAGTGCGCAGGCACAACATCGAAACGTGCAACGTGGTAGTGATTACCCCTTCCAACCTTCACGAGTATTTCCCCGAACTTCACCCAGCATATCCATTTCTTTCGTACGTCCATCGCTCAGATTACCTTCGTTGCCAGGCGTTGCATCTTTATGGCGGGATGTATCTGGACATGGATACGATCTGTTTTCGACCGCTTCATCGGTGGTGGTCTGTTCTTGAAAAGTACGACTTCGCCGGTTACGATGGAAGACCATCGAGCCAGCTTTTCGGAATGGGCGTATTGGGGCCGGCGCGACGAAAGTCAAACCTGACAACCGCATGGGAGGCTGAGCTGCATCGAGTGCTGGATCGCCGATATGCCGATCTTGTTGCATTCAGAGAAACCAACAACGATTTATCAAAAGATTGCCTCGGCTGGACTGAGATTTTGGGTGACATCGTGGAGCAGGTTTCCATAACACTTGCAGAGAAACATCGGTTGAGCTTGAAACGGATCAGTCGTCGATATTTTAGCTTGAGCGCTGATCTGTTCACCAACGCCGAGCTGTTTGAGCAAGCTGTGTTGCGAGTCAGCCCCAACACATATCTGGTGACCATGAACAATGAAATGTATCCAAATGAATTGAAAAGGCGCACCCGTCACGAAGTATCGACGCTGGATTGGGGTATTGTCAGCCTTCTTCGTCAGGCGCTTGGCGCTTCATTGCCACCTTTGGAAACTTGAGATGCAGCTTAGCCAACGAACTCGATTCTTGAATCTACTCCGGCGGCCGCTGATGTTGCCACCGATAGAATCAGTGCTTGTCAAACTGACTCAAAAACGCAACGCCGCAGGCTTTTGGGGAAAGCTGCTCCCCCAGCCATATCTATATAAACCAGGGGCAAAACGAAGAGTGGTCAGAAATGGCGCTTTATTTGAAGTGGATATCAGTGAGGCTGTCGACTGGAATATCTACTGGGGATTGGTGGGCGGGGATGCCTGGGATAACTTTCTCTCCTATCTGCAGTCGGGGGACACTGTCATTGATGTCGGCGCCAATGCTGGAGAAATGACCCTTCGAATGGCCAAAGTTGTCGGCGTTCAAGGAGCTGTTTACAGCGTCGAACCACAAACGGACAATTTTGAGCGCCTGAGCCGCAACGTCGCCTTAAACAACTATCCGAATATTCGAATCTTCCAGGTGGCGTTTGGTGCAGCGCGCGGTTATGTTTCACTGGCGCCAAGAAATCAGCGAAACATGGGTACACAAAGCGTCGTTGCGCACAGTGACATCGCGCAGGATTCAATATCAATCCCAATGACTACTCTGGATGACTTCGTAGAAACTCATCAAATCCAGGCTGTCGATGGCATCAAGATCGATGTAGAGGGCTATGAATGCGAGGTTTTGAAAGGCGCGCTTCGAACGATTCGTTGCTTTCATCCTGTTTTGCTTTTGGAGGTGATCGACGAATTTCTGAGGGCACAAAACTGCTCTGCGCTGCAAGTGCTGCAAATGCTTACAATGGAGGGTTATACGTTGTTAAATGCCGATACCTGCCAACCGATCGATCACAATAATCCATTGTTTCCGCCGATGGTTGACGTATTAGCATTCAGGATGGCAGGCCGGTGACTAAGCGGCGCTGAAAGCTTCGTAACCCCTCCTCTTCTTTTCTCGTTGACAGCCAAGTGACCACCATCCATCTTGTCTATCCACACCAACCACGAATATCGTGTCCCGACGCTATTGGCCATCAGTTGGCAAAGCGTCTGGCGCAGCAGTATACAGTCCATCTGTATGATTGGGATGAAATTCGACGCATCCGTCCAGGCCGGGATGATGTATTGCTCGGCCACCCTCACCCTGCTCCGGGGACTTGCTTTCGCTGGAGCGCCAGGCAGCCGGGCTGGCGACGCGTGTTGATGCTGTCACCTTACAATCATGGCGACCCCTGGCAGGTCTCTTTTCTAGACGCTCTACTGCCGCAGTGTGACCTCTACCTTGCAATTACAGGACGATTTTGGTTCGAAACCATCAAAGATTCGCCGTATGTGCATTGGCTCCCCAAAATGATCCAGCTCGACCTGGCAATAGATCGCCATGATTACCCAATTCTCAAACGTCGTTTCAATCCACCTGGGAAACGCCGTTTTGTCTATATCGGCCATTCCGGATGGACGAAAAACACCCCTTATCTGTCAGCCATTGCTCAGGCCGCGCCCGATTGTCCAATTGCGTGGATCGGGCGCGGCAAAACGCCCATTGCTCATCTTGAGCCGCTCGGTTTTCAGAATTTCGCCACCGAAACTGGTAAATCGACCGTCGCAGCGTACGATTTCATGCTGACAGTGGGACGCGCTGACGCCAATCCCACGACCGTCCTGGAGGCGATGGCGTGGGGATTGATCCCGGTCTGCACACCGCAAAGCGGCTATGTTGGCTATCCGAGCATCATAAATGTCCCGCTCGATGATCCAGAGGGCGCTGCGATTGTTCTGCGACGGCTGCAATCTTTGCCAGACACAGAGCTGTTTCAATTGCAAGCAGCAAACTGGCGACTTCTCGACGAGCATTTCAACTGGGATCGCTTCGCCAGCCAGGTGATAGACGCCATCGAGAGTACGGATTCCCCCGCCTGCGGGTTTGTCACAGCCGAACATCGTCGCAAACTTCGGCGCTTGGCAATGCGATCCCCCATGGCGTATTGGCGACCACAGAATTTTGTGCGATGGTTGGGTCGCAACATACGATTGCATTATCGACGACATCACTCTCAACCCGACATCCCAGGCAAGAAAGGAGGCGACGCCCGGCACAAATGATCGATGAAGCGATTCTAACTTTGCTAGAAGATCCGCGCTACGCCAGGCAGATGCATGACGCCTATATCGGCGCTGACCTGCGGGCATGTGCACAACGGTTTTGGACGTCAGGTGAATTTGCCGAGGTGTTGCGATATCTTGGAGATCGTGCGCACGGCGAGATTCTTGACCTCGGCGCTGGCAATGGCATTGCGTCCTATGCGTTTGCACAGAACGGCGCACAATTTGTCTATGCGTTGGAGCCTAGCAGAAGTAAACTGGTAGGACAAGGCGCCATTGCTACGCTCACTTGCGGGCTGTCGGTGGCAATCTTTGGGGGAGTCGGTGAAGAAATTCCATTGCCTGATTGCTGTGTGGATGTTGTCTATGCACGACAGGTGCTGCACCACACTACCGATCTGAAGCAAGTGTTGAAGGAGTGTCATCGCATTCTCAGATCAGGTGGACTCTTTCTCGCCTGTCGCGAGCATGTTGTAGACAACGAAGCGCAACTGCGAAGCTTCCTCGCAAATCACCCAATTCATCGCCAGATTGGCGGAGAAAATGCGTTTCCATTATCGATCTATCTTGATGCGATTAGCAGCGCTAAGTTGCAGACGCTTGCCTGTCTTGGACCGTGGGACTCTGTCATTAACGCATATCCTGGCGTAACAACACAGGCAGCGCTGGAGAGTTATCCATCACAATTTCTTGGTGCAAAGCTCGGGCCGGTGGGAAACAGACTGAGTGGGCTGTCACCGGTCAGGCAGCTCGTGTGGCGCTGGCTAAACCGGCCCGTTGCAGGGCGGCTGTACACGTTTTTGGCAACGAAACCATGAGTGCATTACAGGTCTGCATCGACGCACGTCTCATTTCTGGATATATGGGCGGCGTCGAACAGACAATCGTTGGGTTAGCGCATGGCCTGTCCCAGCTCACAGATGGCGCTGAAATCTACCATTTTCTTGTCTATCGGGAGGCGGAGGAATGGTTGTCGCCTCACCTGAGAAGGAACTGTCGTCTTCTCTATGCTCGATCTGCGCAAAAAACAGGCGCTCAGTCAGGTTGGCGAGACGAAGTGAGATCGCGCTTGCGCCAGGTGTGGCATGGCGTGGCGCCTTTCTTTGGCGATCGAGTTGTACCAATCCCGCAATCTGATGGCGTCATCGAACAGGCAGGAATCGATGTAATGCATTTCGCCACGCCACTTGCATTCAGGACAGAGACGCCAAATCTTTATCAGTTCTTTGACGTGCAACATCGCATGATGCCAGAGCACTTTGACGCCTACGAGCGAAGAGCTCGCGACGTCCAATATCAGATCTTTATGGAACAGGCGCATGTTGTGTCTGCAATGACAAGCCAGGGGCGGCGAGACTTGTTGAAACATTACCCAAAAATTTCAGCGGATAAAGTGATAGTCGCACCGTTTGGTCCAGCAATCGCAGCCTACGCCCCGCCAACAACCGAGGAGCAGATGCAGATCGCCAGCCGCCTTGCGCTGCCAGAACGTTTCATTTTTTATCCGGCGCAGACATGGAGACACAAGAATCATATTGGGCTACTTTATGCGTTGGCGCATCTGCGCGACAAAGAAGGCATCATCATCCCGCTGATCTGTAGCGGTCGTCGCAATCAATTTTTCCCCACCATTCAGCAAACGATCGACCAATTACAGTTGAACGACCAGGTTCGATTTCTTGGGTTTGTATCGCCGCAGGAATTACACGTCTTGTACACCGCCTGCCATGCAGTTGTTTTTCCAAGCCGTTATGAAGGGTTTGGCATGCCTGTGTTGGAAGCGTTTCAAGCCGGTCGTCCTTTGGCGTGCTCGAATATCTCACCGCTTGCCGAGATCGCCGGAGACGCCGCTGTTCTCTTTGATCCGACCGATCCGGTCGCAATTGCGCACGCAATCCACACCGTCATGTTCGATTACAACCTTCGCCAATTGCTCTGTAGCCGTGCGAACGCGCGCGTAGCTCAATTCGATTGGGTGCAAACCGCACGCACATTCCGCGCACATTATCGTCGGATCGCCGGACGTCATCTGACGGATGATGACCAGGTTCTCCTTGCCGCCGCCCCAATAGTCTGAGGAGTCCACATGAACGCGCCGACGCTCATCAGCATCGTCACACCCTCCTTCAATCAAGGAAATTTCATCGAAGACACAATTGACTCGGTGCTTGAACAGGACTACCCCAACGTCGAGCATATCGTGATCGATGGTGGCTCCACAGACAATACTTTGGAGATATTACACCGCTACGACGGCAGAATTCGCTGGCTTTCGGAGCCAGATGAGGGACAGGCTGATGCGATCAACAAGGGTCTGCAGATGGCGAACGGTCAGATTCTGGCTTACCTGAATTCGGACGACTCCTATCTCCCTGGCGCTCTGAAGATCGTCGCCGAAAGCTTTGCGACTCACCCCGGGGTCGGGCTTGTCTATGGCGACTGTTATGCAGTCGACCAGCAGGGACAACAGTATGGTCTAATCAAAGGTCGTCCATTTCATGTGCAACGTATGATTATGCGCGGCGAGTTTGTGCCACAGCAGGCGGCTTTCTGGAGCAGACGAGCGATGGAGCTTGTCGGCGTCTTCGATTCCTCCCTCCATTTCTGTATGGATCACGACTTCTTCATTCGCATCGGGCAGAGATTTCCCGCACTTTATATCGCACAACCGTTGGCGAACTTCCGTTTCCACGCCGATTCGAAGACTGTATCGCGTGAGGAGAAACATTGGCGCGAATCGATGCTGGTCAGCCAACGCTACGGATTGAGTCGGCGCAGCGCATGGTATTGGATTCGCACATTGCGTCATCGTGGTTTGCGTCTTTTGCCAAACCCATTGGGGCAAACCATTCGACGCATGTTGAATCGCCCATACGATCCAGTCGTCGCACAACGACGGATGCATTCTTGAGGCAGCCTCTGACAATCCAGGCGAGCGAGAAGCTTCTGTGAAAAACCGAGCAGCGCCATCCACAATGTATTCCCGCATTAGCATCCTGTTGTTGACAACGCTTTGCCTGATTGCTTTTCTGATCACCATCCCGCTCCCGCGCGCGGATGGTCACCTGATCGGCTCAGACGGCATCGGTTACTACGTTTATTTGCCATCGATCTGGCTGGATCGCGACCTTGATTTTACGAACGAATATGCTGTGTTTTTTGCCTATGCCATGGATGCAACGCCAGACGCCGCATTTCACCTGCATCGCACGCCGCAAGGTGTGCCGCCAAACCAATGGGCAATCGGGCCGGCGTTGCTCTGGTCGCCGTTTTTTCTTCTGGCGCATTTGCTGGCGCTCGGTCTGCAGTCCGGTGGTTTTCCCGTCTCGCCTGATGGCTACGGGTATCTTTATCAGGCAATTGTCCTTAGCGGCAGCATTCTCTACGCAGGCGTTGGCGTCTGGCTCACATACTGTTTTGTGCTGCGTTGGGTGCAGCCGCCAGCGGCGCTTGGCGGCGTCTTGCTCGTGGTGTTGGCTGGCAATCTGGTGTACTATATGACCGCCGAGCCGTCGATGTCACATAGCGTTTCGGCCTTTGCGAGCGCACTGTTCTTTCTGCTCTGGGTTAAGCGGCGTGATCGCAACGATCGACTCACTCCGGCGCTACTCGGAGCGGCGGCAGGTTTGATGGCGCTGATTCGCCCACAAGACGGGCTGGTGCTCATGCTGCCGTTTCTCGATCGACTACCCGGTGTTGTCAACGGGATGAGAACCGGAAATTTTGTTGTCCTGCGCCAGTGGCTCGGCGCGGCAGTCATTGCTGCGATTGCTGCATTGGTTATCTTCACGCCACAGCTCTGGAGCTGGCAGATTATCTATGGCAGTGTCCTGCGGAGCGGTTATCTCTATGCGGGCGGGGCGTTCAACTGGTTCACGCCCAAATTGGCGCAGGTAATGCTGTCGCCTGAGCGCGGCCTGCTGGCCTGGCATCCGATTTTTCTTGGGGCGTTGATTGGATTGGGCTTGCTCTGGCGCATCGATCGTCGAATGTCTGTGCTTGGATTGCTGGCTGTCGCAATCCAGTGGTATGTGATTGCAAGTTGGAGCGACTGGACGCAAGGAGATGCCTTTGGCGGTCGCATGTTCATCGTTTGCACGCCGGTCTTTGCACTTGGACTCGGTGTGCTGGTCGAATGGGCGGCGGCGCGGTGGTCGTGGCGAATGGTGGCTGTCATGGGTGCATTGCTGCTGATCTGGAATTTTCTGCTCTTTGTGGAATATCGCTTTGACCTTGTCGCCGCACAACGATCTGTCACCTGGCATGACCTTACCATTGGTCGTTTGAGCAGGCCGGTGGATCTGATCCTGTCATGGCTTCGCCAGAGATAGCTCATCTGGCTGTACAAACGCCACAGCAAACAACGCCTTCGCTTGTTGAGAAAGCAATTATGCACGTCCTTTACCTCTACAAAGACTATTATCCCGTACTCGGCGGGATCGAAAATCATATCCGTCAACTTGCCGAAGGGTTGCGAATATATGGCGTCGAAACACAGGTGCTCGTCACCAATACAGCCAACCACACCGCGCAGGAAACCATCGAGGGCGTGCCGGTGCTTAAAACAGCGCGACAACTCAATATCTCTTCAGCGCCAGTGAGCCTGCCCTTCTTCCCGGCTGTGCGCCGTCTGGAGAAAGCGGTCGACATTGCGCATCTACACATGCCCTACCCTCCAGGAGAACTGGCGCAGTTGTTATGCGGGCGCAGCCCACGGCTGGTGGCGACCTATCACAGCGACATCGTACGACAGCGCGTGCTGGGCGCTTTATACCGGCCTTTTCTATGGCAGGTGTTGCGCCGCGTTGATCTGATCGCCGTTTCCAATCCGATTTACATTCAGGATTCATCGTTTTTGCGCGTTCACGCCGACAAATGCCGGGTGATTCATTTTGGCATCGATCTGGAGCGATTTGAACGGACGTCCACAATCGAAGCGCAGGCTGCACGCTGGCGCGCCCGTTGGCCCGGTCAGCAGCTTGTGCTCTTCGTGGGGCGGCTGCGCCACTACAAAGGTGTAGACGTGTTGCTCGAAGCAGCGGCGCAACTGCCCGGCGATGTCGAGGTCTTGATCGTCGGCGTCGGACCACTTGGCGATGCGCTCCAGCAGCAGGCGCACCGCAGTGGCGTCGCCGACCGCGTGCACTTTCTCGGCGAGCTGGATGACGAGGAGGTGACGACGCTCTATCACGCTGCTGACATCTTCGTACTACCGTCCACAAATCGCGCCGAAACTTTCGGAATCGTCCAACTGGAGGCAATGGCTTGCGGAATGCCTGTCGTCTGCACCGAGCTGGGCACCGGCACCTCCTATGTCAATCAACACGGCGTGACCGGGCTGGTTGTTCCTCCGAACGAGCCTGTGGCGTTGGCGGCGGCGCTCCGACAATTGCTCGACGACCCTGTGCAACGTCAAGCCTTTGGCGCTGCCGGCAGGCGGCGGGTTGAGCAGGAGTTTACGCGCCAGGAGATGTTGCGGCGGGCGGTGGCGTTTTACGAGGAGGCGCTTCATCGATGAACTACATCTTCGATGTCCGCACTGCTACGCCCCACTTCCCCGGCATCGGACGCTACGTCGCCAGTCTGGTGCGCGCGCTGGCGGAGCAGCTGCATCCTGAAGAAAGGCTGATGTTGTTGGGCTATCCTTCGCAGGCTGAGCAGTTTTCTGTTGACCCACACGCTGGAATTGCCCTGCTTCGGTGTGAAGCGTCTCCTTTCACGCTTCAACAACAATGGTTGATCCCTTCGTTGCTGCGCAGACAGGCAAAAACTGAAACGGCCTCGCTCTATCACAGCCCTTATTATTTGATGCCCTACCGACCTGGGCTTCCTGTAGTGCTCACGTTCTACGATCTGATTCCTTTGCGCTTCCCTTCCTATGTTTCACGCCGCGCCAGATTGATGTTCAGGTTCACTGTACAGATGGCGTTGCACACTGCGCGCCACGTGATCGCCATTTCCGAAGCTTCGCGCCGTGATCTGCTGACGAAATTCTCCGTGCCGCCTGAACAGGTTACTGCAATTCCGCTGGCGCCGGGTTTGTGTTTTCGACCTCAGACAAAGGCTGAGATTGAACGTCTTCGAGCCTGCTACTCGCTGCCAGATGACTTTCTGCTCTATGTAGGCAGCAACAAACCTCACAAAAATCTTGTCAACCTGGTGGACGCCTATGCCACATTGCCGGCTTCAGCGCCGTCCTTGCTGATAGCCGGCCACTGGGATCCTCGCTATCCTGAAGCCATCCAGCGGGTGCAGGCGCTAGGATTGGAGGAGAGCGTTCGCTTTCTCGGCGTCGTCAATGATGCCGACCTGCCTGTGCTCTATAGCGCGGCGTTGGCGTTTGTTTTTCCCAGCCATTACGAGGGATTTGGTCTGCCGGTGTTGGAGGCGATGGCGTGTGGTGCCCCCGTCGCTTGCAGCAACGTTTCCAGCCTGCCGGAAGTCGTCGGCGAGGCTGCGCTATTGTTCGATCCAACCGATCGACAGGCGTTGGCGGACGCAATGAAGCGCATGATCGAGGATGCAACGTTGCGCCAGACGCTGCGCGAACGCGGGCTGAGCCGTGCAGCGTCCTTTTCCTGGCAGCAGAACGCCGCCGATACGCTCAGCATTTATCGTCGACTACTTGGATGATTGCCTGACCTGTTGGATTTGAAAAATTTTCTAAATAAAAGCTCAGTCGATGCGACGAATTCCTATCTGGTCTTTGCTCTTTTGGATGGCGTTTTCAATCCATGCAACCACCTTCGTGCTCAGGCTGGAAGTCTTCTGGCCGACGCCTGCCCTTTTCGATTTCGCCTCTTTTTACATGGCGGGTTGGGCAGTTCGTCTACACCTTTCACCCTATCGCTGGCCTGAAGAAACGCTGCTTGCGCTGGCTGAGGCTACGCAGACGCCGCCGCCGATCCCTCTACTCAACAGTTTTCCTTTGTGGGCATGGTTCATGCAGCCACTTTCCTGGCTGAACTTTCCGGCGGCGGCATGGTTTTGGTTGGCTATTCAGCTGTTCATGCTCGTCTGGTGCGCGATTGCGCTTGCCAGGCTGGCTGGCGTCGAAACACGCAAAGGCAACGTGGCCGTTTTTGTGTTGCTTATAACTTTCGGCCCTACAGCGCTGACCCTGGCTTTGGGGCAGAGCGCCCTGATTGCGCTGACGGCTGCGCTGCTGTTGGCAGATCAGCTGCGCGCCGTTCATGCATTGCGTCTGGGGCTTGCACTGCTGGCGTGGCTGGCCGCGCTGGCGACGAAGTTGTTCCCCCTTTTCTGGCCGGTTGTTTTCTTGTTGCAGCGAAAGTTTTTGTTGTTTGCTACAACGGTCGTTGCCCTTCTTCTCTTTGCTGCAGGGCATTTCCTGTTCATTCCAACACTGACAGCCGAATACTTCTTCCTGTTCCTACCGGGACGAGTGGACGAGTTTTCCACGCTTCCTGGCCGGGACGACCAGTCTTTACTGGCGACTATCCAACGTCTGTTCGCAGGCGAGGCGCCCTTGCTCTCATTTGTAGCGGCGGGTGTAACGCTTGCGTGGCTGGGCTGGCTTGTATTGCGGCTCACCATCCGCGGCGTCCGCTTACAGGAGTACATGGCGCCATTTTTTGCCTGGGTGCTTTTCTGTCTGCTCCCCTTTCCCCACACCGAGCGCTACAATCATGTGCTGCTGACGCCAGCGATGGCATGGTTGTGGGGAAACGGAGAACATGCACGGCGCTTTGCTCTTGCTGGCTATGTGTTGGCTGCGGTCGCTCGGCTCACTCGGCTGTGGGAGCAATTGCCCACTCCCCTGCCAGGGATGATGTCTGTCGCAGGCGCCGCAGCGGCAATTGTATTGATCGTGGGAATTGCGGAGGTGATGAATCGCACAGACTTGGAAAGAAACATCTCCCCATTTCGCAGCAACCCTCACCGTCTGATTGAAAGAGTCTGAAGTTCTTGACCCGTTGCATCGCCTACGTTAACATTGACCTGATGAGTTGCTTGTAATCTTGTCAATGGTCGATGAACGCGCCGACAAGCGTGCTCGCAACCTGGCTAATAAGGTCGATAGCTTTGCCGAGGATATTAACTTTTGATGTGGAATCGAACCAAGCTCGATCAATGGTGTGATAGCGCTCTCGAAGCTGGCTGGCTGGCGGCGTTGGTGGTGGCGCCGCTTTTCTTCAACGTCTTCTCCAGCCGCGTCTTTGAGCCAGACAAAATCAGCCTGGTGCGCAGCATAGCGCTGGCGATGATTGCCGTATGGCTGATTAAAATCGCCAACGGCGGCTACGCCTGGCTGCCTGCGAGCGCCACCCCACCAGAGCAGCGACCTCTCGGCGGCAACTGGCGAGGTTTCATCAGGAATCCATTCATCTGGGCTGTCGGGTTGGTGATCCTTGCCTTTGTGCTGGCGACAATCTTCAGCGTCGCCGTCTTTGTGAGCTGGTTTGGCTCCTATCAGCGTTTGCAAGGCACGTACAGCTTCTTAGCGTATGTCACAATCGCCGGATTGACCGCAGCGACGATGCGTCGGCCTGAACAATTGCGCCGTTTCCAGCATGCCGTCATCATCACCAGCCTGCCGATCTCGATCTACGGCGTCGTCCAACACTATGGCCTCGACCCGCTGCCCTGGGGGGGCGATGTGCAAACGCGTGTGGCCGCCAACGCGGGCAACGCCATCTTTCTGGGCGCCTATCTAATCATGGCGTTTTTCCTGACGCTGGAGCGCGTTTTCACCAGTTTTGTGCGGCTGATGGGAATCGGGCAGCCCGCCAACGCCGAAGCGCAGGATTGGCAATCATCGCTGGCCGGCGGCGCGTATCTGTTCGTCTTGCTTGTCCAGGCAATCGCCATTGTGTGGACGCAGAGTCGCGGTCCGTGGTTGGGTTGGGTGCCGGGCATCTTCCTCTTTGCGTTGCTAACTGTCAGCGCCGTACGCCCGCGCTATTTTCGCATACTGCTAGGGTTGGCGGTTGGCGGCGTAGCGGCGATTGCTCTTTTTTTGATCGCCGCCAATAGCGTGCCCGCCTTAAGTTTCACCAGGGACCTGCCTTATGTGGGTCGCCTTGCCACCGTTTTCGAGACCGAAGGCGGCACCGGCCTCGTGCGCGTGTTGATTTGGGGCGGCGCAGCCGAAATGCTGAAACCGCACGAGCCGTTGACCTTCCCGGACGGCAGTAAGGATAGCGCCAACCTGATTCGCCCATTGATCGGTTACGGACCAGAAGCGATGTGGGTTGCGTTCAATCCTTTCTACCCGCCCGAGCTGGCGCAAATCGAGGCGCGCAACGCCAGCCCTGATCGCTCGCACAATGAGGCATGGGACAGCATTGTCATCACAGGGTTGCTTGGATTCATCGGCTACATCACATTGTTCGTAACCATCTTCTATTGGTCACTGCATTGGCTTGGGTTGGTCGCCGGACGGCGCGATACTTTGCTCTTCGGCGGACTGATTGCGGTTGGCGGCATCATCGGCTCTGTTGCGCTCATAGCGACTGATGGCTGGCAATTGCGCATGGCGGGTGTCGGGCTTCCATTCGGCATCGTCACCGGCTTTGGCGCCTACACTGCGCTGGCAGCTTTTCTGCATGCTGGCGATAAACCCGACCGCAGCGATCTGCCACGTCTGATGATGGTGATTGCCCTGCTGACGGCAATTGTCGCCCATTATCTGGAAATTCACTTTGGCATCGCCATCGCCGCGACGCGCACACATTTCTGGGTTTTCACAGCCGTGCTCATGCTTGTCGGAATGCGGTTGCTGCCGGTGTTGCCAACCGAATTAACGATGACGACGGTGGAAACTGCGCCGGAGCCAGCGGCGCAGCCAGGTAAGCGCGGCAAGTCGAGCAGATCGGCTGCAGCGCCGATCAGACGCTGGCGCCCATCGGCCGGCCCATCGCACCTGCCCAGGACAGTGATGACAGACATTCTGGTCTTTCTGACCTTTGTCTACATTTATTCGACCAACGCCAGCGGCCTCGCCGACCCGTCGCGGATTTTGGGCGACAGCATTCTGTTCAACCCCAAAACTGGCTCGCCAAGCCCTGCTATCTTTTTTCTGATGATTTTCACCTGGTTGGTGGCGGCGACCGTGGGGTTAGCAGAAGAATCGCTGGTGCAGCGTCGCGCACCAAGAGTGCGTTGGTGGTTCACCGGCCTCGCGCTGCACGCGACCGTGGTTTGGGGCGCCTGGCTGGTCTATGGGCTGATCCAGGCAATGCGCCTGACGCCGGTCACGCCGCCCGCTGGCGTCACCAATCAGGAATTTCTCAATATGCAACTGGAGCGCGTCGGCGGCCATTTCGGATTTTTCACCTTCATCGTCCTGAGCTGGATTATGGTCGCCGGCGTAATCTATGCCCTGCCTGCGCTGCGCGAACGAACCCTGCCGGCAGTTGGTAGAGTCTGGAGCGCGGTTGGCGCTGGAGCCGTTTCGATAGCGCTGGCGGTTTTCCTTATCTACACGATCAACGTCAACCTGGTTAAAGCCGACATTGTTTACAAACAGGGTCAGCAATTTGACAGCCAGGGCAATTGGTTGAGCAGCGTTGAACTCTATCGGCGGGCGCTTGCCACCCGCCAGACCGAAGATCATTACATGCTCTTTTTGGGGCGTGCCTTGCTCGAACAGGCAAAACAAGCGCCAACGATCGGCGCAACGACGTTGCCAGAGACTTTGACGCTCGACGATGTGCTCGCCCTGACGCCAGAAACTGTGGCGCAGCTTGGTCGCAACGATCTGCTGCGTGCCGCCGAAACGGTGCTGAAACAGGCGCAACGCGTCAATCCACTAAACACCGACCATACCGCCAATCTGGCGCGTTTGTATCGCACATGGGCCGATCTGGTGGCTGACGATCCGTCTGCTCGCGAGCAGTGGCTCGACGCCAGCATTGCCATGTACAATACGGCGGTTACGCTCAGCCCAAACGCTGCACATCTGTGGAACGAACGCGGCAATGCATTGCTGGCCGCCGGACAAAATGACGAGGCGTTGGCATCCTTTGAGCACAGCCTCAACCTGGATCGGCTGTTCGATCAAACCTATCTGCTCCTCGCAGATTTCTTTGAGCGCACCGGGCAGACTGAACAACTGGCAACGATCCTTAACCAGGGCATCGAAGTCTTTGGTGCGGCGCGACCGCAGGTCACAGCTCAGTTGCTCAGCTATCTCGGCGTGATTGAGGCGCGCCAAGGCAATCTGGACGCCGCCGCCGCCGCCAATCGCCGTCTGCTCGAACTATTGCCTGGCAATGTGCAGGCGCTGCGCAACCTGGCGATCATTATGCGCGACCAGGGCGATTTGGATCAGGCGATGGCATATACAAAACAGGCGCTTGCCGTCGCCACCAGCGTCGATGAGCAAATTGGGCTGCACCAACTGGCAGCCGAGCTCTATCAACGACAGAATAACAGCGAAGGCCTAATCGCCGAATTGGAGGCAATTCGCCAGCTAGCGCCCGAAGACATCAACACGTTGCGTTCGCTCAGTTCGCTCTATGCAACAAAGGGCGATCAAACGAAGGTTCTAGAGATTGCACAGAGTTTGATGGCGCTTGATCCGGGCAACTATCAATATGCCGTAGATGCAGGGATTGCACTGTTGAATCTGGCGCGCGGTCCAGAAGCGGTGGCGCTCTTTCAGCAAGCCAAGACGCTCGCCCCTGCCGAACAGCAGGCCGCAATCGACGCCTTGATTGCACAGGCAGGTGGCTGAGGCGTCCCATGACCGATGCTCTACCCTTGACTGCATTCTTACTGATCGGCGCCAGCGCGCTGTTGCTTGCGATCGGCGTTGTGCCGGTGATGCGACGTGTGGCGCTGCAAACTGGCACAGTTGATAAGCCTGCTGCACGCAAAATCCACAGCTCGCCAGTGCCGCTGCTTGGGGGCGCAGCAATCTATCTGGCGTTCATTCTCGTGTTGATCTTCTTCGGCGACCGCGACTATATTAACGAAGTGGTCGGCATCTTTGTCGGCGCTTCGCTCATGAGTTTCATGGGGGTGGTCGATGATCGTTGGGGGCTGGGCAGCTACGCCAAACTGGGCGGACAGATGCTGGCGGCCGGCATTCTGGTCTATACAGGCGTCAAAGTACAACTTTTTGGCGGTTGGCTCGACGTGGCTGTGACGCTTTTGTGGGTGGTCGGCATCACCAATGCGCTCAATCTACTCGACAACATGGATGGATTGAGCGGCGGCGTGGCAATGATCGCTGCTATCTTTTTCACGCTGCTGGCGGCGATGAGCAAGCAATATCTGGTCGGGGCGTTGGCAGCCGCATTGGCGGGCGCTTGCGCAGGATTCTTGATTTATAATTGGAACCCGGCGCACATCTTCATGGGCGATGCTGGCAGCCTGTTTCTCGGCTTTATGTTGGCAGCGGTGGCGATCAAGTTGCGCTTTCCCACCAACAGCACGACCGTAACCTGGATGATCCCGTTATTGGTGCTTGGCTTGCCGATTTTCGACACGACGTTGGTTTTTATCAGCCGTCTGCGCCGCGGCAAAAACCCGTTGACCACGCCTGGCAAGGATCACGTCAGCCACCGGCTGGCGTTTCTGCTCGGCAGCCGTCGCGAGGCAGTGCTTGTCTGCTATCTGATCTGTTGCGCGTTTGGGGTGGCGGCGATCTTTGTTTCACAGGCGTCGTTCAATGAGGCATTTGTGGTGGCAATGAGCATCACCGGTTTGTGCGCATACACTCTGTGGCGCCTTGAGTTTCGACGGGGCGGCGTGCGACCGCAGTGACATCTGGCGAAAACATAGACGATTCATAAGGAGCGTGATGTATGTCGAATGACCCATACCTGGAACTGATTAAGCAACAGTGGCCGTCCATCGCCGACACCTACAACCAGTTTGCCGAGCAACAACCTGTTATGTTGGTCGACGTGCAGAACGCCGAAATCCACGCCTATCCCTTTGAAGAGTTTGTCATGGCGCTCGATGCGCCGTCGCGCCGCCAGGTCGAGGCGCAGTATCGCCGCGCGGTTGCCAACCGGCAGATGGTGCTCTTCGTGCGCGACATCGAAAACAAAGTCTTCCAGTCGTACACGTTGGCGTTGGAGGATTGATTTCTCAATTGCGAGGGGCGAGTTGCGAGCGGCGACACGTCCTCCCCACACGCCATTTTTATGAAATCAGGTGAATGGATGAGTGATTTGATTGCACAACTCGAACAATTACAGACTGAAGCGCAGGCAGCGCTTGACGCCGCCCAAAGCACGCCCGCAACCGAGGCGTGGTACTCGGAATATCTTGGTCGCAAGGGCAAGATGACAGCGATTCTACGCGGGCTTGGGCAGCTTCCCAAAGAAGAGCGCCCCCTTGTCGGTAAACGCGCCAATGAGATCAAGGAAGCGCTCGATGCAGCGCTGGCAACTCGACAGGAAGCCATCGCAGCCGAAGAGATGCAACGATCGCTTGCCGCCGAGGGCATCGACGTGACGATGCCAGGGCGCCGGCCGTTGTTGGGCAAGCTGCACCCAACCAATCAGGCGATGCGCGAGATGGTCGAAATTCTCAAGCAGATGGGTTTCCAGGTCTACGATTCGCCCGAAGTCGAGACCGACGCCTATAATTTCGAGCTGCTCAACTTCCCGCCCGATCACCCGGCGCGCGAGATGCAGGACACCTTCTTCACGACCACGCCCGATGTGATTCTGCGCACACACACCAGCCCTGGCCAGATTCATGCCATGCGTCATTACGCGCCGGAGCCGATCCGTGTGATTCTGCCCGGCAAGTGCTACCGCAACGAGGACGTAACCGCGCGATCCGAAATGATGTTCTATCAGATCGAGGGGCTGGCGATCGGGCGCAACATCACTTTCAGCGATCTCAAAGGGACGCTGCTCAATTTTGCCAACCAGATGTACGGCGAAGGGCGAAAGATTCGCTTCCGCAAATCTTATTTCCCCTTCACAGAGCCAAGCGTCGAAGTTGATGTGGACTGTATTCTTTGCGGCGGCGCCGGCTGCCGAATTTGCAAACACACCGGCTGGCTGGAGATTCTTGGCGCGGGCATGGTGCATCCGGTGGTGCTGCAAAATGGTGGGTATGACCCGGCGGTCTTCAGCGGCTTTGCATTTGGAATGGGAATCGAGCGTCAAGCTATGCTCAAGCGTGGAGTGGACGATATTCGTCTCTTCTACAGCAACGACGTGCGCTTTCTAGAACGTGTATAGTAAATCTGTTTGGTTGCAGAAAGGCGGCGGCCCCCTGCAACCAAACAAAATTTCATCGCAATACGGCAGGAAGATACACCTGCTCGGTCAGGAAATTTTCGATTTCACCGACCACGACCGTGACCGGCACGACAAAAGGCTCAATTCCGCTGCCTTCGGGCGCCGTGATCACCACCTGCCCCTGATGGATGCCCGGCGACAGATTTTCCATAATCACGCGTATCTCCAACTCTCCAGCATCGGAGAGCGTCAGCTCGATCCACGATGCATCGGTTGTCGCCTGCCAGACCCCGTCGGCGCAGTTCGTGCATGCAACACTTAGCCGCGCAACCGGCGTCGGCTCCTCCGGCGCAGCTTCAAGCCAGACCGATGAGGGGCTAACGGTCAGTGCAGCCGGTTCAATCGGCTCGGTGAGCGTGAAGGTCAGCGCGCCGCTTTCGGGATGTACATCGACCGGGGCCGAGAATTCGCCATTTTCCTTAACGAAACGCGCCTGCACGCCGCGGCTGCGCAGATAATTTTCCGGCGATTGCCACTGCAGCGGCGCCATCACCGGGACAGGCGTTGAAAACACGGTTACGGCGTCGAACGTCACATCAGCCGCGCCGAGACGATCGATGCGGAAAGTGACGGTTTTGGCATCGCTACCCAGGTTGTAGGGCACGGCAAACTCTTGATAGCTATCTGCCTCGCGAAAGTCGCTCCCGCGCAGCACGAGTTGGCTGACCGCCCCTTGTGCATCCGACACGTGCAGCCGCACGACATGCTGATCTGTGCGGTGATCGCCCACCTTGACGCGGAAATAGGCGACCGCCGGATTGGAAGCCAGGTAACCTCCTGTCCAAATACTTACGATCCCGTTATGCTGGAGAAGCATAGCTGTGCCACCGACTGCCGCCGCATCGTCGACGCGCGTGACCGTGTTGGGGGAATAGATGAAGTTGGGATCGCTGTCGTCTCCGACCCAATCCAGGCTAAACTGAATCTGCGGCCAGCCATTGGCATCGATGCGGTTGAGACGGAAACCTGAACCAAAATGGCAGGCGCCTGTCAGGGAGAGTTCTTCGAGTGGCAACGTTGCGCCCAAATAAATCTGATCAGAAACAACCGCTGTTCGGCCCAGTGCATCGCGCGTTTTGACATACACGACCTTCCAGCCGTCCCCTTCGCTCAGCGTCCAGGTTGTTTCGGATGCATAGGGTTGCCAGACAGCGCCAACAAAATCGGGATCGTTGGATATCATCATTTCGACCGCCGGCCCCAATCCCATAAAGCCGCCGCCGGTCGCCTGGTCGTAAATGTAGAGATTGACCTGACGGGAAGTGGTGGACGGCGCTTCGTTTTCGATGATGACCGGCGCATAGTGTGGGTCAACGGCGAGATCGACGACGATGTATCCCCGGTTTGTCGAAGAAAGCGCATAGCCAACCCCGACTTCGCGGAAGCGCGCGTCGAGCAGATTCCGACGGTGTGATTCGCTGTTCATCCACGCCCGCACCGCAGCGGCTGGTGTGGTGTAACCACATACAGCATTCTCTGCCCAGGCGCCTAGCCGGAAAAACCCTGCAGCGCGGATGCGTTCGCCAGGCGAACGCCCCTGACTGTCGATGTGTCCACAAAAACCGATGGGCTGATTGGCGATGACATCCTGCACAAATCCGCGCGCCGAATCTGTCAATTCGCGGTTCCAACGCAGCGGACCAAGCCCAACTGCGCGACGTTCGAGGTTGACCAGGTGAATCACTTGGAGTTCATTAAAAAAGAGTTCTGACGGCTGAACCTGCTGTGCCTTTGCAGAGGGCCATGGCGTCAACAGCAAACACAACAAAAAAATGAAGAGCAATAGGCGCAACGACTGCTGCAATGTTCTCATTCTCCAGACTCTCAACCTGTCTTTTTGTTGTCAGTTTACCTGGAAAGATTACATTTTTGCAAGAATTTAGCGTTACGTTTTGCCTACAGCTCGGTGACGAACGCCTCACGCAACAACGACTGCAGATCTTCGACCGTATCGACATCGAGTAGCCATTGCATCTGCGCAGGCGTCATCACCACTTTGTTGCGGTGCGCTATCAGCACGCGCCGTCCGCCGACATCGCCGCGCAATGCCTGCAATTCGGGCCAGAAGCTACGGTCAAAGAGCGCTGGCGCGCCGCGCATTTCACCTTCTACGTGTGGCGCCGCCAGGTCTGCACCGCTTCGCCACGCATTCCACTGGCGGCGCAACAGAAGTGGGTCGAGCAGCGGCTGATCGACTGGCATAAAGATCACAGCTTCGACAGAGGAGGGCAGTGCATTCAATGCTGTCGTCACGCTAGTTGCTTGCCCTTCCGCCCACGCTGCGTTGTGAACAATCGAAATTGCACGCCCCCAATCGCCCAAAGCCGAGCGTGTCGCCTCATCTGCTGCACCGGTGACGACGACGACCGGTCCAACGCCGGCGCACAGCGCTGTGCGCACAGCGCGCACGATCATCGGTGCATCTCCCACTGTAATCAATTGTTTTGCATCACCCATGCGGCTGCTACCCCCGGCCGCCAGGATAACGACGCCGACCTGCCCCCATCGCTCGACAACCGGCGTACTTTCGGCATTGCCGACACGCGTCACCAATGATGCAACTCCCTGCCGGGCAAGCAATGACGCTGTCAATCGGGCATAGATCAATCGTAGCGGCATGTCAGCTTTGTTGAGAACCGGTGAGAAGCGCATCGATGGACGAAGCCCTTTTGCGCCGCCCGCAGACGAGATCAGAAGTCGCGCCAGCATCGCTGGCGTGAGCAACGATTCATCGTCGGCGGAGAGGCCGACTACCCGGCGCACCAGCTCCGGGCGGTGCACCCGGCGCGCGTCAATGGCGGCGCCGATGGCGTCCATCCCGGCGACCGGCGCCAGGTGCGTAACGCTGTCGGGCAGCACCGGCTCGTGTTCGGCTGGCGCCTTGATCGGGCGCATCTTGCTGCCGTCGGCTTCGATAGTGATGGCGGCGATGTTGAACTCCGCCGCACGCAACGCCAACTGATCGACCTGCGCCGCATCAAGCCCAAGCCGGCGATCGCCGGCGATCGGTCCCCCAAGCAGACAATAGCCATGCCGATCGAGCGCAGCGGACAGCGTTTGCCACGGAAGCTCAGCGCCGTGGACTTCAATAAACTCAGGCGCCCACTCCGTCTGAAACGCAGCGATGCGCGTGGTCGGCGCTACGACAGCGCGACGACCAGTTGCAGCCACCTCGGCGGCAAGACGAAAAGCCATGCTGCTTTTGCCGCCGCCGCCAACCACAGCCACTACATCTGGCGTGGATGGATTCAGTAGTAAACGCAGCGCTTGATGCAACAGCATATTGTGTCACCTAGATTATGCTCGAAAACGGACGCCCAGGCTCTTGCTCTGCAAACCAAAGGGCTGTACGATTATTGTTTGTTGCGTATAGTTGCGCAACAAGTAATCTATAATCTCATAATCGAGTCGAAAGTCGAGGTTTCCCATGAGCTTTTCCCAAACATGGCGCGTCGTCGTCATCGGCGCTGGCACAATCAGCCAGCGCGTGCACATCCCGGTCTTTCAAAAACAGCCCGAGACCACCGTCGTCGCCGTGTGCGATGTCAACCAGGCGCGTGCGCGCGCTATCGCCGAAGAAACAGGCGTCGCCAACGTCTACGGCGACTATGAGAAGATGCTGGCTGAACAGCAGCCCAACATCGTGGTCGTGGCGACGCCGAATGCCTTTCACAAACCGATGGCGATGGCGGCGTTGGAAGCTGGCGCACATGTGCTCTGCGAAAAACCGGTGGCGCTGACCTACGCCGACGCGCAGGCAATGTTCGCCGCCGCCGCCGCCCACGATCGCGTATTGACCGTAGGCACTCATTTTCGTTTCACGGCGCCGATGCAGGCCGCCAAGGTGCACGCTGTCAACGGATTCTTTGGCCGCATCTACGCTGCCCGCACCGTCTGGCAGCGACGCAACGGCATCCCCGGCTACGGCAGTTGGTTCACCAATCAAGACCTGGCCGGCGGCGGCGCGCTGCTTGACATCGGCGTACACACGCTCGATCGAGCACTTTATATCATGGACTACCCAAAACCCAAGCGCGTCACCGGCGTGATGTTCGCCGAGTTCGGGCCGCGCGGCCGTGGTCTGGGTGGTTGGGGCGCCGATATCTTCCAGCCTTCCGCCAACGCTCGCTTCGATGTGGATGATCTTGCCTGGGCGCAGGTTGTCTTCGAGGATGGCGCTGTACTTCAGTTCCAGGTGGCGTGGGCAGCCAACTATCCCGAAACCTTCGTCACCGAGTTGTTCGGCACAGAGGGCGGCGCTCGCATCGGTGGGTGGGATTCGGTCGACTTGTACTCGATGCTCAATGGCATGGAGGTCAAAACCGAAACGCAACTTCCGGCGCAGAAGAGCGGCTCCTACGACCAGTTGATCGCCAACTTTGTGCGTCGGATCAACGGCGACGAGAACGCCGACATCGTCACGCCACAGCAGGCGCTCGTCCATGTGCAAATTGTCGATGCGATCACGCGGTCGGCTGTCGAGGGACGTGAAATCGTGCTGTAGCCCCACAAATGAGGTCGAGAATCTGTGCGCCGTCATCGAGGACGTATCAAAGCTTCCTGGATGACGGCGTACAGGTTTCAAGCGCGCAGCCCCAGCACCCGCACCAGTTTGCGCACAGTGAATCGGTTACGCAAATAGTGGCCGTTGTCGAGCGCAAGCGCAGCCTCGGCGTCGGTCAAGCCAAGCTCAACCGCTGTCGTCGGTCCGCCAACCACTGCGAGCAGGCGGGCGATCTCATCAGGCGGCGGCACCTGCGCCGCAATAGCCTGAATCTCGTCCCAGCGTTCAAGGATGCGACGTTTGATCGCGTCGTAATCATCGGGCGTCATATCGAGATAGAGGGCGTGGTTGCGGGCAACGGCTTCAGCTTCCGCGCCGAAAACACTCCGAATCGCCCTCAGCTCCGCAGCTTTTTCCGGCAGCGCCGCCGCTTCAAGCCGATCGGCTGCCTCCACACGCGACAGCGCACGCACCTGTGCATAAAGGTCAGCGATCATCACTGTCGCCACGCCAACTTTGGCGCCGTGCAGGATTGCCGGGCGTCCCTCGCGCAAGAGCATCATCTCCCAAAAGTGCGACATATGATGCTCCGCGCCTGACGCCGACGCCGAATCGCCAAAGTCAAGAATAATCAACCCCGACTCTATGAGTGCGTGCATAAGCAGGCGAATGCTCTCCGGCGTGGCTTGGCCGATAGCCTCAGCATGCTCCTCGCATACTTTGGCGACAGCGTAGGTGCGCTGCGCAATTTCCGCATCGTAGCGTTCGTTGTACAACAGATGACCAAGCCGAAAATCAGCCACCGAGGTGAATTTGCCCAATATATCGGCAAAGCCGGCTGCGATCATGGCGCGCGGTGCGTCCGACAGCACGTTGAGATCGGCGAAGATGGCGGCAGGTGCGTGCGTGGGTAACGAGATTTTGACGCCGTCAATCAACATCGGCGCGCCAATAGAGGCGAAACCATCCACCGACGGGGCAGTAGGCGTTGAAAGAAAAGGCAAACCAAGTCGATGACTGACAAAGCGCGTAATATCTGTGATCGTGCCGGCGCCGACAGCAATAAGAATGCGCTGCGAACCGTCGAGCGCCAGCATCACCTGGTAAACGCGTTCGGCGTCGGCGATGATCTCCTGGCCGCGCAAGAGCACTTTATGCACGTCGAAACCAGCGGAATCAAGCATCGTCTCCAGTTTACGACTCAACGCGTGGTCGGTGTTGATATCGGCCACAATTTGCAGGCGCGTGTAGTTGTGCTGCTGACAGTAGTCGATCAACTGCTCCAGAGCATCTTCGGCGACGACGACTGGATGTGGTTTGGTGTAAGTCATAAGACGCTTCCTCGATTGTATGGATGATCTATTTTTCGGTAGCGTAGCATGAGCGGGCTGTCATGTCGAACTTGTTATTGAAATGCAGCGTTGTATGAAGAAGCGCAGGTTATGTAAGACAAATGTAAAATCGTGGGCATTCCTACTTTTACGGATCGATTGCAAGCGTAAAGTGGCGACAGATGGCGAAGTCAGTGAATGTGCGTAAGCGTCTGCGAAGGGTCAAGAGAATGATGGTGGCGAAAAAAATCTGGTTTGGTGTTGCAGTGCTTGTTGCGCTGGCGACTGTTATGGCGCCATCGTCAACAGCGGCGCAATCGTCAAACTGTGCACAGACAGTAAATGTCCAGGCCGGCGATACGCTCTCCTCAATCGCCTGGCGCACATTGGGAAACGCCGGCGCCTACGACCGCATCGTGGCCGCCACCAATGCCGTCGCCGCCAGCGACAGCACATTTCCAACAATTGTGAGCGCTGATCGATTGAGCATTGGCTGGAAATTGTGCATTCCGGCAAGAGGCGCACAGCCGGCTGCTTTGGCTGCTCCGGCAACTGCGGCGATGCCAACCGCCGCCAACTCACCGGCGCCAGCGACAGCGCCAGAAACTGAAAACGAAGGCGGCATTGTCGAGATTGCGCCGTTCGACGGTGAGGCATTGACGATCGATTATCTGCGCCGCCAGAAGTTCCCCGACCAACAACTCGTGATTCGGCAGACGCTGACGCCCGGCGCCAATTACGATCGCTACATTGCATCCTACCAGTCCGAGGGGCTGCGCATCGACGGTCTGCTGACAGTGCCGCACGGCGAAAAGCCTGCCAGTGGCTGGCCTGTGATCATCTTCAACCACGGCTATATCCCACCCGCTGTCTACCGCTCGACTGAACGTTACGTCGCCTATGTCGATGGCTTTGCGCGCAACGGCTACATTGTCTTTCGTCCTGATTACCGGGGTCACGCCTTTTCAGAGGGCGAAGCGCGCGGCGCATACGGCTACCCAGATTACACAATCGACGTGCTCAACGCCACCGCCGCGCTCAAGAATTATCCCGACGCCGACCCCAATCGCATCGGCATGTGGGGACACTCGATGGGCGGCTATATCACGCTGCGCGCAATGGTCACCGATCCCGATATCAAAGCTGGCGTGATCTGGGCGGGCGTCGTTGCCAACTATCCAGACCTGCTCACGCGTTGGCGCCGATCGAACAACACGCTTGCCCCTGCCATTTCCAACCAGGCGCGGCGCTGGCGTGTGCAACTTCAAGAGCAATACGGCACGCCAGAGGAGAATCCAGAGTTCTACGCATCGATCTCGGCAAACAGCTATCTGGCGGATTTGTCCGGCCCGATTCAACTGCACCATGGCACAGCAGATGCATCGGTGCCATACGAATTTTCGACGACGCTTCTCGAACAGCTTCAGGCTGCGGGCCGACCGGGAGAACTGTTCACCTATCGCAACGACGATCACAACATTTCGCAGGGGTTCAACGAGGCGATGGTGCGCTCAATCGCCTTTTTTGACGAGCATGTGAAGAATCGGCGATAATCAAAACACATCGTCAAAAATCGGAGCTCCACATGCACGAAGAACAGCGTCAGCGCGCCAGCGAATTGCTGCACGAACAAGGAATCGACGCCGCTCTGTTCGCCAGCTCTGCCAGTATAACCTGGCTGACCGGCTTTGCTCCTCCTGTCCAGACCGGCCCCAATCCATTTGCAGCCGCTCCACCGCTGCTCTGGTGGGATGGCGACCGTTTCACATTGATTATCGTCGACGCTTTGGCTGGTCTGGCTGCCCCTTTTGCAGAAGAGGCGGATGGCGCTGTCGTCGCCTACCGCGGCTACACGATCGATGCGCCGATTGACAGCCCATCGCACTTGCGCAAAGTGTTGCGTCACTTTTGGTCGCATTCGCCAGCGTTCAAACCGGCGCGTGTCGGTGTGGAGAGCTGGGCCTTGCCTGCCGCCGTGGGCGGTCTGCTGACAGCGACCGCGGCGAGCAGCAGTGAGTGGGTGAGCATCGACAATTGGCTGGCGCCGCTGCGCATGATCAAGATATCAGAAGAGCTTGCGAAGCTACGCGAAAATTTCCGGCTTACGGACATCGGCCATGCTGCGGCTCGGCGTGCAACTTTCGCTGGCGTGCGCGAGATCGACGTCTGGCTGGCGGCGAAAACGGCGGTCGAAGCTGCGGCCGGTGGTCGCGTGCCGATGGGCAACGATTGCGTTGTCGGCTATCGCGCCGAAAACATCGGAGGATGGCCGCTTGACCATCTTCTTCGTCCTGGCGACTCGCTCATCGTCGATCTCAGCACGATTCGGTACGGCTACTGGAGCGATAGTTGTGCAACCTATATCGCTGGCGAACCGGATGCGCGCCAACGCCAGCTACATCGGGTGGTCAGCGATGCGCTGGCGTTGGGCGCCAGCTTGTTGCGGCCGGGCGTCGTAGCCAACGAGATCGACCGGCGTCTGCGCCAATACATCGCCAATGCAGGCTATCCTGTCTATCCTCATCACACCGGTCACGGCGTTGGCGTCACAGGCCACGAAGCGCCGCGCCTTACACCCTACAGCAGGGAGATTCTTCTGCCCGGCATGGTCATCATGCTCGAACCGGGCATCTATTTCCCAGGAGAAACCGGCGTACGCCTGGAAGATGCTTTCCTTATCACCGAAACGGGCGCCGAACAACTGACCACACACGACAAATCGTGGCCGCCGGCGGCGGCATAGGTTCGTCGATCGGTGATTGTTGTTGGGGCTTCACGTCTGGGACGAACTGTCCTGTGACGCCGGAGGCGATGACCTACGACGAACGTCCCCAACTTGAATTATAATTTTGCTGCTGTTTATCGCTGGCTGCCCAGCTATCCAACGTTCAAGGAGATCATCATGCGTGAAGTTGTCTTTTCTGAAAAAGCAGTCATTCCTGCAGCGCCTTATTCACAGGGAATTGTCGCCAGCGGGCGCACGCTCTACATATCTGGTCAAGGCTCGTTCGATCCAGAGACCAACACGTTCCAACCCGGCGCGTTCCGTGAACAGGCGGAGCGCACCTTTCGCAACGTCGAGTTGATCCTGCAAGCGGCCGGCGCAACCTGGCAGAATGTCGTCAAGGTGAACGTCTATCTCGTCAATGTGCTGGACTTTGCCGAGATGAATGAAATCTATCGGCAGTTTCTTTCCGAGCCGTATCCGGCGCGCACGACTGTGCAAGCCGGGCTGATCGGTCAGATGTTGATCGAGGTGGACTGCATCGCTGTGTTGCCTGACTAAAAAATCAGGACAAGTTGCGCACATCTGTCGGGGTCAACTCCACGTTTGAGGTAAAGCAGGTCATTGTTTCCGACGTGACGGGATGCCATGTCACGCCAGAAGCGATGACCTGCAACAGACGCCTCTAACTTGACTTACCATCAGCTGTTGATCGCTCGTTAACCGAACCATAACGCTGCAGTCATTCAATGTTAATCACCGCAGTGTACCATGGCAGCGAACAATCAACCCGGCGGAGAGGTGCGCAGCTTCGCCAGCATCGGCGTGGCGCTCACATGCGAAGATTGTGAGATTCCAGTCCGCCGATCTACACCACACCTGGAGGAGAAGGCGTCCGACATGCGAAGATTGTCGGCTGCGTTCTCTCCTCGCTATTGGCGCCCCTGACGCTCCCCAGAATTCATACACCGATAATTTGACATATCCTTTTGTTCCAGGGACAATGGCGCTTGCACATGTTGCGCACAGCGTTTCTCCAGACTTGCTCACCCTGACGCGTTGAAAAATTGTTCATTGTCAATGCTCAAATTAAAAGGAGATTTCTAGTGTCACATCTAGTTGTGCTGGCGTTTGATGATGCCAATGAGGCGGAAAAAGTGCGAGCGGCTTTGCGCCAGCAGCAGAAGCAGGGGTTGGTGTCCCTGAACGATGCTGCGATTGTGAGCAGAGATGCTGAAGGCAAGCTGTCGGTGAAGAACGAGGTCAGCCGCGCCACCATGGTTGGCACAGGCGTCGGTGCATTGCTTGGGTTGTTGCTCGGTGGGTTCTTCTTTCCGTTGACCGGTCTGGCGCTCGGCGCGCTGGGCGGCGCCGGCGTCGGCGCTCTGACAGGGTTGGGCGTAGACGGCAAGTTTGTCAAGGATGTGAAGGAGAGCCTCAAACCCAACTCTTCGGCGCTCTTCCTCATCGTGCGCGACGCCGACGAGACGGCGGTGCTGGCGTTGCTGCGCAACTATCAGGGCCGCGTTCTACAGACGACATTGGACAGCACGACAGAGGAGAATCTGCGTCGCGCGCTTGGTGATGACGGCGAAGAAGCATAGCTAAGTATACATGAACGTCCGCAAGATCTGCAACCTCTTTGTCCAGACGTTTTTGGAGTGGAGCGAGCGACGGGCGCCGGTCTATGCGGCGGCGATTGCGTATTCGACGCTCTTTTCGCTTGCTCCGCTGCTCATCATTTCGATAAATCTCGCTTCGTTAACCTTCAGTGCAGCATCATTTGAAGCGCGACTGCTCGACACAATCGAACAGCAGGTCGGACAAGAGGTGGCAGATTTGACGCGCGAGATTCTTTTCGCCAATTTTCACTTTCGCCCCAGCGGCGGCGCCGCCCTGCTGAGCGCGGTCTTGCTACTCTTCGGCGCTTCGGGCGTCTTTCGCCAGTTGCGCGGCGCGATCAACGCCATGTGGCACATTGCCGTGCGACCATCAAACATCCAACTCTCACTGCTAAGTTTCGTCAAGAGCTATACCACTTCGATTCTAGCTGCACTGCTGCTTGGGTTGACGCCGATCTCGATCTTATTCGCCAGCGCTGTGATCGCTTCTCTGCCGCGCCAGTTGGTGCTTGAGGTTTACCGTAACGATTGGCTGGCTACCCTGCTCCAGGTCTTTGCATCACCCCTCGTGTTCTTTGTCCTGTTTTTAATTGTACTCAGATATCTTCCGCAGGCGCGCGCATCCTGGCGCGCAATTGTGCCAGGCGCAGCCCTGTCCGCCATAGGGTATTGGATCGGTGGCGCAATTCTCGGCTATTACATCCAGAACACAGCCATCCGTTCCATCTACGGCGCAGCAGGTTCGGCGCTGGCGCTTTTGATCTGGGCGTATTATTCGGCGTTCATCTTCCTGTACGGCGCAAAGTTCGTCTATAGCGTCTCCATGGCGTACGGTTTGCCAATTGTTCCTCATCGTGAGGCGGCGTTTGTTCACATCGATTTCGATTTTGAATCATGAAAGGTGCAGGAGTGACACAATGAAGAAATCAGTCGATTCCATCAAACCATGGCGTCGCTCAACAGCATGGTGGGTGTTGCTGAGCGAAGGGTTGATTGCCGCCGGACTTGGCCTCTCGATCCTGTTTCAACCAACACAGGCGCAGGGATGGGTGTTATTGTTTCTGGCGATCGTATTGGCGGCGCATGGACTGTTGGTGCTGCTTTCCTTTCTTGTAGGGCGGCGGCAAGGAAACTTTCCCTTGATTCGAGGGGCGGTCGCGCTGATTATCGGCATGGCGGGGATTCTGATGCCGATGTTTGGCTTTGGCGACCGGCTGACCATCGCCTGGGTGTTAGCGGTTGGCCTGCTTGTCACAGGCGCAATGGCATTGCTTGCGCCGTTTATCGAAACATCTGAAGACGAACGCCGCAGCGGTTTTCTGATGGCGGTCTTTCTGCTTGTGTTGGGCGGTCTACTTTTCTATAACGTGGTGGCTGGGGCGGATGTTTTGCAAATCCTGGCATGGACGCTGCTGATCTTCGGCGTGGCGCTAGTTGGATACGGCGTCGTTGTGCGCAACCGAGCAAGCAACGGCGGCAGTTAGTCCTTTCGGAGATGATATGCCCGGTCGTTACTTCGAGCAATTCACTGTCGGCGAGGTGATCGAGCACAACCTGGCGCGCACCATCACCGAGATGGACAATGTGCTTTTCAGTGCGCTGACCATGAACACACAGCCGCTACACCTCAACGAAGACTTTGCACGCAAACACTCAGAATTTGGTCAACGCATTGTCAATGGCCTCTTCACGCTTGGGTTGGCGGTCGGCATCACCGTTCCAGATTTAACCGAGGGCACACTTGTCGCCAACCTGGGCTACGAACGCGTCGTGCATCCACACCCGATGTTTCACGGCGACACACTCTATATGACGACCGAAGTGCTCGAAAAGAGGGACTCGCGCTCGCGCCCGAACCAGGGCATCGTCCGTTTTCGGCATGTTGGGCGAAACCAAAATGGCGTCGTGGTGATTGAGTTCGAGCGCACGGCGCTGCTCTGGAAGCGCGCACAAAAGCCAGCAGTCAACGCTCCCACGTAATCAACGCGCCAGCCACCCACGTCGGCGGCGGCGAGTTGTAGAGCGCTGACGCGTCGGTGTAGACCAGATCAAGGATGCGTCCAATCATCGGGCCGCGCAGGTGGCGGAACAACTGTCCGGCGTCGCGCGCATCGCTCTTGGCATCGACGCAGTGCTGGTTATAGCCCCAATAGTCGCCCTTTGCCAGCAGCTCGATTCCCTCTTCGATGCGGGAACGAGCGTAGGCAAGACCGTCCTCATCGGGCCAGTAGGCGGTTTCGGGCGCGTCGCCATAGCCGATGCCGTGATGGAACGGATCGGCGGTCGAGACAATCACGGCGTTCTCCGCCAGCTTCGCCACTTCATCGTAGCCGGGCAGTTCCCACGGCTTACCGCCAGCAAGATATGGGTAGCGTTCGATCACTTCCGGCCCTTTAATCCCGCGGCGTTTCGTCTCCATCTGCCAGAGATGACGAAAACTCATCAACGCATGGTCGTTGCGCCATTCCTGGCGGCCATCCAATCCCGAACCCTGGATGCCCCAATGGCGAAAGTTGGACGGCGCTTCACCGGCGGCGACGCGCACGCGTGCATCTTGCATCTCGTCGGTGAAGGCGTGCAGCACGCTGATCACCAGCACGCGATCGGCGCCGCAGTCGAGACAGGCGTGGACTGCCGCCGCAATCTGATGACCACAGTCCGCCACGCCCGCGTGAGGAAAGACGATCACACCGCCGCGCGCCAGCACACCCGCCAGATTCCACTGTCGTCCACGCTCCAACAACGCCAGCGCGCCGGCCTCGCCCAGGGCAGCGTGCTCCTCTGTATATTGTTTGAGAATCGCCTCCTGCAAGGCGTCGCGATCAAGCTCCATCTTTACCTCTCTTCATTTCCGTTCTCAAGATTTGCACTTTCTGCTATACTACACACCATGTCAGTTCAAACCAAACTTACACCCAATCCCAATGCAATGAAGTTTGAGTTGCCAGCGCGCATCTTTCCCAAGTCGCTCAGTTTTGCCAGCGCGCAGGACGCGGCTGCGCATCCACTGGCAGCGGCAATCTTTGCGCTTGGCGGCGTTTATAATGTCTTCATGGTGCAGAATTTTGTCACGGTGAACAAGCTCCCCGACGTGACGTGGGAGGCGCTGCTTGAACCAATTCAGGAATGCATCGAAGATTTCCTATTGACCTCTAGGTTGGCGGCTCATCTTCCCGGAAACTCCGGAGCTTCCGGGAAGATTGTGAGCGATATGACGTGACAATCTAGAAATCAATAATTTCCAATCTCTAGCAAGATTGGAAATTATTGATTTCACATAACGGAGGCGATTGTGTCAATGCCGGTGATGGTGGCAAGTGAAAATGGGCGGCGCGGGATAGAGGCGGCGATGACGTTTTTGCGCGAGGGCGGCAGCGCGCTCGACGCAGTTGAGCTGGCATGTCGCATCGTCGAGGACGATCCCGACGATCATAGCGTCGGCTACGGCGGTCTTCCCAACGTGCTGGGTGAAGTTGAACTCGACGCCAGCATCATGGACGGGGCGACGCTGCGCGCCGGCGCTGTGGCCGCAGTGCAGGGCTACGGACGCGCCATCACACTGGCGCGCAAGGTCATGGAGGAGACGCCGCATGTGCTCGTCGTGGCACGCGGGGCGGAGCGGCTGGCCGCCGAGCTGGGTGAATCGCCGCAAGATCAGCGCACCGAGGAGGCGCTGCAGCGCTGGCGGGAACGCTTTGGCGAGCGTGGTCTGACGCCCGGCGTTACAGAGAATCTACACAGTGTGGCTCGCATCTTGACGCAGCCACTCAATTTGCAAGACAAAATTTACAAGGCAGCGCGCGTCGACACGTTGGGCACGGTGAATTTCATAGCTCTCGACGGGCAGGGGAATCTGGCGTCGGCGGTCAGCACAAGTGGTCTCGGCTGGAAATATCCGGGGCGCGTTGGCGACAGCCCACTGATCGGCGCCGGCAACTACTGCGACAATCGCTACGGCGCTGCCGCCTGCACCGGCATGGGCGAGCTGGCGATCCGTGCGGCGACGGCGCGCAGTCTGGTGCTCTATCTCAAATGTGGCTTGTCGCTGGTCGAAGCCGGGCGCGAGACGCTGCGCGATCTGCTGGCGCTCGACGCCGCTGAAGGACAGTACATGAATATCGTGACATTGACGCCTGCTGGTGAACACGCCGGTTTTAGCACTGTGCCCGGCAAGCAATATCTTTTTCAATGCGCCGAAATGGATGAACCTCAATTGGCTGACCGGTTGATGCTTGAGTGAGGAGGTGGAGCGATGGCGACCGCTGTCAGGATGCCCCAATTGGGCGAAAGCGTCGTGGAAGGTACAATTTTACACTGGCTTAAGCAACCTGGGGACGCTGTCGCCAAAAATGAACCGCTGGTGACAATCAGCACTGACAAGATCGACACCGAAGTGCCAGCGCCGGTGGACGGCGTGCTGTTGGAGGTGGCGGCTATCGAAGGCGCCACTGTATCGGCCGGCACAGTGATAGCCACGATTGGCGCACCGGGCGAGGTTTCCATACTGCGCCCATCTGAAGCCGCCCCACCGCCCTCTACACAGCCTGAGCCAGTATCAAGCGCAGTCGAAACGACAACATCAGCAAATGCGTCTGCTGAGCGACCTTCGGGACGGGTCTTTATTAGTCCGGTCGTAGCGCGCATGTCCGCCGAACACGGCATCGATCTGGCGCAGGTTAGCGGCACTGGGTTGGGCGGTCGCATCACCAAAAAGGATTTAGAAGCCTATATAGCAGCGATCAAACACGATGTGGCAGAAGGCGAGGAGAGCGCTGCAGAGGTTGCGCCAGAACCGATGGCGTTGGATGTCGAGGATGTGCTCGAACCACTTACTACGATGCGCCGCGCCATTGCCCAACACATGGTGTTGAGCAAACGCACCAGCCCACATGTCACGACGATCTGCGAAGTGGATATGACCAACGTTGTGCGCCACCGCGAGGCGAACAAGCGCACCTTCACGCGCAACGGCGCCACGCTTACGTACACCGCCTACTTTGTCGCTGCGGCAGTCGCCGGTCTGAACACTGTGCCAGAAGCCAACAGCCGCTTCACCGACGCTGGCATCGTGATTCACCGACGAGTGCACATCGGCGTGGCGGTGGCGCTGCCTGGCGGGTTGCTCGTGCCGGTGATTCGCAACGCTGACGAGTTGAGTCTGGCCGGGATAGCCCGCACGCTCAACGATCTTGTCAAACGGGCGCGCGACGGGGTGCTCAAGCCCGATGAGATTCAGGGCGGCACCTTTACGATCACCAACCACGGCACCAGCGGCAGCCTGATCGCTACACCGATCATCAACCAGCCGCAAAGCGGCATTCTCGGCGTCGGCGCCATCGTCAAACGCCCGGTCGTGCGCAGCAGCAGCGCTTCACTCCTACCCAGCGCCGACGACATGATCGCCATTCGCCCGATGTGTTACCTGAGCTTCACCTTCGACCACCGCGTGTTGGATGGCGCGCAGGGCGACAGATTTTTGACAGCGGTCAAAGAAAAATTGGAGAATTGGGAAAATTAAACTGTTGCGTGCTGCGTGTTTTCAGCGCGCAAGGTAGAGATGGATGAGACACGAACCACGAGACACACAACACGCAACACGAACCACGAAAGGAAAACCTTATGGCTGATCACGGGTATCAATATGATGTTGTCGTCGTGGGCAGCGGACCAGGCGGATATGTGGCCGCCATTCGCGCTGCGCAGTTGGGCTTGAAGACCACCATTGTCGAGCGTGAAAACCTGGGCGGCGTCTGCCTGAATTGGGGTTGCATCCCGACCAAGGCGCTGATCCACAACGCTGAGATTCTCGAAGAACTGCACAACGCCGCCGATTATGGCTTTAGCTTCGACAACCTCACTGTTGACTTCAGCAAGGCGGTCAAGCGCAGCCGCGACATCGTCTCGCGCCAGACCAAAGGCGTCGGCTTTTTAATGAAAAAGAACAAGATCGAAGTCGTCGAAGGACATGGCGTCTTTGTCGACAGCCACACGCTCAAGGTGACCCCCTCAGAGTTCAAACCAGACGCAAAAGAGCAGACGATCACTGCAGCTCATTTCATTATTGCCACCGGCGCGCGGGCGCGCAGCCTGCCTGGCACGGAGATCGACGGCGACCGCGTCATCCAGTATCGCGACGCCATCGTGCTCAAAGATGTGCCCAAGAAGCTGATCGTTGTTGGCTCCGGCGCCATCGGCATGGAATTCAGCTACGTCTACAGCACCTACGGCGCCGAAGTCACAGTCGTCGAGATGCTCGACCAGATTTTGCCTCTCGAGGACGCTGAGGTCGCCGCCGAAGTCCAGAAAGTCTTCAGCAAGCGCGGCGTCACAATGCTGACGAGCACGCGCACGGAAAAGGTCGAAATCAGCGCCGACGGCGTCACGGTCACAGTCAAGAACCTCAAGACCGATGAAATGCAAACGCTGACAGCCGACAAAGTATTGATGGCGATCGGTGTACAGCCCAACACCGACAATCTCGGATTGGAGATGGCTGGCGTCAAAACCGAGAAACGCGGCTTCATCGAGATCGATGAGGTGATGCGCACCAACGTGCCGCACATCTACGCTATCGGCGATTGCACCGGCAAGCTGGCGCTGGCGCATGTAGCGAGCGCCATGGCGCTCGTAGCGGCGGAGACCATCGCTGGCGCGCCGACCCTGCCGATCCCGACGGAACGTTATGTCTTCATGCCGCGCGCAACCTACTGCGACCCACAGGTTGCCAGCCTCGGTTACACCGAAGCGCAGGCGAAGGAGAAGGGCTTTGAAGTCAAAGTTGGCAAGTTCCCCTTCATGCCCAACGGCAAGGCGCAGGCGCTCAACGCCAAAGTCGGCTTTGTCAAGATCATCGCCGACGCCAAATACGGCGAGATTTTAGGCGCGCATCTCGTCGGGCCGGGCGTCACCGAGCTATTGCCCGAACTAAGCCTGGCGCAGATGATGGAGATCACGCCAGCGGAGATTGCGCGCAATGTCCATGCTCACCCGACACTGAGCGAGGTGCTGATGGAAGCCGCGCACGCTGTTGAAGGACACCCGATTCACATGTGAGGTTGTGAGGTAGTGGAGTGATAAGATTGTAGAGTTTTTAATGTGGGGGATAGGGTTTGTAGGGTAGCGGGGCAAGCATCTGCTCTAACACCCCGCCACCTTTCAACCTCACCACTCCACTACCCAAAGATAGACTATCTATGACAATGTCAACACCATCTTTCTCACTAGATATCCCCGTGCGTTTCGCCGAAACCGACGCCATGGGCGTTGTGCATCATGCCGCCTACATCATCTGGTTTGAGGCGGCGCGCGTGGCATGGATGGATGCGGTCGGGATGCCATATCGCGAGTTTGCAGCGGGCGGCCATCACTTCTCCGTGGTTGGCGTGCGCGGTGAATACCGTGCGCCAGCTCGCTTCGGCGACACCGTGCGCGTGACAGCGAATGTGCGCCAGTTGCGCAGCCGCCAGGTCAGCTTCGACTATGTGGTCACCAACGCGGCCACCGGCCAGACGCTGATGACCGGCGCCACCGACCACATCTGCGTCGATCTGGAGGGGCGCATGGCGCGCATCCCAGATGAGGTGATGGTGCGACTGCAGGTCGGGATGATGAAATTGACAGCGGGGCGTCAATGATTCAAGTCGAGCAGCACGGTTCAGTCACAGTAATACGGATGGCGCGGGCGCTATTGGGGCGCCCGCTCTACTGGACGGCGGCTTACTGGCTCGATGGGCTGCTGATCGACACGGGACCGGCGTGTACAGCTCACGAGCTGGCGCGCGTGCTGGAGAAGGCGCCCGTGCAACAGATCGCCATCACTCATGCCCACGAGGATCATATCGGCGGACTGAATGCGGTGCTGGCGCGCTTTCCTGGCGCTGGCGTCTATGCATCGCGCCAGTCGCTGCCCATGATTGAGAATCCTGAACTGATCGGGATGCAACGCTATCGGCAGGTGGTGTGGGGCAAGCCCAAACCATACACCGGCGCTCGTTCGCTTGATGAAGTGGAAGACGCCATCCGCACGCCACAGTTCACCCTGCGCGCCGTCGAAACGCCGGGCCACAGTCGCGACCATGTCAGCTACTTTGAACCGACTTATCGCTGGCTTTTTTGTGGCGACGCTTTTATTGGCGGACGCGACATCGCCTGGGCGCCGGAATTCGATATGTTTGCTATCGTCAGCAGCCTGCGCACGCTGGCGACGCTGCGTCCAGAGCGCCTCTTTCCTGGCAGCGGAACCGTGCGTCGCACCCCCTTGCCGGATCTGCTCGGTAAGATCGGCGACCTGATTCAACTGGCGAACGAGGTGCACAGGCTCGAAACAGAAGGACGCAACGTCGGTGAGATTGTCGAGATGCTCTTTGGCGGCGAACCGCCTATACGTTGGTGGACGTTCGGTCACTTTTCTGCGGCAAATTTGGTGAATGCCTGCCATCACTATAACGATCTCACGATGCCGATCGACCGTTCAGCGCCAAGAGGGGGCAAAAGCGGAAGCAGGCGCGGCGATCTTCCCAGCGCTTCTGCACGCCGCTTCACCGACCCGGACGATCGCCGTCGCTGAGGCCCGATTTGCTTCGACATCGGTCGCTTCATTCTGCCTACATCCGCGCTCTATGCTATGCTTTGAACTGGCCCCAACGGCTCATTTCCGGGATGAGCGAAGCAGGTCAAGCAGAGTGTGTAAGGAGTTGGTATGAGTATGCGAGTTTTGGTTACAGGCGGCGCAGGCTTCATCGGCGCCCACCTTGCTAACCAGTTGGTGCATCGCGGGGCAGCCGTGCGTGTGCTGGACGACTTGAGCAGCGGCGATCCTGCCAGCCTGTCACCATCTGTCAACTTCAACCGCGGCGACGTTCGCGATGTGCCCAAGTTATGGTCGCTCTTACAGGGCGTGGATGTTGTTTTTCATCTGGCTGCTCGGGTCAGCGTGCCGGCTTCGGTGCTCTATCCGCGCGAGTACAACGACGTCAACGTTGGCGGGACAGTCGCTCTGCTCGAAGCGTGCCGCGATGTCGGGGTGAAGCGCGTCGTGCTGGCAAGTAGCGCCACTGTATACGGTGACCAGCCGAGCTGGCCGATAACAGAGGATATGCCGCCCAATCCTGCTGTACCGTATGCTGTGAGCAAACTGGCTGCCGAACGCTACCTCTTCACGATCGGCCGCCTGAGCGGCTTCGAGACGGTAGCGCTGCGCATCTTCAACGCCTACGGGCCGGGTCAGCCGCTGCCGCCGACCCACGCGCCTGTCATCCCGCTGTTCATGCAGCAGATCATCGGGCGCGGGTCGGTCATCATCTTTGGCGATGGGCGACAGACGCGTGACTTTGTCTATATCGATGATGTCGTTGATGCACTGATCACCGCGGCTACAGCCAGCAACGTTGACCAGGAAGTCATTAACGTCGGCAGCGGTCAAGAAACTTCACTGCTGCAACTGATCGACACGATCTGTTCGGTCGTCAACGCCCACGCCAACGTGATTGAAAACAGCGAGGCGTCAGGCGGCATCCGACATTTGGTGGCAGACCTCACCAAGGCGCGTCAGTTGCTCAAATACAAACCACGCACGCAACTCATCGATGGGCTGCGCAAGTTTTATGAACAGGACGCACGCTTTGCAGCGCGAACCCATGTCAGAAAGGCGCTCGTCGGTTAATGCGCCTCGTCACCATCCGTCTCTGGTGTTTGCTCTGGCTGATCGCAGCGATATTGCTTGCCGCCGCCTGCTCGCGAGCCGGAATTGTCGGTCAGGAAATCTATTTACGCTCCAATCAGGATGCGCTCGACCTCCCAGCCAGCGTTGACAACCGTCCGGTGCAGTTCATCGTTGCACCCGGCTCGCCAACGCGTCTTGTCGGTCAGAATCTCGAACAGATGGGTTTGATCCGCGACGCCGCTCTGTTTGAGGCATACATGCGCGTCAACGGGTTGGATGGTCGACTTGCCGCCGGAACCTTCACCCTCGCGCCTTCAATGACGCTGCGCGAAATCGCCGAAACATTGACCAATCCACGCGCCGCTGCTATCAGCATCACCATTCCAGAGGGATGGCGCGTCGAACAGGCCGCCGAGTATCTCAGCCGCAACGAACTGCTAGGAAATATTGAAGGCGCACGGTATCGCGATCAGGCGGTCGCTGGCGACCTGACCGACCTTGATCCAGCGCGCTATCCATTCTTGCAAGCGCGTCCGGCCGGCGCTTCATTGGAAGGGTATCTCTTTCCCGACACTTACCTGATTCCAGCAAACAATCCAACGGCGGTCGATGTGTTGTCGCGCCAACTTGATACGTTTGCGCAACGCGTTTTACCGCTCTATGAGGAAGCGCGCGTTGGTGGCGGCACGCAGCTTTCATTGCATGAAGTGCTAACATTGGCATCGATTGTGGAGCGCGAGGCGGTTGTCCCGGCGGAGCGACCGGCGATTGCAGGCGTCTATCTTAACCGACTGGCAATAGGGATGAAATTGGATGCCGACCCGACCGTGCAATATGCAATGGGCTACCAACCCACAACCGGACAATGGTGGAAGACTCCGGTGTTTCTAGAGGAGTACACCAGCGTCGACAGCCCCTACAACACTTATCTCTACGCAGGCATCCCACCAGGGCCAATTGCTGCACCGGGTTTGAGCAGCATCCGCGCCGTGCTCGACCCCGAACAGCACGACTATCTCTATTTCGTTGCCCTGCCTGACGGCAGCGGTCGCCATGTCTTCGCAAGGGATTACACCGAGCATTTGGAGAATGTGCGACGCTATTTACGCGGAGGATGAGATAGTCGCTCGCTCGTGCGCTGGAGACGGGTTGCAAACTCTTCCAGATGAAAAAATCTGGGCTGATTCCCCGTCTCCAGTGCATCAATCAGCCATGACGCGTATGCACGTCTACTGCGCTATATCCAAGATTTCTTGCAGCGCTTGGGAGAAGGTCTCCAGTGGCAGCGCACCTGGGATAATGCGTCCTTCGTCGTTAAACAACACGATGAATGTGGGCGTCCCTCGTACAAATGGAGCGCCGTCGTTCAGATCGTCGGTGACGCGTTGAGCGATCGCCGGGTCGTTGACACAAGCGTCGAAGGCGTCGGGATCGAGGCCAAGATCGGCGGCGAATCCAGCAAAGACTGGCGCCGGATCGCTAATCGACCACGTCGACATGTTGGCGAAGAGCAAATGATGCATCTCCCAGAACTTGTCTTGATCACCGGCGCATTCAGCGGCGACGCCGGCTGCCGGCGCCTGCGGATGAATCTGCAACGGAAAGTGTTTGAAGATCCACAACACATCGCCGGTGTCGACAAACTGCTCGTCAAGCCCTGGTTGCGTCTGTTCGACATGCCGGCGACAGAATGGGCACTGAAAGTCGGAGAACTCGATCACCACAACTCTCGCGTCGAGATTGCCGCGGTATCGGTCACCCGCCACATTGACGCCAGATCGATCGGGATCAGGCTGCCAGCCTTCACGCGTTGCCCAGAATGGTATCTGCGCGTCGCCGCTTGACTGCTGCTGTTCGGCGCCAAGCGGGGCTTCGCCGGCCAGCAACGATTCGATGTAAGCGGCGAAGCGATCATAAGGTTGGGCGCCCACCAGCAGATATTCATCGCCGTTCATGCCAACAAAGCTGAAACTGGGTGTGCCGGTAACGCTGATGCTCTGCCCTTCGGCGATGGCCTCTTCGATGAAAGCGCGCTTGGCGTCTTGCTCGGTCTCCATGCATGTTGTGTAGAGGTCGAGGTCGGCGCCAGATTCAACCGCAAGTCGCTCGAAGACTGGCAACGGGTCGAGTGAATTGCCCCACTCAGTCTGCGTCTGGAAGAGTTTGGCATGCATCTGCCAGTATAGCGCTGCGCCCTGGTCAGCGACGCAAAGGCTGGCGATGTGCGCGGCCGGTGCGTTGGGGTGCAGCCCCTCGATCGGAAAGTCGCGGAAGACAACGAGCAACTGCCCTGTGCGTACAAACGATTCGTTGATGGCCGGCTCGGTCTGTACGAAATGACGCGCACAAAAAGGACATTCATAGTCGCTGAATTCGATCATCATCACCGGCGCGTTTGGGTCTCCACGGAATGGAAAACCATCCGTTGTGAATCCGACCGGCATCCCGTTGTACGTTTCGGTGGGAACAGGCAACCGTTGAACGGTTGGCGCCTCTGCAGCTGGCTGAGGTGTAGAGGCTGACGCATCGACATTGTCCGTGATTGACGTCACCGGAGCGCAACCCGCAATCAGAAAAAGAAAGAATGCGACAATGAACAGCACGACAGGTTGACGGTGAATTATTGTAGGAGATAAAGTATTCATGGAAGTGTCCTGCACCTTGTTGACATCCTGATTTACTTCCCTTACGGACAGGCATCCTTCCAGGTTTTGACGATATCTGCCCCAGGAACATGTTGAATAATAAAATTACATGGCGGAAATCTGCCATCGTGTGGTCGCTACTATATCACAGGCAAACAATCAGATGAAGTTAGAAGATTCTAATCCAAAGCAATCCACTGTTTTGGGGTGATGGACGGTGAGTGCATTACAAATGCGGCGTCGGAAGAGCTGTTACGTTGCAATGCTCTTCCGACGCCGCTGTCCAGCTGTTGCACAATCTACGATTTGCTGAGACGTGTAAACAATTACCGCGTTGTTGAGAGCTACTGATTTCTAGGTTGATATTTTATGAGCGCAATGTTGCATGGTGCGTGTTGCGTAAGGGATTCCGGCACGCAGCACGTAGCACGCAACACTGAAAACATAAAAAAACTCCTGCCTAGCAATCAGTAACTGTGTAGATAATGGTGTCGATGCGCTACCATCGAGTCCTGTGATTGAATGATCTGCCGAATTGTCTCGACGCTGATATGGTCGACGATCTTTTGGTCAATTAGATAGCGGCGCAGACGTTGCAACGACCAGCGTGAATAGTGCAATCCAAGTAAGCGCGGGTTTGTATTAGCGATTGCAATAATGCGGCTTCGCTGCTCCTCGTTGAACACAGGGGGACGACCGGGCGATTTGCCGCTGCGCAACCCATCCAATCCGTAGCGATTGAAACGGTGAATCCACTTGCGCACATTGATCGGATGCAAGTCCACTTCCTCGCTGATCTCAGGCACGCGTTTTCCTTCTGCAGACAACATGATGATCTGCAGACGCTGCGTAGGCAAATCTTCTTCTGGAGTATCCAGGTGGGTCTCGATCGATTTGCGTTCATGTTGCTTGAGTTTTCGGGTGTATAGCGCCATCACTACATCCTTTCAACGTTTGGAAAGCACGGATAACCGAGTTGTAGAATTGCTTCGACAACCTTGTTCCCGTTCCCTCCATCCTACTGGATACACCGCAAGACGTGATCGGTTAAATGATGTATTTTTGGTGGATCTGTATGGGAGTAATGTGTCCCGTTTCTGGGACACATGGAGTTGAACTTGCGTTGCTGAGTTTGGAATCTAGTGCGTAAGCGCCGAGACTGTATTTCTGGGCAGCCCATGACCGAGCCGCCAGCGCCTGACCAACGCATGACAGTGTGCAACGATTACGTCCCAAGACATGTTGAGCGAGATGACGGCGTCGGCCCCTGCCATTAGGCCAGAGATCGTTCGTTCTGTGCGATCGCCATTGGTGAGCATCACCAACGGTGCATGGCTGCCCATGCGAATCCAGTTGAGTGCAGCATAATTTTCGTTGCTGATGTGATCGAACGCCTCAAACAAGATCAGGTCGCAGTCTGAGAATTGGTCGGGGACAAGTTGATCTGTTGATGCGGCATTGATATGAATCGTTTGAATATCGAAATGAGCAAGCAGTCGTAAGACTTTTTCATTGGGGCGCCTGCCAGTATGGAGCAGAACAACCTTTGCCGGATTTAATTCCATTTGAATGCATCCCACCTGGTTTTCGGGCACGTGAAAGTATGCTTCAGTTCTAAACATTTTCGGCAAGTGCATGATTATGATCGATTAGCTGTGTTATGATGTAGTTCAATGTAGTTCAATGTAGCTCACGGTTAGACCACTCGTGCAGCCGACATCCAGTGAGATAATCCGAGCAAAACTGTTATCAGAATACAGTGTTTGCTCAATTCAGATTTTATCCACTATCTCATTCAATCTCTACTGATTAGAAATTATAGAAAACGGCTGAGTTGGAATCAACCGTTTTCTCTTACAGTATGCTGACAAAGGGGCAAAACGAGGGACAAGCGCAGACATTGTGCACGATCCGTCACACCACCTTATGCAAAAGCGACGGACAGCAACTGTTCAGAGTTGGAAATTACGGCCGTTGTCGGGAACAGCCTTCTGGCTGTAGTTTGTGACATACGTCAACAGTTTTTCGTGAAGTTTTTTCCAGCCAGAACTTTGCAGAATCTCCTGGAGTTTCTCTTTGCTCTCGACCGCACCGAGCGTCAACATTTGCGGGCCTTCTCCGTACATGGTATACAGAACTTCGCTCGGTTCGATGCCAAGCTGCATCAGACGTGGGGCAAATTCACGCACGACGAACTCGGAGAAATCCTGTTCGCGTCCCATTCTGATATCCCATTGCATCAATAGGCGGACCATACGTGTCTAAATTCTACGTATAAAATGAGTTTAATTACTACAATTCACGATACCAGAACCAGACATGAAACGCAACTTTTCCATAGATTGTATGTTCTCTCCACACCAATTTTGCTGCACCGCCAAAGCGGCCTGCTACGTCTGGTCTTTATAATTTGTTGGATGTTTCTGGCCGGTGGAATTTTCTTGCCCGCGCGCCCGCTATCAGCAATGCCGACCTCGCAAACCACAGCGACGGGGACGGCTTTCACGTTGCCAATTATCACGTCAACAAACGGCGCCGTCACATTGCACACACATATTGCGACGATTGCGTTTGAAAGCGATGGACAGGGGATGCCAATCCTGAGTCTCAACGCATCGTACGATTTGCGCAACGAAGGCAGGGAGCCGATTCAACTGCCGCTGCGCATTGCCAACGTCGATCCCGTCGAGCTGTTGACCCTGAGCGCGAACGGCGCATCGTTGCCGGTTGCTGTCTCAAACAATGGCGAGGCGTCTGCACAGGTCGTCGTTCCAGCCGGAGGCGCCGCTCAACTTGTGCTTGTTATGAAAAAATCGTTGGCTGGGTTGGATGTGGCGCAGATCAACTACCCAACCGAGCTGCTGCGGCAATGGCGAGGCCAGCGCAGCATACGCATTGAGATGAAGCCGGGCGCAACTTTTGAAAACAGCAGCTGGTTGCGCGTTGAGCCAGATTCCTGGAGCTATACGCCGTTCGCCGACGCCATCGAGCTTGAATGGATGTTTGAAGGCGCTATTCCGCCGCGCATCCTTTTCGAGACTATAACACCATCAACCTGGCAGGAGCTGCGTCAGTTGACCAGCGTAGCCAGCGACGGCGCTCCCGCTGCCCATGCAGCGCTGGCAGAGCGTTATCAGCGATTGGCGATTGCGGCTGCACAGGTCGGCAACCAGGCGGCGGAGGAGCGCTTTTGGGGACAGGCGGTGGCTGCCTATACCGAAGGCATCCGCCAGACCGAGGCTGCGGGCGTTTCGCCTGTGGAGGTGGCTGGACTGCACGCCGGGCTGGCTTCGCTCTATCGAACACGCATCGGCGGAACGGACAGCCCAATGTATGCGCAGGCGATGGCGGCGGAGGCGGCGTTGGCGTTGCGGGGCGTGATGGTCGATGACCCACAGCGCGCTGAATTGGAGCAGTGGCAGATCGACGGTCTGCGTCTGATGTTGGCGGACCTGCGCCGTCGTGGTGATATTCCAGGGGCGCTGGCGTTGATCGAGCAGTTACGCACACTGCCCGGCGCCGAGGGATCGGGTGGAGCGTTTCTGGAGCAGGAGCGTCAGGCGTTGATTGTTCAACAAGCAGTGCAGCTTGTCGAGGAAGGAGATCGTTCCACTGCGCGTGAACTCGCCGGCGAGCTGATCAATGCGCCAACGCTTCAGCCGCCAGCCGAGTATCGAAACCTTTTTACGCGCTGGAACGTTTTTGCGACAATGTCAGTCAATGGTGTTGAAGTGCGCGCCGATGTGCATCTCAATCCTGAGCGCGCCGACGAGGCGCAGGCTGTGTTGGACGAGATCGTGCAGACCTGGCGCGCAACGCCTGCTCTGCGCGCTTTGGATCCACAAATTCACCGCGCGTCGTTCAACAGCGAGTCATCGGGGGTGGAGATGTCGTTGCGGATTCCAACTGGCGACAATGGCCTGGCGCTGGCGCGCGCGTTGCCTTCATCAACGGAGTGGGCGCTGCTCCGCCAGTTTCTTAGCCAACTCGGGCCACAGATTCGCACCCAAACCAACGGCATTTGGCAGCGGGTGCAGGTGTCGCAACCGCTCGACCTGCGCGCAGTTGGCGAGGAGTGGCGACGCATTGCAGCTGAACTCGACCGCCAGGCGGAAACCTTCGAACAGCAGGCCATCCAGGCTGGCGCTGCAACAATCCAGGCTTCGCAGGAAGCGCGGCTGCGCGCAGCGAACTATCGTTATGCGGCGCAGGCATGGCGCGATCTGGCGCAAAACAGCCAGGTAATGATATCACTTTCCACACCGGGTGCAGCCGATGACGCGGCGCGCACGTGGATGGTCACCGTCAACAGTCCGCCGCAGATGTTGAATGTGCAGGTTGACGCCATCAGCCCGGCACGCGTCCTGTTGGCAGCGTTGGTTGCATTGAGCGCAATCACAGGCTTGGCCGTGCTGCTGTGGCGGCTTTTGTAGAAGACTGATTTATGGCAGAGATGACACGAGCGCCGGATCAGCCGATAGCGGCGCGGCGTTTCCACTATCGCGACAGCGTCTATTTCCAGGATGGGCACTGGTTGACCGCGATCCTGACAGCAATCCTCTATTTGATTCTGGCCACCGCGCTCGACGCCGCCGGTCACGTCTCTTCGTTGGTGGTGGTCATTCCTGTAACGGCTGGCGCCTTTGCTCTTGGCTTGCTGATGTCTTTCAGCCGTTTCGATGGCTTCTTTGCGCTCTCGCACAGCATGTTTGTGGGGTTGGCATGGATTCTTTACTCGATGGCGCAAACGGTGTCCGCTCGGGAAATCGAACCGTTTCTAAGCAGCGCCAATATTAGCGAACTCCAGGCGCGCGTTTATTTCGTCTTGTTACGTCTGCTCGATTGGGTCGATGCAGCGATCAGCCGCTCCGCCAGCGCTGACAACTATGTGTTCATCTTTGAAATCTGTTTTTTGGTGTGGTGGTTAACCTATCTTGGCGTCTGGTCGATCTTTCGCTACGGCTACACGTGGCGTGCGGTTGCACCGGCGGGCGTGGTGTTGTTGATCAACACCTATTATGCGCCGCGTCCCACGCTGGGCTTTCTGGTGGCGTTTGTGTTGATTGGTCTGGTGCTGCTCGTGCGCACCAACCTTTCAGAACAGCAGCTGCGCTGGCGCGAACAGCGCATCTACTTTCAGCCCGACATCGTGTGGGACTTTCTGCGCAACGGTCTCCTCTTCAGCGCACTGCTGGTGTTGGCTGCCTGGGTGCTGCCCGGTCTTGGTCGTAATCCGCAGGTGCGTGCGCTTCTAGAGCCGATCAACTCGACCTGGGAATCGACCGCCGAGAATGTACAGCGCCTCTATCAGGGACTCAACCGCCAGACGCCAGAAGCCACCTCTTCGTTTGGCAATTCGCTTTCGCTAGGCGGCGAACGCAACGTCACCGACACACCGGTTTTCCAGGTGCAGGCTTCGCGCGCCCGCTACTGGCGCGCTGTCGTTTTCGACACTTATAGCAACGATGGGCGCTGGCTCAACACAGCCGAAGAGACGCAGCGCTTCGGGGCGGGTGAAATTGCGCCAATTGCAAGCTGGCGCGCCCGCTCCGCTATCAGCCAGACGATCACGCTGTTGGCTCCAGTTGGTACGATGCTGTTCGGCATGCCTGAAGTGGCGCAGTCCACTGTGCAGCTCGATGCGCAGGTGCGCGTGCAGGCAGGCGCTGCTGCGATTCCAGTCGCTGAAGCGCCTGCAGGGACGCCGCCGATCGAGTTCACGATGATTCGCACCAACCGTGAATTGAATCCCGGGGACCGCTACATTCTGGTCAGCGCCGCCACCGACGCCACCGTGCGCGATCTGCAAGCAAGCAGCCAGACATATCCGGTCGAAATTGCCGATCTCTTTCTCCAAGTTCCCGAAGGTTTTTCGCCAGCGGTTGCACAACTGGCGCTGGAGATCACCGCAGGGTTGACGACGCCCTACGACAAAGCCAAAGCCATCGAGAGCTATTTGCGCACTATTGCTTACAACGACGCGATTTCCGCTCCGCCAGCAGGTCGCGATCCACTTGAATACTTCTTGTTTGACATCCAGGAAGGCTATTGCGACTATTACGCCACAGCAATGGCGATGATGTTGCGTGTGGTCGGCGTACCTGCGCGCACTGCAAGCGGCTACGCCGAGGGATTCTTTGATGAGGAGGCAGGTGTATATTTCGTCACAGAACGCGATGCACACACCTGGGTGGAGGTATTCTTCCCTGAGTTCGGCTGGATCGAATTCGAGCCAACCGCAGGCGAAAGTCCGCTCGAACGGCCGCCTGGTGAAGACCCGGCCGACATCACAGCCAGCGAGATGGCGCCAACGCCGACGCCAGCGCCGAACGACTCAGGCGCTGCACCGACCCCGCCGCCTGCACAGCAGGAAATGCCTCCACAATTCACCGGCGAAGAACTGCTCGGCGCACAGGAGCAATCTCCCGAATCGCCAGTTTCTGCCTGGTGGCTTGTGCTGCTTGCGCTGGTGGTCGTCGTACCGATCGGCGTCTTTCTGATCTGGCGGGTGCGCAGCAACGGGCCAACGGTTTTCACCGCCGAACTGCCGCTGCAGATTTATGAACGCATGGAGCGCTGGTCACAGCGGATCGGCCTGCCGATTCGCCTCAGCCAGACGCCTCATGAACATGCAAGCAGATTGAGCAGTGCACTGCCAGATGCTGAGCCGTTGGTGCGAGAGATCACTGATTCCTACGTGCGCTATCGTTTTGGCGGCCCAGGCCAGACAATCGAGTTGAGCGCGCAACCCGAAACGCCAGCGCTCTGGCAGACTTGGAAGCAATTGGAGTCGATCTTCTGGCGTGCTTGGCGTCAGACGTGGGGGCGACGGCTGTTGCGTCAACGCCCTGACCCACATACGTTGGTGCGCAACAACGACAAAGAATTGTAGGACAGGGCAGGCGATCTTCCCGGAACCCCCAAAGTTTCCGGGAAGATCATAATCGTCACTTTTACAGCGTCGGCGTCAGCAACACGACCTGAGTTTCTTCTGGAAGTGTGCTTTTTGCAACCTTGAGCGTGTCAACTGGTTCGATGCTCGCAGCGCCAAATTCCTTGAGAAACTTATCGACGCTCTCCAGTTTCATAGCCAGCTCGTCGCTCAGCCCAGGGTGGTTGTAATGCATCGGAATGACCAGGCGCGGTTCCAACAGCCCGACCAGCTCCACCGCCCGCGCCGGATCAAGGGTGTCGCCGCCGCCCACCGGCACCATCAACACATCCACCTCGCCGATATTCAGCTCCTCGATTTCAGATTGCGCCGGCACCTCTCCTATGTCGCCCATGTGCCCAATTGTCAATCCGCCAAACTCGAAGAAGAAAGCGACGTTGCGTTCAGGGGCATGGCTGCCGTCTCTGCGGTGATAAGTCGTCAACCCGGTGATAAAGACATTTTTCACTTCATATTCACCTGGCCCGTTCAAGATTTTGGGATCGCCGGTAATGCGGTCAACAGCATTGTGACCGGCGCGATCATGGCTGACGGTGACAATATCAGCGCGAGCTTTAGCAAGCGTCAAGCCGACTGATTTATCGTACGGATCACAAATAATCGTCACCCCGCCCTCACGAATGCGAAAACAGGAGAAGCCATACCAGGTAATATCCATTGCTAATTTACCTCAGAAAATAAAAAGATGCATGATTCGGAACATTTGTTTCGATCCAATATACATTAGCTTCGGCGTCTCACCAAACATCTTAAGCTGGAAGGGAGCGCCTCAACCTGACTCACTCTGATTCGCACCTTCGGTTGTGCTACGGAGAAGCTGGGCTGTGCGGTGACAAGTTGGCAGCCAATTCATTGATCAGGGTATGATTACAAAACCATGATCATGAACCCCTTTTTGTGGCGCATGACATCGTTCAATTTACAGATTAACAGGAACTTGCTCAACTTATGGCTATCGAAATGAGAGATGTCGATGTGGTGATCGGTGTTGCGCGTGCAGCTGGCGACTTGGCGCGCAGGATGTATGCCTCAGGTCAGGCGACCGTGCGCGAGAAATCGAGTGCAATCGATCTGGTCACCGCCGCTGATGTGGCTGCAGAAACCTTTATCCGCGACGCGCTGGAACGACTCTTTCCAGGCGTCGCGCTCTGGGGCGAGGAGAGCAACCAACGACCCAAACAAAGGAGTTTCTGGTTGGTCGACCCGATCGATGGAACAACCAATTTTGCGCACAACGTCGCCTACTGCTCGGTGAACATTGCGCTACAAGATGGCCTGGATACGCTGTTGGCGGTCACCTACCATATTGGGCTGGACTGCACCTATCACGCGCGTCGAGGCCTTGGCGCGTTTTTGCGCGATGCATCCGGCAACGAGCGCCGGTTAGCGGTCAGTTCGACTGCGTCGCTACACACAGCATTGCTGATCACCGGTTTTCCCTATCATCGCGCCGAATCGATTGATAATAACAGCGCGGAGTTTGCCTATTTCATGCCGCGCACAGCCTGTGTCCGCAACCTGGGTTCGGCTGCGCTCGATTTGGCGCATGTCGCGATGGGCGCCGCCGACGGCTATTGGGAGGCATGGCTCAATCCATGGGATATTGCTGCGGGCGCGCTGTTGGTGCGCGAGGCTGGCGGCATGGTGACAACCTACGAAGGCCACGAGTGGACGCTCGACGCCAATCATATTGTCGCCAGCAACGGAGCGCCAGCACTGCACGAAGCGCTGCTCAGTGGCATCCGCGCTGCACGCGCCCCATTGACTGAAAAGCGCCTTGCCATATTTGCATGAAGATAGAACAAACAAATGTTGGAACAATCTGTATTGAAGGAATTGATTCGTCTTTATCCGCCGATTGGCGAGATGGCGCCCGATGCGCGGCGGCTGTTGCAAGAGAATCTGCAGCGCATGAGCGCGCCGGCCGGCCATCTGCTTTTCGACCTTGACTCGCCCTGCTCGCTCTTCGTTTTGCTCTACGCCGGTTCGATCCGGGTGATCAAGCCGGCAAGCTCTGGTCGCGAGATTCTGCTCTATCGGCTGGAACCGGGCGACTCGTGTGTATTGACAGCCAGCTGTCTGCTCGGGCGCAGCAACTATCCAGCCCGCGGCGTTGTGGAGCATGATCTGGTCGCCTACGCACTTGCTGCGCCTGTTTTCAACCGGCTGCTCGACGCATCGACGCCATTTCGGGCGTTGGTCTTCACGCACTTCGCCGACCGCATCGCCGACCTGATGCAGTTGGTCGAAGAGGTCGCATTTGGTCAAATGGATCAACGTCTAGCTGCTTATCTGATGGAGCGTGCACCATTGATTGAGGCCACGCATCAGCAGATCGCCGATGAACTTGGCACTGTGCGCGAGGTCGTAAGTCGACGTCTCAAACAGTTTGAACAGCGCGGCCTGGTGCAACTGGAGCGCGGCCTGGTGCATATCCACAACGTCGAACGCCTGCGCCGAATTGCTGGACCGCTGCGTGACTCCAGTCACTGACGCGGCTCGCCAAACCTGCTACACTCTCAATCACAAAGCTCTTGATAGAACACAAGGGTAGACGAGTCGTAAAGTGATACAAGGAGAATAAAATGTTTCAGGTGAATGAAGCTGGTTGGGATCGCATCATCCGCATTGTACTCGGCATTGTGATGTTGGCGTTGGGTTGGGGTGGCGTCGTTACAGGGTTTTGGGGAACAGCATTGCAGTGGCTGGGCTTTGTGCCGTTGCTGACCGGGTTGATTGGCTGGTGCCCGATCTACTCGTTGTTGCGCTTTCGAACCAAAACAGCCTGAGCCTATATTGACGCTGTGATTTGCAAAGGGCGTCCACGGAAGGTGGATGCCCTTTTTCTATTGATGCGAAACAAATCGATGGGTGGTTGTAGTAGTTGCATCAGTCAACTGGATTGACACGCTCTTGAGAGCGTGTTACACTCCGCACAACTGACACTAATGCGTTGATGGAGACGAGTACCTGCTGCAACGTTCGCCAGCGAGTCCGGGAGGGTGGAAGCCGGATGAACCCTGCGGCAGCGAAAATCCCTCCGGAGCAGCGGCCCGAACGAATGACCCAGTAGGCGCCGTCGGTTACGTGAACCGTTATCTTCACGGCAGATTCAGCAGCAATGCTGGCTTTGCACTGAGATGCCTGCCGCAGTTTGGCAGGAACCGGGGTGGCACCGCGGACCGATTGGCCCGTCCTCGCAGGAGGACGGGCGTTTTTTATTTTTAAGTATGAATTGTGAATCGTGAACTGAGAAGGAGTGCGCTGCCCGACGGGCGTTACCTCTCAATTCACAATTGATTGTTTACGATTCAAAATTTGTGAGGTTGTCTACATTATCACTTTGGGGTCAATGGCAATATGACGAAAACACCACAATTCAACGAAGTCAAACCAACCGTCAGCTACCCGGAGATGGAGGAAAAAATCCTACAAATCTGGCGGCAGCGCAATGTTTTCCAGCGCAGCATGAGCGAGCGCGAAGGTGGACCGGAGTTTGTCTTCTATGAGGGACCGCCCACCGCAAACGGGCGCCCTGGCATTCACCACGTGCTGGCGCGTGCGTTCAAAGATATCTTTCCACGCTACAAAACAATGCAGGGCTACTACGTCCAGCGACGCGGCGGTTGGGACACGCACGGTCTGCCCGTCGAGATCGAGGTCGAAAAGAAGCTTGGGCTGACCGGCAAGCAGCAGATCGAAGCGTATGGCATCGCCCGCTTCAACGCGCTCTGCCGCGAATCGACCATGGAGTACATTGCAGAGTGGGAGGAGCTCACCGAACGCATGGCCTTCTGGGTCGATCTCAAGACCGCCTACGTCACCTTCGAGAATGAATACATCGAGTCGCTGTGGTGGATTCTGAAGCAATTTTGGGAGAAAGACCTGCTCTTCCAGGGCTACAAAATCGTCCCCTACTGCCCGCGCTGTGGCACGCCGCTCAGCAGCCATGAGCTGTCGCTCGGCTACAAGGAAGGCACGATCGACCCTAGCGTCTACGTCAAGTTCCGCATCAGGCGCGGACAGGGTCGATCCTTCGTGCAGAGCGGACGTTCGCCGGAGGAGGTCGAATATTTGCTGGCATGGACGACGACGCCGTGGACGTTGCCAGGCAACGTGGCATTGGCGGTTGGCGCCGATGTAGAGTACGTGCGCGTGCGCGATGTGAGCGGTGACGTGCTGACGATGGCGGCTGACCTGGCGGAGCGCGTGCTGCGCCCCGGCTTCGAGGTGCTCGAACGCATGAAGGGCAGCAGCTTGGTCGGGATGCACTACGAGCCGCTCTACCGTTTCTATCCGGTGGAGCAGGATTACTGTTATGTGGTTGCCGGCGATTTTGTCAGCACTGAGGACGGCACGGGCATTGTGCACATCGCCCCAGCGTTTGGCGCCGACGACATGGAGGTCGGCAAGAAGTTCGGGCTGCCCGTGATCCTGACCGTCGACGGCGCCGGCAAGTTCCGCCCCGAAGTGACGCCGTGGGCGGGCGTTTTCGTCAAAGACGCCGACCCGGCGATCCAGGAGGAGCTGGCAAGTCGCGGGCTGCTCTACAAAACAGGAACCTACGAACACACCTATCCTTTCTGCTGGCGTTGTGATTCGCCGTTGCTCTACATGGCGCGCGAAACGTGGTACATCCGCACCAGCGCCTACCGCGACCGCCTGGTGGCGACCAACCAGCAGATCAACTGGTATCCCGAACACATCAAGAATGGGCGCTTCGGCAACTGGTTGGAAAACAACGTGGACTGGGCGCTCGGTCGTGAGCGCTACTGGGCGACGCCGATCCCGATCTGGAAGAGCGACGCGCCCGGCAGCACATATATGGAGTGCATCGGCTCCATCGCCGAACTGGAGGAGAAGGTCGGCCGCAAGCTCGAAGACCTCGACCTGCATCGCCCTTACGTCGATGAGCTGACCTGGCCTGCGCCCGACGGCGGGACGATGCGCCGCATCAAAGAGGTGTGTGATGTGTGGTTCGACTCCGGCTCGATGCCGGTGGCGCAGTGGCATTACCCCTTCGAGAACCACGAAGTTTGGGAGCGCCAGAAACAGGCGGACTACATCTGCGAAGCCATCGACCAGACGCGCGGCTGGTTCTACACGCTGCACGCCGTCAGCACACTGCTTTTCGACCGCCCGGCTTTCAAGAATGTGCTCTCGCCCGGTCACATCCTGGCGGAGGACGGCAGCAAGATGAGCAAAAGCAAGGGCAATGTCGTCAACCCCTGGGAGGTCTTCAACACGCACGGCGCCGACGCCACGCGCTGGTACATGTACACCGCCAGCCCACCCGGCAACAGCCGCCGCTTCTCCGTCAACCTGGTCGGCGAAACGGTGCGGAGATTTCTGAATACGCTGTGGAATACGTATTCGTTCTTCGTCACGTATGCGAATCTTAGCGATTGGAGATTGGAGATTGGAGAGTGGAGATTGGAAGATTCAGGGACGGGGGAGAATGCCCAATCTCCAATCTCCAATCTCCAATCTCAGAATCTTCTCGACCGCTGGGTGCGCTCAGAGCTGAACCGCCTGGTGCGCGATGTAACCTTCGCCTACGAAAACTACGACGTACTTGGCGCCACGCGCCCGATCGCCGACTTCGTCGAGAGCCTGAGCAACTGGTACGTGCGTCTCAGCCGCCGCCGCTTTTGGGACGGAGACCCCGCTGCGCTCCAAACGCTCTACGATGTGCTGGTCACCGTCGCGCATTTGCTGGCGCCGGCGACGCCCTTTGTCGCCGAGGAAATGTACCAAAACCTGGTCGTGCGAATTGCGAGTTGCGAGGGGCAAGGGGCGAAGAACGGCGAACAAAGCTCCAATCTCCAATCTCCAATCTCTCAACCTCCTGATAGCGTCCATTTATCACGCTGGCCCCAGGTCAACTTCGACCTGATCGACGAGCAGTTGAGCGCGGACATGGCGATGGTGCAGCGCGTGACTAGCCTGGGCCATGCGGCGCGACAAAGCGCCAACCTCAAGGTGCGACAGCCGTTGGCGCAGGTGGTGGTGCGCACACGCAACGCTGAGGAGGAAGCCGCACTGCGCCGTCTCCAGCAGTTCGTGCTCGACGAGCTCAACGTCAAGGCGATGAGCTTCACCCACGCCGGCAGCGATCTGGTCGATGTTACGGTCTTCCCCTATCCGAAGCAGTTGGGACAGAAGTACGGCAAAGGCTATCCCAAGATTCGCCAGGCGATGAGCGCGCTGGATCAGGCAGACCTGGCTGCGCGCTTCCAGGCGGGCGAGACGGTCGAGATCGAGGCGGAAGGTGAGACTTACGCCGTGGCGCCGGAGGATGTCGAAGTGCGCGTGACGCCGCGCGCCGGCTTCAGCGTGGCGCAAGAGGCAGGCTATCTCGTCGCGGTGACGACGGAGTTAGATCAGGCGCTGATCCAGGAAGGCTACGCCCGCGAGTTGGTGCGCCGCATCCAGCAACTGCGCAAGGACGCCGGGCTGGAGATCAGCGACCGGATCGTCACCTACATCGCCGACTCGGAGCTGATGCATGAGGTATTGGCGCACTTTGGCGCTTACGTGCGTGAAGAAACGCTGAGCGTCGAACTCGTGCAACTTCACCCGGTGCAGGGCGACAAGACGCCAGAGAATCTGCCGCAGGTCAGCTTCGACCTGGACGGCAGGATGGTGACAGTGGCGATTAGCAAAAAGTAGAGGCGCAGCAGGGATATCAAAATCTAAAGCAGCAGTCGACCAATAAACAGAAGCGCACAGAGCAAATGCCCTGTGCGCTTCTGTTTATTGGTCGACTGTGTATGTTGTGATCAATTTCGACGCAGCGTCAGCAGCCCTGGCACCATGTCAAAGATCACGAAGCCGAGCGGCAGCCCGATGATCGTCATGCACAGAAAATAACCGACCGAGAGCGCAATCGCCGCCAGCCACCAGCCAACGAAAATGAACCACAGCGCGCGCACCAGGAAGTTATGTTGGCGCGCGCTTACCTCACCGTAGGGGGTGATCAGCCGATCTGGTTGGCGCAGCGCCATGATCAGCGGAATGTTGTTCAAGATGGCGATGCCGACCGGAATCGTCACGATGAACACGAACATAAAATAGGCGGCAGTCACGGCGAAACTGCCTAGCCACCAGCCGATGAAGGCGAACCACAATATCTGAATCAGACAGCCCGGTCCTTGCTTAACGACGACCGGCGATCCCTGTGAATATGACACGTCTTTGATCCTTTCTGATGCAATCAAAATTATTAAACCATAATACGCTCTTGCGCTGAAAAAGTTGCACAGAGAACGATCAAAAAGTGAGACTCTCCAAATTCAACAGATCAATGTTTCGGTTGAACGCGAGTTTCTGTACAATGACCACATGACGGATTACGATGCACAGCCAACCGAGAACCCGTTGAGCGAGCGCGAGATGGAGGTGGCGCGGCTCCTGGCGACTGGCGCCAGCAACGCCGAAATTGCGCGCAACTTGGTGATCAGCCCACACACAGTCAAGGTGCACCTGCGCAACATCTTCGAGAAACTGCAAGTCAGCAGTCGCACCGAGGCGTCGATGTTGCTTGTGCAGCGCGGCTGGCTTGTTGTGCCTGGCGCGGTGATGGAGGCCGCCGAGGGGACGCTGCCCCCGCCGTTGCCAGAGCCTGCTCCGCTAGACGATCTACCACCCCATATTGCTTCCTGGCAACGATTTTATCTGGTCGGCGCACTGGCGTTTTGTCTTTTGCTGGTGTTGTCGCCCTTTGTTAACGCCCTGGTCTCCGATTCACCCGATCTGCTGACGGCGACCGGGCAGCCGGCCACCGCCCCGCCCGGTCTACAGATCGACTCGCGCTGGCAGGTGCTGACGCCGCTGCGCCAGACAATTGGTCGCCACGCCATGGTCAATCACCGTGGCTATCAATATGTGCTGGGCGGCGAGACAAGCGGCGGCGCAACACTCGACGCCGTTAGTTTCTACGATCCGGCGCGCGGGGCGTGGATTGCCGCTGCCTCGCTGCCCACGCCACTCGCCAATTTGGCGGCGACATCACTGGACGACCTGATCTACGCTGCCGGCGGCAGCCAGTCGCTGCCTGGCGGTGAAACATTGCTCTCGGATCGTCTGTTCATGTATGGCAATGGCGCCGAACAATGGCAGGCAATCGGCCGATTACCCTACCCTGTGGCTGGAGCGGCGCTGGTTGCTAATGGCAGCGACCTATACTTGATCGGTGGCTGGGATGGTCAGAACATGCGCGACGAAATCTGGCGCTTTCCTGTCGGCACGCGCACAGCCGCCACAGGTTGGGAGCTGGTCGGCCATTTGTCTAGAGGGCGGGCTTTTCTGGGTGCTGCAACGGTGCGTGGAGATATATATGCAGCAGGCGGTTATGACGGTGAGCGAGAACTCAACCTGCTGGAACGATTCACGCCACTGACCGGCGAAATTCGCGAACTGGCGCCGATGGCGACGCCGCGCGGCGGTCTGGCGCTGGTGTACGACGGCGTGGCGCTCTATGCCGTCGGCGGCGGCTGGACGCGTTCGCTCACCAACCTGGAGCGATACGATCTTTCAACAAATTCGTGGAGCAACTTTCCATCGCCGCTTGAAGGCGAATGGCGACATCTGGCAGCCGTTGGCGTCGACGGTCAAATTTACATCACCGGCGGCTGGGCAGGCGACTATATTGACAGCCAGCTACAATATCAAAGCTCGTTCCGGGCGCTCCTACCGGTGATCAGCAATGATTAGTGGTGCGTGGTGCGTGTTGCGTGGTGCGTGCAATGGCCACACGAAACACGCAACACGCCTCACTTGTACAGCGGGCTGCCGATTGCCTGGCCGCCGTCGACAAGGATCGTGGCGCCGGTGGTGAAACTCGACGCCGGCGACGCCAGGTAGAGCGCAATGCCGGCGATCTCCTCCGGCTCAGCCATGCGCTGCTGTGGAATGCCTGCCAGCACCGCCGCATTCATCGCCTGGTTCGACCAGATCGCAGCGCTGAATTTGGTTTTGACAAAGCCAGGCGCAATGGCGTTGACCTGGATGTTGAGCGACGCCAGCTCCGCTGCCAGCACCTCGGTCAACATAATCACCCCCGCTTTGGTGACGCAATAGACGCCCATCCCTGGCTGCGGGATTTTGCCGGCAATCGATGCCATGTTGATGATCTTGCCGCCGCCCCGCGCCTGCATCGCCGGAACGCACGCCTTGATCATGCGCAGATAGCCCTTGACGTTGACATCGAAGGTCTTGTCCCAGTGACTCTCCTCGGCGGTCAACACTGGTCCAAAGTGCGGGTTGGTCGCTGCATTGTTGACGAGAATATCGACGCCGCCGTAGGTCGTGATCGTCGCCTCCACCAGCGTCGTCACCGCCGCGGCATCGCCAGTATGCGCCGCCAGCGCGGTCGCTGCGCCGCCTATCTCGCGGATGCGCGCCGCCACTGTTTCCACATTCTCTTGCTTGCGACTGGAAACCACAACACTTGCGCCCGCCTCAGCCAGCGTCACGGCAATCGCCTCGCCGATCCCGCGCGACGCGCCCGTCACAATCGCAACTTTGCCTTTCAAATCAAATAGTGCAGCCAAGCAAGGACTCCTTTCCGACGATTTGTCTCCAATCTTTATTCTCCAGTGCAAACAGGTGGAGATTTAGAGATTATTCACCCCGAAACTCCGGCGTCCGTTTTTGCAGGAACGCCATTACGCCCTCTCGATGATCGTGCGTGGCGATGGCGTGCGCCTGGAGGTCGGCTTCGTAGTCGATGGCGGCATCGAGCGAACTGTGCATTGAGGCGTTGAGCGCCTGCTTGGTCCAGCCCAGCGCTTTGGTCGGGCGCGTTGCCAGTGTCTGCGCCCACTCCAGCGCTTTGTGCATCAGGAATGTGCCCGCTACGACCTGGTTGCACAGCCCAAGCTGCAAGCAGCGCGGCGCCATAATGCGCTCCGCCTCGATGCAAAGTTGCAGGGCGCGGCTGTAGCCGACCATGCGCGCCATGAACCACGTCGAGCCAGCGTCCGGCACCAGCCCGATGTTGGAGAACGCCTGCAAAATGTAGGCGTCGTCCGCCATGATGCGCAGGTCGCAAGCCAACGCCAGCGACGCGCCTGCGCCTGCCGCACCACCGTTGATGGCGCCGATGATGATCTTGGGCATCGTCACCATGTGCAGAATCAGCGGCTTATAATAGCTCTTGATCGCTTCGCGCACGTTGGCGGCGTCGATCGCTCCGGTGAAAATACTCAGATCCTGCCCGGCGCTGAAGGTGGGTCCCTCGCCGGTCAACACGATGGCGCGCACGGCTGGGTCTTGCTCGGCATGGCGGAAGGCGTCGTTCAGCTCGGTCAGCATCTCCGGCGTGAATGCGTTGCGTCGCTCGACGCGGTTCATGCGAATGACAGCGACAGAGCCTTCAGTAGCATAAAGGACGGTTTGATATGGGATCATGATAGCCTCGAAATTCGGTTTGTGTAACCAACCATAAAGAGTCTTTGGGTCTCGAACTCAACGTGCATCGCACAATCAGGCGCACAATGAATATGTGCGCGCTATGAGCTTTGTTCAGGAAGTGGTCCGGTTGCAAGTCGGCGTCAGTATAGCCTGCACACCAAGAGAGGTCAACTTCCCCCTCTTTAAACGTCATGTCACGCCGGAGGCGATGACCTACGATGGACGTCCCCAACTTGAAGGGCAAGACGCCATGTCACGCCGGAGGCGATGATCTACGACGGACGTCCCCAACTTGAAGGGCAAGACGTCATGTCACGCCGGAGGCGATGATCTACGACGGACGTCCGAAGGGCAAGACGTCATGTCACGCCGGAGGCGATGACCTACGAACGGACGCTCCCAACTTGAAGTACGCTCGTCTTTAGCGAGGCGTTGATGGTTTTGAACTGGGGTTTGGAACTTCACCCATCTATTTCGGCGTCTACTTTTCATCTATGATATACTGGCAATTTGAAGTTACGTCAGGAAGTGATGCATCTCCACCGACATTCCGACGTGCTTGCATAGACAGATGGAGAGAACAAACCGATGAACAAACAATTTTCGTTAAAGATGACGCCAGGGTTGCTGCTGGTTGTATTGTTGTCAATGCTGCTAGCGGGCTGCGGTGCAGTTGGCGCACAAGCGACGCCGTTGCCCACGCGCACACCGCTGCCAACGTTTACGCCGACTGCTGAAGTGGCGGTTGCGCCGCCTGATCAGGTTCAAGAGCAGGCGCCCGTGCAAGGACAGGCGCAAACTGAACAGTCGGCGGCGCCTGCCGAAGAACAGCCACAAGCGCCTACGGAGGAGCCCACACCCGAACCGACGCCGACGCCACAAGCAGCGCAGCTTGTGCTCAACGACTCTGTGAACATTCGCAGCGGACCCGGCACCAATTACGGGCTGCTTGGCACAGAGCGACAAGGCAGCATCTATCGAATCACAGGCAGAAGCCCGGACGGCGCGTGGTGGGAGATCGACTACAATGGCCGGGCGGGATGGGTCTTTGGTCAATTGGTGGCTGTCACCGGCGCCGAGGGCGTCGCTGTAGCGCAGAATATTCCGCCAGCGCCTACCGCAGCCCCGCCTCCGCCGCCAACAAACACGCCCGTTCCCGCCCAACCAGAACCGGCGCCGGCGCAGCCAGCCCCTGAGCAGCCCGCACCAGCGCCCCCCTCGGACAACTTCCCCTTTATTTTGGGGACGACGGAGCGCTGCGACCCAAATCCTGGTCAGACCTATTTCACAGGGTATATTCGCGATTCCAACAACAATCTGCTGAACGGCGTCTGCGTACATCTGTTCTTTTATGAGCCGCGCACGACCAAATGTTCGGGATGCGATGGCGTTGGCGACGGCAACTGGGGCTTTTCGCCCTTTGGCGGCCCGGCGCCGCGCGGCACGACTGTAGAAATCTTCGTTGTGACCTGTCCGGGGGCGCTTCCGCCAGGTGGACAATCTTCTGGCTTCGGTGATCTGACGCCACAGTCCCCCAAATGGGTGCGCACGATCAACGATAGCGAGCAGTGCACGGGCATCACGTTCTACAGAAAGTAACCTCATTTCTAGCACGATCTCGCCTGATGCGCACTGTACGTAAGCAACTGTTTATTCTTTGGCTCAGCCTACTCGTCCTAAGTGGGCTGAGCTTTTTGATCCTTCAGTTCCCGCCTGTGCGCGGCTGGCTTTGGCAGCAGACCGGCGAGGAGGAGTTTCTTGCCCAGGTCAAAGGTCTCTCCGATCTGCTCAGCGACAGCCTGCGCCCTCCGCTGAGCCTGGCCGACGACGCCACAATCAACCATGTCAACGTCAATCCATTCGGCGTCAATACGTTCCTCGAACAGGAAGTCGAGCCAGCCAAGCGCGAGCTGGCGATTCAGATGGCGGCTGAGGCCGGCTATCACTGGCTGCGGCAAGAGTTTCCCTGGGAAGACATCGAAATTCACGGTAAGGGCGACTTCGAGGATCGGCGCCATGAACCCTATCGATCGGCGTGGGAGAAGTACGACCAGCTTGTCGCCGCGGCGGAAGCAAACGGCATGGAACTGATCGTGCGCCTTTCCAACCCGCCGGGCTGGACGCGCGCCCAGGGCGAGGGCGAGAACAACGTCGACACCTTTGCGCCGCCCGACAATGTGCAGGACTACGCCGACTATGTCAGCGCCGTGGTCAGCCGCTATAAAGGACGCATCAAATACTATCAGCTTTGGAATGAGCCGAACATCTACCCAGAGTGGGGTAGCTATCCGATCGACCCGGAGGGCTACGTCGAATTGCTCAAAGCCGGCGCTGAAGCCGCGCGCGCCGCCGACCCTGATGTGGTTCTGATTGCTGGCGCGCTTGCCTCGACGATCAATTTGCAGCCAACCGACCCACCGCCAGGCAACAGCCTCAACGACCTGCTCTTTTTGCAACGTATGTACGACGCCGGCGCCGCACCCTACTTTGACATCATGGCGATGCAAGGCTACGGTCTCTACAGCGGACCAACTGACAACCGCATGCACCCGCGCGTCATCAACATCAGCCGTCACAAGTTTGTGCGCGACTTAATGGTCAAAAACGGCGACGCGCACAAGCCGATCTGGATCGCCGAGATGAACTGGAACGCTGCGCCTGAGGACGTCGATCCCCGCTACGGCCGCGTCACGTTGGAGCAGCAGGCGCGCTATTTGCCAATGGCTTATCAGCGCGTCATCGACGAGTGGCCCTGGGTCGGCGTGGCGAACACCTGGTATCTCAAACGCGCCACCGATCTGTGGGAACAGAACCGTCAACCCGAAGCCTACTTTCGCCTGCTCGCCCCCGATTTCACACCGCAGCCGGTCTATGAGAGTATGCGCGACTTCACAGTAGGGCTGGAGCAGTAGATGGGAGAGAAAGGGAGCATGGGAGGGAAGGAGATTGAGAGATTGGAGATTGGAGATTCGTCTCGCCCCAGTCTCCAATCCCCAATCCCCAATCTCTTGATCGTCTTATCTCTGCTCCTTGCAGCTTTTCTCCGTTTCTATCATCTCGACGCCTCCTCACTCTGGAACGACGAGGGCAATTCATGGGCGATGCTCTCGCGCAGCTTTGGGGAGATCGCTGCCGCCGCCGCCGCCGATATTCACCCCCCCGGCTATTACTGGCTGCTCAAGCTGTGGTCGATGCTTTTTGGCGACAGCGCCGCGGCGATGCGCACTCTCTCGGCGGCGCTTGGCGTGCTGCTCGTGGCGCTGGTCGCCGCCATTGCGCTGCGCGCCACTCGCATCCGGGTTGGCTGGCGCTGGTTCCCTGTGCTTGCAGCGTTCCTGGCGGCGGTGAATCCGTTTCAGGTCCATTACAGCCAGGAAGCGCGTATGTATATGTTGTTGGCAGTCGAGGCGGCGGGGCTATTTGGGGCGTTGCTGTGGATGATGGAGATTGAAGATTGGAGATTTAGAGATTGGAGATTTAGAGATTGGAGATTGGGGAATTCGGAGGGGCGCGCAATCTCCAATCCCCGATCTCCCAATCTCTTAGCCCCCCAATCTCTTTTTCTCCTCTTCGGCGTTGCTGGCATGTGGACGCACTACAGCTTTCCGATCTTGTTGGCGGCGGCAGGATTGACCTTTGTGCTTTGGTGGGCGATGGGTCTGCGCAACGATGCGTCAACAACCCCATCACCCTATCACCCTATCACACCATTGCTTCACTATTTCTTGCTCAACGGTTTGATTCTTTTCGCCTTCCTCCCCTGGTTGCCAACAGCCATCGACAGCGTGCTGAACTGGCCCAAAGGCGGCGTTACAGTGAGCGCAGCAGAAGGACTGGCGCTGACGCTGCGCACGTTGCTCTTTGGCCCCTTGCGCATCGCAGCGGATCCGTTGTGGCCGTGGCTGGGGCTGGCAGGCATCTTGCCGCTTGTTGGGTTAATTTCCTTACGTCGCCTTTCCCGGCTCGCCTTAGCGGCTGGATTGTGGCTGTTGCTGCCGATCGCCATGATGTTCGGGGTGGGGCTCTTCACCGACGCCTTTCTCAAGTTCTTGCTGGTTGCTTCGCCAGCGTGGTGTCTGATGGTCGCCGCTGCGCCGTGGATCGTTGCAGCGAAAACGCAGCAAAACGCATCGAAGTGCGTTGGGCGTGGTCTGTTGATCGCTGGCATCGCTGTGATTGGAATCGGCGCGGCTGTCACGGCGCTTCCAGCATACTATATCGATCCCTTTGCGCGCGACAATTATCGCGGCGTAGCGAAGTATCTGGCGGCGGTGGGCGACGTCTACAGCGACCTGGTCATCTTGAATGCGCCGGGACAGCAAGAGGTGTGGCGCTACTATGACCCTGGTCTGCCGGTGCTGGCATCTCCCGCTCAGCGTCCACCCGACCCTGCCCATGTTGAAGCACAGCTTGCCGAAGCGACGGCCGGAAAGCGCCGCGTCTTTGCACTTTTTTGGGCGACCAACGAGGCCGACCCGCAGCAATATGTCGAGCGCTGGCTTGATGCCAATGCCTTCAAAGCGATGGAAAGCTGGCAGGGCAACCTACGCTTTGTCACCTACGCGCTTGCCAGCGATCTGGAGCAGACGATAACGTCGTCAGTGCGGTGGGAGAACGGCATGGTTCTCTTCGAGGTACAGCAGCCGCACCCAGCGCCGCAGCGCGTGACGCCAGGTAATGCTGCTGTGGTTCAACTTCAATGGTTCGCCGATAGGCCGTTGACGCGGCGCTATAAAGTCAGTGTACAGTTGCTCGACGACCGCAATCAGGTGATCGCGCAGCACGACAGCGAGCCAGGCGGCGGCGCGCTGCCAACCGATCGCTGGCAAGTTGGCGAAAGAGTAATCGACAACCATGGCATTGCCATTCCGTTCGGCGCGCCGCCTGGCCTCTACCGTATGATCACCGTGCTCTACGATGCGGAAACCGGCGAACGTGTGCTGCAGTCCGGACAGGATATGCTGGCGTTGGGCGCAGTGATTGTTGAACGAGCTGAGCAGACGCCGCCGCTCGATGTCGTACCGATGCAGCACCGATTGGGGCTGACGCTCGGACCGGTGCAGCTTGTCGGCTACGACGCCTATCGCCGTGGTTTCACCCACGCGCCGCAGACGCCGATTCATCCGGGCGACACCGTGCACTTCACCTTCTATTGGCTGGCGCCCGACCCATTGCCCGTAGATTGGTCCGCCGACCTGACGATGACGCTGCGGCTGGGCAATCAGCAGATCACGGCGCCGCTCGCTGGCGGCGCGTATCCGACAGGGCAATGGCAGGCAGGTGAACTGGTGCGCGGCGAGTTCGATCTCGTCTACGACGGCACAGCGAGTCAGCCACTGCTCAGCGTCGGCGATGATTCGGCAAGCCTGCGTCCGCTGCCAGTCCAACCATAAATTCGCAAGCAAAACGCACTGCTTTCTAACACTGGCGGGGCGCCGGGTTCCTATCTCACCCTTCGCTACCCCTCACTATGCTTTGACATAGTACTATATTTGTTATAGCATGACACAAAAAGTGATTAGCAAGGAATCAATGTCATGCCTATGAACAGTGTCATGCCTATGAACATAGAGAGGCAAACAATAGCTGAATTGCCGCTCTGTCCAGTCGAGCCGGCTGCGCGTATCGTTGGCCAGAAGTGGACGCTGCAGATCGTCTACTTTCTGCTTGATGGCCGGTCGATGCGATTTTGTGAGCTTCAAGACAGATTAGGCGGCGTCAACCCCAGTACACTCAGCAGTAGATTAAAGATGCTCGAAGAAGAGGGAATTGTGCGCCGCACCCAGATCAGCGCAATTCCGCCTCATGTCGAGTATTGTCTCACTGAAATGGGGCGAGACCTGGAAAGGGTGATCCGCGAAGTCACACGGTGGAGCAACGAATGGCTCTGTGGACGCTGCTCGTAGACGGAAACAAAAAACTCACATGATACTCAAGGGATTGACGGTCGGTCTGTTGCAAGAAAATTGCTACATTTTTGGATGTAGCCGCACGCGCAAGGCGGTGATTATTGATCCGGGCGACAATGCGCGGGCGATTCTGCGTCTCATCGATCAGCAGGCGCTTACGGTTGAGAAGATTATCAACACACACGCACACTTCGATCATGTCATGGCTGTGCCGGCGGTGCGCGCGGCCACGGGCGCGCCTTTCCTGTTGCATCGCAAAGACCTGCCGATCCTGCACGATGTGCCAAATCGAGTGCGCCTATGGTTGGACATGGAGGTCGATCCGATCGACGATCCTGATGGATTTCTGGAGCACGGCCAGATCATCGAAGTCGGCGACGAGCAGTTGGAGGTGCGTTTCACACCGGGTCATGCACCGGGCCATATTGTCTTTGTCCACCACGCCGGACGGCAGATTTTCGCTGGCGACACGCTTTTTCAAGGCAGCATTGGACGTTTTGACCTTCCTGGCGCCGACGGACCAACCCTGCTGCGCAGCATTCACGAACAGCTGCTGACGCTGCCCGACGATTACACCGTCTATCCGGGACATGGGCCGGCAACGACGATTGGGCACGAACGCGCCCATAATCCGTATGTAGGCGCTGCTGCACTACAAAAATGAAGCGTACGACGACGTTGACAGTGAGATGAATGATTGAGAGATGATGGTTGACAACAGCGCAAAGATCATCTACCACATGACGCCGTTGGCGACATGGGAGGCGCAGCTTGAGCAGCCAGTCTATCGGCCGCCTTCGCTGATTCAGGAAGGATTCATCCACTGTACGGCGGAACTGGAAAAGTTGGAGCAAGTCGCCAATCACTTTTATCGAGGATCGCCGGGATCGTTTATCATTGTGTGTATTGCGGTGGAACGGCTGGATGTAGAGCTGCGTTGGGAAATGGTGGATGATCACGTGTTTCCTCATATTTACGGTGGATTGAATCGCAGCGCTGTTGTGGATGTCGCGCCGTTTCCGCGCAATGCGAGCAATTGGTTTGTTCTGCCCCCAGAGTTGAGATAGTGATTTGTATGAGCATATTCACCGATCTGTTCCCAGGCATCTTTCGGAGGCGTGCAGCCGAGGACGCCCCAACAACCGCCGTCAGCGCCTCAGTCACGACAGGCGGCGGCTCCGACAATGAACCAGTTGTCGTATGGGAGGCGGCAAACTTGATGGAAGCCTATGTGGTCAAGGCGCGACTGGAAAGCGAAGGCATTCCAGCGCTGATCCGGGGAGAGGCGCTGGCCGCAATCTATGGACTGACTGCCGGGCATCTGGCTGCCGCCAAGGTGCTGACGCCAGCACCGTTGGCTGATAAAGCGATTGCTATTCTGTCCGGCGAAGAAATTGAGATTGAAACGACAGAAGAAACGTTAGCTGAGGGAGAGGACGGCTTCACACGCAAAAAACCATCGGTCGGCTAACCAGCTCACAAACATCATTATGGCACAAGAAATCAATCCCATCACCATTCCAACCGACCTTTCAGAGCGCTCACGCAACGGCTTCAACTCCAAATATATCGTTGGCGGCCTGCTGCTGTTGACTTTTGTCGGGTTCTTAATTTTTCAGGTCTATGACGCAACGACAACCACCGGCGCGTATTACCTGACCGTCGGCGAACTCTATGAGCGGACGCCACAGATCTACGGCGAGCGCGTGCGCGTGAGTGGAAATGTCGTTGACAACAGCGAACTCTGGAATGCGCAGGAAGTCACCCTTCGCTTCAAGATTGCCGACGAGAGCATGCACGAGTTGCCTATTGTCTTCCATGGGCCGCGTCCCGACAATTTTGCGCGCGCCGCATCGGCGATCATCGAGGGCGAGTTATTGCCAGATGGAACCTTCCAGGCTGAAACGCTGCTGCTCAAATGTCCGAGCCGCTATGAAGAAGAGCCGGAGGAAGTCTACGTCGAAGCAATCCGGTAACGTGCAAGTCAACAAGTATTTTGTCACAGTTTTATTTTTGCTCAAAGGTATTGCGAGAAGAGTCATCATCGCGAGCATTGGCGGTTTTCTGCCAGTTGCGTTGGCAACCGCTGCGTCACTGGCGCAAACACTGCACAACACACCAGAAACCATATCCACACCGCTGAGACAACCCTCACCGATGCCGTCCTTCGAGACTGCTGCTACAATTGTTGCGGATATTGCCTATCCGGTCGATATATTTAGTGTATTGGTCGCCAATCTGCCCAAGCTCGCCGTCGAAATGAACGCACCGCTCGACAATGTCGGCAATCAAACGGTGCACCATATTGCGTATCGGGTGTGGAACGGTGCATTGGCAGAGCCGGCGCAATTGTCGATCACGCTACAAAACCTGATCCCAGCCAGAGGCATCGACCCACGTCTTGTACAGGCGCAGAACACACCGACGCCGATTCGATCGGCAGGCGCGTCGTCATCATCCACAATCCCGCCAGTGTTTGCAGGCATCGCGGCGGCTGCGCTGGTGTTGGTGATTGGCGGCGGTATTCTCTACTGGAAGTATTCGCGCAATACAGTGCAGACTCTCTATGCGCTGCGCCGAGAAAAAGAACGCTTGCTGACCAAGATCGCAACGCTCGACAATCGCCACGATCAAGGCGACATTGACGATGAGACCTGGTCGACTGAACGAGTGACGCTCATGAATTCGCTACGCGAAATAAGCAATCAATTGGAGCAAATACCGCAGAGCAGAAAGCGCGGGTGAATGCGTGACTGACGGTGGACTGATTGTAGCGCGCAACATTGCCAAACGTTACGGACGCAAGCGCGTCTTGGGCGGCGTCGATCTGACGGTGGCGCAGGGGAAAGTGATGGCGCTGCTAGGCGCCAATGGCGCCGGCAAATCAACGTTAATGCGCATCATCTCCGGCCTGACCAAACCGGATCGTGGCGAGGTGTTGCTCGGTGGCGTCTCCGCACGCCGAGCCGGGCATGAGATTCGTCGCTACATCGGTCTTGTCGCACATGCGCCACTGCTCTACGACAACCTGAGTGCATGGGATAATTTACAATTTTTTGCACATCTCTATGACATGCAACGGCCAACCCAACGCATCGAAGCAGTGCTTCATGCCGTCGATCTCTGGCCGCGACGCCACGACGCCGTGCGCACCTACAGCCGCGGCATGACGCAACGCCTCGCTATCGGGCGCGCGATTCTGCACGACCCACCCGTGCTGTTGCTCGATGAGCCGGACACCGGCCTTGATCCAGCCAGCGCCGAAACGTTGGCGCAGTTGATCCGTTCGCTGGGCGCCAGCAATCGTGCAATTCTGTTGACAACGCACAACTTGGAGCGGGCGCTGTTGTGGGCGGATTCGATCGCTGTTCTATCTGATGGTAAAATCACGCAATCTGCCTCGACTGCGTCGCTGACAGCGGAGATTGTACGACAATGGATGACAAAGATAGGCGCATAGTAGAGTCGAGCTTGTGCGGATGAACGAAGAGGTGATTCAGGCAAACGTGCAAACGGCGCCTCTTGGCCTGGCGGCGGAGCCGGTCACAATGCAGCGCGGCGGCGGGGCATTGACATATTTGCGCAAGATCGGCGCGGTGTTCGTCAAAGACGTGCGCGCTGAATGGCGTGGCCGCGAAATCTTCAGCACGATGACCGCCTTCAGTGTGCTGGCTGTGCTCGTCTTTGGCATCGCTTTCGACCTGCGTGTGCCGCGTTCGGAGATGATCGCACCGGGCGTGTTGTGGGTGGTGACACTCTTTGCGGGTGTGCTTGGGTTGAACCGCAGTTTTGGCGCCGAAGTCGATCGCGGCACACTGGCGTCGTTGCTGTTGGCGCCAATCGATCGCAGTGCTATCTACTTCGGCAAAATGCTCGCCAATTTGTTCTTCACGCTCGCCACGACGCTAGTGATACTGGCGGTCATGTTCTTTATCTTCAATTTGAACATGTTTCATCCGTACAACCTGCTGGCAGTGTTGCTAGGCGTCATCGGTTATGTCGGCGTCGGCACACTCTTCGCCGCTCTGACCGCCAACAGCCGTGCACGCGAAACAATGCTGCCGATCCTGTTGCTGCCGGTGATGGCGCCCGTATTTGTGGCAGGCGTCGGGTTGACAGCGGGCGTGGTAGACGGCAAGCAATTTTCCGATTTGCGCCAGTGGCTTGTTATCTTGGCGGCTTTCGATGCTATCTTTATCGTGGTGGCGTATTTGCTTTTTGATCTGATCTGGGAGGACGCGTAGAGAGGGAGGCGACATGGGTTCGACAACATTGCGGACAAATGCAGCTGGCTGGCGCGGCGTTGATATTGTCCAACTGATGCTTGGGTTGGTGGCTGCGGCGGCAATGACCATCTCGATGTGGGCAGCGCTTTATTACGCGCCAGCGGCCAGCAATCTTGCTGGAGATGAACAGATTGCACAGCGCATCTTCTACATCCACATGGGTTGCAACATCGGTGCGCTTGCCGGCTTTCTAATGTCGATGATCGGCAGCATTGTCTACCTGGTCAAGCGCGACCTCGACTGGGATCGCGTCTCACAAGCGTCGATTGAAGTCGGTCTGATCTGCGGAATGGGCACAATTCTCACCGGCATGTTCTGGGCGAAGCCAACGTGGAACACCTACTGGACGTGGGATCCGCGGCTGACGACTTCGGCGATCACAGTGCTGGTCTATCTGGCATATCTGCTGTTCCGCAACGGCATTGAGGATCGTCGCACACGCGCCCGCTTTGGCAGCATCTATGCGATTGTAGCGTTTCTAAGCGTTCCGCTAACCTTTTATAGCGCGCGCCTGTTTCGCTCAATTCATCCGGTCGTCTACGGCGCAGAAAACGTCGATGCGCAAGGTGGCTTCAGCGTCGGGGCAACGATGACGCAGGCGCTGAATATCAACATGATCGCCTTCTGTGTTCTCTTCAGCACGCTGCTAGTTCTGCGTTGGCGTCAGTTGCGCAACGAAGATGCAATTGCAGAATTACGCGAGGAGCTAGAATAACCATGTTTTTCTTGATGTTAGGATTTGCTTCTGTCTGGCTGCTGGTCACTTTGTATTTGGTTTATTTGGGCATTCGTCAGCGTCAGCTCGACGCCGAAGTGAAGACGTTGCGCGAGGAGCTGGAAGCCGCCGAACGCAAGTGAGACAAAGCGTGTTGCGTGAAACGTGCTGTGTGAGAAGGCGCATCAGACGCAATACGTTTCACGCAACACGTTTCACGCAACACGGACGGCGCAAATTCCCCCCTGACAGTCAGTGAAGGAAGGATTCAATGGCGGAGACACTGCGTTCGCAGGTGACGAACGTCAACTCTACAAATCTACAGGTTGCAGCGCCAGCGCAAGCAACTATGTCAAATGCGACAAGTCGATGGGTGGTCTTTTCCCACGCATTTTTCTTTGTGCTTGGCTTCACGTTGGTCTTTACGCTGCTTGGTTCGGCTGCCGGTCTGTTGGGACGCAGCCTCAATATGTATATGCCGATGATCCAGAAAATGGGCGCCATTTTGCTCACGATCTTTGGCTTGACCACGCTTGGCTTCTTCCGCTGGCTGGTCGGCATCATCGAAAAGCGCGTCGATGTTGCACAGAATCCTGCCGCCGAAGCGTTGGCGTCGCTGCTCAACTTCCCAAATCAGATGCTCTACACTGAAAAGCGCGTCACCGACATGCATCAAGTCAGTCGCAAATGGGGTTATCTCAGCAGCAGCTTGATGGGGGTCAGCTTTGCCGCAGGTTGGGTGCCGTGCATCGGCCCGATTCTGGCAAGCATCCTCTTTCTCGCCAGCGACAGCCAGACGGCGCTTAAAGGCGCCGGGTTGCTGCTCATCTATAGCATGGGATTGGGCATTCCATTCCTGCTCACCGGTTTGATGTTCAGCAGCATGACGCGCTGGCTACGCGCCATGAATCGTCACCTCGGCATCGTCAGCATCATCAGCGGTCTGTTCATGCTCTACGTCGCCTACATGCTGTGGACAGACAGCCTGGCTGCGCTGACGACCCAATTTGCGGCGCTCAACGAATGGATTTTCCAGGCTGAAGAGCAAGTTTCGTCAATTTTCGCTGGCGGCGGCAACCTGATCGGTGCGGCTGCTTCGACCGAGGTTATGCTGGCTTTCAGCGCCGGTCTGATCAGCTTTCTCAGCCCATGCGTGTTGCCGCTCGTGCCCGCCTATATTGGCTATCTCAGCGGTGCAGCGGTCGGCGTCCGCCCGAAAGCATAGACTGCCATGCGCGTTGTGCTCTATAGCAAGCCCGATTGCGGTTTGTGTGACGAATTAAAGCAGGAACTATTGGAAATCCGAAAAGAACTGCAATTCGAGTTGGTTGAACGCAACATTTTGCAAGACGACGAAGCATTCACTCGCTATCGCTATCTGGTGCCAGTGCTGGATATCGAGGGCGGCGAACTGCTCTACCCGCCCCATCGTTGGGACATTGTGTACAATGCGCTCCGCGCTGCGTACAGGCAGGCAACATGACAATCGAGCAGAAGCAGACGGCGCAGAAAAGCGCGCAGCCACAACCCATTGCGCCCAAATCGGTCGCCAGCGATACAAAGCTGACACGCGCCGCCAATCATTTGGTGGTCGGCATGGCGCGACGCTGGCTGGCGATCTTCAACACGGTGTGGGCGATCTATCTTTTCACGCCGTTTCTGGCGCCGATCTTCATGCATATCGGATGGGAAGCCCCTGCCGCCGTGATTTATGCGATCTACTCCGTGCTCTGCCACCAGCTTCCCGATCACAGCTATTTTTTATTTGGGCCGTCGCTTACACCGCTGGCGCCGGAATTGATTGCTGGCGGGATGCCGATCACCGACTCACTGTTCATCGAACGTTCCTTTATCGGCAACGCTGAAATCGGCTGGAAGGTGGCGCTCTGTCAACGCGATGTCGCGATATATGCTGGCGTGCTCGTTGCCGGATTGAGCTATGCGCTTGTCCGTCGGCGCACGAAACCGCTGCCATTCAAGCTGTTTGTGCTATTGGCGATTCCAATGGCAATCGACGGTGGAACTCAACTGATCGGCCTACGCGAGAGCAATTGGGTGCTACGCACGCTCACCGGTTCACTGTTTGGCCTGGCGGCTGTCTATCTCGCCTATCCATATGTACAGGACGCCATGCAAGAACTCCTGGAAACTGAACTATTGCGTCGTGAAGCTTTGCAACATCGCACCGCCGACCACGTCGATGCTTCGCCATAATAGCGATGTACGTTGGTAAACAGAGCGTTTTCTTCCCTGCCGGATTCGACAAATTTTTACAGGAGCCGTATAATATACGCTTGTTGGTTCGCAGCCAGTCCTCATCTATTGCTGCGAATGCGGCGCAAATGTAGGCGTAGATGCCAGAGCACGCCTTGTCAATATGACCTGAGCCAGGTCAAGTAGAAGTTTTTGGGAGCAAAAACAGGATGGCAAACACAAAGTCAGCCGAAAAGCGCGCTCGCCAGAATGCAGCGCGTACATCTCGCAATCGAGTCTATCGAAGCAGCGCCCGCACCGCAATCAAGAAGGCGCGCCTTGCGATTGAGAGCGGCGATCCGAACGCGCTGGAACTGGTGCGCAACGCTGAGCGCGTGCTGGCGCGCGCCGCCAATAAAGGTGCAATTCACCAGAACAACGCAGCGCGACGCACCGGTCGCCTCATGGTCATGTTAAACAAGAGCCAAACAGCGGCCTGAGTTCAGATCATCAGATAGTCACGCGCACGCAAGCAATGCAACAGAGATGTGGGTAGGTGATTCTCACCTGCCCTTTTTGTTATTCGGCGGACGCAGAAAACAACGTTGCTGCTCAACCCCGCCCCGACCATTCCCCTGACTGCTGATAGTAATCGCAGATCGATTGAAGTGGGCACTGATCGCAGCGTGGGGTGAGCGCCTGACAGATGCGCCGTCCGTGACGGATCAAATTGATGTGCAACGGGAAAAACATCGAAGGCGACAGCAGCGATTCCCATACGCATTTGATTTTCTCTGCGCTGGCGCGGCGGCTGCTGATCCCAATGCGCTGCGAGATGCGTTGAATGTGTGTATCAACCGGGAAGGCTGCGCCGTTGAAGCAGAACAAGATCACGATGCTGGCAGTCTTGTGACCTACGCCCGGCAGTGAAGTGAGATAGGCAAGCGCCTCATCTGCAGGCGCCTGCGCCAGATGACTCAGGTCATAAACGCCGCGATCAGCCTTGATGCGTTCCAACGTCGCCACAATCGCCGGCGCTTTTTGATTGTACATGCCCGCCGGTCGAATCGCTTCCTTGATTGCATCAAGCGGCGCCGTGCGCACGGCATCCCAATCGTCACCAAACCGCGCTTTCAATTGCTCGAAGGCGCGGCCGCTGTTCACATCGTTGGTGTTTGCGCTGAGGATCGTGGCGATCAATTCATCGACCGGGTCGTCGCACCCCTGAAAGGTTGGCTCGCCGAAATGTTCCACCAGTGTATCAAAGATGACGCGCGCTTTCTCCTGAAGCGGCTCGACAACCATCGTCATTGCCCGACTCTACTCCACATAAAGCCTGGGCACGCGAGCAAGGATACGGCTCACAATATCGTAGTTGTTCGTGCCAACTCGCGTGCTTGCCTCTTCCGCCGTGATCGCTGCATCGCCTTGACGCCCAATGATCACCACCTCGTCGCCTTGACGCACCGTTCTATGCTGCGCCTCAATCTCACTCACATCGATCACACACTGATCCATGCACACTCGTCCCAGAATCGGCGCCGGACGGCCATGCAACAACACACTCCTCCAATTTTTGGGCTTGCGCGGAAAACCGTCCGCATAGCCGACGGGCAGTGCAGCGATGCGCATCGGGCGGTTGGCTATGAACTCACGGCCATAAGAGACTGCTTCGCCCGCCTCCAGATCGCTGACCTGCGTCACAATTGCCTTCCAGGCAAGCGCCGGTCGGAAACCATCCGGCAGTTTGCACGCGTCCTTGTCTGGATCAAGCCCGTAGAGCGCAATGCCTGCGCGCACCATGTCCAGGTGAGTGTGCGGCATCGTCAACAACGCAGCGGAGTTGGCGGCGTGTGCGATCGGCGGGCGCAACCCTGCAGCAGCCAAATCGCCCAACAACTTCTGGAAACATGCAAACTGTGCTTCGGCGTGCTGCTTGTCGGCTTCATCTGAAGTGGCGAAGTGGGTGAAGACGCCCTCCACCTTTAGAGCTGGCAACTGCGCCAACATGCTCAGCATGTTGAACGCCAGCGCAGGCCGGACGCCAAGCCGATTCATGCCGGTGTTGACTTTGAGATGCACCGTCAGTGACCGGCCACATGCGGCTGCAATGTTGTGCATGGCAGCCGCTGTCTCCGCGTCGAGCACAGTCAGCGTGATTGCGTGGGCCAGCGCTGCTTCGGTCTGCCATGGCGGCGTGTAGCCAAGTACAAGCACCGGTTGTTCGATGCCTCCCGAACGCAACTCAATTGCTTCTTGCAGCGTCGCCACCGCAAACGCATCGGCGCCCGCCGCCTGCAGAATACGGGCGCTCTCGACGGCGCCATGGCCGTAGGCGTTCGCCTTGACTACAGCCATCAGCCGCGTGTTGACAGAAATGCGCTGGCGCAGCAATCCAAGATTGTGCACCAGCGCGCTGCGGCTGACCTCGATCCAAGTCGTACGCGGTGGCTGGCTCAATCCATCCCAAGACATCAGCGACGAGAGGGGCTTGCTTTGTACGTTCACCCTTCCAATTTCCTCGTTCAGTGCGTGTAAGCCGTCTACATCCATCCACACCGGTTCGCCAACGCTTCCCATTCCGGGTAAGTAAGGCCAGCCATGCCGGGCGCGATGCCAGGCTTCGCCGCGCCATGATAGTCACTGCCGCCCGTAACCAACAGGGTATGCTCTTCCGCCAACTTGCGAAAGTGGGCAACGAGCGATATTACCGTTGCAGCGTCGGCGCCGAAATGGCCGCGGTTGAGTGCGTAGGGATAGCGCACTTCGACGCCATCCAGCCCGGCCGCCGCCAATCGACGCACAACGTCATCGATGTTGCGGATGAGCGAATACGCGCCCGGATGCGCCAACACGGCTACGCCGCCAGCAGCATGGGTGATTTCAATCGCGTCTTCGACTGTCAAACTGAACGTGCGTGCAACATACGTGGGGTTTTCAGCATTGACCGCAAGGAATTGTGCAAATACGTCCGCTATCGAGGCGAAGCGACCAGGGTTTTGTTCGAAGGCGACCTGCGCAATATGCACGCGCCCTGGCACACCCTCTGCGCGCGCCAACACTTTGTCAGCGGAGATCGCAATGCCATAGGATTGCAGACGCTCAATTTGGCGGAGCTTCTGCTCGACGCGGCTTCTAATCACGCGGTCAAGCACAGAGTTCAGCGTCGGATCGTTGTGTCGAATTCCATAGGCGAGAATGTTGACCTCCTGGAAGTCACGCTCTGGCTCGCTGCGTGTGCTGAACTCCAACGCTGGCACGATGTGGACGCCATGTTTTCGCCCTGCTTTGATCGCTTCATCGATGCCGAGCACGCTGTCATGGTCGGTCAGTGCAGCGACATACACGCCGCGCATGGCGCACAACTCGATCAGAGCGGCTGGCGTGTCCGTGCCATCGGAGGCAGTGCTGTGAAGCTGGAGATCGACGGGATAGAGGGATTGTGTTCGATGAGGTTCTTTACGTATGACGGATTTCAAATTATGATTATCAGTGCAAGTTTGCATGGATGTTTGTAGAGCCGGTCACACGCTGGTAAACTAATCAATCATAACGCCTTCTGATAGTCGGTAATCATACTATACAGTTAACGATGCGCCACAATTGTCGACTATTGAACAACCCTGATTCCCGGCGAGAATCTCTGTAGCATGTGTGAGCATCGATTATTGGTTCATCGTGGCTTGATTGGCGCTAGAGATCCGCTCGGAAGATAGATTGTATATCAGCTATCTATCACCTTGCTGGCGCAAGGATGCTGACCTCATGTCAGCGGATCGTAATCATTTGCCGCGAAGGATTGCCGTGCAGATAGCGATTGATCGTAATAGAGGCGCATCTTGGACGCAGTAGCATCGGCTGAGCGCTCTGAGCTTGAGCTTCTACGGAATTTACAGGCGGGGGACCCAAATGCCTGGATCGAGTTTGTCCAGACTATACGTCCGCGCCTGTTCAGCTATCTACGACACAACGTTCCGACTGTCGAAGATGCAGAAGATGTGTTGGGCGAGACGATGATTGCAGCGGTGCGCGCCTTGAAAGATTTTGATGGTCGAGCCAGTCTCTCCACATTTGTCTTTTCCCTTGCCTATCGCAAGATAGCGGACTTCTGGCGCAAGCGCCAGGAGACAGAGGCGCTGCTCGAGCAGCAGCGCTCTCCGTTGAGCGTGGATAGCGAATCCCTAGAATTCGCAGAAGTGTTGGATCGATTGCCTGAGTTGTCCAAGCAGGCGCTCATTCTTCGCTATCACGTGGGATTGAGCGTCGGTGAAATCGCGCAGGTGATCGATCGCTCCTACAAAGGTACAGAGTCGCTGTTGAGTCGCGCGCGACAACAGTTGCGCGATGCGATGATAGAAGCAGGTTTTACGCATGAGTGAGCTGAAAGGCCTGATGGATGACTTCAACGATGAAGACATCCGGGCTGCTTTCAACACCTATCTCGCTACACCACAGCCTTCGCCTGGTTTTGAAGAGCGGTTGAACCGCCTCATACTCGACGAAGTGCAACGAGTGTACGCGCCTGCAGCCGCTATGCCGATGCCAGCGGCGCCGGCTCAACGCGCCGCACATCCTGCCGACTTTGTGGAGCGTATTCGCGTTTGGTTGCGCAACTTGTCGCCGCGTCAGACATTGGTGTTGGCTGGCGCCGGCGCCATTGTGGCTTTACTGGCGGTTTTCTTTGTTTCCCAACTCGTTCCACAGCCATTGACTGCGCCTGCCACGGTTGCCGGCGGTGATGTGACAATCTTACACCGACAGAACAGCATTTACCGCACATACCAGGACGGCGACACGTTCCGTGTTGGAAACGGCGATCAGATTCTAACTGCGGATGGAACGATCTTTATTCAACTATTCCCCCTCCAGACCGCAGAGGTGGCGCCCCACAGTCATGTGGTGATCAATCAACTCGACGCTGTGCTCGATTCCACGCAAGTGGAATTACTCGTGAAACGTGGACGCGTCAATAACATCATTGACGAAGTTCTGACCGCAGGCGACCGATATGTAGTCACGTCATCGTTGGTGCACGCTTCAGCGGTGGGCACGGAGTTCTCGTTCGAAGCGCTCTCTCCGTCGGAAGTAATTGTGATCACTCGAAAAGGCGCTGTTGAAGTCTCCAGAGAAAATGAAGTTGTCATTGTCGAGGCTGGTCAGCAAGTGACCACATTTGCTGGCGCGCCCTTGATCGTTCAACCAAGCCAGGAGCGTAGCGAACGCCCGACATTGTTGGTGATTGCTCCGGGCACACCGGGAATCCCGATTTATACTGCACCGAACGCGGAGTCCTCAGTGGTAGGATATGCAGAAGACAATATGTTGCTGCAAATCCTCAACTGGGACGCAAGCAGGGAATGGTATCAAGTCTGCTGTGTGGGCGACCAGGTTGGTTGGCTCCGCGTTGATTCCGTGACGCCAGCAGAGCCGGAATCTGAGATCGAGAATGAAACGGCCGGCAACGGTTCGTCCACCGGGCGCAATGCACCGGGCGTCACGGCGAATGTTGATCCTATGCTGTTGTTCAATATGGTGATCGGAGCCTTTCTGCCGCCAAACCGCGTCGAGGACGTCACTCCTGTTGTTTCGCCTACTACAACGCCGACAACCACCCTAAATATCAGTCTTGGCCGAGAAACAGGGACACCCCAGACGACGCTCATGCCGCTGTCTGAAGCGAGTCCTACACCAACTTTGGCTACGATGACGCCTACCAGGACGCCAACGTCCAGACCGACAAATACACCGACGAGCACGCCATCGCCGACGCCTGTGCCGCCGACGAACACCTTTACACCATCGCCGACGCCCGTGCCGCCGACGAACACCTTTACACCATCGCCCACGCCGACGCCCGT
>CALJMI010000054.1 GCA_937981885.1 uncultured Caldilinea sp.
CTGTCAGCCCATCGAAGGAGACATCCGCCACACCGCCGCAAATCTCGATCGGGCCAAAGACGACCTGATCGCCGCCGATCCTACCCTCGCCGTCGATGATGCCAGCGCGTTCGATGCTTCCATTGGGTGCAAGCCAAAATAGCCCTGCCTCGAAGAACGCCTTGCCCGGCTGCAACGAATCGGGAAGGTTGAAGCTGCGCCGCGAATCGATGATGTCGTCCGCCAGCCAAAGCGCCAGCGGGAAGTTTTCGGCGATGTGTCCGTTGTCTTGCAGTTGCTGCGCAGGCAGCATGAGGTGGGCAAACAGAAGAACGCCGTTATCGTAGAAAGATTCGCCAGATTCTCGTCGGAAATGGAGAATCAGCGGCAGATCGTCTCCGGCAGCATTGCATGGTGCGACTCCCTTTGGCAAGGAATAACCAACCAGTTCGACGCCGTTGACAAAGCGCACATTCAATGGATATTGAACGCGATCCAGCTTGAGCGATATCGTTGGAAGATCACCAGTGTAAAGCAGCGGTTTCGCGTGCCCCGGTTGGGTGGAGCGAGGGGTGAAGGGGGCTTTGCCATCCAAGATGTCTGCAATGAGAGAGGCGCCTTGTGCATCGTACGGTGATAACTGAGTCGCCGTAAGGTTGCCATCTGGCTCCTGCGCCAACAAAAATAGAGGCTGATCGGCATCGGCGTCATCCTCAATCAGGTAACGGGCGCCCGCTGCGATCTCAAACCACTTGTCTGTTTCGGCAAGACTCGGCGCTGCGCCTGGCAGCTGCGGGTTCAGGAACCGCATGTGAATCGAGCGAAAGAGATGCCGTGTGAGTAAGACGGATTGCGGCCCCTCCTGAGCAAGCTCTGAACGCAACCACATCGCTGCTTCGTATTGGTCTGCATCGAACGACTTTGCGAGTGTTGGCAACTGCGCCCATTGACCAAAATAAGCGGAGACGGTTGCTGGAGCGCTGACAATGAGTATCGTCAGCAGAATCAGAATTGTCGTGCGCATCGGTGCAAGCCAACGTTCTACCAGTGCGGCAAAGGTCTGTCCACCGATAGCATACAAAACCGCGGTTGCTGGCATTGCGCCTGCCATGCGCAGCCAGTGGGGGGCCTGCAAGCTAAAGATCGTTGGCGTCAGCATCACTGCCAACCACAGCAGCACAAGTCGATTCGCTGGCTTGCGCAGCATAATCAGTGTGGTAAGGACGCCCGCTGCAAAGAGCGTTGCTAACACTGGGTCGTTCAATGATCGTCCCGGCAGATTGTGTCGTGGATTCAGGTCGCCTGTAAAAAAAAAGGATGTCGTGACATTCACAAGGTTTTCACCGAGGCGCTGCATCGGCGTGCCTGGCGCTACCTTGCTTTCCGGCACGAAAATTGAAACGTCACCAACTCGCGATGTCACATACTCTGGATGCTGGACGAAAGTCCATACTAAGGGCGCCACAGTGAGCAGCCCAACAGCAACCATCACGCCAACCCCTGTAACATAGGGACTCGCGAACAGATGTTTTGATGTGGTGTTCGCTTGCCTGACGCTGCTTATGTAACAGCGCAACATCTCGAAGACAATAGAGCCACCGATCACCACCACCAACAAACGTGAGGAAATATAGGTGTATTGCGCTGCACCTAGCCAGAAACCGGCGACGGCAAAGTCAAGGCGTCGCTGACGCCGCCATGCTACAATAAAGAAGTAAATAGTAAACGCGCTGAAAAGTGGCAGCAGGATCACGCGAAATCCAAGCCGGCTTAAGCTAAGATGCAAATAGGATACAGCAAGACCAGCAGCAGCGATCAGCGCTATCCATGCGGCTGGCGCCACCTTTCGTTGTGCCTGATCCCAGTTGAGCGCCGCCCGCGCCAACAACCAGATCACCGGAATTGTCAATACGCCAACAAAGGCAGCCACAAGCCGCAGTGAATAGGCAGACGCCCCCCACAAGATCAATGCTAAAGACTGTAGATAGATGAAGATCGGCTCACGGCCATAATTTCCTGGAAAAAAGATAGGACGGGCAACGCCATCAACAACGCCCTTTGCGTCGAGTGCGTAGTACGCCTCGTCAAAATAAAGTCCTGGCGGCAGCCGATCCAGATCCCACGTGCGCAACAGAAAAGCGAGCAGAATGATCGCCAATAGACTAAGTCTGATCCATGAGGAGGATGGCATCGGCCAGGCGGTCCCACGGGTGGTAGTTGATGGCAATCCCATGTGGTGCAGTCTACTACACGGCAGGCAGATCAAATAAAAAAAACGCCTGCCCAACTGGACAGGCATCTCATTGCATGTGGTCGGGGAGAGAGGATTTGAACCTCCGACCTCTTCGACCCGAACGAAGCGCGCTACCAAGCTGCGCTACTCCCCGACAACAGATAAAAGTATAGCTGATTGAGACCTGCGCGCCAAATTTTAACATTGCGTGCGAAAAATCACTTTGACCACATTGCCAGGTGTGGTATATACTCAAACCACTCTTGACTGAAGATGTCTGGTTTGTTGCGCAGTGAGGCGCACGCTCAGGTGCATGTTGTTGGCGGACGAGCGTATTGGTTTCCACAGGAAGGGGAGCCATGATTGAAGTCACAATCGATAGTATTCGTGTCAGCTTGTTGTCACAAAACCGGATTGTCGTGTTGAAAGAAGAAGGCAGCGAGCGCTTTTTACCGATCTGGATCGGGCCTTTTGAAGCCGATGCGATTACATTGCAATTGCAAGGCATGGAAGCTCCGCGGCCGCTCACGCACGATCTGCTCAAATCCGTGATCGAAACCCTCGGCGCAGAGGTGCTGCACATTGTTATCAACAGCCTGGAACGCAATACCTACTACGCACGCATTGTGCTCGACAACAACGGCGAGACTACTGAAATCGATAGCCGTCCAAGCGATGCGATTGCGCTGGCTGTGCGGGTCAGCGTGCCAATCTATGTGGCTGAGGAAGTGATGGAGCAGGCAGGAATGATGCCAGAAGAGGAGATGGCGCTTTCCGAAGAAGGCGGGCGTTCCGAATATGGCGACACATCGAGCGAAGACCTAGGGGCGTTTAAGGACTTTGTGGAGGGTCTCGACCTGGATAGCCTGCTCGGCAATTAGCTCGTTTATCGACCCAACAGTCGATTAACAACAGGACCGCCATACGGCGAGGCTGCGCAACTGGCAGCTTCGCCGTTTTTGTCGAAAGCGCCCAATCCACAGAGTTATGCACAGGTTATTCTTATGGAGAGCGGGATGGATGCACCAATGCAGATGATGGAAACCTCCGAAGTTCCGGTCAAAGGCATTCCAGCCAACTTGGAGGCGGAGCGCGCCGTGTTGGGATCGCTGTTGATCGACCCGGATGCCATCATCAAGATCGCCAGCTTCCTGCGCGCTGAAGATTTCTACCGCGAGCGCCACGCCTGGCTCTACGAAGCGATGATGGCGCTGCACGACCGTCGCGAGCCGCTCGACTTTGTCACCGTGGTCGACGAGTTGGAGCGCCGGGGCCATCTGCAGGAAGTAGGCGGACCTGCATACATCACCGACTTGATCTCGGGCACGCCGTCGGCGATGTATGTCGATCACTATGCGCGCATCGTCGAACGCACGGCATTGCTGCGCCGTCTGATCTCTGCTGCCGGTCAGATCGCCGAACTCGCCTACGACGACAGCCAGGAGGTCGACGAGGTCATCGACAAGGCGGAGACGCTGATCTTTGGCGTCAGCGAGGCGCTGATTCATCGCGATCTGATGCCGATCCGCACCATTATGGCGCAGGTGGTCGACCACATCGACTTTCTGGCGCGCAATCAGGACACGCTGATGGGCGTGCCGACGGGTTTTACCTTTCTTGACCGGTTGCTTGGGGGGCTTCAGAAGAGCGACCTGATCATCCTTGCTGCGCGTCCAGCGATGGGCAAGACCAGCCTGGCGCTCAACATTGCCCAGAACGCCGCCAAACGCTACGGCGCGCGCGTCGGCATCTTTAGCCTGGAGATGAGCAATGAGCAGCTTGTGCAGCGTCTGCTTTCGATGGAGACGGGCATCGACAGTCACCGCCTGCGCCTCGGTCAGGTTCACGATGACGAGTGGCCCATCCTGCTGGAGGCCGCCAACTTGCTTGCCAATACCGCCATCTTTATCGACGACACGCCAGCGGCGACCGTCAACGAAATCCGCACCAAGTGTCGTCGCCTCTATGCCGAACATGGCCTCGACCTGGTGCTGATCGACTACATGCAGCTCATGTCCGGGCAGTCCGGCGGGCGCGAAGCCAATCGCCAACAGGAGATTTCGTACATCAGTCGCTCTTTAAAAGGGCTGGCGCGCGAACTCAACGTGCCGGTGATTGCACTCAGCCAACTCTCGCGCGCAGTCGAGAGTCGCAGCGACAAACGACCAATGCTGTCCGACCTACGTGAAAGTGGATGTCTCGCTGGCGACACACCGGTCTATCTGCCTGAGACGGGTCAATATGTCCCAATTCGTGCGTTGGTGAATGAGGAACGAGCCACCGTTGCCTGTCTCGATCAGAACAGTTGGCGGTTGACAAGCGCGCCCCTAGCCCGTGCCTTTTGCACAGGTGTAAAGTCCGTATTCGAGTTACGTACGCAGTTGGGGCGTTCGCTTCGTGCCACTGCCAATCATCGTTTTCTGACGATTGATGGCTGGAAACGGTTGGACGAGCTATCGATAGGCGACCATATTGCGACCCCGCGCACATTAAAGGGGCCTGACAGCGGGACGTTGAATGATGCAGAGATTGCTTTGTTGGGGCATCTGATTGGCGATGGATGTACGTTGCCGCGCCACGCCATCCAGTACACCAGTCGAGACCGGGATCTAGCCGAACTGGTGGTGAACCTCGCAAAACAGATCTTTGGCGAATCAGTCACACCGCGAATTGTTCAAGAGCGGCGTTGGTTCCAGGTCTATCTGAGCGCGACCGAACATTTAACGCATCGAAAACGAAATCCGGTGACTGTGTGGTTGGATGGGCTTGGTGTCTTTGGCTTGCGAAGTTGGGAGAAACGCGTCCCCGATCGTATTTTCGCGCAGTCGCCAGCCGGAATCGGCGTGTTTTTGCGCCATTTGTGGGCGACCGATGGCTGTGTTCAGATGGTCTACGGCAAGAGTCCACGACCGGTGATATTCTATGCCACCAGCAGCGCACAATTGGCATGGGGAGTGCAATCGCTACTGCTTCGGCTTGGTATCAACGCCCGCATCAAGCAAGTGGTGCAAGGCGAAAAGGGGCGGGATCAATTCCATATCATCGTGGGCGGTCAAGAAGATGTGAGACGTTTTGCCGTACTGGTGGGCGCCGTTGGCAAACAGCGCGCTGAATCGCTGGAGACGATCCTTGCCTGGGTCGAGAATCGAATTCCAAATACGAACCGGGATGTCATTCCGGCCTCAGTTTGGCGGTCGCATGTTGCACCCGCAATGCAACAGATCAAGATGACAACGCGGCAGATGCAGGCAGAATTGGACATGCAGTATTGCGGAACGTCACTCTATGCGAACAATCTGGGGCGAACGCGCGCGGCGGAGGTTGCTGAGATTGTAAGATCTCCCGAACTTGGCAAATTAGCGAATAGCGATGTCTACTGGGATCGAATCGCCGCCATCGCCCCTGCTGGCGAGGAGCCAGTGTATGACCTGACCGTGTCGCCGCATCACAATTTTGTCGCTGGCAATTTGATCGTGCATAACAGCATTGAACAAGACGCTGACGTTGTCATGTTTATCTACCGCGAGGACTACTACATTGAGGACACCGACCGTCAGAATATCGCCGATGTGATCGTCGCCAAGCATCGTCACGGCTCGACCGGCACGATCAGCCTCTATTTCCGCAAGGAGTTGACGCAGTTCCGTGACCTGGAAGTCCAACGCACCGAGCTGGACTATTGATGCAGTTGTTATCTTCCCGGAAGCTCAGAGCTTCCGGGAAGATGAGCAAGGAAAATTGACCGATGCCGATGCAACCGAAGGGCTTTGTCGGTTTTCCCGACGCAAAAATGAAGCCGGTGAAGATTCCCGACTTTTTCTTCACCGACCTGCTGCCGCAGATCGACGACCTGGCAGAGCTGAAGCTGACGCTGCACTGCTTCTGGCTGCTCAACGAACAGGAGAGTCAGCTCAAATATCTGCGCGGCGTCGACTTGCGCGGAGACGAGGTGTTGCTGCGTAGCCTCAATCTCGACAGCGATCTGCGCACGCCGCAGCAGGCGCTGGCGGATGCGCTCGAACGCGCCACGGCGCGCGGCACGCTGCTCAAGCTGGAGATCGAAACCGGCGATGTGGAAAAGGCCGTTGACGACTGGTATTTCATCAATACGGTCAAGGGGCGGCAAACGCTGGCGCTGGCGCGGCAAGGGAAGTTGGAAGCTCTGCGCAGCGTCCTGCCCGACGAAGCGCGGCTCAAGGTGGAGCGCCCCAACATCTTCACCTTGTACGAGCAGAACATCGGCTTGCTGACGCCGCTGATCGCCGACCAACTGCGTGATCTGGAAAAGAGCTATCCCCCAGATTGGATCGATGAGGCGTTCACCATCGCTGTCGCCGGCAACAAGCGTGCGCTGCGCTACATCCAGGCAATTCTGAAGCGGTGGGAAACGGAGGGCAAAGATGAGCGATCCCATGAAACGCGTGGACGCGATAGCGAGGCAGATTTACGGCGAAAGTACATCCCCGATGAATACTCCGATGTCATCATCGGATGACGATGAGCTGACGCCGCAGCAGGCGCCGTCGCGACAGCGGAGCACGCGCAGCGCGCCGCCAAGCCCTCGCAACGAGGCGCCCTGCCCACTCTGCAACGGGCTCGGCTTTGTTGTGCCCGACCTGCCGATCGGTCATCCCGACTTTGGCCGCGCCGTGCCATGTTCGTGCCGCGCACAAGAGATGCAGGCGCGGCGGCTACGCCTGCTCCAGTCGATGAGCATGGTTGACAGCTTGCAGCGCCTGACGTTTGATCGGTTCAATCCCGAACCGACGCACCTGCCGCCCGACAAGCAGGTCAATTTGCGCCGCGCCTACGAAACGTGTATCAACTTCGCCGAGCACCCGGAGGGTTGGCTGCTGCTCACCGGCGGATACGGCTGCGGCAAGACCCATCTGGCGGCGGCGATCGCCAATGCACGCCTGGCCATGCGCCAGCCGGTCATCTTGATGGTGGTTCCCGACCTGCTCGATCATCTGCGCTCGACCTATGGGCCACAAAGCGAGCTGGCTTACGACGAGTTGTTCGAGCACCTGCGCACGACGCCGCTGTTGATCCTCGACGACCTGGGCGCGCACGCCAGCACGCCGTGGGCGCAGGAGAAGCTGTTTCAGTTGCTCAACCACCGCTATAACGCCCAACTGCCAACGGTGATCACCACCAACCAGCGACTCGATGAACTTGATCCGCGGCTGCGCAGCCGTCTGCAGGATGTCGGGTTGGTGCATCATGTTTTGATTCTGGCGCCGGATTTTCGCACCGGCAAAGCGAGCGGACAGAGCGACCTGAGTAGCCTGCATCTGCATCGCGAGCACACCTTCTCCGCCTTCGACGCGCAGCGCAGCGATCTTGCCGCCGAGCAGCGCGCCAATCTGCGCGAGGTGATGAAACGCTGCATTGAATATGCTGAAGAACCGCATGGTTGGCTGGTGCTGGCCGGGACGTATGGCTGCGGCAAAACGCATCTCGCCGCAGCCATTGCCAATCATTATGTCGAGCGCACGCGCGTCGATGTGATGTTCGTTGTCGTGCCCGACCTGCTCGACCACCTGCGCGCCGCTTTCAGTCCGCAGTCGAACACACCACTCGATCGCCGCTTCGACGAGGTGAAGCGCGCGCCGCTGCTCGTGCTCGATGACCTCGGCACGGAAAGCGCCACGCCTTGGGCGCGCGAAAAACTTTTTCAGTTGCTCAATTTCCGCTATACGGCGCTGCTGCCCACCGTCATCACCACCAGCGCCGATCCCAAACAGATCGAGCCGTGGCTGCGCACACGCATGATGGACATCGACCGCTGCCAATATCTCGCCATTACCGCGCCCGGTTACCGCGGCAGCCAGGAGCAGCAGAAGCAGCGCACCAGAAAAACCAGCAAAATGAACGGATAGTGGCTGGCGAGAGCATGAGCAAGGCTGGAACAGAAGCGAAGCAAAGATCGTTAAAAACGGATATGAAATGGATTGCACTCAGCGTGGTTGTGTTGCTGTTGATCGGATGTAGCAACAGTGAAGCGCCAACGCCGACGCCGACCGCCACATCCATCGCAATGGTAGTGCCGACGTTTACGGCGACGCCGGTGCGTGTGGATGAGACGCCACACACAGTTGCACCTGTCGAAACGCCCGCTGCCGAAACTGGCGCGACCTTGCGCCTGCCTACGCCAACGCCTGAACTGGTGAATCAGCCGACTGCATCGACAGTGGCCGCCGCTGTCGATATTCCAACGGCGGCAATCGCTGCGTTGGACGCGCTGGAACGAGGCCGTCAGCTTGTGCGCTATGGCGACTATGCTGCAGCGCGCACCACGTTGAACCAGATCGTCGCCGACGTGTCAGCGTCGTCTGAACAGCGCGCCGAAGCGCTCTATGACATCGGTCGCGCCTACCTGGGTGAGGGGTTGTTCGGCGAGGCATTGGCGACCTTCGACCAGCTCGACGCCCTACTCGCCAGTGCAGGCAGCGACCCCGGGCAGTTTGGACAAAAAGAGTATTTTCTGCGCGGCGAAGCGCTGATGGGGCTTGGACGTTACAACGACGCCATCGCCGCCTACTGGCGCTTTCTCGAAGCGTATCCGTGGATGAACGAGGCAGTGCAGCCGCGTATCGCCCGCGCCTATCTGGCGCTCAACGACGTGGACAGTGCAGCCGCTGCCTATCGACGCGCCATCGAGGACGTCGGTGAACGCGTCGCCCGCGCGCGTTTGCTCGAGACCCTGGCGCAGGCGTATCTAGACAGTGGACGTCCTGCACAGGCGGCGGCTGCCTACGACGAAATTCTTTCGATTGCAGAAAACGCCGGCTACCGCACACAGATGTTCTACAAAGCCGGGCAATCGCTTGCTGCGGCGGGGGACGTCGCTGGCGCCATTGACCGTTGGCGGTCAGCCACCACCGAAGCGCCCGACAACTACAGCGCCTATCTAGCATTGATCGAGCTGGTTAACCGCAATGTCGAGTTCGATCTTTATTTGCGCGGCTACATCGACCTCAAAGCCGAGGCATATCTACCTGCCATCAACGCCTATCGCGCCTATCTGGACAGCGTCGATGCCAGCGATGCTCGCGCCGCCAACGCGCTGCACGAACTGGGGCAGTCCTACCTCGGCGTCGGCAACTTTGGCGAGGCGTTGGCCACTTTCGACCGCGTGATCGCCGAGTATCCGAACTGCAACTGTTTGGGGCAGGCGTGGCTGGACAAAGCCGCAGCGCAGGCCAGACTGGGCGATCCGGCCGGCGCGCGGCGCACCTATCGCACCTTCGCCCGCGACTATCCCAATGATCCGCTGGCGCCGGAGGCGCTCTGGCAGAGCGGACGCCGCGCGCTGAGCGAGGGCAACCAGATCGAGGCGGCGGTTGATTTTCTGGCGCTGGCGGATGGTTTCCCTGCCAGTGAGCGCGCGCCGCAGGCGCTTTATACATTGGGGGTTGGCGCCTTCACTGCCGGACTCTATTCGCAGGCTGCCGAGGTATTGGCGCGGCTGCAAAGCAGCTATCCCGACTATCGATGGGATGCAGTCGGGTATTGGTTGGGCCGCAGCCAGGCCGCGGCCGGACAAGCGGATGTGGCGCAGGCTACATGGCGAGCAGTAGTCAACCGTGCGCCCGATATCTACTTTGGCATTCTGGCGAATTATGCGCTGGCCGGCGTTCCGATGACCGACGCGGCCATGTTGACGCGTATCCGTGAAGTGGCGGGACCGACCAGTCGCGTTTCAGGAGATGATGGGAGCCAAGCATTCGCCGAGCGCTGGCTGGCAAACTGGCTCGGCGTCTCCGTCGACCAGGTTGGCGTGTTGCCGCCAACCATCGCCGAAGATCGCGACCTGGCGAAAGGGAGGTTGCTGCTGGAACTTGACCAGCGCGGCGATGCCTTGACCGCGCTAGAACGCGTCTACCTGCGCAACCGCGACAGCGCGGCGGCGCTTTACCCGATGAGTCTGGAATTTGCGCGCCTCGGCGCGTATCGACTCAGCATTCTCAGCGCCATGCGACTGATGCAGTTCAGTCCGGCGGGCCTGGTCGAGAATGCGCCAGCGTTTTTGCAGCGGCTCTCCTACCCGCGCCCGTTCAGCGAGTTGATCGAGCGCGAGGCGCGCGCCAATAACTTCGATCCATTCATTTACTACAGCCTGATCCGCCAGGAAAGCCTCTTCGAGGAGGGCGCCCGTTCGACCGCAGCGGCGCAAGGCCTGGCGCAGATCATCCCGGATACAGGTCAGTGGATCGCGCAGCGGCTGGGGCATCCCGAATACACCAACGACATCATTTACCGGCCAGTGATCAATTTGCGCTTTGGCGCCTACTATCTGGATTGGGCGCGCGGATTTCTCGACGGCAACCTGCTCTCGGCGCTGGTTGGCTACAATGCCGGGCCGGGCAACTCGCAGTCGTGGCGCAACCGCTTCGGCGCCGACGACACGCTCTTTGTCGAACAATTGACCTTCTCTGAGCCGCGTCTCTATATTCAGTTGATTCTGAGCAATCTTTATCACTACACGCGGCTGTACGGTTCGTAGTTGTTATTCCTTGACTGCACCCAGCATGATCCCACGAATAAAATAACGTTGCAAGAAGGGGTAAACGATCAAGATCGGGATCATCGCCACGAAGAGCTTGGCGGCATTGAGGGTGTTGTTGGAGAGCTGGGCGAGCAATTGCGCCTGACCGCCGTGGAGCGCGGGGCGATCGGCGATCACCAGCTGTTGGATATAGGTTTGTAGCGGGTAGTTGTTGGGGTTGTTCATCAAAATCAGTCCGTCGAAGAAAGAGTTCCAATGCCCGACGATGCTGAACAGCGTGATCGTCGCCAGCGCAGGCAGTGAAGTCGGCAGATAGACGCTCCACAGCAACTGCCATGGGTTGGCGCCGTCGATACGCGCTGCTTCGTCCAGTTCTTTCGGAATGTTGCGGAAGAAGTTCATCAAAATGATGACATTCCAGATCGGCACAGCGCCCGGCAGCACCAGCGCCCAGATGTTATCGATCAGCCCGTAGCCGCTGATCGTCAGATACCAGGGCACAATGCCAACATTGAGGATCATCCCAAAGACAAAAAGCCACATGAAAATGTCACGCGCCGGAAACGCGCGCGTAGTGCGTGAGAGTGGAAACGCCGTCATCACCGCCAGCACAAAATTCAAAGCGCCGCCGAGCAGCACGCGCTGCACCGAGACGCCAAATGCCTGCCAGAATTTTTCGTCGCGCAGGATAAAGCTGTAGGAGTTGAGGTTGAAGCCGACGGGCCATAATCCAACCATACCGCCGCTGACTGCAGCTTTATCGCTCAGCGAGATCGCCAGTGTGTTGACGAGCGGAAGCAGGGTGGAGATGCCAACTGTCAACAGAAAAACCGTGATCAACCAATCGACGATACGGTCGGTCATGCTACGCGAGGCAAGCATTCAGCGCTCCTAGAAAATTCGATAGTTGGCATATTTCCCAGCCGCCCAATATGAAACGCCGATCAGCAACAGCGCCACCACTGTTTTGAAGAGCCCCACTGCCGTGCCCAGGCTGTACTGCCCCTGGATCAAACCGATGCGATAGACATAGGTGTCGATGATGTCGCCGGTCGAGTAGACGATCGGGCTGTAGAGGTTGAAAATTTGGTCGAAGCCGGCGTTGAGCACATTGCCGATGCTCAGGCAGCCGACCAGTACGATCACCGGCGCAATTCCAGGGATTGAGATGAAGCGCATCTTTTGGAAGCGATTGGCGCCGTCCAGCTCAGCCACTTCGTATAGCGTTGGGTCGATGGCTGTCAGCGCCGCCAGATAGACGATCGCCTCGAAGCCAAACTCTTTCCAAACATCGCTAAAAATAATGACCCAGGGGAAGATGTTAGGCTGACCGAGAAAATAGATCGGCCCAATGCCAAAGAGTGCGAGAAAGTCGTTCACCATCCCGTCGCGCGCCAGGATCGTGCGCAAGATGCCTGCCAGAATGACCCAGGAAAGAAAGTGCGGCAAGTAGACCATCGTCTGGATCGAGCGGCGAATACGTAGAAAGCGCACTTCATTGAGCAGCAGGGCGAACGCCACCGCTGTGATCAACACAAAGATCATCTTCATCGTGGCGATGAAAACGGTGTTGAAGAAGACCTGACGGGCATCGCGCAGGCTGAACATGTAGAGAATGTTGTCCAGCCCCACCCACGGCGATCCTTGTATGCCCAACGCCGGATTGAAGCGCTGAAATGCAATCACCGAGTAAAACAGGGGTACGAAGGTGAAAGCAAAGAGCAAAATCAGCCCAGGCAGGATCATTGCATAGTAGGCAAGCCGATCGGTGTCTTTAAACATGGCAGGCCCCGCAATCGATGAAGCATAGATGACGCAGATCAGGCGGATGCTTGCGGAGTCTTTCCTACTCCGCAAGCATCCGCTCAATCCACTTCAACCGCGCTTGGTTCCTATTCCTGGTTCATCTTTTCCAATAGGGCAGCGCCGCCGCTGTTGTTCCACTCTCTCACGAACGCGTCGAAATCATCCACCGCACGGGCGCCGGTGATGATCTGCAGGAAAGTCTCCTCTTCGAGTTTCTTTAGCGCCGGCCAGGTGGGGTCGCTCGCCACAATACGCGCTGCCGCCGGGTCGGTGCGCACTTCGTCGTATCCGCCGGCAAGCAGCAAGGCGGCGTCGAGGCGCGCCATGCGCACGGCCCAGTTGGACGAGTCGCTGCGTGGGGCGGCGATGTCCTGTTGAATCTGGTCGAACTCGATCTTCATCGCTTCGCTGAAGGTGGCTGGATCGAGTTCACCGTCAAGCGCCGCCTTGTACTCGCGCGCCATGCGTTCGACGACATAGGGCTGCTCGATCAAGAATGGAATCGGGAAGAGCAGCGTCCAGATTTCGTTGAAATTAGGATAGTACTGCGGCGCATCGTTGAGGCCGTAGCTCAGGTCATTCTGCACATTGAGGATCTTGAGGGCGATCTCAGGATGCGGATATCCTTTCTTGACCACGACAAAGCTGTAGGTGTATTCGCCCATCGAGAAAGTATAGTTGCCGTTCTTGTCCTTGATCAGGAACGGTTGCCAGTCGGCGTTTGGATCATTGTTGACCGAATCCGCCAGAGGCCACCACGGCACCCACCACGGCCCCATCATGATGCCGCCTCTGCCGCCGACTACAATTTCGTTGGATTTGTCGGTGTTTTTGGTGGCGAATTCAGGGTCGATCACGCCCTCTTTGTATAGTTCAGCCAGACGCGTCAACGCTTCTTTGGTCTCGGGCTCCAGCGATCCATAGATGATCTGTCCCTCTGCATTGCGATAGAACAGTTCTGGGAAAGCGCCATAGGCGTTGAAGATGGCGTCGAAACCGTGCAGATTGCTCGGAACCTGCACGGGGTTGAGCGTGCCGGTCAGTCCATAGGTGTCGTTGACGCCGTTGCCATCCGGGTCTTGTTCGATGAACGCGCGTGCAATAGTCACGATGTCATCGACAGTTTCTGGCCCTTGCAGCCCCAGCTTATCCAACCAATCCTGGCGCACCCATGCCATAATCGGTGCATCAGCCTGTGGCTGCACATTGGGAATGCCCATAATCTTGCCGTCGATGGTGGCGGCTTGCAATGCAACGCCTTCGGTCTGCGCCCAGTTCTCGAGAATATCGGCGTTGGCGTATTTCTCGATATAGGGCGTCAGTTCTTCGATGGCGCCTGCCTCCGTCAGTTGTTGAAGCTGAATCGGATCGACGATCATCACGTCGGGGATGTCGCCGCTGGCAATTGACAGGTTGAGTTTGTCGCTGAAGCTGTCGCTGGGCACGACCCAGGCAAAGGTGATATCGACGTTGAGCGTGTCCTCGATGTATTGCAGAGCGCGGTTGTCCTCGATCGATTCGCCTTCTGGCATCAGCGATGCATTTTCCTGGCCACCCTTGACGAGCACCAGTCTGGCGCGTTCTGGCAGCGGGCTGTAAGGGTCAGTCAGTCGCCACGGTTGCGCTGCCAGCACATCGGCAGGCACGGCGGTGGCGGTGGGTTGGTCGGCAGGCGCCGCCGGTTGTGCTGCCTGGGGCGGCCCTGCACATGCAGAAAGCAGCAATCCAAGCAACATAGCAAGTAACATTGGTTTCAGCAGAAAACGATCTCCCATGAGAATCCTCCTGAACATGGTTTCACTTTGACTGGTGGCGGAGAATATTTCGTGGCGTCAAGCACGATCATATGAGCGGCAAACGGCTCACAAGATTTGAAGCAGGTATGCTATTTGGAAACTGGGCTGGAGTATAGCACAGCGCAAGAAAGAGTGTCAATCAAGATTTCTGACCTCGCGTCTACTCTTTACGTCTGTGGTAAAGCAGGTCATTGCCTTCGGCGTGACGGGACGATTTAGCGTCCTGATCGCTTAGCGTCCTGGTCGCCAGCAGCGTCGCTCACAACTATATACATTTTGTCAAGCTCCCAATTTGGAGACAGACGCACGCTCAGGTATACTATTAAATTTGTGACGATTGGCGTTGTCACTCGTCGTAATTTACCGTTTTGCCTTGCACCGCCGTAGGCGCTTTCGGCGGTGCAATTGTGCCATAGACAGTTATTCATCCCGAATTTGTGGTAGGGAAAGACGCTGAACGAACCAGTGTAGGAGGATAGTTTTTATGTCCAAGGCAGTATTCCAGCGGACGAAGCCGCATGTGAATGTGGGAACGATAGGTCACATCGACCATGGGAAGACAAGCCTGACGGCGGCGATCACAAAAGTGTTGTCGCTGAAGGGGTGGGCGGACTACCGAGCGTTT
>CALJMI010000055.1 GCA_937981885.1 uncultured Caldilinea sp.
GGTTTCTTCTCGGCGACAATATCTTCGGCGGAAAGCTCACCCGGTTTGTAGTTCGGCAGCCTAGTCGACGGGATCAACGCCAGCAACGAGATTGCCGCCAGCAGCAGGAAGGCTGCGCGCAGTGCGCGCAGGCGTGCATCGGCATTGATGCGCACGGCTTCGTCCACTTGCTCGGGCGCGATCGAAGTCTGACCCAGCACCTCCTTCAGTTGATCGTTGCTGATGAAGTCGATGCGGTCGAAGTTGATCTCCTGCGTTAGCACCGGCGGCAGATTCGACTGCGCAAAGGCGGTCGTGATGAGCAGGGAGAGCAAGCCCACCGCTACCACGCCGGCAAAGGCGGCGCCGAGAGCCGACGATACATTGTTGACTACCCCGCGCAGCGCGCCCACGTCGCCCGCTAGTTCTTTGGGCGAGGCAGAAACCAGCACGTTGAAGAGCAAAGTCAACGTCGTGCCTTCGCCGAGGCCGACCAGAATCAGCCCGAAGATGACGACCGGCGTACTCCAGTCATTGCCGATCGTGAAGGCAAGCACGATCATACCGACCCCGACCAGCGCGAACGAGATCAAGGCGAGAAGGCGCGGGGTCAGCCGGTCGTAAAGGCGCACCGAAAGGATCGCCGCCGCCGCAACCGTGATCGCGTACGGCACGATGGCGATCGATGTGAAAAATGGGGTGCGATCTTGGACGATCTGAATGTAAAGCGGAATCAGAAAACTGATCGCCGAGCCAAGCCCACCTGCTACAAGAAAGGCGTAGACTGCATTGCGCTCCTCAGCCGTGTCCAGCACTTCGAGCGCCAGCAGCGGCGTCTTCTTGTGCGTCACGCGGCGTTCCGACCAGGCAAAAAACGCCTGTCCCAGCACGACGCCGATCAGCAGCATGAATGGCACGGGAGACAACCCCAACATAGAGAACGGCGCCGCCGGTTTTGCGATCACGATTCCCCAGGTATTGAGATTATTGAAGCCAAAGAGGATCAGCGCAATTGCCAGCGCCGAGAGCACCACACCGACAAAATCGATGCTGATGCCCTTCTGACGCGGCACAGACTTCATGCGAAAACTGAGGAAGAGAACGACCAGAGAAATGATAAAGATGAGTCCAAACGAGAAACGCCAACTCAGAGCGGTGGCGATGTAGCCAGCAACAATGAAGGTCAGCCCACTGGCGACGGCCGGGATACCGGCGAGGATGCCCAGCGCCTGTTCTTGTTGGCGGTCGCGATAGTTGGCGGCGATCAACACGACCAACGTCGGCACGAGCAAAGCCGCAGCAATGCCGGCGATCGCCTGCGCAAGGTTCATCATGCGGGCGTCGGTGCTGATCGCCATCAGCGCCATGGCAACGCCATGTCCGATCGCGCTGACCTGAAAGACCAGCCGCTCGCCGAACAGTTTGCCGATCTTGGCGCCCAACATGACAAACGCCGCCACGAAGAGCGAATAGAGCACCAACGCTGTCGAGATCGAAGTCGCCGGTACGTTCAAATCCTCGACGATCGGCCCAAGAGACACCGGCAGCGCGTTGATGTTGATGCCCATCTGAAACTGGGCGAGCACGATGATCGCCAACGGAACCCAGGATGTCTTCAACACAACTTCGACGCCAGACGTTGCATTGTTTTTTGTGGCCATGTAGCCTCCCTGGCTGCCGACGTGTGTCGATATGCATGATTATGTAAAATTTTATTTGGATGGATGGCGTAAACTCTTTGTGTACGCTGTTCGGAACAGTGCGCCATAAAGGGTGGCGCATCCGGGTCAATACAAATGTGAAACTGTTTCTTGCTATGATAAAAGCAAGTTGACCGTACACTTCTGTAATTGATCGCAATCTGTCACAGAAGTGTACGGTTCAAGAACAAACACTCCGACCTGAGATCTGTTTGACGGCAGGGTTTATTGTAGTCGGCTCAATACCACCGCAATCGAACCGTCGCCACGCCGCAGCGTCAGGCGGCTGCCCTCGAACTCGAAGGTGACAGCGGATTGCAGCGCAGCGCGGAACTCCACTTCCTGATCAATGACGCCAGCCGGTTCGGAGCATGCCATCATGCCGCCTGCCAACGCACCGATCGAGATATTGTTGCCGCTTACCCAGTATGAACCACTGAAGCTGTTGCAGCCGCTGTTGCCGCTCACCTGGTCGGCGGTGAAGCGAGTGGTCAGCGTCGAGCCGATGATCGGGCTGACGACAGCGCCGCGCCCGTTGTTATAACCGGTCACCTGCCAGCTTGTGCCGCTGAGCGGGTTCTGCGGCGCCGCCGGCGTGACGTTGATCGTCACCTGGCGGAACTGCACCGAGCCGTCGCGCAGTTGCACGCGCATCTCGTAGGTCGTGGTCACCGGTGGGCAAACCTGCTCGGCCCCCTGACCAACGCGCGGGAATTGCTGGAAGGGCTGCCCTTGCGGATAGACCCACACCGCCTGCACATTCGCCACCGACCAACGGATCGCTGTACATTCACCCTGATTGATCGAGGTGCGATCGGCCGTGAACGAAATCTGCGCGCTCGGCGTCGCCGTGGGCTGTGGCAGCGGCGTCGGCGTCGGCAGCGGCGTCGGGATGATCACGACTGGCGGCGGCGGCGACGCAATGACCGGCACGTTGGCAGCGTTGCTGGCGGCGACAAAGTCTGCAGAGACCCAGCCGTTGCCGCCCGGCGCAGACGGGACGGCGACGACCCACCAGCGCCCGTCGGCGCTGCGCCCGATGATCTCACCGGTGGCATTGAAAGGGGCCACGCCCAAGACCGGGAAGTTGGTACCTGGACCCGAACGGATGTTGACGCCAACGGGCGCAGTCACGCGACCGGTCGGCACAGCCGGCGCCGGTTCGGGGAAATCGACTTCCAGCTCGCGCACCATGTTCACGGCAATGGCATCGTCGGCGTTGCGCAGCTCGATGACGTCGCCATCGACGGTGAAGGTGGCGACGCTTTCGAGCGCCGCAAAGAACTCGGCTTCCTGCTCCATGATGCCGGTGGGCGTCGAGCACAACCGCCGCGTGGCGCCGATGTTGTCGATCACGATAGTCCCATTTTCGGACGCCTGCACCGTGGCAAAGAAGTCGTTGCAACCGGCGTTGCCGGAGATCAGGTTGGAGTCGTCGATGTTGATAATGACGTCGGCGCCAAGCAGCGGGCTGACCACTGCCTCGCGCCCGTTGTTGTAGCCGGTCACCACCCAGATTGTGCCCGCCAGGTCGCCTTTGGCGGCGACAAACGTGGCAAGCACCGTTGAGTCTTTGAGCAGGATGAGCTGACCGGAGCGCAACTGGTAGCGGTTGGCGGCATCGAGCGCCGCCATGAAGTCGCTGGCCTGATTAGCAACCGCAGGCGGACAGGCCATCATCGTCGAAGCGGCCGGCTCGAATTCGATGGTCGAACGGCTGGCCGTGTAGGTTGTGGTGTAGCGGTTGCAGCCATCGGCGCCGCTCACCGTGTCATCTTCGCCAAAGTTCAGCGTGATTGTGCTGCCCGCCAGGGGCAGTTGTCCGTTGAGCGTGCTGAGCACCCAATTGGTGCCAGACAAAGGTGTGCTGGCGGCAAACAGCGGCTGTGCAGCCACCATCAATAGCATAAACAGCAGCATGAACAGCCCTGTTTTCATCATACGATGCTTCAAAAGAGTCTCCTTTCGTTTGACGATGTTCGTTGACTACATTGATTACATTGCAGGAGCGATAAAGACATGATTGGCGCCTGCAATTTACTGTCTGACTGTCACAATCTGGTTCATTGGAGCACATAAAGATCAAGCACGGTTCCTGTCAACTGGTAAGGTGCTTTCAATATTTATACAAGGAATGCAACAGGTGCATCCTATCAGAAGGATCGATTGGCTGTCATGATCCTTTACGGGTGATCTGTTGTGTACGCTTTTGCGCCTGTACGCAGCACCTTCAGCACGATGAAGTGCATTTGATAGAGGCCGTTGAGCAAGCCGACCAATGCAGCCTGGTCAGACAGTTCCCCCCGCAGCAACGTGACCTGCATTCCATCTTCCCATCTGGATGGCTGCACTTCCATCCCTGCAAGCCAGCCGCTTCGTTTCGGGTCAATGTAACCCTCCACCCAAATTGAATAGATGGAAGGTTGGTCGAAAGCAAACCCCTGGACGCCTTTGGCATCGAATTTATCATTGGACATGTTCCGATCGTAGCAGCATCTGCGCTGCACGTCGTCACCCTATATGGACTATCAACCTTGGGAGAGTGTGTGCGGTGCGGGCGCTTCGCCAGCGCCATGTCACGCCAGAGGCGATGACCTACGATAGATGAACGGGGTGGGCGCGCGACCCCTAGCTGTCGAGCAAATGCAACTTGCGCGCGACGGACAACGCATCACGTCGGCAGTTCACGCCCAGTTTCTGGTAGATGTTCGAGCGATGGCGCTTGACGGTGTTTTCAGAAATCACCAGGCGCTCTGCGATCTCGGCGGCTGTCAGCCGTTGTGCCAGCAGATCGAATACCTCCAATTCCCGACGCGTCAGCGGCTCGATGAAGATGTTGTGGCTGGTGACATCGTCATCGGCAGTGAAAGTCGCCGCGTACGCTGGTGCAGGTGTGGCTGGGTCGTCCGCTGCGCGCGTCGATGGCATTGCCTGAAGAATGGATAGTACAAGCTCGGGTGCGCGCCCGTGTGCGTCGAGTTCAGCCAGCAGCGGCGCAAGAGGTGCGCCCAGGTCAAGGAACACGCGCACGAGTCCACCCGGCGCTGCCAGACGCACAGCCTCTTCAAGCGCCGCCAGAGCGTCGGCGCGCACCCCCGTCTTTACATACAACAGCGCACGCAGAGCCCAGATTTCGATCTGCACCCTGACGTTGTGCGTCTCCCTGCTAAACATATCGATGTGATCGAGCCAGGCCGCGGCGTCGGCGGACGCGTGTGGCAAAGCGGAGTCGATCAGGATTCTGGCAAGCACCAGCGGCGGGGCAGAAAACATCGACATCGGCGCCAGCGGCTGGCTGCGGTCATACGACGCGGCCCAACGCTGCGCTTCGATGCAGTTGCCCATACGCTGCGCCACGAACGCCTGCAGCGCCTGCGCCTCGACGAGCACATTGGCGCCCCCCATCTCCCAGGCAGTGGCGAGCAGCGAGTCGCTCAACGCCTGCGCCTGCTGATGGTTCCCCTGTGCGCAGTGGACGGCGGCAAGACCCAGTGCAGCCTGCCAGAAGACGTGCCCGTGCGTGTTGTAGGGGCGATTCACGATCGCTGTGAAGAAATGGGAGGCGCTTTCCAGGTCGTTGCGCTGATAGGCAGCACAACCAAGATAAAGATGCGCCCATCCCTGTTCATTGAAGAGGTTGCGCTCCTGCGTCAGGCACAGCAGGCGCTGCGCACTCTGTTGCAACGTAGTCAGATCAGCGCCCATCCAATTGACAGCGCAATACGTAATCAACGGGCTGATCGGAAATGCGTCGCCGTGAAAGCGATCCTCGCGCAGGCTCGTGTGCAGCGCTGCTTGCAAGGTCTTGAAATCACCTTGCAATTGCAGCGCCGCCAGATAATTCATCCAGGCAAACCGGCGCACATGCGAAAGCGTCATCGGTGCGATGTCAAGGGCGCGGCGTGATAAGTGGAGCAGCCCGCTGCGGTCGCCGATAAAATAGCAGTAGTCGCAACGCAGCGCAGCGATCTCACTCTCCAGAATCGTGCGTTCCGCCTCGGGCATTGTTGTATTGGGCAGCATCGCCTCGATGGCGTCGAGCAGTGCGTTCATGTCGGGTGTACGCCACCGCTCCACCAACAGCCAGGCCTCGATGATCAGGAGACCGGGACGCTCTGCGATCACCTGCGCCGGCAACGCCTTCAGCCACTGTTCCAGGCGCTGGAACTGGCTATGATTGAGTGCTGCGTGCCGGGATGCTTCGACAATCTGAGCAGCGCCCTGGACATCATTGGCAACCAGGGCATGGTGCAACGCATCTTCGACAAAGCCATTGGCGGCATACCAGGCGCTGGCGCGACGATGCAGCGCCGCAATCTGCGCAGAGTCGTAGCGCTGCGCCAGTTGCCTGAGCAGGAGACGCCGAAAAAGGCTGTGGTAGCGATACCACCCACTCTGGTCAGCCAGGGCGCTGGTGAAGACACTGTCGCTTTCCAGCGACTGCAGGCGCTGATGACTCTTTCCCGCATCCTGGGGATCGTCAAGCACTGCATCGCACAGAGCGCCATTGAGTCGTTCCAGGATCGCCGTCTGCATCAAGAACGCCTGCATTGTCTCCGGCAAATGCTCGAACACCTCCTTCGAGAGATAGTCCATTGCAGACCAGTGGTCGAACATGTTGAGCGTGGCAAGTGCATCGCTGCTGTCGTTGGCGTTGAGCGCGAGGGCGGCAAAGCGTAAGCCGGCTCCCCAACCTTCGGTAAGCCTTGCGATCTGATCGACCGTTGCACTGTCGACCGGAACACGGACGGCGTTCTGCACAAAGGTCTTGATCTCTGCATTGGTGAAACGCAGCGTGCTGGTGCGAATCTCAACCATTTCGCCGCGCATACGCAGCGTATGCAGTGAAAGCGGTGGGTCATGGCGTGTGCTGATGACAAGATGGAGTGGGCGCGGCGGGCGCAGTAAAAGATCGTTGACCACCTGATGAATATCCTGCTGGCTGATTTGGTGATAATCATCCAGCACCAGGATAAAACGCTGACCGTGCGCCAGCCCACTTGTCTCCGCCAGACGATCGATTTCATTGTTCAGCATGGCGCTGATGGCGGAGATGGGCGGCAGCGTCGGGACATCCAACACGGCTGTTGTCTGGGGACAGGCATCGGGGAAAAGTGTATGAATAGCGGCGAGCAAATAGGTGAGGAAGGTGACCAGATCGCGGTCGTGTTCATCGAGCGTGAGCCAGGCGTTGGGGCGTGGTGCGGCGCGCAGCCACTCGCTGAGCAGCGTGGTCTTGCCAAAACCCGCTGGCGCCGAGATTAGAGTGAAAGGACGATCAAGGTCGTGCGCCAACTGCTGTTGGATGCGTAAAAGCGGCGCCAGCCCATTCGCCGCACGCGGGCGATGCAGTTTAGCCTGAACGATGAAAGACGGCGTCACATTGACCGGCAGCGCTGCAACTTGACTTGGCATGGGTCGACCCAGAAATCTCTACACTTGCACCTGAATAGGGGACAAGTTGCGGGAACGAAGCGCTACTACCCTATTGAAATCCAGTGTAATCAGCTTGCCACAGTCATGCTGTATAGCTGTTTACAAAGCTCTGCATTGCCTGTACACAACCTGTATCGATCATCGCCTGTCCGACGCCCTCCACCGCCATGCCCACACCGACTGGCTCGAAGGCATTCAATGTATCGGCCAATAGGATTGCTCGGCGAATGCATCTCGCCCCCACGCTTGTGCAACGCCACACTGGGGCGGATACGCGTGTTGACTTGCTCGATGGCACGGCGCCCACTCAGAATGCCGACGATGATGTCCTTTGGGTATTCCGCCAATTTTGCACAAAATTTGGGTAACACCATCAACACAACAAAGTGCATTTGGTAGAGTACAACATAGTCAGCAACGCAACCGTCAGCGCCAGCAATGCGCCGCCAACGAGCAGCCAATTGCTGCGCAGACGCAGCTCCCACTGTACAGCGGCGCGACTGACGAACGCCACCGGTCGCACACTACCCCAATCAGTGGGCAGGCGCTCCTCTACTTCGGCGACTTTGTGGCGGACAGTGTGCAGCCACACATAAAGGGCGCGCAACACGGCCCGATAAAGCACCAGCACATCGCCAGCCGGTGTCGTTGGCGCTGTCGTCACTGTGCGCGCCGCCATGACTGCCATGAGGACGCCAACTATCACGGGCCACGTCGTCCCCCACAGGTTTTCAGGTTTGAAGGAATCGCTCACCGCCGGTGCGCCTGTGGGCCACAAAAAGAGCGCGGTCGCCACGCCGACATTGAGCGACAGCCACGCGCCCCACATCACGCGTGAGGCTGCCTTCGATGGGGCCGGGCTGTGCGCCATCAACCACAGGAAGCGCGCCATCAGCAGCGTCGTGCTGACCGCGGCCAGCGGCAGCAGCCAGCCAAGCAGCGACGGCCACGCTCCCGGCAGCGTTGCTGTCGCCGTCTTCAGCGCCGCCTTCGCCACTGCGCCGCTCGTCAACGGGAAGCCGGCTAGCGCCAGCGCCGGCAGGAGCAGCACCGCCAGCGCGCCCTTCCCTGCACCCACAAAACCGACGCCAAGAAAGAGCGATCCCTTCGCCAGCGCGTGGTGCATGGCATAAAGCAGCACAGCGGTGAGCGCCGCCTGATCGACGCGTCCACTCACCAGCCACGCGCCGACCGCAACGGTGATCAGTCCGATCTGGCTGATGCTGGAGTAGGCGAGCACCGTTTTGACGTTGCGTTGCGTCACGCCGATCAGCGCGCCATAGAACGCCGTCGCCAGCCCGGCTGCGATCAAGAAAT
>CALJMI010000056.1 GCA_937981885.1 uncultured Caldilinea sp.
TCGATTCGTCGCCGATGGTGGCGAAGGCGATCATTGAAGCGCCGCTCTCCCATGCGATTGCGCGCGGGCTGCGCCAGTGCGTTGTCGGGCAGAATCCGCTCGACATTGCCGTGCTGTGGGAGCGCATGTACCAGGGCACAATCTTCTTTGGGCGCGGCGGCGCAGCGCAGCAGGCGATCAGCGGCATCGACATAGCGTTGTGGGACATCATGGGCAAGGCGCTGGGGCTGCCGGTCTACCAGTTGTTGGGCGGCGCGTTTCACACGAAGCTGCGCGCCTACGCCTCCAATCTCTTTGGCGACACGCCCAAAGCCACCTACGAACAGGCGCGGCGGCTGGTCGACCAGGGCTTCACCGCCGTCAAGTTTGGCTGGGGCCCGATGGGACAGAGTGAGCAGCTCGATATTGAACTGGTCAGGCAGGCGCGCGCTGGCTTGGGCGAAGCGGTCGATCTGATGATCGACGCTGGGCTCTGCTACGACGCCAGCACTGCCATCCGTCGCACCCATCAATTTGCAGAGTTTCGCCCGTTCTGGCTGGAAGAACCGCTGCACCCCGACGACCTGGAGGGATACGCCCGGCTGGTGCAGGCGTCGCCGCTGCGCATTGCCGCCGGCGAACAGGAGACGACGATCCAGGGTTTCCAGGCGCTGCTCGACGCCGGTCTGGATGTGCTGCAGCCCGATGTGGCGCGTGTCGGCGGCATCAGCCGCGCTATCGAGATCGGCCGCCTCACTGCGCAACGGCGGCGACTATGCGTCAACCACTCCTACAAAACCGGCATCAGTATTGCTGCGTCGCTGCATTTTCTGGCGGCGCTGCCCAATGCTGCGCTGCTCGAATACTGCGTCGAGCCATCGGCGCTGCGCCAGACATTGACGCGCCAGCGCTTTCCGCTGGTCGATGGCTATGTCATGGTTCCGCAGGAGCCAGGGCTGGGCGTCGACCTGGATGAGGAAGTGATTGCGCGCTATCGGGTTGGTTGAGTTGCGAGTTGCGAGGGGCGATGCATAGCATTATTGCGCCGAGAAGCGCAGAGGCGCTGCGAGGGGCGACATATTGCGCTGTCATGACGAGAAGGCTGAGGAGCATGGAAACAATGAACGCCAATACACACTTGCCCGACGTCATGCAGGCGTTGGTCTGGACGGCGCCGCAGACTATGGAGATGCAGGCAAGGTCGCTGCCCGTTCCTGGTGAGAATGAAGTGTTGCTAGAGGTGGCGGCGGTCGGCATCTGCGGCTCGGAGCTGAGCGGCTATCTTGGTCACAACAGCCTGCGCGTGCCGCCGCTGATCATGGGGCACGAGTTCAGCGCCCGCATCGTGCAGGTAGGCGGCGGCAAACTGGCAAACGGCGCTGCGCCGGCTGTCGGGCAGCGCGTGGTGGTCAATCCACTGGTGAGCTGCGGTGAGTGCGTGCTGTGCGCCGCTGGGCTGCCCAACCTCTGTCAGCGCCGCCAGGTGATCGGCGCGCATCGGTCGGGCGCGTTTGCGCGTTATGTCGCCGTGCCCACTGTCCAGTGCTGGTCATTGCCGGACGAGTTGAGCGACGAAGCAGGCGCGCTGGTCGAGCCGTTGGCTTGCGCCGTGCGCGCCGTGCTGCACGCTCACTGGCAGGGAGAGGGGCCGTTGCTGATCCTCGGCGCGGGTGCAATCGGTCTCTGCTGCCTGGCGGTGGCGCGGGCGCAATCGTCCGGCGCCATTGTAATTTCTGACCGGGTGGCGGAACGGCTGAGGCTTGCTGAGGCGTGGGGCGCAACGGTCGGCATCGATGGCGGTGCAGTTGATGCGCAGGTGAAGCTGCACGCGGTGTTGCCTGATGGCGCCGTCAGCGTGATCGACGCCGTCGGGTCTAACGCCACGCGCGCATTGGCGCTAAATCTGGTGCGCCCCGGCGGACGCATCGTCTATATTGGCTTGCACGACGAGGCTTCACCGCTGGCAGCCAACTACCTTGTGCGCCAGGAAGTGGCGATACAGGGCAGCTTCGCCTACACGCACGCCGACTTTGCCTGCGCCATCGCGCTGCTAAAGCGGGGCGCAATTCACCCGTCGCAAGACTGGGTTGAGCAGCGCCCCTTGCACGACGGCGCCGCCGCCTTCGCAGGCCTGGTCAACGGCACGATTGTCATTCCCAAAATCATGCTGCGGCCCGCATGACGCGGTAACGTGGTGCGTGTCTCGTGTTGCGTGTTGCGTGTTGCGTGGCGAGTACTGTCACGCCTCACGCACCACGCAGCACGCAACACGCACCACGCAACACGCACGACACCTCAGCGCCCTAAAACGTGATCGACAGTCCGCCATCCACGACGATGCTCTGACCTGTGATGTAGGTGCAGCGCGGTGACGCCAGAAAACCGACCACCTCGGCAATTTCGGCGGGCTGCGCCGGGCGCGCCAGCGGGATGCGGCGACGGCGCACGTAGAATTCCTGGAAGTCGGGCGTCTCATGCTCATTGACGCCGTCGACAATCGCCATCGGCGTCTCGACAAAGCCGGGCGCCACGCTGTTGACCAGAATCCCGTGCGGCGCCCACTCGACGGCCAGACAGCGCGTCAACTGATCGACGGCGCCTTTGGCTGTGTTGTAGTGGCTCGACTGCGCTGCACCCAGAAAGGCGTTGACCGACGAGATGTTGACGATGCGTCCGCCCTGCCCTTGCGCCACCATCACGCTGGCGGCAGCGCGGCTGCAATGAAACGCGCCATAGTAGATCACATCCACCGCCTGGAGCCAGCGCTCGAACGGCGTGGTCAGGGCGTCGGCAGGGTAGAAGACGCCAGCATTGTTGACCAGGATGTCCAGGCGACCAAAGCGCTCGACGGTCGCCGCCACCATGCCATCGGCATCTTGCGTCACGTCCGCCGCCACGAACGCCGTCTGTCCGCCAGCCCTGGAAAGCGCAGCGGCGGTGGCGGCGCCGTCGCTGCCTGGCAGGTCGGCGATCATCACCGCTGCGCCCTCGCGCACAAAAACCTCCGCCACCGCGCGCCCGATGCCGCGTGCAGCGCCTGTCACCAATGCTACTTTGCCGCCTAAGTCATTCACTATAACACTCCTTTTATATGGTATACTTTAGCTGTAAAGACGACGAGTACGCAGAGACGCTGCACTCCCGACGGAACCATTCTGGAAGGAAAAAACGCATGGCGCAATTGTCGGAACGCATCACGATTGACCCAACCATCTGTCACGGCAAACCTGTGATTCGAGGTATGCGCTATCCGGTTGAAATGATTCTGGAACTACTTGGCGGCGGCATGAGCGCGGACGACATTCTGGCAGACTATGAGGACCTGGAATACGCGGACATCATGGCGGCGCTGAACTACGCTGCGCGAATGATCCAGGTAAAGCGGCTTGAGCCAGTGCCTGCATGAAGTTCCTGATTGATGCCCAACTCCCTCGAAGGATTGCGAAGCGTCTGGGCGAGTTAGGCTATGACGCTGTTCATACGCTTGATCTGCCCGGTGCAAACCAGACGCCAGATGCAGAGATCATCGCCATTGCCGAGACAGAGAAACGCATTGTTGTTACCAAAGACGCCGACTTTGTACATACCTTTATCCTGTATAGGCGTCCACCGAAATTGCTGCTCGTCTCCACCGGTAACATCTCCAACGCCCAACTGGAGGCGTTGCTGCTTCCCGCAATGCCTACAATAGTTGATGCCTTTGCATCTGCATCTTTCATCGAACTAAGCCAAACTAATCTGATCATTCACGCCTGAATCTGATTGCGCCTGAAACGATTGGCGATGAGCGCGAGTCTTACAGCCCATCAGTCATGCAATCTCCTAATCCCCAATTTCCTCCGTCAACCCCATCGTCACCGTCGTCTCCATCACCTCCCCTGCCGCCAGCCGGCTGGCTGTGCCTTGAGCGACGGCATCTTCCAGGCGATAGGGGTAGCCGGTGCATGGCTCCAGGATGGTGACGTAGTGACCGCGCCAGCCGCCGTAGGCGCCAAAGACCCACACGCTGCGGAACACTGCCGGGTCGAAGCGTAGTTCGAAGCGGTAGCCAGCCTGCGCGTCGGTCAGCGCGCACCAGCCGGCAGCCAGATCGGTGGCATAGTAGAAGTCACAGGTCGCCGCGCTGAAGGGTGGAACCAAACGCATGTCCACCGCGTCGCCCTGCGCGCTGTGGGCGTGGGGCCAGAGGAAGGGCTGTTTGTCCAAGCGGTCATTGAAAGCCGGTTCAGGCAACACGGTGCACGCAGGCAGATCGATGCGCGCCTGCGGCGAGATCGCCAGCGCCGGGTGCAGCTTCCACAAAAAGTCGAGCGGTTGCGGACCATCGTTGCGAATGCGGTAGCGCAGCTCGACGCGCGCTGCGTCGGCGCGCACGGTGATCCAGCGCTCGACCATGGTGTTGGTCACCACACCGGCGCGCCAGAGATGCAGCGTCACCTCGTCGGCGCGCTGGCTGGCGATCTCCCACGCAAAGGGCATCGCCCACCACTCGCCATGATCCGGGTAGACGTCGCCGGCAAAGGTTGTCGGCGCGTCGTTGGGAAAGAGTTCATCCCAGCCGCCGCAGAACCAGTCGTCGTAGGCGGCGCCGTAGGGGGCGGGGCGCGGCGACATGCGCGGGTTGTGCCAAAATAGCTCTCGATCCACCGGTTTGTAGACAAGCGACCACAGTTTGCCGCCAAGCTCAGGCAAGATCACCAGCCGCAGATGGCTGTTCTCAATCACCAAAGCCTGGAAGCCGTGATAGCGCCAGTTTGCGTCGATGCGTACAGGACTGCTCATGCCTGCTCCTCTTTCTGGGCGGTAAGCAACAGCAGCGCCGAAGTGCGCCCGTTCAAATCGGCGATGAAGCCCTCCTGCATCAGGCGCGCCCCTGATTCCTGTACGGCGCGCTGCGTATCCACGTCGAGCAGCGCGTAGGTTTGCCCTGCTTGCAGCCCGCGCAGATGCAGCCGTAACGTTGCGTCACCGTCCGCCGGTCGGAAAATCCAGATAGCGCCTTCGCCTGCGGCTGCGTCGATGACAGCATACGCCTCCCATTGACCGTGCAGCGCCAGGTCGGTGCAGTGCAGTTCGGGCTGCGGGAGCAGATGATAGAAGCGCCCACGCTTGAGCAGGGGGCGCAACGCTTTGTACTGGGCGATGGTTGCCTGCACTGCCTCGAACGCTGCGTCCGTCCACTCCGGCAGCCGGGCGGAGACGCCGTAGGCGCCGAACATGCGGCTGCGCGCGATGGCGTCGAGGTCGGCGCGCGGCGCGGTCGAGTCGGTGAGCGGCTCGTCGTCGGCGTCCACAATCCACGTGTTGCACAGTTCGGGCGGAAAGGGGTAGGTTGCGCCGGCAAGATGAAAGCGCACACGGCGGCTCGGCGTCGATGCGTCGTGCAGCCAGGTTATGTGCGTGTTGGCAAGCATGGCGAAGTCGCTGCGCACACCGCCGCCTGCGCAATTTTCCACGATGAGGTGGGGAAAGCGCCGGCGCAACTCGGCGATCACCGTGTGCACGCCCTGCACCTGATGCCACTCGCCATCGGTGACGCTGTGCCCGTGATTGTCACAGGTGCAGACGCCCCACCAGTTCGAGTCCCACTTGAGCCAGTCCGCCTGCACCTCGCCGACCAGACGGCTGATCCAGTCGATCGCCCACGCCTGCACGGCGGGTTGGCCGAAGCAAAGCCAGCCGCTCACGGTGTCCGGCGGCCACGGCGGCGAGATGATGGCGTCATGATGGCGCGCCAGCCAGCGATGATCCCACGTCGCCGGTTGGCGCAGGTCGACGCGTTCCGGCTCGACCCAGATGCCAAAACGCATCCCCAGCGAACGCACGTGGTCGCCAAACGCCCGGATGCCGGCGGGGAATTTCTCGGCGCTTGGCTGCCACACACCCAGACCGGTGGTGAAGTTGTCGCTGGTGCGGCGGCTTGGGGCCCACCAGCCCGCATCGATCACGAAGACCTCGGCGCCCAGCCGGGCGGCAAGCTCAGCCTCGCGCCGCAGGATCGTCTCGTCGATGTCGACCAGGTGGGCAAACCAGGTGTTGTACTGCACCCACGGGAAGTCATCGGGACGAGGCAGCATGACCGCCGCGCGCATGTACGCGTGCTGCACATGCGCCGCGTCGTCGAGATCGCCACAATAGACGCCGACGAAACTGGTCGGGCTGACCCAGCGTTGTCCGGTGTCCAGTGGCGTCGCGTAGCCGTCGCTGTACACATTCAGGCTGACGCTGCCGTCGCTTGCCTGTGCATCGGCTGACCAGCGTCCCGAATAGCTCAGCCCGACGAACAGCCCATCGCCGCCGTTGTCTGCATCGAGCGCAAACCAGGCGATCTCATGCCAGGTCGAGCGCAGCCCGGATTCGAGATTCACCGCGCCGAGCGGCTGATGACGCACCTGAAAGGCAGGATAGGGGCCGCGCGCCGGCATCCCGGCGCCATGATTTTGCAGCCCGCGCACCCAGTGCAACACAGGCGCCGCCATGCCATCGACGCTGACGGTGAGCGGTGCAACGCGGCTCAATGTACCTGCGCGTTGCGGCGTCACTTCTAGCCATTGCTCGATCACAGCCGTATCGCTGTGGGCGCGCATAGCAAGGGTCACGTCCAATGCATCTGCTATACGCAGGTCGATGCGCAGTGTGACCGATCTAGCATCAGCTTCTGCGCGCACATCGAGCAGAGCGGTCGCCTGACGCGCCGAAAGGATATCGGCGTTCCAGTGCAGGCAGAACTCGCCGCCGGCCAACGCATCAACGCGAAGCTGCGGTCGCCACACGTGGTTCGTCGCACGGTTCTCCAGCGCAGCTAGATAGAAACCGAAACCTGGCTGCCACGCCAACGTTTTGCAGATAATGTTGTTACCGATCTGCCACCGCCAGTCGGCAGGATCGGCCGTGACGAAGGCGAATCCGCTCGCAGCAAGTGTTTGTTCCACTAGACTTTTTCCCATTTCGTCTTTGGTATGAATGACACTTCATCACTTGCGCCAAGCATGCTTGCCTCTGGTACGCTGAGCACGTCGATGCCGCGTTGACGCAGACCGCGAATCACGGCGTTCGCCACATGTTCACCACATGTTCATCGGTGTAATAGTGAATGTCAGTCACGACGACAGGTTTTGCAGCTTTGTACGCAGCGGCGACGGCTGTTGTGCGCGCAGCGCCGCAACAAACGCCTCGTCCTCGCGGATGCTGGCGTCAATTTCGGTCCGGTGGTCGAAATAGTACGCCAGCGCAGCGTACACATCCGCCAGCGACAGGTCATGCGCTGCGCTAATCTCGTCGGCGCTCTGACCAAGATGTTCGTGCCAGACGACGACGTTCTGCACGGTAATGCGTCTTCCGGCAATGCCAGGCGTGATTTCGATATGTCGGTCGAGAACGGCTGCAACCATGCTGTGATTCTCCTTGCTCCTGCTTTCTGTCAGTGCAGTCATCCACCTCTGCCTGACTCTAGGCAAAAGGCGTCCGACGCGCTGCACCTCATCCTGTCAGAACAGGATTATACCACGCGGCAGGTTCACATCGCGTATCTTGTGGTAAGGGACTGCTTCACCATGCGACGCAAGCCCAATCGCAGCCCGTGCGACTTCTGGGGCGAAGGCCTCAAACGCCAGCATATCGGCAAGGATTACGGTAACTGGCTACGATGAAACAGGAGCGCTGTCGTCTTAGAAGGCTGCTTGACCTACAAAATACCGGAAAGTAAAGTTCTTGTCTCTCCTTCGATGATACGATGGGCGTGGTCTTCGCGCCGTGTGTGCACTTGATCAGCTGTTCACGGCTTCCAGCTCGATCACTTCCGAACTCAGTTCGTTCAGCGCCACGCGCACGCCGCGTTCCTGAATGTCCTCCGCGGTGCGCGTTACGGTGATGCCGGCGTCGGCGTAGCTCACTGCATAGGTTGCGCCGGCGCGCAGTCCGCGCGGACGGATCGTGGCTTCGTCCGACCCGCCCAGCGCGCGGTAGACCATGACGACGCTGCGCGTTTGATCGGGCGTCACCGCCTGGATGGCGTCCCAGCCACGGCCATGATGCTCGACGTTGTGACGCGGGGGCAGCAGGTGGATGACCTTGCCGCCGCGGATGATCGTGCGCAGATGCTTGTACTGCGCAATCGCGGCTTTGGCGTCCGCCATCTGTTGGGCGTTGTAGTCGCTGATGCGCTGCATCAGGATCAGGGGGCCGCCAAAAATGGCGCTGCGCAGCGTGTAGGGTGTCGGCTCATCCTCGAAGTAGCGCACGCTGTAGCGCGGCGAAAAGGGATAGGAAGCGCCGTAGATGCCCTGCCGCGTGGCGTAGGTGGCGATGTTGTCCACCGTGATCGAGGTGTGGCAGAGCCGCGCCATGCGATAGGTCATCATGCAGCCGCCGTCTTCGCAGTTTTCCCAGACCAGGTGCGGGTGCGCACGGCGCACCGCCATGATCACCCGATCCAACCCTGCGGTGGAGTTGGCGTAGTTGCTGTCGCCCGGCGCGTGGGTGTGGTCATCGCGCAGACAGCGTTTCACGACATCCTCACCATCCTGGATGATATAGTCGAGCTGTTCCTCCTCGATCAACCGCACCAGCGCATCGATCAGCCACTCCTGACATGGCTTGTGACCGAGACAAATGGCGCCGGCGCCGTAATAATCGTCGCCGCCAAACGCCAGCCATTCCGGGTGCGCCAACGCCGCCGGTGCGTCCGGCGCCATCTGTGCGATGGCAATGTGCACCCCAAACTTCATGCCCAGTTCATGCGCGCGTTCGGCGATTGGGCGCAGCCCGCGTGGAAACTTCTCCGGGTTGGGGCGCCAGTCGCCGATGGTGCGCGCCCAGCCCAGGTCAAGCACCACGACTTCGATGCCCAGCTCAGCGCAGCGCTCCAGCACCGCCAGTTGCTGTGCCTCGTCGATCTCCTGTCCGTACTTCCAGGAGTTGTACTGCACCCACGGGTAACGGTCGTCGGGCATGGGCGGGTGGACATAGGCTTCGGCGAAGCGCTGCGTTGCATAGCCCGCTTCGTCCCAGTCGCCGTGGTAGGCGCCGACAAAGAAGGCGGGCAGCTCGAACGGCTCGCCCGGTTGCAGGCGATGCGCCAGATCGTCGATGCGACTTTCGATGCACGCGGCATCATCGGTCGCCCAGGCGCGCAGGCGGCTCTTGCCGTTGAACTCGATACCGACAACCAGTCCGGCGCCGCCGACCGGCGTCTCGCTGGAAGGGTCAGGATCGCCGTCGCGCAGCGCCACCCAGGCACAGCTTGTCGCCGCCCAGTAGTGTGAAGGAAACGAACCCATGCGCAATTCATGCGGCGCCCGATTGGCAACCAGCATAAGCTGGCGTGGGGTGAAGAAGTCCTTGAGATAGGCCCAGCTAAACTGCTCGACATGCAGGAGCGTGGCGGGGCGATGCGCCGGCGCAGCAAGGTGCAAGATGGTTGCGCCATCGAGCAGAGGCGAGTCATCAGGGTTGCCGATGTGTTCGACGAGTCCCCAGAGACGCACAAAGGCATGCCCCGCAAACGTCTCGAAGTGCTGCGTAAGCCGCAGGCGACCGCTTGCGTCTTCCAGCGTCACGGCAAGATGGGGCGGCGTGTCTGACCCGCCGGTAAGCTGTCCATCGACCAGGCGCGTCCATTGCACCGGCTGGTGGGCGATAGTAAGCTGCCCGACCGGCGCCGGGCGCGTCTGCCCACTGGGTGCGTGCGCGTGGCGCATCTGCCAGAACAACTGGGCGTCGCGCCATTCGATGGCGCATTGCATTCCTTCATACTCTAGATTCCAGGTAGGAGTCATTGCGTTTAGTCCTTTAGCGGGTCTACTTCACCGCAGGGGCAGAGTTTGTTTTGTAGGTCACCGCCTCTGGCGTGACGGGCGCCATGTCACGCCGGAGGCGATGACCTACACCACGCGCCCCAAACTTGAAATACACCCTCCTTTAGCCAAGGCGATAAAGCCTGGCAGCGTTAATCATGAGGTTCTCTTAGATTGGGTGTGGTTGCAGCGGGCAAAGCTACAACGGATGCAGATGGGAACGGATTCGCTTCGCTGGCGGCAACACCAATCCGTTCCTGTTTTAATCCGTTGTAGCCGCGCTGACCATAGATGACCGAATCTATTTGTTAAACTCCATTGAGCTTCCGGGAAGGTGAGCAGGTCGCAAATCACGCGCTTTCCTGCAAAATCTTGTTGCCGGCGTCGTCCATCTGTGCGGCAGCCTCCGCCGCACTAATCTTGTTGCTCCAGAGCAGCTCCAGGTTGGGGAAGAGAACCTCGTTCAGTAGTTGTTGCGATTTGCTGTGATAGACATCGCCCAGTTGCGCCTCGTATATGGTCGAGAGGGTGACGCCAAAGCCATCGGGCATGCCCTCGTACATGATCTCCGAATCGCGCGCGTCTTTGCGAATTGGAATCCAATCATGATTGATCGCCATGGTCTGCTGGTAATCGGTCGCCGACCAGCGCGCAAACTCGAACGACGTTTCGGGAATTTTACTGTCTTTGGTCAATACCCACCCGCCGAACCAAAACGCAGGCACGCGTTTGTCGATCCACTTGGGAATCGGCGCAATGTCCCAGTTGAAGGTCACATCCTTGTAGCTAGAGAGTGACCAACTGCCGGCGATCAACATGCCAGCTTTCCCAGCCTGAAAAATGCTGGTGCCCGGCGCCAACGCCTCGCTCTGGCTGAAGGTCGGCGCCAGATCCTCTTTCCAGAGCAAATCTTGCAGGAACTGCATTGCCTGCACATTGGGCGCGTCGCTCATCTGCATACGCGTCGGCTCGACAATGCGGTCGAAGAATGAGCCGCCCATTGCCCACGCCACCGTTTGTAACCCCCACCAGGCGTGGAGGTCGCCGAGGTCTAGCCCCCATTGCGTCGCCAAGTCGCCCTCGCCCTGCTTCAATTGCGCCGCAGCCTGAACAACATCCTCCCAGGTCCATGTATCGTCAGGCGGTGACATGTTCGCCTGCTCGAACATGTCTCTGTTGAAGTAGAGCGCCAAAATCTGCAGATTTTCGGGGAGCGCGTAGAGATTTTCGCCGTCGAAGCGCCAGACATCGTAGAGCGTCACCGGATATTGTTCAGCATCCATCAGTTCGGGCGCGCTATCGACGAACGGCTGGAGATTCTGCAACAATCCCGCCTTGTAATGCCCGTATGCCTGGATGTCCCAGAAATACATGTCATAGGGCGTCCTTGCCGCAAACGAAAGATCGATCTTCGCCCAGTATTGATCCCATGGCAGGAGTTGGAGATCGATCTCGATCTTGCCAGCATTGAGTTCGTTGAATATGTCGGCGCGGGTCTTGAAGTTGTTGTCGATCACCGGGCCGTTGCTCCACATCATGGCGCGGACAACCTGTGCAGCGGCTGCTGGCGCGGCGCCGCCCCCGCCGGGTGCGGCAGGCGCTGCGCACGCAGCCAGCGCCCCGGTCGCCAACACGGCTGCGCTTGCTTTCAGAAACGTTCGTCGGCTGATTACGTCTTTCATCGTGGTTCACTCCTTTGGGTTTGGGTCAGTCCATCCTTGCACATATCAGGTCGCAGAAGAATCAACGTTTCACACTCTCGTATGAAGCGGGAATAGCGGCGGTCAACGGCTTCCTTCATCCCTTGATGCCCGACATGACGATACCGCGCACAAAGTACCGTTGCGCCACCACAAAGATCGTGAGCGGCGGTGCAAGCGAGAGCGCGGCGGCAGCCATCAACAGATGCATTTGGGGCCCAACACGCGGGGAGCCCTGAAAATAGGAGAGGGCAACCGCGATGGTGCGGTGCGACTCGTCGGTCAGGTAAATCAGTGGCGAGAAGAAGTCGTTGTAGGTCCAGATGAAGGTAAAAACGGCCACAGTCGCCAACACCGGCTTGCTGAGAGGCAACATAATACGCCAATAGATCTGGTAAGCATTGGCGCCGTCGATTTTTGCCGCGTCCTCCAATTCAACCGGAATGGTCAGATAGAATTGGCGCATCAAGAAGATGAAAAACGCGCTGCCAAAGTAAGCCGGGACAATCAGCGGCAGAAAAGTGTTCACCCAGCCCAGTGCATTGAAGAGCAAGTAGGTAGGGACGAGCGTCACCGCACCCGGCAACATCATCGTGGCAAGCAGCGCCATGAAAATGAGATTGACCCCCGGCGCCCGAAATCGTGCAAACCCATAGGCGCTGAGCGAGCAGGAAAGCAATGTGCCGATCAGCACCATAATCACAATAAAAAAGGTGTTGAACGCATAGAGGTGCATTGGAATTAGGGTAAGCGCTTCGACATAATTCTCGAAACGCGGTGGAATCGGAACCCAAATCGGCGGCAGTTCAAAGACTTGCGCCGGCGCCTTGAGCGATGTGGCAATCATCCAGTAGAACGGAATGATCAACAGTGCGGCGCCAGAGAATGCCGCGATCATCGTGATCGCCAGCCGTACGCGCTCCTGCCCGCGTTGCGTTTGCCAGAATGGTAATCGCGTCTCTTTGCGCAGCGCACTCATGACGAACCTCGCTTTTCACTTTCGTAGTAAACCCATAGCGGCGATGACTTGAAGACAACCAGGGTCAACACGAGCACAATCGCAAAGATTATCCAGGCCATCGCCGAGGCGTACCCCATGTTCAAGTACAAAAACGCGTTGCGATAAAGATAGAGCGACAAAAAGAGGGTGGCGTTGTTGGGGCCGCCGCCGGTCATCACATAGGCGTCTGTAAATAGTTGCAAAGCGCCGATGATGCCAAGCACAAGGTTGAAGAAAGTCACATGGGAGATCATCGGCAGCGTAATGTGTCGGAACTGAGAAACGTGGTTAGCGCCGTCGATCTCCGCCGCCTCGTAAAGTTCGCCCGGAATGCCCTGCAGACCGGCAAGAAAGATAAGCATAGCGCCGCCCAGCCCCCACAGGCTGGCAATGATCACCGCGGGCAGCGCCCAGCGCTCGTCGGTCAACCACATCGGTCCCTGGATGCCAACATAACCGAGCAAGATGTTAATCATGCCAAACTGCGAATTGAACAGCCAGCGCCAGAGCATGGCCACAGCGACGCCGGAAATGATGGAAGGCATGTAATAGATGGCGCGCAGGGCGGTGACCCCGCGGAATTTCTGATTGAGCAGGATCGCCGCAAACAGCGAGAGCGCCAGTCCAAGCGGCACGCTGACCACTGCATAGATGACGCTGACGCGCAGCGCCTGCCAGAACAGATCGTCCTGGAAAAGTTTGGTGTAGTTTCTCATCCCGATCCATCTGGGGTCGTTCAGGATGTTGTACTCGGTGAAGCTGAGAAAGGCGGAGGCGACAATTGGCCCCAGCAAAAAGACGAGCAGACCAATGACTGTCGGCGAAATAAAGATATACGCGTCAATGATCTCGCGTCTGCGCCAGCGGGCGCTGCGCAACTGCGGCGCAGAACTGTATTGCGCTCTTTTCTCTACGACAGCCAATCGTCCTCTCCTCTTTTCAATGTGGGCTTATCATGCAAGCGCGGTCAAGACCCGGTACTGGCGCAGATCGTGCACCTTCATGTGATCAAACTGTTGGGAATCGAACAACCGAAGCAGAATCTATGGCTGTTGCGATCGTTCATATATATGAATTCTGTTCAACATCTGGAACTATGAGGGATTATAGCACACACCAAGATTTGGTGTCAATCAGAATTTTCGCCCGGTAGGGCGTATCAGCTCTCTAATAGAATGGCTCGCCTAAAAGCCAAGAGAGGCCTCGCCCAGGTGTAGCTTGGAGGAAACGACTTGCATCTGAGATATAAGGAAAGTCAGCCCGTCGGATCAAGTTGATAGCGGTGTTACGTGGAGCAGAAAGAGGAAAGGCGATTTATATAGCCCTCCTTAGCGTCGACGCGGATCGTGTATACGGCTCAGCCGCTCCATAATACTGCCATGACGCGCTTCCATTGTCTCCCTCCTGTATTCCCTTGCATGTACCCCCTCGTTTTCTATATCAATGTTTGTCAATACCCAGTTCTCACTGTGCTTGAGGATTAATAAGCCCTATACTATCACAGTAATAAGGTGACGTTCTGCCCTCCATCGATTATAATGGGAATCGAAAATCATTGGATTGGGCTCACGAACCTATGTATAATCGACTGTGTAATCGACTGTGTTGCCTATTGCTGGTATTCGCGCTTGCCGCTTGTGCTCCGGCGCAGAGTACTGTGCTTCCCTATATTGATCTGAGCGTACGGACGCCGCTTCCGCAGGCTGCACCCGGCGACATTGCGCATCTGCGCGTAGGTGTGGCTGCGATTCTTTCTCCGCAAGGTACGGTGGAGAGCTACAGCGAGTTGACTGCGTATCTGGCGGAGAAATTGGGGCGCCCGGTCGATCTGATTCAGCGGCGCACCTATGCCGAACTCAACGATATGGTGGAGGCGAGTCAAGTCGAGTTGGCCTTCATCTGCACCAATGCCTACGTGGTCGGCAACGAGCAGTTTGGCATGGAGTTGCTGGTGGCTCCGGAGATCAACGGTGAATCCATCTACTATTCGCAACTGATCGTGCCCACCAGCAGTACTGCGCAAAGTATGGCAGACCTGCGCGGCAAGGTCTTTGCCTTTACCGATCCGATGAGCTTCACCGGTCGCATCTATGCTGTTTACATGCTTCAGCAAATGGGCGAGACGCCGGAGCACTTCTTCCAGCGCACTTTTTATACCTACAGCCACGACCGCGCCATCGACGCAGTGGCGGACGGCGTTGCGGACGGTGCTGCTGTCGACAGCCTGGTGCTCGACTATGCCTTGCAGCGCAACCCGGAACTGGCGACGCGCATCCGCATCATTCATCAATCTGAAGCGTTTGGCATACCGCCGGTGGTCGTGCCGGCGACGCTGCCGGTGCGCCAGAAGGTGTATCTGCGCGATCTGTTGCTTGCCATGCACGAAGACGATGTGGGAAAGGTCGTGTTGCGCAATCTGGGCATCGACCGCTTTGTCGAAATCGAAAACACCGCCTACGACGGTGTGCGCGAGATTGTACATGCCACGGGGATCGGCGAATGAGCACGCGCAACACGTCACTGAGCACGCCGCTGAGCGTAGCGCCTTTCCCCTCGCGGCGGCTAAACCGGTGGGCCGAGATGGTCTGGCGCGTTGCCGGCAGCGTCGATGTGCGCACCAAAATTCTGGGTATGGTGCTGGCGCTGACAACAGTGTTTGGCCTGGCCGTGACCTTGCAGGTGCGCGCGGTGATGACTCGCGTCTTCATGGAGGAATTGGAAGGGCGCGGCGTTTCGGTCGCCAGCGACCTGGCGAGTCGCAGCATCGATCCGATTCTGCTCAATGACACCTACGCACTTCATGAACTCTTGAGCGAGACGGTCAACAATCATCCCGACGCGTGGTACGCCTTTGTGCTCGACCGGGACAATCAGGTAATTGCACACACATTTGGCGACGCAGGTTTTCCGGCAGATTTGCTCAATCCAACGTTGGCAGTCGCCGCCCCAAATTTGTACGGGACAATCCGTCACTGGATCTATGCCAGCAACGAGGGGCGAGTCCACGAAATGGTGGCGCCGATCATGGGCGGTAGCGCCGGCGTCGTGCGGCTCGGCCTTACCGAAGCGCGCTTGCAAGCGGTCGTCAACACGGTCACGGGTCAGATGATCCTGACCACGCTGCTGGTGGCGTTGGCGGGCATCGTCGCCGCCATGTTCTTGACCTGGCTGCTGACGCGCCCGATCCTCGATCTCGTGGAAACCACACAAGAGGTCGGGCGCGGTAATCTGCAGGCGCGCGCACCGCACTGGGCTGACGACGAGATCGGCACGCTGGCTGACGCCTTCAACCAGATGGTGGCGGATCTCGACGCCAGTCGCCGCGCCGTAGCTGAGAAGGAACAAGCGCGCTTTTTGTTGCTCAAGAAGCTGATCTCGGCGCAAGAAGAGGAACGCAAACGCATCGCGCGCGAACTGCACGATGGCGTTGGGCAAATGCTCACCTCACTGATGGTAGGGATGCGCACCATGCAGCGCAGCGACGATGCAGCGCTCAATCAGGAGCGCATGGAGGAGCTTTGCACGACTGCAGGCGAGACGCTGGAACAAGTGCGCGTCCTCAGTCGTGAATTGCGCCCCAGCCTGCTCGACGATCTTGGACTTGCTGCTGCACTTGAACGCTATGCTGGCGAGTTCACACGCGCCCACGCTGCGATTGCCGTTGATCTGCATTGCGATCTGCCGGGCCGCCTGCCTTCGACGATCGAAACCGCGCTTTATCGCATCGTACAGGAGGCGATGACCAATGCTGCTCGCCACGGCAAAGCGACTGCGGTCAGCGTCCTTGTCAGCCGCCGCGCCAACAGTGTACAGGCGATTGTCGAAGATAATGGCGCCGGCTTCAACGTGGAGGCAGTGCGACGCCAGCAAAGCAGCGTTGGCATCTTCGGCATGAGCGAACGCGCTGAATTACTGGGCGGAGCGCTCGACATCGAAAGCAGCCCTGAAGGTACAACCGTGTACGTGGAGATTCCGCTGTGAATCGAATCCGTATTCTGCTTGCTGACGACCATGCTGTGCTACATGCAGGTTTGGAAGCCATGCTCAACACCGAGCCGGATATGACTGTGATCGGGAGCGCCGTCGACGGCCATGGCGCCGTGCGTCAGGCGGCTCTGCTGCAGCCGGACGTGATTCTGCTCGACATCAACATGCCAGGCATCAACGGGCTGGAGGCGCTGGAGCAAATACGCACCCAGGCGCCGCATAGCCGGGTGCTGATCCTGACCATGCACGACGATGCGCAATATCTGCGCCAGGCGATGGCGGCGGGCGCAGCGGGCTATGTGCTCAAGCAGTCGGCTGGCAAGGAGCTGCTCATGGCGATTCGCACGGTGTGGCAGGGCGGCGTCTATCTACACCCGGTGCACGCGCGTGTGCTGGCGACGCCGAACCAGCCGCCGTCTTCACCGCCAGCCGCCGAATCCTCCGACGCAGCAAAGCGTCTTCAGTTGCTCAGTGAGCGCGAGGCAGAGGTCTTCGAGCTGGTGGCGCTCGGCTACCGCAACGCCGAGATCGCCGACAAGCTGGCGCTCAGCGTGAAGACGGTCGAGACCTACAAATCACGCATGATGGATAAACTGGGCTTGCAGACACGCACATCGCTGGTGCGCTTTGCGTTAGAGCTAGGGGTGTTGCGGAAGACGGAAACGAACCAGGACGTCTGATGGCTACGCACCTTGTCAAGCATCATCAGCAGGATGCATTCCCTGAAGACATCTTGCCTTCAGGGAATGCATAAAGACTCAGTGCGCTATACTCTTTCCAATTTCACCCACGTGTCATAGAAGACGGCGCTGCCGCCAACGATATCAGAGAGACAGGTGTTGCCCAGGTAAGGGTCCACCCGCATGATCGAGTTGGCATGGAAGCCAGCAGCGCGACGGCTGTCGCCAGCAATGGTCTCGCCGTCGATCGTGAAGTTGCTGGCGCCGTTCGCCCAGTGCCCGAAACCTAGCGAGAAGCTAATCACGCCGGGGCGAATCCCCTCAATGATCTTGAGTTTTCCTTCGACGGGTTTGCGCCCCAGCGGTCCAAGATCCCAGACGCCATCCGGGTTGGATGCGCTGCTGATGCGCACCATATCACCATGCGCAAAGCCTAAGCGCTCGGCGTCAACGCGGTTGATCAGAATCTCGTTCTCCGGGCTGATGGTCAGCAGCCAGTAGCAGCCATTGGTGCGCGATTTGGTCTGCGTGCTCTGGCGATAGGTGCTCAGTTGCAGCGGATAGCCCTGCTGCTGATCCTCCAGCGGGCGACCCAGACTGTCGGCGATGGGCAGATATTTGGGAATCCCGATGTAGCGCTCACCGGTCATCGAGTTGCGCAAGAGCGCAGTCTTCTCATGATAGAGGTTGATCTGTTTGCCATAGCGGTTGCGCAGTTTTGCGCCGTCGTAGGCGGCTTCGTAGCCCTGGAAGCGCCCGCCGCGGTTGAGCACATAGACGACTTTGCGCCACCACTCGTCGCCAACCGCCTCTCGCCAGCGCGTTGCGTCGAAAACGCTGCTGTGGAGATGTCGCCGCGACTCCTCGAAGAGCGCCATCTCTTCGTCGGAGGCGTCGGGCACCGGCGTGTCTTCCGCAGCCACGTTCGCCACCATTTTTAGATAGAGGTCGTCGGGATGGGTCAATTTCTGACCTTCGCCAAAACCATCCGGTCCGAAGCCAGAGCTGCCTAGCTTTTCGGCAAAGCCCATCAGCATCGATTCCAGACAGATCGGGACTTCTTCGCCAAACACCTGCACTGTCTCCACCAACGGGCCAGCCACGGGGTTGCGCACCGGTTGCACCTTTGGCGTCACCGACGGGTGCGAGCCGTGGAACTCCCATCGCTCCATGTAGCTAAGGTCAGGAAAGATATAATCAGCGTAGAGCGAGGTCTCGCCAATCGTAATATCGCTGGCAATGAAGAGCGGAATCTTCTCCACGTTGGACAGAATCTCGATGTTGGTGTGACCGGCGGGCAGCGCATAGGTCGGCGCGCCCATATACAGGATGAGCGCCTTAATCGGGTAGGGATAGGCGTCGCCGCACGAAGGAATCGTCTCCTGATAGAGATCCGACGCCAGCGGGTACCAGGGTCGTTTGGCTGGGTAGCCGTCAAAGATCGTGGATTTTTCGTAATCGGTCTCGTGGCGGATGATCGAAAGACCGAAGGTGCGCGCCATGTTAGGATGCATGTTCATGACGGGATAGGGCTGCCCGTCCTTGCCGCCAGCCGGGTCGTAGGTCGTGGGCTTCGCCATGCCTCCTTTCCAGTCATAGTTGCCGATGAGCAGGTTCAGACTCATCCATGCCGCTACGTTGTAGTAACCATTGGTATGCTGCGAGACGCCGCGGTGGATGTCGGCGGCAGCTTTCTTGCCGTGACTGGTGAACTCGCGCGCCAGGTCGACCAAATCTCTTGCACGCACGCCGCAAATGTCAGCCCATTCTTCAAGCGTATGTTCGTTGGCTGACTCTTTCAACAGTTGCATACTGCTCTTGACTCGCTTTCCACCCACTGTGGTGTCCACAAAGAGATCACCGTGCACGGCGTTTTCAGCGTCGGTGGGCAGCACAGCCACGAGTCTGCCATCTTTCAACACCACAAAACGATCGTCGTTTTCCTCCGCGTCGTCGGGCTGAAGCGCGGCTGGCAGGTCGCGCACACGCAGGAAGGCGCCGGGACCATCCTCCTCGATACGCACCAGCCATGCGGCGTTGCTCCAGTTCGATTCGCCAACTTCGCCAGCAGCGGCTTTGTTGGCGGCGGCAAGATAGCGGGCGTCGTAGCGTTCGTTGTCGATCACCCACTGAATCAGCGCCATCGCCATCGCCCCTTCGGTGCCTGGCAAAGCGGGCAACCACTTCCATGCCTTCGCCGCCGTCTTGGAATGACGCGGATCGACCACGGCGATTTTGAGGCTGCGGTCGGTCAGCCCATCGGTCACCTTGCCGGTGCGCAGCGGCGGCCCATAGCCACCCTCGAAGACATTAGAACCGACAAAGATGATGAACTCGCTGTTGCCAGTGTCCGCCTGCCAGTAGAATTTCTGCCCGCCGCTCCATTTGCCGTCTGCGTATTGTTCGCTCATTGCCTTGCAGGCAAAATAGAGCGAACCCTGACAGACGGTGGTGTGGCCGTGGCGGTTGAGGCTGCCAAAGCTGTCGGTGATGAAGCGCTGCACCATCTGCGAACGCCCGGCTTTCATGCGTCCCCACATGAAGACGAGCTGGTTGTTCTTCGGGCCAAAATCAGGGTGGTCGGGATCGATCAGCACATCCAAATGCGCACGGTGTTTGTCCTGAAATTCGGCGACGGTCATCTTTTTGGAACGAATTAGAGCGACGTCGGCGCTCATGGCTGCGGCCACTTCTGGGTCGCGCAGGGCGTAGAGGGCGCGCAAGCCTTCCACATCGCGGTTTTCTTCGCCGGGCACGTTGGCAAAGATGCGCCCGCCTTCGACGATCTCAGTGACAGCCTGGTCGAAGGAGATGCTCTGCCATTTGTTCTCGCCGCGCTTGCCTGCGCGCTTGAGCACGGTGCGAATGCGATAGGGATCGTAGAGAATCTGCACGCCGGCCTGACCGCGCGGACAGATGGCGCCATCCAGCCGGGCGACATTGGCATCGACTGGCGAGTTGTCATAGTCGATGTGCGGCGTCATTGTCCACGGATTGAACGGGTTGCCGTCCACCTTCACCACCACGCCGTTGAGCGATTTCACCTTGATGCCACAGCCAGTGTTGCAGTTCTGGCAACTGGTGTAGAGAATGTTGCGCGGGTCAGCCAGTTCGTAGAAGCGCCCATCGTCCAGGTTGGCTGACTGCGCAAGCGCTTCGCGTTGGTTCAACTGGCTGGCAAAAAGGGCGGTGCCCCCGAGAAGCGCTGAACCGCGCAGAAAGTTGCGGCGAGATAAATTGGTCTGTTCCTGGGACATTGCCTCCCGCCCTTCCTTGCTTTTGTGAAGTTCTGTCGTTTGCTGATTCATGCATCACCTCCGGTAAGTTGTTCGCCGGACGTCGTCGAAGACGCAAAAAGGCGCTTTTGGTAGGGTTCAAGAACGAATTTGTAGCCAACCGTGAAGAGCGTCAGCGCCAGCCCAATCGCAAAGATCACCACCAACCATTCGGTTGTGGTCGGGAAGTAATCAAAGCTCAAGCGGTGATGAACAGCAGCCCGTTTCAGCCCTTCCAATTCTGGGGTGGGATAGGCGAGGCCTGGGATCACAATGTTCAGCGGCACCATCACGAATGTCCAGACCATTAGCGCTGCTGCAATCCCGATGTTGAGCAGGCTGCGTCGGTTCCAAATCAAGAGCGCCAGCGGGACAAGCACGCCGAAGAGCAGGTGAACAATCCAGATCGTCCACCAGTAGGGGCCGAAGAGCACCAGCCGCAGCCCCTCCGAGTGCGCTGGCACGCCTGGGTACGCGATAACGAGTGCATTGGCGCCGGCGGCCAGCAGACCAACCACGATGCCAATCATGAAGATGCGCGCCAGCTCCCGAGCGGTCGTTGCGTACTGCGCTGTGCCAGCGGCTGGCGAAAAGAGCAAATGCAGCAGGATTAGCAAGCCGATTCCTGCCACCAGCGAAGAAACGAAGAACATCAGCGGCAGCACCGAAGCGTTCCAGTACGGTCGCGCGGCAATGACGCCGAAAAGACCGCCGATCACGCCGATCAGGGCAATGCCCACCGGTGCACCGATGAAGGTCAAATTTTTCGCCAGCCCATCTTTGCCCTGGCGATATGCAATCAACTCGCCAACCAGGATCAGCAGATAGATCGTGTGCAGCCAGATCATCCAGGTCATCAGCGAGCCAAAGTTAGGCTGTAGATACGCTTTCCAGAAACGGAAGGGGTGGCCGAGGTCCATACCGATGATAAACAGTGCGCCGCTCAATGCGGCCAGGGCAGCCAGCGCCACGACTGGTCCAAGTTTTTCCAACCCCTCGACCTTCAGCCCGTAGCGCAGCGCCGTATAGGCGAGCATGGTGCCCACCTCCAGCCAGACCAGATAGACGTAGACGCCTACCCAGAGACCCCAGGGCACATAGCTGGTCAAGGCGCCGTGATCGCCCATGATTAAAACTTGAAAGACGCCCCATGCGCCAATGGCGAGGGCGATGACGGCCAGGGTGGCCGAAATGATCATGTCAATCCGGCGATCCATACGGAAGCCGTGGTTCAATTGCGCTGTAGTCATAACTGCGTCTCCTTTTTGCGCATTCGGTAAAATTCATGTGGAGCGATGTGCTTCGTTGTGCTCCTCCCAACGCCGCTCTACTCCATACTAGAGCAGATAGTAGACGCGCGGTTTGGTGCCTGCTTCTTCTTTCAGGCGCATGACATTGGGTCTGGCGATCAACTCCGAGACCAGGCTCTCTGGATCGTTGGCGTCGCCAAAGTAGGTGGCATGGCCGATGCAGGTCGTCACGCACGAGGGCAACATGCCTGCTTCCAGCTTGTGGCGGCAGAAATGACATTTGCGCACGTTGCCGATGGGCGAAACTCGCCCATCTCGCTTCCAGCGTTCGCCATACTCGAAGTTGGCCTGCTGTTCATAAGGCTGTACAGCGGGCGTATCTTCGGTGTATTTGTAGCCAAAGTCGAAGACGCGGGCGTGGTAGGGGCAGGCCGTCATGCAGTAGCGGCAGCCGATGCATTGTTCGTAGTCAATGTCCACAATGCCATCGGGACGTTTCCAGGTCGCTGTGACCGGACAGACAGGCACGCACGGCGGATTCTCGCACTGCATGCATGGACGTGGGGTGGAGCGAATCGTCACATTGGGATAGGTTCCGATCTCTTCGTCGATGACCGGACGATAGACGACGCCCGGCGGCAGTTGATTCTCGGCGATGCAGGAGACATTGCACGCCTGGCAGCCGGTGCATTTGCGCAAGTCGATGACCATGACCCAACTGCGCTGCTCCACGGGCTTCTGCATCGCTTTATGCAATTCAGCCATCATTCGCTTGAAGATGGTGTCGCCGCCGCTGGCTTGCGGCGCCGGCTCGGCAGGCTGCACACTGGGTGAGGCTTGCAGCGCCGAGCCGCTTGCCAGCACTGCCGGCGCCACCAGACCGGCAAAGACGCCGCTGGCAAACTTGCGCAGAAACGAACGCCGAGACGCATCGTCTGACAGCACACCATCGGACGGCTCGACTTCGGCTTCCACCACTTCGGCTTCCACCACTTCGGTCAAGAGAATGTCGCATCGTTCACGTTCCATGCATATTTCTCCTTATTTCATATCTGTATTCATTGGATTACGTTATCCCGAATTTTGAGCGTTTGCAGATGTCTATCCTCTTCAAGACAGAGAGTAAGCAACCATTTTGCAGACGAAACCTATAGATGAAACAGTGCGTCGAGAAGCCCAGTATTCAGCGATTCTTTGCACGCCAGTCTACAAGAGAATTGAATACGTTGATAGTAGGGAAAGCTTGAAGCATTGTCAGGGAGAACTCGATGTATTGTCGGGGAATTCCCTGACGGGTTTTGGAAAACTATCAAACTTTCCCCGCTATAATCGCGTCCTCTGGTTGTGTAGACTTACTCGTACAACTGACAAGCCGATCCATTCGGGGTCGGCTTTGTTTGATCAATTTATTCAGTTACGAGGTGCTCTTATGGCAGACATTGTGCAAAAAGAAAATCTGCTGGTGCGCATGCAGGAGGATATCCGCCGCGCACTGGAGAAACCGGAAGGGGAACGCCGATGGGGCATGGTCATCGACACACGCAAGTGTGTGGGTTGCCACGCCTGTACGATCAGTTGCGTTGCCGAAAACAAGTTGCCTCCTGGCGTTGTCTACCGGCCTGTGCTCGATCAAGAAATCGGTGAGTTTCCGAACGTAACGCGGCGCTTTATGCCGCGACCTTGTTTGCACTGTGAGAATCCACCCTGCACACCTGTGTGCCCTGTCAATGCAACGTATCAGCGACCCGATGGCATCGTCGTCATTGATTATGAGCAGTGCATTGGCTGTCGCTATTGCATCACTGCCTGTCCTTATGGCGCACGCACATTTGACTTTGGCGGCGTCTACACAGATGGAACGCCCGACAGCACAGATGCGATGCTCGGGCATCAGGAAATTGAGTTGTACGAGCGAATCCCCAACTACGAATATGGCGCCGCCTGGCCTCGCCCAGATGGGGAGATTTCCCCTGTTGGAAATGTGCGCAAGTGTCATTTTTGCCTCCACAGGCTGGAGCAGGGGGCGCTTCCGATGTGCGTCACCACATGTATTGGCGTCGCCAATTTCTTCGGCGATCTCAACGATCCAGACAGCCTGGTGTCAGAGATGGCTGCACAACCCAATGTCGTCGTGCTGAAAGAAGAGTTGGGCACCAAACCCAAGGTGTTTTATCTGTTCTAGGAGGATTTTATGTCTGTAAAAACAATCAAGATGGTGCTCTACGGCCTGGGTGTCCTTGCTCTCTTGATCGGTGGCTGGGGCATCTACGATCGGCTGGTCTTTGGACACGCTAACGCTGACTATGGCTCCTATGTCGTGTGGGGGCTATGGGTGGCGATGTATCTCTTTTTTGCTGGCACTGCAGCCGGTTGTTTCATGGTTGCTTCTTTGGATATCTTGTTTCGGATTCCTGCATTTCGGGGAGTCGGCAAGATCGCTCTGTGGACCGGTCTGGTGTCGCTGGGTTCCGGACTTCTTTCGATCTGGCTGGATTTGGGACACATGGATCGCATCTGGAAAGTCTACTTCCAAGGAAACCCTAGTTCAGTGATGTTCCAGATGGTGTGGGGATACACGCTTTTTGGCCTGTTGATGTTTGTCTCTTTAATGATGGCTATCCGAATCCCTGATAGCCGTTGGTTGCGGTGGCTAGGGGGACTGGGACTGTTAACTTCTCTATTTGTCTCCGGCGCCGTAGGCGCGCTGTTAGGTGTGCAGGCTGCGCGCCCATTCTGGCATGTCGGTCTTTTTCCGGTGCAATTTCCGGTCTTTTCGCTTGCCTCCGGTTTAGCGGCTGTGCTGATAGCAATCAGTTGGTTTGGTTCGCGGAGCGATCCAAATCGTAGTCAGCAAATCTGGTATCTCAGTATCGCAAGCATGGTTCTGCTTATCATCAAGATATACTTCATGTGGGCTGACTTCTCCCAAAGTCTTTATGGCAATGTGCCCCAGAATGTTGAGGCGGTCAGTCAAGTGCTTTGGGGAGAATACTGGTGGGCATTCTGGATCTTGCAGATTCTGATTGGTACACTGGCGCCCTTTGCTATCCTGATGCAGCGTAATCTGGTGACGAAAGGGCTATGGGGTGGTGTGGCGGGGCTATTGCTTCTGATTGGTTATGCAGTTGCCCGCGGCCTCATCCTTTTCCCGGCGCTCACTGTGCCCGAGCTCGATTTGCTCGTTACGGCCTTCACCGGCCCCCATCTGACCTTTGACTACTTCCCCAGTCCAATGGAGTGGGCAGTGACCATTGGCGTCATTGGGCTTGCAACTATCGGGTTTTTGATCGGGCTGGATATTCTCAAGCTGACTTCCGGTAATCGGAACGATGAGTTGAACTCTGCTGCAACTCAGAAGGGGGCGTAATCATGGAAGACAAACGATTGATTTCAGAACAAACTGTTACAGCGATCGATGATTCATCTGGTGCGACAGGCCAGGATGAGCATGACGGAATGACCCGTCGCACCTTCATCCAGACATCAGCGTTGCTCGGCGGCATGGTGACAATTGCCAGTCAGATGCCCGCAGCGACGATAAACTTAGCCGAGAGGACGCAAGTCGCAGGAAATGCGGCGGCCACTACAGGCGCCGACGCCTACTATCCATTGGCCGATCCTAAGAACATTCTGTATTCGTGCTGCCTGCAGTGCAACACCGGCTGCCCGATCAAGGTCAAGATCGTGGATGGCGTCGTCTCCAAGATCGACGGCAACCCCTATGCGCCCTCCACCTTCTGGCCCTATCTCGACTACACCACGCCGCCCACCGAAGTTGGCGCCGTCGATGGCTGGATCTGCCCGAAGGGACAGGCTGGGCTGCAAAGCGCCTATGACCCGTATCGTATTCGCAAGGTGCTCAAGCGCGCCGGCCCGCGCGGCTCTGGCAAATGGGAGAGCATCTCCTTCGACCAGGCTATCGAGGAGATCGTCAACGGCGGCAAGTTTGCCGACGGCACGACCAGCCCCGGCCTGAACGAAATCTACGCGCTGCGCGACGCCAAGGTCGCCAAGGACATGGCAAAGGCGGTCGATGCGATCCTGGCTGAGAAGGATCGGGAAAAGCAGAAGGCGTTGGTGGAGGAGTTCAAGGTCACCTTTGCCGACCATCTCGACACGCTGATCGACCCGGATCACCCTGACCTGGGACCGAAGAACAATCAATTCACTTTCGTGTGGGGCCGTCTCAAGGATGGTCGCGGCGAGATCATCAAACGCTTCACCGGCGACGCACTCGGCTCGGTCAACGCGCACGGCCACACCACCGTCTGCCAGGGGTCACTCTACTTCACCGGCAAGGCGATGAGCGAGCAGTTCGTCGAGGGCAAGTGGACCGGCGGCGAAAAGTTCTACTGGCAGGGCGACCTGGCAAACACCGAGTTTGCTATCCTCGTCGGCAACAATGTCTTCGAGGGTGGCTATGGCCCACCCTACCGCGTCTCCAAGATCACGGACGGGTTAGCGAATGGCCGGCTACGCTATGTCGTCATCGACCCACGGCTGGGCAAGACCGGCAGCAAGGCGTGGAAGTGGCTGCCCAACATCCCCGGCACCGAGGCGGCGATTGCGCTGGCGTTGATCCAGATCATCATCAAGAACGAACGCTACAACAAAGGCTATCTGGAGAATGCCAACCTGGCCGCAGCGACTGCGGCGGGCGAACCGAACTATTGCAACGCAGCGTGGCTGGTCAAGCTCGACAAGGAAGGCAAGCCCGGCAAGCTGATGCGCGGCTCGGACCTGGGTCAGAAACCGGAGGAGCGTGAAAAAGCCGACGGCTCTGGCACGTGGAAGTTCGATCCCTTCGTCGTCTTGCAGGATGGCAAGTTCGTGACCTTCGACCCCAACGACAACGAGAACCCGGTCAAGGGCGATCTCACCGCCAACACCGAGTTCACGACGCTTGATAAGGACGGCAAGGCAGTCACGATCAAGGTCAAGTCGGCGCTGATGGTGTTGGCGGACAGCGCCAACGAGCACACCGTCGAGGAGTGGGCGGAGATTGCCGGCGTCAGAGCACGCGACCTCTACGAGATCGCCCAAGAGTTCACCAAACATGGGCGCAAGGCGTGCGCCGATGTCCATCGCGGCGTCAGCCAGCACACCAACGGCTATTACAATGTCCAGGCCTGGAACGACCTCAACCTGCTGATCGGCAACTACGACTACGCTGGCGGCTACGCAGTTGGCAAAGCCTATGACCAGAATGGAACCAAAGAGGGACAGCCTTACAACGTCAACAAGATGATCAGCGGCGCCATGGGCAAGTTCGGCCACACGATCGTCCGCTCTGGCAAATACGAGACAAGCACGATCTTTGAGGGGTATCCAGCCAAACGCCCGTGGTATCCGCTGGCGACCGACATCTATCAGGAGATCTTCCCCTCCATCGGCGACGCCTACCCGTATCCGGTCAAGGCAGCGTTCCTCTACATGGGGTCGCCGGTCTATGCGCTGCCCGCTGGTCACACCAACATCGAGACGCTCAAAGACCCGGCAAAACTGCCGCTCTTTGTCGCCTTCGACATCGTGATCGGTGAAACGTCAATGTACGCCGACTACATCATCCCTGACCTGAGTTACCTGGAGCGCTGGGAGTTTCACAAGACGCATCCGAACGTGATTGTCAAGAATGCGCCGGTGCGCCAGCCTGTGATCGCACCGCTTACCGAGACCGTCACCGTCTATGGCATCGAGCAACCGATCTGCCTGGAGAGCTTCTTGCTCGCCATTGCCGAAAAGATGAACCTGCCCGGCTTTGGCCCCAACGGTTTTGGCGAAGGCAAGCCGTACATGCGTCAGGAGGACCTCTACATCAAACAGGTCGCCAACATCGCCTACGGCGAGAAGCCAGACCTGGCCGACGCCGTCGAAGAAGCCAGCGACGAGGAAGTTGAGCTGTTCCTCAGCGCGCGTCGGCACCTGCCCAAGACAGTCTTCGATGTGGACGCCTGGAAAGCTGCCATCGACAACGACGAAAGCCTGTGGCGACGAGTTGTCACTGTGCTCAATCGCGGTGGTCGCTTCCAGCCCTACAGCAAGATTCTCAGCGGTGCGCAGTTGGCGAACAAGTACGGCAAATATATCAGCATGTACTGCGAGAAGACCTACGACACGAAAGACAGCATGACCGGCGAGCACTTCACCGGCGTGACGCGCTACTTCGAGCCAGGAAGCGATTCGCTGGGGAATATCGTCGCCCAACAGGACGCGGCGGAAGGCTACGATCTGCATCTCATCACCTTCCGCACGATCGTACAAACTAAAAGTCGCACGTCGGGCAACTATTGGCTGCGCGCCGTCGAACCGACCAACCATGTGATCGTCAACGGTCGGGACGCCGCGCGCATGGGCTTGAAGACGGGCGACATGGTGCGTATCACCTCCAAGACCAACCCCGAAGGCGTCTGGGACCTGGGCAACGGCAAGAAAGTGCCAATGGACGGTCAGGTGCAGGTGCTCGAAGGATTGCGACCGGGCGTGGTGGGCTTCAACCTAGGCTACGGTCACTGGGCTTACGGCGCCAACGACGTGACCATCGACGGCCAGGTGATCAAAGGCGACAAGCGCCGCGCCACCGGCATCCACGCCAACGCCGCCATGCGCACCGACACGCAGAATCCCAACACCACCCTGCGCGACCTGGTCGGCGGATCGGCGGTCTTCTATGACACGATGGTGAAGTTGGTAAAGGTGTAAGAAGCGATTGGGAGATTAAGCGATTGGGAGATTAGAGACTGGAGATTGGAGACTGGCATATTGCGTTCAATCTCCAATCTCCAATCTCCAATTTACAGCATCCAATTCTCTCAGCCCATGACAACAAAACGCATCCTCATCCTTATTGGAGTCCTTGCCATTCTGCTTGTTGGGTGGTTTGTGCTGGCGCCGCCGCGAGTTTGGCTGAATATGACCAAGTCGGTGGAGCCGACCGCCGCGACCGGCGCGCAACTGATCGAGCAGTACGAATGCCGCGCCTGTCATCGCATCGCCGGGCAGGGCGCGCTCAAGGCGCCGAGTCTTGACGGCATTACGCTGCGCAGCAGCGATCCGGTGCATGTGTCGCTGCGCCTTTGGCTGCTCGATCCGCGCGCGGTCAAAGGCGACACCGCCATGCCCAACTTCCGCCTCTCCGACAGCGAGATCGAAGCGATTTTGGCGTATTTGATCGAAACCGATCAAAGCAAGTAAAATGACCTTATGAAGACGCTTGACGAACTTCTGGCTGAATCTGCTGCGCTGCATCGCCATCTCTGTCCGCGCCAGGTGCTCGGCGCGCAGATGGGGCGGCTTGCCGCCGAGTTGCTCGGCCTTGACCTGCCGCAAAGTGACAAACGCCTGCTCACTATCGTCGAAACCGACGGCTGCTTCACCAGCGGTCTGTCGGTGGCGACCAACTGTTGGGTCGGGCGGCGCACCCTGCGCGTCGAAGATTACGGCAAGGTTGCTGCCACTTTTGTTGATACAGAGACCGATATTGCTATCCGTATTGCACCCAGCCCAACTGCACGCGCGCGCGCCGCCGCCTTTGCGCCCGAAGCGCGCAATCGCTGGGAAGCGATGCTGCTCGGCTATCAGCGCATGACGCCCGCCGATATCTTTGTGTGGCAGCCGGTGATCTTGACGACGCCTGTCGCTGCCATTATCAGCCGCGCCGGGCAGCGCGCGACCTGCGACCGCTGTGGCGAGGAGATTCTCAACGAACGTGAGGTCGTGATCGGTGGGCTGACGCTCTGCCGTCATTGCGCCTACGGCGGCTACTACCGTTGCTGCGACGACGCCGACCACACCCTGCCGTTATCGCAGTGGTCGCTGCAAGTTGCTGATTGACCGGCGCGGCCATGGAACTACGCTTCGCTGGCGCCGCCCCTGCACTACAACCCGGTCGCTGCCTCAACCGTCGTCATATTGGCGCAAATTGCACGCGCTGCGTGGATGGCTGCCCAGCGCAGGCGATCACGCTGAACGGCGCCACACCAACGCTGGACGAAACGACCTGCGTGCACTGCGGCGTATGCACCGCCATCTGTCCCACCGACAGCTTTGTCCCCACCGCCGATTACGAAAAGACGCTGCGCGCCACTGTCGCCAATCTGCCAGCCGCGCCGACCGCGCTGGTCTGCCCTGTGCATCCCACCCCGGATGCCACGACGGTTGCGGTGAACGCCGTCGTGCAACATCGCCGCTGTCTGGCCGCGCTCGATGTCGCCGACTGGCTCGAACTGAGCGCCGGCGGAACGCGTCCACTCTGGCTCGACGATAGCCCCTGCGCTGACTGTCCGATCGGCGCGGCGCAGGCGACGTTGAAGCGCACAGTCGAAGCGGCGCGCGCGTTGCTGTACGCGGCTGCCCGCCCGCCTGCGCTGTTGCTGTACAGCGAACAACCACCAGCGGCTGACGCCAAACTACACCGTGCGCCGCTCTACGACGGCGCGCAGCCAGCCATCAGCCGGCGCGCATTATTTACACGTCTGCGGCCTGGGCAGAGCAAGCAGGAAGAACCAGCGCTCGATGATCTACTTAACCGCGGCGCGCCCCTTTCTGCCCGCCTGCCACAGCAGACGCCAGCCAGCCGTCGTCGCCTGCTGGCGGCGCTCGCTGCACTGCCAACGGCTGCGACCACCGAATTTGTGACGCAGCGCACACCCTTTGGAGTGGTCGACGTCGATGCCGATCACTGTTCAGGCTGTGGTCTTTGCGCCCGTTTCTGCCCGACCGGTGCACTGCACTTCAATGTGGATGCAGCACACTTTGGGCTTACATTTCAGCCGGCAGCTTGCATTGCTTGTAATATCTGTGTTGTCGCCTGCCCAGAAGGCGCCGTAAACCATGGCGCCGCCGTGGCGCTGTCGGCGATCAACACGAACGCTGTGACGACGCTTGCAGAGGGCGATCTTGTGACGTGCCACAGTTGCGGTGTGCAAACCGCAAAACTTGCTGACGATCCAGCGCCGCGATGCCATGTTTGTCGACACGGGGCAGGCGTAGTCAGTGTACACCGCGACGATGCCGGTTTGATGGTGGATTTGCTGAAACGGACATTTCAGAGGTCTGAGCCAGACATAGCGTAAAATCTGATCCACATCATCGGAGACAGCAGAGTCTTCTATTTCTACGCTGATCATCATTCTATTGCCAAACAGCTCGAATCGCTTTCCGCCGACAGGTCATGATGGGCATCTCTAGTCGAACCCATTCCATAGACAGAGACAACAGATCTAGAAACGACAGATCTTCTGATTTGCCCAAGTTCGTAACGCACCAGGCAACATGGCGGTAGCTGTATCAGGATCGATCATGTTCGACGCAAATTGGACGCCTCTGCGCCTTTCGTTACAGGTAACGATTACCGCCACGCTGCTGGTGTTGGCGACGGGTGTGCCGCTGGCGTGGCTGTTGGCGCGTAAACGCTTTCCAGGACGTGAGGCGCTCGGCGCTGCGGCAATGTTGCCATTGGTCTTGCCGCCGACAGTGTTGGGCTACTATTTGTTGGTGCTGCTCGGCGCACAGAGCCCGCTTGGACGCTGGCTGGCGTCAATTGGCTTCCCGCTTGTCTTCACCTGGCGCGGTGCGGTGATCGCCGCAGCTATCGCCGCCTTGCCGCTGATGGTGGAGAGCGTGCGCACCGGTTTTGAAGGCGTCGATCCTCGCCTGGAAGGGGTGGCGCGTACATTGGGGCGTTCGGAGTGGACGATCTTCTGGCGCGTGACGCTGCCGTTAGCCTGGCGCAGTATCGTAGCGGGCGCCGCACTTACCTTTGCTCGGGCGCTAGGCGACTTTGGCGCTACGTTGATGGTGGCTGGCAATATCCCTGGGCGCACACAGACGATGTCGCTTTACATCTACGACCTGGTGCAGGCAAACCGGCAAGGTGAGGCGAATCAGATGGTGCTATTGATCACGGTGCTGGCCGTTGTTTTGCTGGTCATCGCTCGCCGCCTCAATCGGCGCGTCGCATAACCACAATGTTATCGATCCGGCTTTACAAACAGCTCTCTACGTTTGATCTGTCGTTGGAACTCAACGTTCCGCCTGGCGTGACCGCGCTCTTCGGTCCATCGGGCGCAGGCAAGAGCATGACGCTGGCATGCATCGCCGGTCTGGCCAGACCCGATGCCGGGCGCATTGCGTTGAATGGCCTTACCTTCTTTGATAGCGCCGCCAGGGTTGACCTGCCGCCCCAACGCCGCCGGATCGGTTACGTGATGCAGGACTACCTGCTCTTTCCCCATTTGAGCGTGGGCGACAATGTTGCGTTTGGTTTACAGGGCTTGAGCCGAGTGGAACAGCGGAAGACCGTTGACGCTATGCTGGAGCGAGTCGGGCTGGCGGAGTATGCATCACGCCGTCCCCAGGAACTGAGCGGCGGGCAGCAGCAGCGCGTGGCGCTGGCGCGGGCGCTCGTCACTCAGCCGCGCGCGTTGCTGCTCGACGAGCCATTTTCCGCCCTGGACGCGCCCACGCGTGCACTGTTGCGCCGCGATCTGCTCGACCTGCAACGCACGCTGCGCCTGCCCGTTATTTTTATCACACATGATTTTGGCGAAGCCTACTTGCTGGCTGATCAACTGGCGGTGCTGGTCGAGGGTCGCCTTTTACAATGCGGCGCACCGGCGGAGGTCGTCGCCCGTCCTCTGAGCCAGGATGTAGCGCGCCTGACCGGCAGCCGTAATTTTCTGCTTGCCGAGGCGGTGGCGTATGAGCAGGACGCGCTCATCGTGCGCGCCGGTGATCTGCTGCTTGCGGCGCCGCCTGCTTTCCACATATCCCCCGGCGATTCTCTCACGCTGGCGATTCGCCCAGAGCGTATCATGTTGGTGCGCAAGGATGCCCAAACGCCAGCGCGGCGCAACACCGTGCACGGCGTTATCGTGGACGAGCTTAGCGACGGCTTCACCTGCACGCTTTTTCTGCGCGCCGATACGGGGCAACGTTTGCGTCTTGACGACGCCTACGATCTGGAGATCGTCGTGCCTGTCTACATCTATGAACGGCTCCATATTGCTGAAGAGCGCCGTTGGGCAGTGATCCTTCCGCAAGAGGCGATTCAGGTGCTGAGATAGAGAGCACAAAGCCATCACGTCATGATGCCGAGGAACGGATAGGGCGAGAAAAGCGCATTCGTTCTTCATGTTCATATCTCCAGGCAGGCATCCGCCGCCAGCCAAAACAGGCTCTCGCGCACTTCCTGGCGAGATTGCCAGCCGCGTTTGTCCCAGTTCTCGCCGCTCAGGTCGTCGCCCGCATACAAGATCTGCCCCAGCAAGACGTTCCTGAATTGCGCCACCGCCATCAGGCTGGCGGACTCCATCTCGACGGTCAGACAGCCCTCGGCGCGGCGGGTCTCAATCATGGCTTGGGTTTCGCGGTAAGGCGCGTCTGTTGTCCAGGTCTTGCCGGTCACAAAGGGCACGCTGCGCGTTTCGAGGGTGGCGCGAATCGCCGTCAGCGCCTGCGGTTGGGACTGGATTTCGCGCCCTGGCTTGATGTAGTGATAGGACACGCCCTCGTCTCGCACCGCGCTCTCGACCAGGATGAGTTTGCCGACCGTCAGCCCCTTCTCCAAGACGCCCGCGCCGCCGACCACGACGAATTTTCTACAACCAAAGGCAATCACTTCTTCCAGCAATCCAGCGGCAAGCGGCGCGCCCACGCCAGGATGGAAGAACGCCAGCCGCCTGCCGCGATGCTCAATCTCATATAGGGGATGTGCGCCATCCTCCCAGCGGTTCGCAACCGCGACCTTTGCCTGTTTCTCGACAACGACCTTTTCGTTCACCTCCCGGAAAAAGGAAATGACGCAGTGTTCTGGCACATCGCGGGGTTTGATGAGGCGCGAGGGTTCGAGCTTTGCTTCCGAAGCATAATCGTGTTCCAGGATCGGATAGGTTGAATTCATGGGGTTTCCTCTAGGGACTCGGCGTTTTTGAGATAGCGATTGAAAAATGTCAGGCAGGCATGATTGATCTCACGCAGGTATTCTACGCTATCGCGAGTGGACTGTCCGCCTTCCAACAGCCTCACCAGCAGGGGGCTGGCAAGCGAGAGGTCGGTCAGCGAAAAATGTCCCCTGCCGGGCAGGTGCAGGTTGAATACATGCGCTGGTGCATCAGAGAGGAATTCATAATTCCTGGCATATTGCGCCCACTCCGAGAGATGACTCCAGGAACTATCCGAGTAGATATTGAGGACGGGGACGAGGTACTCTTCGTCCAGCCAGATGAACTCGCCATTTTCCACGCCGACGATGTCATAGAGGAACGGGGATTCGAGCGCAATGACCGCAGCGATGTCATGCCTTTGGCGCGGCATCGCCAGCGCCGCCGAACCGCCGAGCGAGTGCCCCATCACACCGATTCTTGCGCCGTCCACCCGAGCGTACATGCCGCCCGCGCCGCTGACGGCTTTTGCCAGGATGACATCTATCACAAAGTTGATGTCCGCCGTGCGGGTTTCCAGCCACTTCTGGTAATAGCAGTAACTTTGGGGCTTGTCGGTTTTGGCGTCTTCTTGCTGAAGTTCACCGAAGTACTCCGGGCTCACAAACGTCACGCGCCCGTCTTCGCCTTGCGTCCACAGTGCATGGCGTGGATGACCTATCGAACAGACCACATAGCCGTGACTCGCCAGCTCGCGGTACAGGGATTCGTTGCTGTTCTCCGTGCCAAGCCCGCCGTGCGAAAAGACCACCAGTGGAAAGGTTTCGCCATCGTCCGCATTCTCTGGAAACCAGCAGACCACGTTGACCTGGCGAGCCTCCCCGCTGTTGGAATAGGGTTCGATGCGCTGTTCGTCGGTGTAGGTGTAGCGCGCTGTGGCAATGGCATAATTCCCAGTCACTGCCAGCGGCTGATGAGGTGGGAAAAGCGCGAGCGTTGAAATCGCCGCCAAAGCCAGCAGGATAGTGAGCGCCAACCCACGAGATTTACGCATCAAGACCTCTGTGTCCGAAAAGCGGCTCCCACGCCTCCGATGAGGATGCCAACAGCGAGACCGAGCGCAACATTGCCCAGCGCCGCGCCCAACGCCGCGCCCAGGGCGATGCCCAGTCCCATGCTGGCTGCGATCTGTCTGCGACGGTTGGTTGTGGATTGAGGGTTGGGTTTATTCATTTTGCCTCATACCTTCTCGATAAATTCCGAAATGCCATAACCGCTTTCGACAAGTTCCTTCAAGCGTTGGATGAAACGGGCTGCAGGAGCGCCGTCCACGATGTCGTGATCGAGGGTGACCGTCACACACAAATATTCACGGTTCTCAAGCTGACCGTTCACAAGCGCCGGTCTCTCCGCCACCCCGCCGAGTGTGATCTGAAGCGTGTGATTGGAAACGGGAATGCCCCAGCCGCCTCCATTCCCGAACATGCCCACGGAGGTCAGGGAGACCGTGCCGTTCATATCCTTCAACCAATGGGGATTCTTGAACAGCATGCCTAAAAAGAAGCGGCGGATGAATGCCGGCAAAAGGACGAACCAGCCGATGAAATTCGCTTCCCGTCCGCTTTCGTGTTCAGTCTGAAAGGCGCGAATCTCCTCATAGACCTCGCGCAGAGACTTCCGGTTCACCGCACGGAGGATGTGCGGGCGGATGATCCTGTGACCATCCACTTCGACCTCGAACATGGTGTTCACATCCACATCCTCGAAGATGACGAGTTTCTCTCGCCAGGTGCGAATCGCCTGCATGTGCTTGTTCATGTCCACAGCCCGTCCAAGGCAAACTATGATGAAGGCGGTGAATGAGATTGTCTCACCCGTCTTTGCCTTGTGCTCACGGATCAAGCGGCGCGCGTCGGTCACGTCCATTTCCACCAAACCATGGATGAGGTGTTTCTGCCTTGCCAGCCGTCCACCATCCACCATCAAGCGGCGGATTTTGGGGAAAGGAACAACCTCATAACCTATATTTTCCATTATTGCGCTCCCAAATATTTCTGGACGATTTTCACTGCGTTGCCCAAGCCATCCTCAGCGCGGATCGCTTTCCCGACCCTCTCTGCCCGCCTCCTCATTTCCACATTTTTGACCGCTCTCAGGATTGCGTCAGACAATTTATCGGCGTTCAATCGTGTAGCCCGGATGGGTTGCGGTCCGGCGCCAAGCGATTGGACTCGCTGACCCCAGAAGGGCTGATCAACAGTAAACGGGACGATGACCGAGGGCACACCTGCGCGCAAACCCTCTGCGGTCGTCCCTGCGCCACCGTGATGCACGACCGCCGACATGCGGGGGAAGAGCCAGCCATGTGGCGCCGAATCCAGCACGAACACATTCCCTGGAACATTCATCACGCTCATGCCGCCCCAGCCGGTGGCGATCACGCCTCGTTGACCGCTTTTCGCCAACGCTTCAATCACAATTTTTGCAAAGCGTTCCGGGTCTCGTCCTGCCATGCTTCCGAACCCGACATAGGTGGGCGCTTCCCCCGCCTTCAGAAAGGTTTCCAATTCAGCGGAAGGACGCCAGTCTCCTGCATCCTCCTGAAACCAATACCCGGTGATGTGTACGTCCTCCGACCAATCTCTCGGATGGGGAATCACTGTTGGGCTGTATGCGCTCAGCAAAGGCGTGGAAGTCAGGATGCGATAAAAATCCGATCCCCTCAACGTTCGCAGGCTATACCGACTTCGGAACTCGTTCACGAACGGACGATACCACTGCCAGATCACCTGCAGCATCATGAACCCAGAAAGGTGGTTGAGCAACCTGCCCAAGTTTCTTTGAATAGGAAACCCCGGCGCGGGGAAGTCGCCGGTCGGGAGCATCGGGGTCGGCTCGACCAGGATCAGCGGGATGCCGCATATTTCGGCAATCGTTTTTCCAAACGGCGCGAAGACCGCCAGCGTGATGAACGCCTCCGCTTCGCGGCTGGCTTCAAGCGCATCCTCCGCCATTTGGACCGCGATCGGCCCCAGCATCTTCCGCATGGCAAGAATGGACTGGATCGGGTTTGCGCCATTCCTCTCCATGAACTTCCGCCCGGTCTCGCCCGCCATGATCTCCTGCACATCCCCGCGTAACGGGTGGAAGAGCACGCCTTGTTCCCAGCTCAAAGCGGAAAAGTTCTGCGGCGCCGCGAGGAGAACCTCGAAACCAGATTGTTTCAGACCCTTTCCCAGTCGGAGGCAGGGCTGGATGTCGCCTTGGGAACCTGCGGCAAAGATGGTGATACGCATCGGTCGATATTTCCTTCTCAGAGTTGGATCATGCCATTTGGCAGCGAACCAGACGTCCCACAGGCTTGATCCGTCAACCTTGAGTCTTGGTCCCGTCTGAATATTTCCGCTCCCGTTTACGAATCTGTACGGCGGAAGCGATGAACCATCCGAGAAAAACGCCTGCGTTCGCACCGCCCAAAACGCCCAGCGCACTGTTCCCAACAGCCGGACCAAAGGCTGCTCCAAAGACCGCGCCAATCAGTATTCCTAAAACGATGTAAAGACCATATTTCTTATTCATGGGGAGGCAGTTCCTTGTTACGATTTCTAGGTCAGCGGGATGGTCTCCGCCAGATTTCAAGGGAAGGGTACATCCTTTTGACTTGAATCCCTGCATGAGTGACCAGGCCGCTGAAGCCTTTCTGGACTTTGTACAACCCAAAACAGTCCACGCCGCCGATCAAACAGAGACCTTCCCGCCAGTTCGTCTGCGTGAAACAGCGCAGGGCGCAGGCGCGCGTCTCAAAGACGACCGCCAGGTCGAGTTCGACGTCGGACTGCCAGGCGTTGCAAGTGGTATCAACGACAGCGCGCAGGAAAGGCTCGAGTTCCACCATACCCGGTGCAGTGGGCAAGTCCACAAGCAGACTCAAGTCAATGTCCGAGTCCGGCCGCGCGCCGCCCGCCAGGCCGCGCGAGCCGTGCAGAACAATACGCGCGACAGTCGGACGTACAACCAGGTTTGCACTCTGTAGCAGCGCATAGGTGGCAGGCAAGCGCTGAGCCAAAACAGGCAAAAAGAGCATGGTCAGATCAGCACCTGCGCCACGGACCGGCGCAGCGAGCGCGGCAGGGCGGCCGCATAGCCGTAGCGCACTAGCAGTTGCGGCGCGGCCCCGCCCAGCCCCAGCGCGCTTTGGAACTGCGAGCGCAGCTCGGCCACTTCGATCGGCTGGTTCAGGAGGGCAGACTTGATGTTCAGCGCGGTCATCGTCAGCGCCAGGCGTTCGTAGACCTGGCCCGTGCGCACCCAGGCGACCTTGTCATCGGCGTCTGCGGCGACCACCACCGCGCCGAGCGAGCTGCGCAGCTTGGCGGTGTCTGCGTCCGCCTGCTGCTGCGGCTTCGTGCCCGCGACGAACATCCGCCCCAGCCAGCGCGGCGCCTCCGGGTTGCCCGAACAGCGCGAGTAGAGCCCGTCCAGGGAAGACAGCGCCTCCTTCTTGTTGAAGCGTAGCCAGGTGATCAACTCGCTCACAAACGCCTGATCCGCATACTGGCGCAGATTGCCCTCGGCGACGTACTCGACGATCGTCGCCATGCCGGCCGGGTCGGTGACGAAGCGCAGCGTGACCCCCGGCTCCAGCGGCGTCACCTGTATCTTCTCCAGGTCGGCGACGGGCACGGCCTGGCCGTCGTAAGCCGAGCGCGTGGACTGGCGCAGCGGGATCGCGTCGAACAGCGGGCTGGGCTGCGGCGTGTCCGCTGCCAGCCGCACGGTGATGACGTCGTCGGCGGTGGGGTAGGTCACGTCGGCGGCATAGCCTGCGGCGCGGGCGGCCACCAACAGGTTCTCCAGTGCACAGCCCAGGCTGATCCACAGCTCACGATCCTGGGGATCGACCACCGGCAGGCGGCGGCTGACGTCCGGGCGGATTTCGATAGTGTTGTCACGTAAAGCGAACTGCCATGGCTGCGTGTTGTGCCCGTTGGCGGCTAACGTGGCGTAGCGCACCAACTCTCGCATTTGGTCCGGCATCACAGCCTCCTTCTCAAATGGCTGCGCGGTTGCAGCGGCCTGCTGGTCATAATCCAGCCAGGGCGCGTAGGTGTCCAGCAGATGGACGCCGGCGGCTGTGACGCTCACCGCAGCGGTCAGCTTCACGAAATTCCTGCGGCTCAGGGTCGGGCGAGAATTAGAGGGTTTCATGGGATGGCTCCTCTAGAAGCACTGGTTTTGCAGGGTCTTGAGCGGGATGACTACTAGCGCCAGACTGACCGGCGCGATGGCTGAAAACATTTCCTATATCCAATCTGTAGAAAAAGCGGGCAAACTCATTGACGTGTCCCAGCGCGCCGTACAGGTGGATGGTTTTGTCATAGCCGCCGGAAAGGTAGGCTGTGCCGATATGATTTTCGTGGAGTGCGCGCAGACAGGCGCGCAGCGTCATCTTTGCATAGCCCTTGTTGTAGTGTTCCGCATGTGTACAGACGCGCTCGATTTCGGCTGTGTTGTTGGAGTAGTCAATAAACGCTTCACATCCTGATACATGGGCGCCAAATTCATCCACCAACACGAAATCGAAGTGGGCATCATAAATGGGGCTGGTGCGGATATAGGCGCAAATGGCTTCGTCGGTTTGTGGGTCGTCGCGATGGTTTGGCCAGGCGCTGCGGCGCAAGACTGCCTGGTTGGCGTAATTTTGATTTTCTGCCATGCTCTCAAAGCGCAACGGCGCGGCCGGGTAGGGAATATCGCGAAACTGGACAGTGTCAAAGATGCGGGTCATTTCAACCTCGCCAGTTCTTTGATAACCGGCCTGCTCCAGCGCGAAATTGCGTCTTTCGTGCGCATCGACGGCGCTGGTAATGAGTTGGCGATGGTGCGGTCCCCACTCGGCATAGATCCAGGCGAGCATTTCGGGGTAGAGATGTTCGTAGTGATCCAGTAGGATAATGTCAAATTGCTCGTTGAACTCCTCGGAAATCACGAACCCAACCAGTTCATCGTAGTAGTTGAACCACAGATGCGCCGCACTGGCATAGTTGCCAGGGAAACGCCGTTTGAAGTTGCCCAGGTTGTACTTCCAATCCACGAGCCGGGCAACATGCCAGACGAAGGACTTGCGCTTACTGGCGTTGTCGCGCACGAGCAAGGCGCACATGTGCTTGAAATCTGAACTTTCGTAAATAAATGGGCGATGATGGGTCTTCATAGCGTTATTCTTTCGGGTGATCATGGCGATGCACCTTTCGATGTCACTGCCAGTGTACACCCATGCAAACAAAAACGGACTACATGCGCATGTAGTCCGTCGAACGGAAAAGATGTAGTTGTCGCAGCTACAGGGTGGCCGGCGCCGGGCTTTTAGGCGAATCCGGGGTCCTCTGAGAAACTCGGATTCGTCTATTCATTTTGTGACGAGCGGAAGGTAAGCCTGCCGCACGATGACAAGCACGTTGAAACTGGCGTTGGGCGGCATTGCTAATTCGTCCTGGTTGAAGATCGCCCACCTGTTCGGGTTGGTAGCGCTGTCATACCACACGCCGGTGTGGTGGTTGTTGTACGTGCCGCCTACGCCGCCCGGGTTGTAGTTGTCCGTGGCGAACACGAACGCCGGCGGTGTGCCGTTGGAGAGGGGGTGATTCAGGTCAGTCCAGTTGCCAAATATGTTGCTGCTTGTGGCCGTGTGGACAAACGCCGCTTTGCTCCACGGCAGGGCGGTAAGGTCGTTCAACACCATCACGTTGAAGCTGGCTCCCACCGGCATGGCAGCCAAGTCCTGGTTGAAGATGCGCCACTTGCTGCCGTCATACCACACGCCGATCGGATGGCTATTGAACGTGCCAACAGCGCCCCCGCCCGGGTTGTAGTTTTGTGTGACCAGGAAGATGGCATTCGGCTTGTCGTTCAGCAAAGGGTAATCAATGGTGGAAGTATGTCCGGAGATGCTGCCGGCTGTGGCCTTGTGGACGAACACATTCGCCCCCGGCGGAGGGATGAGCACGTTAAAGCTGGCGTTCAGCAGCATATTCGCGCTGTCCTGGTTGCGGATGAGCCACTTGCCCGCAAGAGGGTTATACCACACGTTGATCGCATGGTCGTTGTAGACGCCGCTGCTCCCGCCGCCCGGATTCCAGTTCGGGGTGACCATAAAGAGCGCATTCGGATTGTTGTTGAGCAACGGGTGGTCGATCCTGGTGGCGTATGGAGCATCGGACGCCGATTTTTTCTGCACAAACACATCGGCGCGGGCGTCTGGAACGAGCACGTTGAAGCTGGCGTTTGCCGGCATGGGTTCGCTAATACCGCCCTGATTGAAGATGGCCCACTTCTTGCGAGGACTGTCATAATATACGCCAACCTTCCGGTTGTTGTAAACGCCATGTGGGGTGAGGTTCTGGGTGGCTAGAACGATCGCATTGGGGTTGCCGTTCAGCAAGGGGTGATCAATGTAAGTGATGTGGGCGGTGATATTGCCGCCGGCGCCGCCGATTGCCCTGTGGGTGAAGGCCGTGTCGGTCGGGTTGGCCACGACAACGTTGAAGCTGGCGTTGGCCGGCATGGCAGCAAAGTCCTGGTTGAAGACGACCCACTTGTTTTGAGCGCTGTCATACCATACGCCGATGGCATGGTCATTGTAGACAGCATGGGGCCCCCAGTTCTGGGTGACCAGGAAGATGGCGTTCGGGTTGTTGTTGAGCAAGGGGTGGTTGAGGTAGGTGCAATGGCTCGAACTGCAGCCGATATTGCCGCCGGCGCCGCTGGTTGCCGTGTGAACGAAGACATTGGAGCCGGCATCGGGAACGAAGATATTGAAGGCGGCGCCCACCGGCATGGCATTACTTGTGTTCTGGTTGAAGATGGCCCAGTTCGTGCCGGTGTAGTACACGCCGATTGCATTGTTGTTGTAGGTGTTGCCTACGCCGCCCGGATTCCAGTTCTGGGTCACCAGGAAGATGGCGTTCGGGTTGCCGTTCAGCAAGGGGTGATCAATGTCAGTAACATGGAAGGATGTGTTGTTAGCCGTGGCGATGTGGACGAAGCGCACGCCGGGCAGGGCGGTGGCTGCGACGCTTGAGGAAGAGGTCGTCTCGAACGTGGGTGCGGCAACTGCGCTGGGCGCCGGCTGGATCATTGCAACGACGCAGGCAATGAGCAAAACAAACCTTGTGAGAAACTTACGCTTATTCATTTTGAAGCTGAAACCTCCAGAGTGAGATAAGTGATACACACAAAGTGCGAGAAGGGTCGTCTGTGATGTTGCGTGTTGCGTGTTGCGT
>CALJMI010000057.1 GCA_937981885.1 uncultured Caldilinea sp.
GGAGATGGTGATGCCTGGCGACAACATCCAGATGGGTGTGAAGCTGATCTCGCCGGTGGCGTTGGAGACAGGCAGCCGCTTCGCCATCCGTGAAGGCGGGCGCACTGTCGGCGCTGGCGTCATCACTGCAATCGTGAAGTAAAAATTCTTGCGGATTGCGCAGCACTGATGTAACATTATCAGTTGCTAATTTTGAAGTGCTGCGCAGTCTTGCAGAGTGTAGGCGAGTAGCTCAACTGGCAGAGCGGCGGTCTCCAAAACCGCAGGTTGCGGGTTCAAGTCCTGCCTCGCCTGCCTGAAACAGACCACCGGAGCATAGTGCCCGGTGGTCGTTTTCGGATAAGAAACGGGAACTTTATCAGGGGCTAACATGACCAAAACGACCACGACGCCCAAACCAGAAAATCGGGTTGTTCGCTATCTTAAGGATACGCGCGCCGAAGTCGCCAAGGTGACCTGGCCGACCCGAGAAGAGGGGCTGCGTCTTTCTGCAATCGTCTTTGTTGTGACGATCATTTCTACAATTATCTTGTTTGGCGTGGACTCATTCTTTGCATTCGTGATTGGTCTGCTGATTCGAGGCACTGCCGGTTGATCTTCTGGCAGCATTGCCCGAAAAGAGTGGTCGTAGAGAGCAAAGGAGGCGAACTTGGCCGAGCAATTTGAAAGCGTGCAGCCGCCGGAAGAGATGGAAGAATTTGAGTCGTCCACTGACGATGCAGGCAAGCCCACCCCAGCCGATGAAGGGCCGCGCGCTGAATGGTATGTGATCCATAGCTATTCTGGCATGGAGAACAAGGTCAAGAAGAATATCGAACATCGCGCCGAATCGATGGGCATGACCGACCACATCCTCGAAGTTGTGGTGCCGACCGAAACCGAGATCGAAATTCGCAACGGTGTGCGTCGCGAAGTGGAGCGACGCGTCTTTCCGGGTTATATCCTGGTTAACATGATCATGGATGAGGACAGCTGGTATGTCGTGCGCAACAGTCCAGGCGTCACCGGTTTTGTCGGCATGGGCAACAAGCCAACGCCGCTGCGCCAGGATGAGATCGACAAGATCATGAAGCGCATCGAATCGGATGCCCCGCGCATCAAGGTCAGTTTCCAGCGCGGTGAGCATGTCCGCATTTTGAGCGGGCCATTTGCCGAATTCACCGGCATCGTAGATGACATTTTCCCTGACAAAGGGAAAGCGCGCGTTCTTGTGAGCTTCTTCAACCGCGAAACACCGGTGGAAGTTGATTTTGTTCAGCTGGAACGAGACGCCTGATTTTTGCACAAGAACGCGGCGTTTCGCATTCCAAAATCTTATTTTATTGCTGAGCCTGGGAGCTGAGATTCGATTGCCAGTTGGAAGGAAGCGTTCACCAGTCTCAGAAGGAGTGACAAATGGCAAAAAAATTAAAAGCAATCGTTAAACTGCAGTTGCCCGCCGGCAAGGCGAACCCGGCGCCACCCGTCGGCACCGCCCTTGGTCCGCAGGGCGTCAACATCATGGGCTTCTGCAAGGAGTACAACGCTCGCACACAAGGACAGATCGGTCAGGTCATCCCGGTCGAGATCAGCATCTTCACCGATGGCTCGTTCACCTTTGTGCTGAAGACGCCGCCCGCTGGCGACTTGATCAAAAAGGCAGCCGGCATCCCCAAGGGCAGCCCAGAGCCGAACAAGAATAAGACCGGCAAGATCACAAAGGCGCAGGTGCGCGAGATTGCTGAAATTAAGCTCAAGGATCTCGAAGGCGTCAGCCTGGAAAGCGCCATGCGCATGGTCGAAGGCACGGCGCGCAGCATGGGCGTCACTGTTGTCGAATAGGGTAGCAGAGTAGACCGACAAATTGTCGGTCAGTGAAAAATTGTATTGTGTGGGAGGGCGTTGTACGCCCGCTATGACCACCAAGGAGTGAAACATGCCAAAACGCAGCAGACGATTCTCTGAGTTGCAAAGTAAGGTTGATCGCACCAAGAATCACCAACCGGCGGAGGCTATCGAGCTTGTCAAAGAAACAGCAAACGCCAAATTTGATGAGACCGTGGAAGTCCACATGCGTATGGGCGTCGACCCGCGCTATGCCGACCAACAAGTGCGCGGCGTCGTGACGCTTCCCAATGGCACGGGTCGAACGGTGCGCATTCTTGTCTTCGCCAATCCGGAAGGACAGACACTGGCGCGCGAAGCAGGGGCTGATTATGTTGGCGCCGAAGACCTGGCAGACCAAATTATGAAAGGGTGGACAGATTTTGACGTGGTGCTTGCCACGCCAGATATGATGCGCGTCGTTGGTCGTCTCGGCAAGGTGCTCGGCCCGCGCGGATTGATGCCGAGCCCAAAGACTGGCACAATCGTCCCGGCGGAAGATCTGCCGCGCGTGATCAACGAGTCGCGCCTGGGTCGCGTCGAATTCCGCGTCGATAAGACATCGAACATTCATGTGCCGATCGGCAAAGTCAGCTTCCCATCAGACAAGCTGCTCCAGAACTTCGCCGCATTGATGGAGGCGATTGTTGCAGCAAAGCCCGCTGCCCTCAAAGGCAACTATATTCACCGCGTTACCTTAGCCAGCACAATGGGCCCAGGCGTAAAGACCGATGTCGGCGCCGCAACAGCGTTGAAAGCGGATGCAGTTTGAGCAGACGATGGGTTAAAGCGTCCTAGACAAAAATGAGCGTTAAGAAGGGCGAGGCTGCATCCGTGGCCTCGCCTTTGTATTGAATGCCACATTGCGCTTGCCTCTGCGGGTGGAAAAACAGGAACAAAATTTTGGAAAGAACAATGGAAAGTTATCTTGTTCGCGCACTTGCCAAAAAGCACGGTATCCGCGGCATTGCCTGTCTGACCACGGGAGTCGTCGAAGAAATAGCGCAGCGACTCGACGCCTCGCCGGCTGCACGCGCTGCGCTTGGGTATGGGCTGACTGCAGCGGCGCTGCTTGGCGCCCTTCTCAAAGTGCAGCAGCACATTGCAGTGAAATTTGAAGGCGACGGCCCGCTAGGGAAGATGATCGTCGAATCAGATAGTTACGGGCATCTGCGCGGCTACGTTGCCCAGCCATCGATTGCACTGGCGCCGCCATTCACCGCCAATGATGTGGCCGCAATCGTCGGACAGCATGGCACTCTCACCGTGGTTAAAGATTTGAAAGTCAAAGAGCTGTATAGGAGCGTCGTGCCGCTCCAAACCGGACGACCAGACACCGACCTGACCTACTATCTGATGATGTCGGAGCAGGTGCCCTCGGTAGTAGAGATCGGCGCGCCGATCGATGCACAGGGTATGCTGCGCGCAGCAGGCGGCCTGTTGCTGCAATTGTTGCCCGACGGCGATCTGGTCGCACTGCAACAGATGGCCGAGCGTCTTGACGATCTGCCGCCAGTCGGCGAAATGCTGGCGGATGGCGAAAGTCCGCAAGATGTGCTAGATACACTCTTCAGTGGTCAAGACTATGAAATACTGGAAACACACCCGCTTCGCTTTCGCTGCACATGCAGCCGTGAGCGGTCGCGTCAGGCGCTGAAATTGCTCGACAGCAGTGAAATCGTGAAGTTGCTGTCCAAGGGAGAGGCTGTGATCGACTGCCATTTTTGTCGTGAGCGCTATGTTTTTGACCGACATGACCTGCTGACGATTCTCGATGAAATAAGAACAGAGTCTTGAACTCTTGTTGACGCCTCTTACAAAATCCGAAAACACGCCTTCAATACACGATAGATTTGATGAATCAACAAGAATCACCTATACTATGAAGCGGTAAAAAATCAAACAGACGTCTATGTCTGATGCCGAAGACAGCAGGTGCCAGAGTAAATGTTCGGTTCGCCGACCAGCCTGCCGAGGTGAACGCATAGAGGAGATGCATCGTGCATTTGTTTGCGCGCAATTCCTTGTTGCTTGACGCCCTTCCGCATCAGCGGAAGGGCGTTTTGATTGATGTGACCAAATCTCTGAAGAAAGGAGGGATGTCAAATTGGCTATCAGTCGTCAAAAAAAGGAAGAACTGGTTGCTCAGTATAAAGAGTTGATTGCCAACTCGTCGGCGTTGGTGTTCACCAACTATCAGGGCACAACTGTCAGCCAGATTCGCTCGCTGCGCACTAGGCTGAAAGAAACCAACTCGACCTACACCGTTGTCAAGAATACTTTGCTGGCGCTTGCCCTGCGCGAGAGCGATCGTGTCACACCGGATACATTGCTCAGGGGCGCCAATGCAGTGGTCTTCTGTGGTGAAGACATTGCCAAGAGCGTCACTACGCTCAAAGCCTGGATCAAGGAAGCAAAGGCCGTTGAGATCACCGGCGCGCTGCTTGAGTCATCGGTGCTCGACAGCGCGGGCGCAGAGCTGCTCTCCGACCTGCCGACAAAGGAGCAGACACGCGCCATGTTGCTGGGTGTGCTCAGCGCGCCAGCGCGCCAGTTGGTTCAGATCGTCAATGCACCCGGTTCCAGCCTGGCGCGTGTGCTCAATGCGCACATCGAAAAGCAGCAGGAAGCCGCATAAATCAAGCCTGCGCAGTGAGCTGCGCCGACACCGTGCAGAGAATTTTGTAGCGCACCATTTGTTTGAATAAATGATTATTTCAATTTGGAGGATACTATCATGGCCGATTTGCAAGCCATTGCCGAACAGTTGGACAGCCTGACCTTGCTCGAGGCTTCACAGCTTGTCAAGATGTTGGAAGAGAAGTGGGGCGTGAGCGCCGCCGCGCCGGTCGCTATGGCCGCCATGCCGGGCGCCGCCGCCGCCGTGGAAGCTGCTCCGGTCGAAGAACAGACCGAGTTCGACGTTATTCTGAAATCTGCCGGTGAAAAGAAGATCAACGTTATCAAGGTTGTGCGCGCGCTCACCAATCTTGGTCTAAAAGAGGCGAAGGATGTGGTCGAGACCGCCGGCTCCACAATTCTCACGGCTGTCAGCAAGGAAGCAGCGCAGGACGCCAAAGCCAAGCTCGAGGCCGAAGGCGCGCAGGTTGAAATCAAGTAGGTTTCATTTGCACGCTATAAGAAGGGAAGCCGCCGTAAGGGGCTTCCCTTCTTTTGTTGGCGCAGCCCGCGCCGCTGTGATACAATCGCCCGCGTATGGCAAATACGCTTCCTAAGATGATCCCAGGCGAATGGCCTGTATACGGTCATACATGGGCGGTTCGCCTGTTGCAGAGCGCCCTTCATCCTGAAACAGCCACGGCAGGCAATCGGCGTCTGAGTCACGCCTATTTGGTGTTGGGTGCACCACAGGTCGGCAAGACCACCTTTGCGCGCGCGTTTGCGATGGCTCTGCTGTGCAGCAACCGCCAGCGCTCGCCTTGTTATACGTGCCGGTCGTGTCAACTGATGGCCGCCGACAGCCATCCTGATTTTCGCATCCTGCAGCCAACCGTCAGAGCCGACAAAGAGTTTGTGGTTGACCGACAAAAAGGAGAACTGCGCGCAGAACAGGCTGAAACTTTGATTCGCGATGTTGCATTGCGACCAATGGAGGGCCTGCGCAAAGTTTTTTTGATCCAGGATATGCACCTGGCGAATCCGACCTTTGCCAACAAAATTTTGAAAACGCTCGAAGAACCGCCTGCCCATGCGATTCTCCTTGTCACGGCGCGCCACCGCGCAGAGTTGCTATCCACCATCGTCAGCCGCTGCCAGGTGATCGAACTGCGTCCGCTCGACCAGCCTGTGATTGTCGGTGCTCTGCAACACGGCTGGCAGGCGTCGGCGCAAGAGGCAGACTTGTTGGCGCGACTTTGCGGTGGACGGCTTGGGTGGGCTGTCGATCAATTGCACACGCCAGGTCGGCGTGAGGAACGCATTGAACATCTGCAGTTACTTTGGCGGCTGATCAGCGCCGATCGGCTCGAACGACTGCGCTTTGCCGGTGAGATGGCGATGCAGCGCGACAATCAGCGCCTTTTCAGTATGCTCGAAACCTGGGTAAGCTGGTGGCGTGATGTCCTACTGACACAATCTAAGTGCGACGATGCGTGCAGCAACGTTGATCAGCGCGACCGTATTGCCTTTCATGCACAGGCAATTGACCAACGCGTTGTTTGTGACTATTTATTGACGCTCAAGCGCATCGAGGGCTATCTGCGCCACACTGTCAATGTCCGGCTGGCGCTCGATGTTTTGCTGCTCAACCTGCCAACGCTGCAACAATCAGCGTGACATAGTTTGCGTTTCATAGATATGAAGCAACGGACGGGACGCTCCCAACATCGATACAAACAAGCAAGGCGCCTGGCGTCGGCTGTTTGTCTATATAGATTGCGCCAGCATTTGCAGCATGGAATGTTGGCTGTGGAAAGAAGAGAGCCCAATGCCAATTGTAGTTGGAGTACAATTCAAACCGATCACTAAAGTCTACCATTTTGATCCGGGCGGTATGCTCGATCTCGGTGCACAAGATTTTGTGGTGGTCGATACAGCGCGCGGTCCCGAAGTGGCGCAGGTAGTGCAGCCACCCCATCAGATCAACGATGATGAAGTGGTCGGTGAAATGAAGCGAGTTGTTCGGCGAGCGTCCGCCTGGGATCTGGTGCAGCGCGATCAGTGGCTGCACAAGGAGCAAGAAGCTCTGGCGATCTGCAAGGCAAAAGCTCGAGAACACAACCTTGCCATCAAACTGGTGCGGTGCGAATACAGTTTCGATGGTGGGCGATTGCTTGTCTACTTTGCCTCGGAAGATCGCGTGGATTTCCGGGCGTTGGTGCGCGATCTGGCGCGGGTCTTTCGCACCCGCATCGAGATGCGGCAGATCGGTGTACGCGACGAAGCCAAACTACTCGATGGCGTAGGCAAGTGTGGTCGCCAACTCTGCTGCACGAGCTGGCTGCGCGAGTTCACGCCGGTGAGCATCCGCATGGCGAAGAATCAACAACTTCCGCTCAACCCTGACGAGATCAGCGGCGTTTGTGGCCGACTGCTCTGCTGTCTATCCTATGAGGATGACCTCTACCGCGAACAAAACAAAAAAATGCCCAAATTAGGCGCAGAGGTGTTGACGCCCCACGGTAGCGGACGCGTTCGTCACGTCCATCCGCTCAAGGAATCGGTCACAGTCATGCTCGAAAACCATGCTCTGGTCGAAGTGGCGATGGCTGAACTGATCAACACCAAGTCGACAAGCGGGCAGAGTTGCAGCACCTGTGGCGGCTGCACCGCCAAACGTCGCGCCAGCGCAGAAGAGGACAACGCCAAAATGCGAGCAGAGGCGGCAAGGCGCAAGGCAAAGAAAGGCGAAGAAGAAGCGTCTCCCTCATCGATAACGCCTGCGACTGGCGCTCGCGATAGTGAAGAGCAAGCATCGCAGCGCAAACGCAAGCGCCGCCGTCCACGCAACCGCTCGGACAGAGAGAATTGATGAGAAACGATGGGATGAAGCAGGAGCTTTATCCCATCATTTCTTTATGTGATGTCATATAATCGAGAAATCGGACTCTCCTGCAGCTACAAGCTGGTCACCGTCACCTTACCATTGACGGGGGCGACCAACGTCGCAGGTCGCCGGAAAACAGCGAATCGAACCGCAGTGCGTTCGTTGCCCTCGATCTCCACTTCGGTGAAACTTGGCACCAGAACCAGATCGATGCCATCCTGCTCCAGATAGCCGCGCGCAATCGTTACGGCTTTGATCGCCTGGTTGATGGCGCTGGCGCCGATCGCTTGAATCTCAGCATATCCATGCTCACGCATAACACCCGCAATAGCTCCCGCCACCGCCGTTGAACGAGATTGTGCAGAGACCTTGATGAGTTCTGCCATGATGAAGCCTCCTGTTGGATCAATGATCTGCCATGTCGAGCTATTGAACGCAGCAGCGAGGAGATCGCTCTGCCGCTTTAGCGATGATGACGCACGAGCCACAGGAAAGTTACGACGAATCTGAAACTGTCAATCAAGGGGAAATTCAAGAAAAGCGATGGCGGAAACCGTACACGTAAAGGATGGCTTAAGGCGCCTTCCTGAAAGCTGGCGGCTTCCAGGAAGGCCGGCGGTCCACAGCTACTTTGCGTATTCAACAGCGCGTGTTTCGCGCACAACAGTCACACGAATCTGACCAGGATATTGCAGGTTGTCTTCGATCTTTTTAGCAATGTCGCGACTCAACTGGATCGAGGCCAGATCGTCGACCTCTTCGGGACGTACGAGCACGCGAATTTCGCGACCAGCTTGAATTGCATAGGTCTGGCTGACGCCCTTGAAGCTGTTGCCGATCTCTTCGAGCTCGGTCACGCGTTTGATATAGGTTTCGAGCGACTCGCGCCGCGCCCCTGGACGCGCGCCTGAAATGGCGTCGGCCGCCGCCACGATCACTGCCTCAATCGACTCTGGCTCCACTTCACCGTGATGCGACGCAATTGCGTTGACCACTACGTCCGGCACGTTATAGCGCCTGGCAATTTCGGCGCCAACGATTGCGTGCGGCCCATCGATCTCGTGGGTGACCGCTTTACCTAGATCGTGCAGCAGCCCACCCATTTTGGCGACCTTGACGTTGGCGTGCAGTTCGGCTGCAATCATGCCCGCTAGCTTTGCGGTCTCCACAGCGTGGGCAAGCTGATTCTGACCGTAGCTGGTGCGAAATTTCAGCCGCCCCAGGATCTTTTGGACTTCGCGGTGCAGACCCGATACGCCCGCCTCCAGCATGGCCTGTTCGCCTGACTCAATGACGATACGTTCGATCTCTTGCTGCGCCTTCTCGACTTCTTTTTCGATGCGCGCCGGATGGATGCGCCCGTCGGAGACAAGCTTGCTCAACGCCATGCGTGCAACTTCACGGCGGATTGGGTCAAAACAACTGATGATGATCGCCTCCGGCGTGTCGTCGACGACCAGATCGACGCCCAACGCCTGCTCGATGGCGCGGATATTGCGTCCCTGACGCCCGATGATGCGCCCCTTCATCTCGTCCGAGGGCAGATCGACCGTGCTGACGGCAAACTCGCTGACGTGGTCGCTGGCAATACGTTCGATCGCCATGGTGAGAATTTCGCGGGCGTGACGGTCGGCCTCTTCAGCAGTCTGCGCCTCGACTTCGCGAATCTTGCGCGCCATTTCCTGACGCGTCTGCTGTTCGACGCGCTCCAGGAGCACCTTCTGCGCCTCTTCGGTCGTCATGTTGGCAACGCGCTGCAGCTCGGCCGCCCACTCTTCCTCGACATTCGTGAGCCGCGCCTCACGCTCATTGCAACGACTTTCACGTTGATTTAGCTTACGTTCGCGATTTTCGATCTGCTGCAACCGACGCTCGGCTGTGTCGAGGCGGTTCTGCAGCCGTTCTTCGATCTTTTCGAGTTCATTGCGTCTGCGCAGCGCCTCAGCGTCCATCTCTTTGCGCCGCTGCACTTCCTCTTCCTTGATTGCCAGTTGCATCTGCTTGGCAGATGCTTCCGCCTCGGCAATGATGCGTGCAGCGTGTTCTTCGGCGCCTTGCCGCACCGCATTTTGGCGCTCCTTTTCTGCTCTGACGCCTGCTTCACGCCCTCTGGAATAAGCCAGATAGCCGGCAACACCGGCTCCGACTAGGGTGAAGAGGATCACCAGAACGCCTGTCAACAGGACATTTTCCATAGGGTGATAACCTCATGATTCTTCGCATAAGTTAGGATAAAATTCAGCAGATGCGCGTACACCTAAGCAATCGATCATAGGCGGTAGGATGATTCAGTCCTGCATTCAACCATCAGCAGTGCTGGAATAAATCCTGATTCCTACGTTGCATAACTTTTGTGTATATTGGCGCGCCGCTACCGGTCGCGTGCATCTGACTGCCAAATAAAAAACGCCGCAGCATAACGCTACAGCGCAGGTTTCGGCGAAGATGATGCGCCAACAAAGCGTCAGCCATCGCGCCGCTCAATCTGCATTTATGAACCGTGTGACTCCAATGGCGGCGCCGAGATCGATGACGATGCGCCCGACAACCGTAAAAGGGACTATTCACCGTTCAGGCTCGCCGCACTGCGACGCGGCAAGCCGGCCCTCTCACGGATCAGCGCATCGATTTCTAGAGCGACTGCGGGGTTCTGCCGAAGATACTCCTTGCTTGTCTCCCGCCCTTGCCCGATCAATTCTTCGTTGTAGCGATAGAACGCGCCTCGTTTGGTAAGGATGTCATAGGAGACGCCAAGATCGAGAAGGTCACCCACTGTGCTGATGCCTTCGTTGTACATGATGTCGAACTCGGCGGTGCGGAAAGGCGGCGCCACCTTATTCTTTTTCACCGTCACGCGCGTGCGGTTGCCGACGACCTGATCGCCCTGTTTGATGCTCTCGATGCGGCGCACGTCCAACCGCACGCTGGCGTAGAACTTGAGCGCCATGCCGCCGGTTGTGGTTTCCGGGTTGCCAAACATCACGCCGATCTTCTGACGAAGCTGATTGGTGAAGATCATGCAGGTGTTGCTGGCTTTGATGACGCCGGTCAGCTTACGCAGCGCCTGGCTCATCAAGCGCGCCTGCAGTCCAACGTGGCTGTCGCCCATCTCACCCTCAATCTCGGCGCGCGGCACCAGTGCAGCCACGCTGTCGACCACGACGACATCCATCGCATTGGAACGCACCAGCGCCTCGGCAATCTCCAGCGCCTGCTCGCCGGTGTCGGGCTGGCTGACATAGAGATTGTTGACATCAACACCAATTTTGGCGGCATAAGTCGGATCGAGCGCATGTTCGACATCGACAAAGCCGCAGATGCCGCCGCTGCGCTGCGCCTCGGCAATCACATGAAGACAGATGGTGGTCTTACCCGAACTCTCAGGCCCGTAAATCTCGATAACGCGACCGCGCGGCACACCGCCAACGCCCAACGCAATGTCGAGGCTTAAACTGCCAGTGGGGATCGCTTCGACTTGCAGCCGTACAGCATCACCCAGGCGCATGACGACGCCCTCCCCAAATCGTTTATTTAGACCAGCCAGGGTCGTCTCGAGGGCTTTCTGGCGACCATCTGCACTCATGAATGACTCCGGAAAAACTATTAGCGGCGCAATTTACGCTTGTCGGACGCCGGTCGACATGAATGAGTCACACATTTCATAGTTACTATAGCGTTAATAAACAGTTTACCGAAACGCTGGCAATTATGCAAACATACAGCGCCAGATATTGCTGAATCCGCCTTTGGCTTTGGGGATTCAGGGGCGGTAAAGTTGTTCGCGCAGGCGGGTGATCGTCTGGCGCAACGTTTCGCTGGTTTGAATGTCTCTGGCGATCTTCTCAACGCCATGGCTGATGGTGCTATGGTCGCGCCCACCGAGATGATCGCCGATGGCCGGCAACGAAAGACCGTTCTCCTCGCGCAGCAGATACATCGCAACCTGACGGGCAAGGGCAATGTCCGCTGTGCGACGACGCCCAATGAGATCGGCGGATGTCATGCCAAAAAACGCAGCAACGTGCTCGAGCGTGCGGGTTGGCGTGCACACCGACCGGCGCGGCGCCAGTGCACCGAGCACAGTCTCAGCCAGATTCAGGTCGAGTGGGCGCGCCTGCGTCTGTGCATGCAACCAAATGTTGTTGAGCGCGCCCTCCAACTCGCGCACATTGCTCTTGATGCGGTCCGCAATCAGCATCAGCACATCGTAGGGGATGATCATTCCCTGGCGTTGCGCCTTAATCTGTAAAATGGCGACTCGCGTCTCGAAGTCGGGCGCGACAATGCTGGTCGTGACGCCGCCCTCGAAGCGGCTGCGCAGGCGATCTTCCAGGCGCGGCAGATCGCTTGGCTGGCAATCGCTCGTAAAGATCACTTGTTTGCCGATAGAGTGCAGGTAATTGAAGGTGTGAAAGAGTTCTTCCTGCGTACTGTCCTTGCCGACAATGAATTGGATGTCGTCGAGTAGAAGCGCGTCGATCTCGCGATATTTGATGCGGAACTGGTCGGTTGAACGATCACGGATCGCATTGACCAGATCATTTGTGAACTGTTCAGTCGAGCAGTAGAGCACGCGATAGCCGCGCTCAGCCAGGTCATTGCCGATAGCGTTGAGCAGATGGGTCTTGCCAAGACCGACGCCACCATGAATATACAGCGGATTGAAACGAACGCCTGGATCGCGTGCGATTGTCTCGGCAGCGGTGACGGCGAAACGATTGTGGTTTCCCACAACAAACGATTCAAACGTATATTTTCTATTGATCGGCCCAATAGGAGGCGTCCAGGTCGATGTCGGCGTGCTTTGTTGCGCACGTGACGATTGGGTGGTTGAACGCACTGGACTGGCTGGCGCTGGCCTCTCGACAGCGTACAATGGCGACGGCTTGTCCACCGGCGGTGTGGCAGGCGTTGCCGGCGTTACACGGAACGATACGTCGATCGAGTTGCGCCGCATAATGCTTGCCAGCTTGCGCTTGATGCTGAAACGCAGGCGCGCCTGCACCCAGTCAAGGTAATAGGCATTGGGCAAGCCAACAATGAAGTGTCCATCTTCATAATGGAGCAACTGACTGGCTTGAATGCACGCATCGAGCTGGTTGGAAGGCATCTCCAACGCAAATTCACTTAGCAGTTGTTGCCAGGCGGCATACGGATCGATGGCGCCTTGGCTGCGCTCCGCCGGCGCGCGCGACCGAAGCGCATCGGACAACAGGGCGTTGGCGATCTCGTCGTCGGCGCTTCCGGGAAAAGCGATCAAATCATCAACATTGCCACTTTCTGTTGAGGAAGCCTGGAACTCAGAAAAGGGCGCTGGTGTGTGGTTTGGCTGATATGCAAGATTGCGTTTGTCAGCAGTCGAGCGATCTGGGCGATTCTCAGGACATCGCTTCTGGTCAGATTGTGAGTCAGAGTCAAGATTGTCCATAAATGACACCTGAAAGTATGGACGAGATTGGGTGGATGCCCAGCCTCGCTGCGGTCGATTCGTTCTGTGTAGCTGTTCTCTACTCCGTGTACGGGACGATGATGGATACAATGTTGTACACTCCCTGCCTGTAACGATGTTCGTTTACAACTATTGCTTCTACTGACCTCTAGGTTGGCGGCTCATCTTCCCGGAAGCTCCGGAGCTTCCGGGAAGATTGTGAACGATATGACGTGACAATCTAGAAATCAATAAAACCGCGACAAAACAAACCCTGGCTGGCTGCACACATCCAGGGACAAAGAAAGCGCATGCGGTGGCAATACGCTTCTACAATCGTTATGAATTTGGTGCGCAATGTCCGACATCGAGCACAAACCCCTACGCGGTTCGCACTCGTCAAAACTCGGATGCACAGAAGCCACATCCTGGCGAAGTCAGAGCCAGCGACAATGTTTTCTGCGATTAGCGCTGATAACCGTGGGGCTAACTTCGTCTCACTATTGAATGAGAGTGTAGCAGATTCATGCAGAATTGCCAATGTCGATTGCAGCCGATTTGGGACGATTTTGGGTGGTTTATCGTCAACGGACACGCCAAGAACATGCGTTCTACACAAAATGTAGCGTAACCATAAAGCAATATCCCAATCTGGCTTTTGCCCTATTTTCTGAAAGTCACAGAACTTTAAGCTAGGAATCTTCGTTGCAAATATGCCGTTAACCTTCTGTTATAATTGTCCCCATCTGTTATCCTACGCTTCCAGTGAGTGGTTGACATATCCCCAGGGTTCTCCACAGATGGGGATAACTTCTCGATTAGGAATGATTTTTCTGGGAAATTTACACAGTGATCTGAGATACTATGCAACTGTCTGTTAACAAACGACTCCGCCAACGTTAACACACGTGGATTCTCATCGTGGCTTTTTTTAACTATTCGACACACTGGCCCACCGACTGGTGGGCGAAGCGCTCGTTTATCGACGCATGGTGGAAAATCTACGCCAGCGATCCACGTTGGATACCGCCGGACTATGGGGCATGGCGGCGTCTGTTAACAAGCAGAGATGTAGCTTACTGGCAACGCGTCGGCGCGCAGCCGCTTTATTTGGAGGCGCTGCCTGCGCGTCGCCAACAAGCGCACGCATCCGCCACACAACCTGCACTTGCCGGCGCCGTCTTTGAGGAGCCTGTCGCCGCCGCCGTGTTGCTGTACGAGCCAACCTATCATGAGACAGCCTATTTGAGCATGTTGCATTGTGTCAACGATGAAGAAACGCTGGATCGGCTGTTGAGCGCGGCTATCGAACAAAGCATTGAGGCAGGCTGTACGCGTCTAATCGGGCCAACTGGTGTGATACCGGCGTGGTGTAGCGGAGCGCTGACCAATTTTTTCCACGTATTTCCACCCAATCACACTCCCTATAACCCACCTTACCTGCCCGATCTACTCGCCGCTACGATGACCGTCTGTCACCAAAGTGTGTTGCTGCGCCTGCCGGTGAGAGACGAAGGCTTGCCAACAACGGGACCGGCGATCATCCAACCGCTCGATCTGGCAATGTTGGATACAACGTTGCTGCCGCTGCTCGATGCAGCGCTTACCCCACATGCCCTTGCGCCGAAGCTGGCGGCTGACGCAGCTTCGTTGTTGCTCCGTTGGGTGACAGTCCATCCAACAGTTGGCTGGGTGGCATGCATCGATGAAGCACCGGTGGGCTTCGTCGTTGTACAGCCTGATCTGGCGCCTATGATGCGCCAGTTCAATGGCGGACGACCATTGGCAGTGCGTTGGATCGCTGCACTGGCGAAAAGACGCCCCACACAACGTGGACGGCTGTTGTTTGGCGCGGTTGTTCCCGAAGTGCGCCAACGCGGCATTGGTCAACAATTGCTCAGCCAGGCGCTCATGTACGCAGCCAGTGTTGGTTGGCGCGAATTGTCCTGCGGCCCATTTGCCAATCCATCGCCTGCAGTGACATGCTTACAGGCGGCAGGCGCCAGCATCGAGCAACGCTATGAGCTTTTTGAGTGGAGCGGATGATCAGCCGTATGACAACCCTCACTTCTCGTCCACAAGACATTACAATCGACCGCACCGTCGGCGTGATGCGAATCACCTGGCTAGACGGTCACATCAGCAATTTTGCGTTGCGTTGGCTGCGCGCCAATTGTCCCTGCGCCACCTGCCGAGAAGAGCGCCGTGAAGCCATATTGGCGGCAGCCGAGCCGCTGCGCCTGACCAGCACACCAGCGCCTAGCACCGAGATTGTAGACGCCGAGTTTGTGGGCCACTATGCCATCCGCCTGACATGGAGCGACGGCCACGCGACCGGGATATTCCCGTTTGCATCGTTGCGCACTTCCTGTCCGTGCGCGGAATGCAACCCGGATGGAGCGCCGCCGCTGGTACTCGACTGAAGCGAGGCGGGGCAAGCGTGGGCAGCGGCCTGTTACAGACAGGCATTGTGACAAATGCTAATCCAACGCTAACGAAATTTGTAGCGTAGTTGACACATTTCAATAGCCCCGCCTGTCATTATGTAGACAAAAATGTAGGGCAGTAGTGAGAGGGAATATGTCATGAACGTCAATCTGGCTGAATTCAGGCTCTGGGGAATCGATGTCAAGGTGCATTGGTCATTTGTGCTGGTGTTGGCTTTTGGCGCGTTCGTTTACGGCGCCGGACCTGCCGGCTGGGTGACAGGCAGCCTTTACGGTGTACTGACGATCCTGCTGCTCTTTGTATGTGTAACGCTGCACGAATATGGGCATGCACTGGCGGCGCGGCGTTTCGGCATTGGCACGCGCAGCATCCTTTTGCTCCCGATCGGCGGCGTCGCCAACCTGGAGCGCATCCCTGAAAAGCCGGGGCAGGAGATCGTCATTGTCGCCGCCGGACCGCTGGTGAACGTGGTGTTGGCAATTCTGCTGCTGCCGGTGGCATTGATGGTTGGCGATGGCGTTGGCGTCTTCAATTTCAATGCAATGGGCGCCAGCATTCAGAATCCGGGCTTCTTCAACCTGCTCGTCTTTCTAATTTCGACCAACATCTTGCTGGCGCTGTTCAACCTTCTGCCCGCATTCCCGCTCGACGGCGGGCGTCTGTTGCGCGCCCTGCTCGCCTACACGATGCCCTACGTGCGCGCTACGCAAACGGCGGTGGCGGTTGGCCGCTTGCTGGCTGTGATGATGGCGATCTTTGGTATTTTTTCCGGCGCAATTGGGCTGCTGTTGATCGCTTTCTTTGTCTATGTCGGCGGCTCGGCGGAGCTAGAGGCTGTCAGCAGCCGCGCGGTTTTGCGTCAGTTCCGCGCTCGTGAAGCATTGACGCATAATGCAGTCACGCTCTACACTAGCGAACGCCTGGAACGGGTGATGGAGCTGATCATGAATTCCTATCAGACCGATTACCCTGTGCGCGATCTTGCCGGAAAATTCGTCGGCGTGCTGACCCGTTCCCGACTGATCAACGCGCTGCGCGAGAGCGGCCCTGAAACGCGCGTTGTCGACGCCATGATGCCAGCATCGGCGATTCCGCATTGTTCGCCCGATGCCGATCTGGCTTCGGTGTGGGAACAGATGAGCCAGTCCGGATGCCGCGTCGTTGCGATTGTCGACCACGGCGACGTGCTCGGCATCATCACCAGCGATGACATTAGCGAGGTCTTCCAGGTCATGGGCGCTGCCATGGCAAACCGATCACAATCGCCGACCACCTCGTCTGAGCCAACGGGGACGGGCGATTATGCCTGATTCGAGCCACTTGCGCACCTTTGCCACCGACACCGGCGTCATCGCCTACGAAATGATCGAAGCGAGCACCGGGGTCAGCGCTCCAACCCTCGTGCTACTCCACAACTTTATGAGCACGGGACGAGCAGCGTGGGGCGCGCTGCTCGATGCGCTCACAGTCCATGTCCGGGTTCTATTGCCTGACCTGCCAGGGCATGGTCGCTCGATTGGCTATCCGATTGGCTTTGATCACCGCACGATGGCGCACCAGATCGCCGGCTTGCTGGCGCATGAAAATGCGCTCGATGCACATCTGGCTGGCTGCAGCAGCGGCGGAATGTTGGCGCAGCTATTGACGGCGAACAAATTGATGCAGCCGGCGACGCTGACGTTGATCAGCACAACTTACAGCGTCAATCCGGCGACGACAGGACACGTGGCGTCGCTCGACCCCGCACACTTCCGAGCTGGTCGCCGCTGGATGGAGGCAACGGCGCTGCTGCACGATCCCTATCATTACGACGGCTACTACGAAGATGTGCTGCTTGCCGGGTTTCGTCGCCTGCGCCCAGAAAATTCTATTGACCTCCCCCTCACGGCGCTTGAGCGCTTTGCCATGCCAGTTTGTCTCATTCACGGCGCCGAGGATGAGTTCTTTCCCGTCGCCATCCCACAAAAGATGACCAGTGCGCTGCCCAATGCAGAGCTGCACATCATCCCACGGCAGACGCACAGTCTGATCTTTCGCCAGCCGTGGCGCGTTGCCGAACTTATGGTACAATTCCTGCATCGGCATATTGCCATTCCGCAATCACGATTGGCGAGTGGCGCCCATTTATTCTGAAGCAATGTAATGGAAAGAACGAATGATTTTCTGGGCTGCGCTGCCTCAATGCAATAGCGCAACCCAGTCATTCTGAATTTTGTTGCGCATTCCATCGGCTTCCCAGCAACGCGAGGCAGGGCATGAAAATACCGAAACCGATCAAACTGGCGCCGTCAATCTTGACGGCAGACTTCGGCCATCTTGCAGAACAAATTGCAGCCGCAGAAGTAGGCGGCGCTGATTATATCCATCTCGATGTCATGGATGGCTGTTTTGTGCCTAACATCACCTTTGGGCCATTGGTCGTAGGGGCGGTGCGCAAGATGACATCGCTGCCGCTCGATGTCCACCTGATGATCGACGCCCCCGACCGCTATTTGAACGAATTCGCTGGCGTTGGGTCAGACATCATCACCGTGCACGCTGAGGCGACAGCGCATCTCCACCGTTCGCTACAGCAAATTACGATGCTGGGCTGCAAGGCGGGCGTCGCCATCAACCCTGCCACCTCCGTCGAAGCGATCCATGAAGTGCTGCCCTTTGTCGATCAAGTGCTGGTGATGACGGTTAACCCTGGCTTCGGCTCGCAGCGTTTTATCGAGACCATGACGGCAAAGATTCGGCGGATGCGGCGATTGATGGACGAGCTTTGCCCGTTGGCTGATCTCCAGGTCGACGGCGGCATCCACCCCAACAACATCGCTGATGTCGTCTATTCAGGCGCGAATGTCATTGTCGTGGGCAGTTCTGTGTTCAACGACAAGGATACACCGGCTGCTAACCTTGCGCTGTTGCGCCAGCATCTGGCGGAGAATGATTGACTATGAAGATTGCTGCCTTTCCCAAGTGCTATCTCGACGACATCGTCCAACAGCGCACCATGACCGTCTTTGAATGGATCGAGATGTCGCGAGAACTCGAGGCCGAAGGGCTGGAGATGTATGAAGGCTTCTTCATCAGCCTGGACGACGCTTATATCGACAGCGTCGGCGAGGCAATTGCCGCCACCGGCTGCGCAATGCCGATGCTTTGCTGCTCGCCAGATTTCACCAACCCGGATGCCGACGGACGCAAGCGTGCGCTCGACCACGAAGCCGAGATGATCCGCATCACACGGCGGCTAGGCGGGCCGCGTGCGGCGTGTCGCATCCTCAGCGGGCAGCGCTACCCGGAGGTGCCGCGCGCACAGGGCGTCGAATGGGTCGTCGAGTCGATCAATGCGCTGCTGCCTGTGGCGCGCGAATATGATGTCGTGTTGGCGATGGAGAATCATTACAAGGACGGCTACTGGCGTTGGCCCGAATTTGCGCAGAAGATGGACGTTTTCCTGGAAATTGTAAACGCCATCGATGACCGTACTCACTTCGGCGTGCAGTACGACCCTTCCAACGCCATCGTCGCCGGCGACGATCCCATCGAACTGCTGGAGCGCGTCAAGGATCGCGTCGTCACGATGCACGCCAGCGATCGCTATCTGGAGCCGGGCGCCACGCTCGACGAACTGCGCCAAAGCGACGGCACGATCGGCTACTTTGCCAAACTCAAGCACGGCGTCACCGGCAGAGGGCTGAACGACTACGATCGCATCTTTGCGATCCTCAAGTCGGTCAACTACCGGGGCTGGGTCAGCATCGAGGACGGCATGAACGGCATGGCGGAGATGAAGGAGTCCATCGACTTTCTCAAGCGCATGCGCGAACGCTATTTTTCGTGAAAGCGGGGAGCGGAATAGACCGCGGATGACGCGGATCGGGAGGATGCATGCGGATACCACCGCCCCCCAATCTCTGATTCTCACAATCTCACAATCATCGAGGTTCCAATATGCGTGCAGTTGTAAAGTATGGGCGGCAACCCGGCAATGTGGCGGTGCAGGAAACGCCCGAGCCGACCATCACACCTGACCAGGTGTTGGTGGAGGTGGGCGCAGTCGGCGTGTGCGGCAGCGACATTCACCTCTGGCATGAGAACCAGAGCTGGGCGATCCAGTGTCCGGTGATTCTTGGCCACGAATGGGCGGGCACGATCGTCGAGGTCGGCGAGAACGTGGCGGGCTGGACAGTGGGCGAGCGCGTGGCGGTGGAAACGGCTGCTTTTGTCTGTGGTCAGTGCAGCTACTGTCTGACCGGCGCATATCACATGTGTCCGCATCGCAAAGGTTACGGCAACCTGATCGACGGCGCCATGACGAAGTATGTAGCAGTGCGGCCAGGCATCCTGCACCGCATCCCGCGCGGGGTTTCCTTCGAACACGCCGCGTTGACCGAACCGGCGTGCGTGGCGACGCAGGCGCTCACCGTCAACAGCCGCATCAAACCCGGCGACACCGTGGTGATCCAAGGCGCCGGCACAATTGGCATCATGGCGCTGCAGATTGCGCGCATCAGCGGCGCGGGCGTAATCATCATGCTCGGCACCGACGTAGACGCACAGCGCATGGAGGTGGCGCAAGAACTAGGAGCGCACTACACGGTCAATGTGCAGCGCGACGACGCGGCAGGTCTGTTGCGTTCGCTGGGTGACGGCTTCGGCGCCGATGTCGTGGTCGACTGCACCGGCGTCAGTGCGGCGCTCAAACAGGCGCTGGAACTGGTGCGTCCGCTTGGCAGCATCGTCAAGATCGGCTGGGGGCCGCAGCCGCTCAACTTCAGCCTCGACCCCCTGGTGGCAAAGGCGGCGACGCTGCAAGGCTCCTTCAGCCACACTTACGCCACCTGGGAGCGCGTGCTCAACCTGATGGCGACCGGTCAACTTAACCTTGATCCAATGATCGGCGGCGTCTACCCGCTCGATGAATGGCAAGCCGCCTTCCACGCCATGGAGGTCGGCGAGAACGTGAAGTCGGTGTTGGTGTATGAGTGAGGGACGAGGGGCGGCTGCGCTTTAGCGTAGCTTCTGGCGGCGTTATATCACATTTCACAATTGAAGATTCACAATTCAGAATTGAGACATTGCCATGGAACCACTCATCCAAATCTCTCTTGATCTGACCAACATCGACGAGGCGCTTGAAGTCGCCCGTGCGGCGGTGCACGCCGGCGTCGATTGGCTGGAGGCAGGCACGCCGCTGATCCTTGCGGAGGGGCTGCACGGTGTGCGTGCGCTGCGCCGCGAGTTTCCCGACGTGCCCATCGTCGCCGATCTCAAAACGATGGACGGCGCCGGGCTGGAAGCCGAAATGATGTTCCAGGCCGGCGCTAACATGGTCGTCGTGATGGGACAGGCGCACGACGCCAGCATCATCGAACAGGTGAAGATGGCGCAGAAATATGGCGGCAGGGTCATGTGCGACGTGATGCTCTGTCCGAACAAGCCAGCCCGCGCCCGCCGCGCCGAAGAGCTGGGCGTCAACTACATCATCGTCCACACCGGCTTCGATGAACGCAACATGATTCCAGGACTTAGCCCGCTCGACGATTTACCCGACGTGTTAGCGGCGGTGAACATTCCCGTGCAGGCGGTCGGCGGCCTCACCATTGACCAGGCGATCCAGACGCTGGAAATGGGCGCCGAAATCGTGGTCTTTGGCGCGCCGCTTGTGATCAGCGGCGCGGAGTTTAAGCCCGCCGACCCGGACTTCGAGCCAATCATTCGCAACATTGTCGAGCGGGTGAAGCGGACGAAGGTGGGGGTGCGGGGCAATGTCGTAACTGATAGACTTTGATAGGAGAAACCCGGCTCAGCCCGATTGAGAGGGTGCAACGCAGTGCGCTTTAGTACAGCTTCTCCTATCAGGCGCCGAATTCGCTCGCCGCTGGCGGCTGGCCGGAACAATACATGAACTAAACAACGCATGAACGCACAACTTGTCGAACAAATCAACCATCTCCGTTTTCCGGCGCAACTGCCGGAGACGCTGCTCGAAATTGAGCAAAACTTCTCTGCGCCGCGCCTGGACGACATCCCGGCGGCGGTGCGGGCGGCGCTGGCAGGCAGCAAACCGTTGCAGCGCATCCAACCAGGAATGCGCGTCGCCGTCGGCGCAGGCAGCCGCGGCATTACGAACCTGCCAGTCATCGTGCGCACAGTAATCGAGGAAATACGCGCGTTGGGAGCGCATCCTTTCGTCTTTCCGGCAATGGGCAGCCACGGCGGCGCCACTGCACCGGGCCAGATCGAGATGCTCGCCAGCCTGGGTGTGACGCCGGAAAGCGTCGGCGCAGAGATTCTGGCGACAATGGAGGTGAAAGAGATCGGGCGCCTGCCTGATGGGCCGCCACTCTACCAGGACGCCAACGCCGCAGCCGCCGATGCGACGTTTCTCGTCAACCGCATCAAGCCACACACCGATTTTCACGGCCAGATCGAGAGCGGGTTGGCAAAAATGGCGGTGATCGGCATGGGCAAAGACACCGGCGCACAGGCAATTCATCTCTACGGCGGACGCGGCTTCATCCGCTTTCTGGCGCCGGCTGCGCGTATCTATGAGGCGAACACCAATCTTGTCGGTGGGCTGGCGCTGCTGGAGAACGCATTTGGCGAAACTGCCGAGATGCACGCGCTCGACGTGAGCGAAGTCGGCGCGTCCGTTGAGACTACACTGCTCGAAAAAGCGCGCAGCCTGATGCCGCGCCTTCCCTTCAGCGAGATAGACATTCTGGTGATCAAGGAGATCGGCAAGAACTTCAGCGGCACAGGCATGGACACCAACGTCGTCGGGCGCATCATGATCCCACGCACGCCGGAAACGCACCAACCCGATGTGGCTGTGATCGCCGTGCTCAACATTTCGGAGGAAAGCCACGGCAACGCAGCGGGCATCGGGTTGGGCAACGTCACCACGCTGCGGGCGGTCAATCGCATCGACTGGATAGCGACCTACACCAACTCGGTCACGTCGGGCATCTTCGGAATGCAGCGCGTCAACGTGCCGATCACGATGGCCGACGACCGCCGGGCGCTGGAAGTTGCCCTTCGTTGCTGTGGCGAGCCGCCAGAGCAGGCGCGCTGGGTCTGGATCAACAACACGAGCAAGCTGCGCCGACTATGGGTCAGCCCGAACCTGCGCAGCGCCATCGAAGCCAACGCGCACCTGCGCCTCATCGCCGAGACGCCGCTGCGTTTCGACGATGAGGGGCGGCTCGTCAGTCCATGGGAGATGCCAGAGAAATAGGGAAAGGGAGAAGGGGAGAAAGAGTTTTCGGTGCGAAATCGCTTACACCTCATCTTCCAGTCTCCAATCTCTAATCTCCCTCTCTCCTTCTTCTTTTCTCCTTCTTACGCCTTGTCGATTGGGATATCTTGTGTGGCAGGATCGTCTTGCGGCGCATCGGCGGGCGTCGCCTGTGCTTGTTTCTTTGCCTCGATATCCTGCGCCGCCTTATCGAGCTGCGCGCTGAGCGCTTGAAGCCCGCTCTTCAAAGCTTCCGCCAACTCGTTGACGATCTTGCTGGTGGCGACTTTTTCACCAACTTCGCCAGCTTTTGCCTGCAATTCTTTTGCCTCTTGCGACGAAGCCACTTGTTTGATGCTACTTTCCAGCGATGCCACAACGCTTTCGGCGCCGGTGCGTAAATCTTGCTCGATGTGCCTGCGCTGTTCGCTGTTCCACCAGGACTTGCCGAGATTGGCGAGCCGATTGGCAAGCTCGGCAAGTTCGTCCATCAGCTCCTGTGTTGCCTGTCTGTTGGCAGCTTCGCTTGCGCTGGCCGACGCTGAAGCCGTCGATTCCACTGTTGGCTCCGGGCTTTGTGTGGTCTGTTCATTGTCTTGCATGGGATGGCCTCCGTTTCAAAATTTGTCATGCCGACGCGTTCACTACACGATTTCGACTTGCAATCGACTGCACAAAAGCTTTCTTGTGCAGGGAACATAGAGAGTTGAGGAGCTTCACTATCACATTGTATCGGTTTTCAGCAAGCCAACAAAACGCCTGTCAACCTGTGCTGACGGGCGTTTTGTTGGCTTTATTTGTTACTGGCGGCTTGAGGCGCGTCAGACAGGCGCCGCCTCGGTCAGTCCGGCGGCAATGCGCAGGGCGGGGGCGCGGCTGGTGTCTTCCCACGGCAACTGGATGTCGTCGCGGCCAAAGTGACCATAGGCGGCAGTCTGCCGATAGATCGGGCGGCGCAGATTTAGGTCGCGAATGATAGCGCCCGGACGCAAGTCAAAATTCTGTTCGATCAACCTGGCAATCTTCTCGTCGGAGATATGTCCTGTGCCGAAGGTCTCGACGTTAATGCTCAGCGGGTGCGCTACGCCGATGGCGTAGGCAAGCTGAATCTCGCAGCGTGCGGCAATTCCGGCGGCGACGATATTTTTAGCCACCCAGCGTGCAGCATAGGCAGCGCTACGATCGACCTTTGTGCAGTCCTTGCCAGAGAAGGCGCCGCCGCCGTGTCGCCCCATGCCGCCGTAAGTGTCGACAATAATCTTGCGCCCTGTAAGGCCGGCGTCGCCCATTGGTCCGCCGACGACGAAACGGCCGGTCGGGTTGGTGTAGATGATCATGTTTTTATCGACCAATTCGGCGGGCAGGACCGGATCGATGACATGTTCGATCAACGCCTGGCGAATCTCCTGTTGGCCGATCTCCGGATCGTGTTGTGTGCTGATCAGGACAGTGTGGATGCGTTTGGGTTTGCCGTAGGAATACTCGACTGTGACCTGGGTTTTGCCGTCGGGGCGCAGCCAGGGGAGGATGCCTTGCTTGCGCACTTCGCTGAGTCGTCGCGCCAGCTTGTGCGCTAGATAGATCGGCATCGGCATCAGCGTCGGCGTTTCGTCGCAGGCAAAGCCAAACATCATGCCCTGATCGCCGGCGCCGACGGCCTCGATCTCGTCTTCTTCGCTGTCCATTTCACCGGTCTTGAACTCTTGTGCACGGTCGACGCCCATGGCGATGTCCGGGCTTTGCGAGGCGATGGCGATCTGCACGCCGCACGTGTTGCCATCGAAACCTTTGTTGCTGCAATCAAAACCGATATCCTTGATGACCTGACGCACCAACTCGTCAAAGTTTACAAAGGCTGTGGTGGTGATCTCGCCCAGACACATCACAAAGCCGGTCTTGATCGCGGTTTCACACGCCACGCGCGCGTTCGGATCCTGCGCAAAAATTGCATCGAGCACGGCGTCGCTAATCTGGTCGCACATCTTGTCAGGGTGACCTTCAGTCACCGATTCGCTCGTGAAGAGCAGGCTAGGGGAAGTCATAAAAGTTGTCATGGTTTCTTCTCCAGAATTGGTTTCAATTCATCCTTCATCAGTGTCCTGTCCCCAGACTCCATTCATTCAGATACGCCTGTTGCTCCGGCGTGAGCACGTCGATCTCGACGCCCATTGCCTTGAGTTTGAGCCGTGCGATCTCCTGGTCAATAACTTCGGGTACATCATAGACCTGCCCCTTCAGCTCGCTGCCATGTTTGAGCATGTACTCGGCGGCCAACGCCTGGTTGGCAAAACTCATGTCCATCACTGCGCTTGGATGGCCTTCGGCGGCGGCCAGGTTGACCAGACGACCTTCGCCCGCAACGTAAAGACGACGACCATCTTCCAGCGTGTACTCGTCAAGGAAGTCGCGCACGCGCGTGATTTTGGTGCTCATCTTCTCCAGCGCCTTGAGGTTGATCTCGACATCGAAATGGCCGCTGTTGGCAAGAATGGCGCCATCCTGCATGACAGCCATATGGTTGCTGTCGACAACGTGTATATCGCCGGTTGCGCTGCAGAAGATGTGGCCGATCTTCGCCGCTTCCAACATCGGCATGACGCGGAATCCATCCATCACCGCCTCGAGCGCCTTGAGCGGCTCGATCTCAGTGACAATGACGTTGGCGCCCATCCCACGCGCGCGCATGGCAATGCCTTTGCTGCACCATCCATAGCCGCCGACAACGAAGTTCTTGCCCGCCAGCAAGATGTTGGTGGCGCGGATGATGCCGTCGATGGTGCTTTGACCGGTGCCGTAGCGGTTGTCGAAAAAGTGCTTGGTCTGGGCGTCGTTGACTGCGACCACAGGGAAGGCGAGCTTGCCCGCTGCCGCCATGGCGCGCAGACGGATGACGCCTGTGGTTGTCTCCTCGGTGCCGCCGACGACATTCTCGAGCAGGTTGGCGCGCTGCGTGTGCAGCATGGCGACCAGATCCATGCCGTCGTCCATGGTGATGTGCGGCTTGATATCGAGCACGCTGTTGAGATGGCTGTTGTACTGTTCGGTCGTTTCGCCCTTGATCGCGTACACTGGCATCTCGTAGTAGGCGACAAGCGCGGCGGCGATATCGTCCTGCGTGCTCAGTGGGTTGGATGCCGCCAGCGCCACTTCAGCACCGCCCGCCAGCAGCACACGCATCAGGTTGGCGGTCTCGGCGGTGACGTGCATGGCCGCTGCCATGCGAATGCCCTTGAAAGGCCGCTCCTTTTTGAATCGCTCCTCGATCAGATCGAGCACCGGCATTTCCTTGGCGGCCCACTGCATGCGGAAACGTCCGCGTTCAGCGAGGTTGATGTTAGCAATGTCGTACTGTCGTTCCTTGGTTGCAGTTGTCATTCAGTCTCTCCGTAGAAAAGTGTAAAATAGCCACAAAGGGCGTTCAGACGCAAAGGTTTGTTAAGCCGTCATAATTTTTAGCGTCGCCACACCCTCGATAAACGGACAGTGGACGACGAATCCGAAACGTTCATAAATGCGGCGCGCGCCAACGTTGCGTTGATCGACGTTGAGCGCAATGGTCTCAATGTTGGTGGCGCACAATGTTGTTACGATGGCGTCCAGCACAGCGCTGGCGAAGCCTTGTCCTCGACAATCAGGACGCGTGTACATGTTGCCGATGGCGGCGACGCGCGCTGTGTTATCGACGATATGCGTGCCGCCAACTGCCAGCAGACTGCCAACTCCATTCTCGACGCCGTAGAAGACGCCCAACTCGATTTGATGCGCAGCAAATGCATCCGGCGTAAATGGCCCGCCGTATGCGAACAGCGACTTCACCGCAGGTGCATCCGCGCCTGTCAGCCGCCGAAGTCGGAAGTTATTTTCTGATCCAGAGGTGCGGAGGCGCAGAGGTTCATCGAAGGAAGGGGAAATTGGAGATTGGAGATTGGGGGCAGTCTGTTCGAGAATGCTCCGTCTCTTCCCTTCTCCGTGCCTTCCCCACTCTGTATCTCTGCTTCTCAACACCATGCGCCACATGCGCCGGACGTCGTGATGATCATACCAGCGTGCGATCGCGGCAACGTGCTCCTTGCGCACACTAAGATAGACTTGCTTCGGCAGAGGAGCGCCCGCCAGCGCCGCAACCAGCGCATCGGGATCGCCTGCGGTGAACAGGATCGGCGGCTCCAGCCCATCGAAAATCAGCGCAACTGCGTGCATAACGCCGTCGTCATGAAGACGCCAGTGACAGTAAGGCGCCATTGCTGGCTGCAGATCGGCAATGGCGTAAACAGACCAGATCGGATCAATCGCCAGCAGTGCGGCGATCCGGTGAACATCGACTTTGGTCATTACTTCGCCAGTTCCAGCTTACCGAATAAGTTCTTGAGGCGAGGCTCTTCGCCAAAGTTGGCGGTGTAACGCTCGGCAAACTCAGCGGGCGTGAAATAGTGCGAGGTCGTGCCGCGCTGTTCGAGCGCATACGCACCACACAATGCAGCAACGCGTCCCGCCACATCCCACGGCAAACCTGCCAACACAGCAGCGAACAGCCCACCGCGATAGGCGTCGCCAGCGCCGGTGGGGTCAACAGATTTGTTGAGGCGAGCCGGCGGCACGTCGATAGTCTGCTCGCCGACGTACAGGCGACTACCATCTTTGCCTAGCGTATTGATGAGGACCGTCACATTCTCGCGCAGTTGGTCAAGCGTCCAACCCGTTTTGCTCAGGATCATCGCCAACTCATATTCGTTGCAGAGCAGATAGGTTGCGCCGGGGATGCTCTCCGTCAGATCATCGCCGCTGAGCCGTGCAATCTGTTGGCTTGGATCGTAGGCATAGGGGATGCCAAGCCGCCGGCATTCCTGTGCATAGCTGAGCATGGCGCCTGGATCGTTGGGGCTGATCAGGACAACCTGGGCATCGGTGAGACCGCGTGAGGCAAGGCTGTAGTTGCGCGCGTGCGCCATGGCGCCGGTGTAGAAAATAGCGATCTGGTTGTGCTCCTGGTCGCTGCCCACAAAGAAAGAGGCGGTGAACTCATCAGGAATCTCGACGACATGATCTGTACGCAGACCCTTTTCCTCCATCCAGCGCCGATAATCACCGAAATCCTGGCCGACGGTGGCGAAGACGATGGGATCAGCGCCGAATAGTTTCATCGTGTAGGCGATATTGGCTGCCACGCCGCCGCGCTCCTTGCGCATCGATTCCGCCAGAAAGCTGAGGCTGATCTTGTCGAGTCGGTCAGGCAGAATCTGCTCGCGATACAAACCCGGATAAAACATCAGATAGTCGTATGCGACAGAGCCAGTGATGACGATAGACATAGTATTCTCCTTATGGAGATTGGAGATTGGAGATTTGGTTGGTTGCAAAACGCCCAGGCTCCAATCTCCAGTCTCACCCAAATCTATTCCCATTTCCCGCCAGCTTCACAAATCCCTGCGGCGGTTCATGGAAAGCCAATCTTTCCAGCAGGAGCGATGCGTCGTCGCTGACGATAAACAATTGCCGGTGTTGGGGGCGGATGAAACCTTCTTTGACGGCTTGATCGATCCACGCCAGCAAGTAGTCGAAGTAGCCCGCAACGTTGAACAGCCCGATTGGTTTACGCTGAATGCCGATCTGCCCCCACGTAATCGTCTCAAAGAGTTCATCCAACGTCCCATAACCGCCTGGCATGGCGATAAAGGCGTCTGCTTCCTGCGCCATCAACGCCTTGCGTTCATGCATGTTCTCAACGATGATCGTCTCGCCGATCTGCTCGCCAGCCACCTCGCGCGGGGCGAGCACATCTGGGATAACGCCGAGCACTTCGCCGCCGCGTTCGTACACCGTGCGCGCCAGCACACCCATTAGCCCGACGCTGCCTGCGCCGTAGACGAGGCGCAGCCCGCGGCTGACCAGCTCGCGCCCCATCGTTTCCGCAGCCTGTCGGTAAATTGCCTTGCTGCCCATGCTCGCACCACAATACACGCATACACTGCGCAACTGATTCATACTTCGCTCACAGTCCCTCGCTGCCATCGATTCTCTTGCACACGCGCCTCAGCGGCGGCTTTGGCGCGACGCAGGCTTTGATCGAAGGGAGGATAACAGACGCCCTCTTCAGTGATAATGGCTGTCAGATAGCGGTGCGGCGTTATATCAAAGGCAGGGTTATAGACCGGAACGCCTGCCGGCGCAATGACAGCGCCGTCAATGGTCGTCACTTCTTCGGCGCCGCGCTCCTCAATCGGAATCTGGTCGCCATCGGGCAAACTCAGATCGATAGTGCTGGCTGGGACTGCGGCGTAAACTGGAATGTTATTTTCGCGTGCAACGACCGCCAGCTTGTAGGTGCCGATCTTGTTGGCGACGTCGCCGTTGGCAGCCACGCGGTCGGCGCCAAAGATCACGGCGTCCACCTGCCCGGTGCGCATCAGGTGACCGGCGGCGTTGTCGGCGATCAGGTGCATCGGGATGCCTGCGCGCATCAGCTCCCACGCTGTCAACCGGGCGCCCTGCAAGCGCGGTCGCGTCTCATCGACCCAAACATGGATGCGTTTTCCTTGCTCGGCGCAGGCGTAGATCACACCGAGCGCAGTGCCGAAATCCACCGTCGCCAGCGCGCCGGTGTTGCAGTGATGCAGGAGATTGGCGCCGTCAGCGATCAACGCTGCACCGTGGAAGCCCAGACGACGGTTGATGGCGACATCCTCGTCGGCAATGGCGTCGGCTTCCGCCAGCAGTGCGCTGCGCAAGTCGTCCATGGTGGGCGCCACCGTATGTTCAGCCAGCTCCATCATGCGCGCTGTCGCCCAGCTCAGGTTGACCGCCGTGGGGCGCGCTGCATCGAGCACGGTCTTGGCGCGGCGCAGGTCACAGAGCAAACTATTGCGGTCAGTGGCGGGGCTGGTGTAAGCAGCCAGCGCCATACCGTACGCTCCCGTCGCACCAATTGCCGGCGCACCGCGCACGACCATCTCACCGATCGCGGCGGCAACTTTCTCAACCGTGTCGAAGCCGGTCACCACAAACTGCCCCGGCAAAAGTCGCTGGTCGATCAACATGACCTGTCGATTTTCCCAAAAGACCGAACGCACCTTCGGCTCCATACATCTTATCCTTCGTCGCTACCGGAGGCGGCATCCTCCATGTGCAGTCTCAGACCGCACATCGCCAGCCAATCGCTCCTATACGGTCTGCGAGACTGCGCCTGCAATAAAAAACGCCCTCCGGCCATTGCCAGGAGGGCATCAAAAACATGTGCTAATTTCCGCCTGGCAGATTCGATTCGACACATACGATGAAGGGCGCCCTGGACTCGTCGATGCGAGTTGTGGGTTGGTTCATCGCTATGCAACCGAAAACCGGGACTCCAGCGGGTTGCCGGGGTGCGTTTACCCCGATTCAGTTCGCCAGCGACGACGAGCACAGCCATCGTCACAAGGCATTCAAAAAGGCTATCACAGCCATCTGTCGCTGTCAAAACTACAAATGCTTGCGCTACAATGAATTCCATGAATCAACCATCAACCTGCGATCTCTCCATCGTCATCGTTTCGTGGAACGTTTGGCCCTTGCTGCGACGCTGCCTGGATTCAATCGAACGCGCCAGCTTGCCCGGTGATGCGCATGTCCGCAGGTTTGAGATTGCAAAACCAGATGAAGGAGAGAGAGGGAGAGAAAAGCCCGGTGCAGCCGCGCTGCCTATTCAATCTCCAATCTCTAATCTCCAATCTCCCGATCTCCCTCAAGCGACGCTTGAAGTCATCGTCGTCGACAACGCCAGCCAGGACGATACACCTGCGCAGATTGCGGTGCATTTCCCATGGGTGCGCGTCATCGCCAGCGACAAAAACCTCGGCTTCACCGGCGGCAACAACCGTGGTTTCGCCGCCAGCCGCGGCCGCTTTGTCTATTTCTTGAACCCGGACACAGAGCTGGGAGGGGCAAGGGGCAAAGGGCGAGGGGCGACTGAGAGACAAAGAGAGGAGGCGAGAGGGAGAGAGGGAGAAGAGGAGGCAAGGAGAAAGGGAAAAGAGAAGCCGATGCCCAGCGACAACACCCAATCTCCAATCTCCAATCTCCAATCTTCTAATCTCTCAATCTCTCAATCTCTTGCGTTCCTCTACGCCGCCATTTCCGCCGACCGCACCATCGGCGTGATTGGACCGCAGTTGCGCTATGGCGATGGTTCACTGCAGCCGAGTGCACGGCGTTTTCCGACGCCGCTCACCGGCTTCTTCGAGAGTACGTGGCTGGGACGCGCATGGCCCTCCAATCCATGGGCGAAAAAGATGTTGATGACAGACCGGCCTACTGACCGTGCTGGCGATGTTGACTGGCTGGTTGGGGCTGCGATGCTCTGTCGGCGCGAGACGCTCGAAGCAGTCGCCACGCCGGACGGACCGTTCGATGAAGGCTTCTTCATGTACAGCGAGGAGCTTGATCTATGCCAGCGCGTCAAACAGGGAGGCTGGCGGGTCGTGTATGAACCTGCTGCGCTGGTCATTCATCATGAAGGCAAAAGCAGCGAGCAGGTGTCCACGCAGCGCCACATCTTTTTCAACACGAGCAAGGTGCGGTATTGGCGAAAGTGGTTTGGTCCGCATTGGGGGGAAGCGTTGCGCCGCTATCTGCTGCTTGAGTACCGCGTGCAACTGTGGCAAGAGCAGTTCAAGCTATGGCTCGGTCACAAGCCAGACTTACGTCGGCTGCGAATCGCCGCCTATCGAGAAGTCCTTTGGAGTCGGTTGGAAGAACGAGATTACAGACCGGAGAGTGGTTTCGTTGAGCGTCAATCTCCTAATCCTTAACCTCCAATCTCCCTTTCTCTCGCACCTGCCAGTAGGCGACAAGCACGCCGCCGACAAAACCAAAGAGATGCCCTTGCCAGGAGACGCCCTGTTGCAGCGGCAACATTCCCCACATCATGCCGCCGTAGATCAGAAACGCCAGCGCAGCCATGACGATGGCGACGATGCTGCGTTCATAGTAGCCGCGCGCCAGCAGATAGCCAAAGAAGCCGAAGATCACGCCGCTGACGCCGAGATGAATCGTCGATGCGCCGCCGAAAAGCCAGATGCCCAGCCCACTCGCCAACAACGTCGCCAGCGCTACGACGAAGAAATCAGTCGTTCGACGTAGCATCACAAACCACCCGAGCACCACAAACGGGATCGTGTTGGCAAGCAGATGACCGAAGCCGGCGTGAAGCCATGGCGCCACCACGATTGCCTGCAAACCACTCAACGTACGCGGCTGAATCCCCAGCCCATCGAGTGCACCGCGCACCACAAGCCAGTCGAACATTTCAATGAGCCACAGCACAGCCACGATTGTTCCCAGGATTACGGCATGACGCAGCAGGCGACGGCGCACGCCCTCGGTGCGCAGCAAGGCCGTCTCACGGAGATCGATTCTTGTCATGGTCAGTCAGGCTCCTCCAAAATCGCCGGTGCCAACAGCAAAGATGAGCAAAAACGGTTCTTACGAGACACTGCAGTTGACAACCCAACTTCGCTCAGTTCAGAATACGAGAATTATGGCCTACACTTTGAGCGATCCGTTTCGGCCACTGCGCTTTGTCTTGCGCTTCTGCGGTGCAACCTCACTCTTGACCGGGCTTTTGTTTTTGCTGCTGCCTTCAGCGCATGTTGCCGCTCTCCTGGCGCCTGGCATTGGTCCGCTGTGGCCGCTGCGACTGGCAGGCGCCGGGTTGCTCTCGCTCGGCCTTTTCTATCTGCTTGCCGCAAACGAACGTGCGATCCGGCTGCCCACGATGGTCACATGTATGGTTGGCAACGGTATGCCAGCATTGTTGGTCGTCGTTGCCTATTTACAGCAAGAAATGGCGATGTTTTCCCCACTTGCACAGGCCCTGATGCTCGCTGTCTTTGTCGTCTGGTTGACCGGCGCCGTCACACCGTTGCGCTATCTACGCGCTGAATACCGCGCCGATTGACGCTCCACAACATCTTCATGGAGGCGCAGCGCCTCCATGAAGATGACTCGCATAGTTATACGCTGTGAGAGACAAAAAAGTTGCACCCCGGAGGCGGGTGCGTCTGGACACGATCGGTGGTAGGAATTGTTTATTGTTGCATCGTCATGTCGAGTTGATATGGGTCGGCGGCGTCGGCAGGAATCGTGTAGTTGTCGGCGATGATAGGCTGATAGTCGTCGTGCACGACAACGATCGAGTAGGCTGTCCCTGGCGTCACTTTGGCGTCGAGCCGGTAGACGCCGTTGCGCCCGCTGGTTCCGTTGGCATGAATCATGCTTTCGTCGAAGTTGCTATCGATCCACTGCTGGACGCTGACGCCCGGTTTGAGGAAAGCAATCAGCGCACCCGAAATTGTGCGTCGACTGTTGTTGATGTCACGCACCACGCCGGTCACACTGACCGGCTGCACTCGGCTGACGGCGCTGCGCGAGGCGACAGTGAAACTCCCACGCTGCGCCAGGCGGTCGCCGATGTATAGTTCCAGCATGAATTGACCCGCAGGCAGCCCGTCTGGGTGCGAAAGGCTAACCCACGTCGAGCGCACATTGCCTGCGTCCCACACGTCGTTTTCGGAGAGAACCTGCTCCCCCTCAAAGAGCCAGCGTGTGCGCCACGGCGTGCCGTTGCTCATATTCTGTACAGTGAAGAGTGCATAGATCGTGCCAACATCTACAAACGTATTGCCAGCGTTGATCGGCTGGTTGTCTTTCGTAACGTCGGTGGCGAACGTGATCGGTCCGAAAGTCGCTTCTTTGGCGCTGACAGGCGCTTCTCCGACGGCGACCGTTCCCATGTAGAGGAGCACGCCATCCAGTTTCATCTCAACCGAGTAAAGGCCATCGGGCAACCCATCGTCACTGTAGAGATGCAGCCAGGTCACACCGCTGGCGCCATTCTGCCAGACAAGACTGTCGGCGTAGGCTGATTCGCCGTCGATCTTCCACTCGAAGGCAAAGCGCTGTCCGTTGCGAAAGCCGCTGAAGTCGAAGCTGACATAGATATCGGTGACGCCGCTGGGAAGAACGCTTGTCGGTCGCGTCACCCTGTTCTGCTGATTGATCGAATCGCCGAACTGGGCGTTTGCAACGGCGGCGTTCCTGCCCGTTGACGCCGGAACGCCGCGTACGCCCAAGCCGGTGCGTCGCCCCTGTCCCAAGATCGCATTGTCGTAGAAGCGCAGTGCAATTGCAGAAGGCCGCACCAGGCTGATTTTGCCGGCCACGTCGGCGCGCGAGTAGCCAGCCGTCGGCACACCAATGAAATTACCCTCCCCATCGATCGCCAGCCCACCGGAGTTGCCGGGATTGACCTGCGTGTCGGTCTTGATCCACTCAAACTCCCCGTCGTTGTCTTCATCCAAAAAGCCGGAAACCACACCTTCGGTGTAGGTGACGGTGGCGCCCCCCAATCCTGGATAACCGATTACAGCCAACCGATCGCCCGGAAGCAGATCGTCGCTATTCCCACGCTGTGGCGAGGTTAACCCCAAATTGTTGGGGAGAGCGGAGCGTGGATCATCCAGGAGTCCGACGATTTGGAGCAACGCCAGGTCGTATTTGAGATCGTGAGCTATCATCCTGGCGGCGTAACGAAGCACGGGCGCGTTGCGTACGTCGGAAGGGATTACACCAATGGCGGCGAATCCTTCGTTATTAACCTGCTCTCCCGTTTCCGGATCTCCCATCAGGTGGAAGTTGGTGAGGATGTAGCCGCGATCGGCGTCCATGATCGTTCCGCTGCCCGTGTTGTAAAGGTCGCCGTTGTGATCGGGCACGAGCACCAGCACGGTCGATTGCAACGCGCGCTGCAAGGCGGCGCGGTCTATGGCGCCGACCGGCCCGGCGGAGAACGCACTGCTCAACACCGTCAACGCCGTCAGCAACAATACAATGCTGCGCAGCACACGATTGCTCCAGGCTCGCCCCTGCAAGACAATGGCAGCAACGAACTTGTCGTACATTAGTTGCCTCCTTCCATCTGTACGCCAGCGGTGAAGCCGCTCGTAGAAACGGAAGCAGCCGTTGGCCGAGGCGGCTGCTGAAGACGCAGGCTGTCCGTGACGATGGCGAAGTTGCGAGCGTTGGCGTCCCAATCGGCGGCGTCGGCGCGCAGCGAGACCACGTAAAAATAGCCTTCGTGCAAGAACATCACATCCTGCGCCTCGACGACAACAGGCAGGCTTGTGGCGCCGGCATCGCGCGTTGGGTCGGCGATGAAGCCATAGGTAGTGACGATAGCGGGCGCACCGTTCAGCACCTGCATCTCGGTGGCTTCCAGTTCGCGGTAGCCGGGCAGTTCGGCGCTTAGCTTCAGCCCGCGGTCAAAGCGCGCCAGGTCGAGCGTTTCGCCAGCGTTGATTGGGCGGCTGCTCACCTCAATGCGCGAGTCATAAATGCTCGGGCTGCCAAAGCGAATTGCGATAAAACCACTCCCGTCGTCGGCGCGCATCACCCAGCGCTCTGGATAAGCGATACGCACGACGCCCTCGTTGAGCGAAGCAAACCTGGCGGCAGTGAAGACCTGATTGCGAATGCCAAACGCCAGAATCAGTGCAAAGATCACCGTTGCAGCGACGGCAAGATCATTGCGAAGCTGTTCGCGCGGCGCCGGCGGCTCGTTGGTCGGGCTTGGCTTGATCAATCGATCGACCCACAGCGTCATGATTCACCTCCCGAGTTTGACGCAGCCTCGTCGGCCGATTTTGGCTCCCAACTGTCGCCTGCCGTCGAAAGCTGCGAGACACGCGCGGTCTCCTCATTGGCGCGTCGCACCAACCAGCTGAGCGCCCCCATCGCCACCAGTGTTAGAAAGATGCCGAGCGCCAGGTCGCGCCACAGTTCGACTTGCAAGCCGACAGCCGCAGTGTGGTCAATCAGGAAAAAATAGAGGCCTATAAGCGCCGCCGACAGCACAACGCCGCCGGGCAGATAGTAGGCCGGCGTCTTTTCAAAGCGCGCCTGACCGATGAAGTAGCCAAGCACGCCAGCCATGCTGGCGTAGCCAAGCGTATCGACCACCATGCGAATCGAGCCGATGTTGAGATCGACGCCACCGTGTTGCATCACGTAAACAAAATTGTTGACTGTAGCTACGCCCAGCCCAGCCGCCACCGCGTAAATGATGCCGTCAAGACGTTCGTCAAATTCCGGGTTGTCGAAGACCACCACGCGCACAGCGCCGTAGACGATCGCCATGCTTACCATGCCTACGACCAAAAAGCCGCCCAGCAACTGCGACCACCAGTAAGCGCCTATCCACTGGTCTATGGCAAAAATGGCGCCGTAGATCGGTGTATACAACGCAGCAGCAAGCAGCAGCCCGGTGAGATAAACGCCGATCACCAGCCGTTTCGGCTCCGGCTCAGCATGGTCGATGCGATAAAAGATTGCCAGCCAGAGCAGTGCAGGAATCACAGCCATCAGCAAACCAAGAACGACAAGCCCAGTTTCGTTGAGCGACGCCCCGATGCCTGCTAACAAATTGAAGAACAAGACAAAAACCAACAGCCCCAACAGTTCGAGCGAGATCGACTGCAAAAAGCCTGGCTGACGCGAGGACGTCACACCGGGCGGGCTGTCTTCTGGAAGGATGTTGGCTTGCACAGCACTCTCCTTTCGGAATTGAGACGAGCGTTGGGAAGGAATGATTGACGTTGACGGCTTTGTTTGACATGCTCAAGGTCGCGCAGTAAGATGACATGCACCCGGCTGAGATGCAAGTTACAATTGCACCTGAATGCAGCCGGAAATTGATTCCTGTCGCAGCATTACTGAATTCATAGCATACGTCGGAATGTCTTTCAACTCAAAACCAACTCAGTCTTTGGTCTATAGCCCCAAATCGCTGCGCAGACTCGTCGATTACCTGCGGCGACAGCCGCGCTTTGCGCTCGACACTGAAAGCAATAGCCTGTACAGCTATCACGCTACAGTCTGTTTGATTCAGATTTCGACCTATGCGCCCGACGACGCAACCGGCGCCACGGGGATTGTCGATTACCTGGTCGATCCGTTGCGCCTGAAGAACCTGACCCCGTTGGGCGAAGTGTTTGCCGATCCATCCATCGAGGTGGTGATGCATGCCGCTGACAACGACATGTTGATGCTCTATCGCAGTCACGGCTTCACCTTTGCCAACATCTTCGATACACAGTTGGCAGCGCGTATCCTCGGTTGGAAACAGGTTGGCCTGGCCGCATTGTTGGAAGAGCATTTTGGCATCGTCAGTAACAAAAAGATGCAACGCACCGATTGGGGCAAACGACCACTGACGCCGGAGCAGATCGCCTACGCGCAGATGGATACACATTACCTGTTGCCGCTGCGCGATCTGCTGGTTGAGGAACTCAAGCGCCAGGGGCGCTGGGAGGAGGCGCAAGACGCCTTCGCTGCATTAATCGCGGCTGACCCCGCCGCCCGTGCGCCAGACGAACGCAGTTTCTGGCAGATGCGAGCCATACGCGAGGTGCCGCGCGAGCAGCTCGCCGTGCTGGAGGCGCTCTGGCAATGGCGCGAACAAGAAGCAAGCGCTGTCGACCGACCGCCGTTTAAGGTGGTCAACGACTCTGTGCTCGTCGAACTGGCAAAACGCCAACCGCAATCGCTGAAAGAACTGGATGAAACGCCAGGCCTGTCAAGCCTGCAGATCAAGCGTTACGGAGATGTCCTGCTGCACACAGTCAAAGATAGCCAGTTGCGACCGACGCCGACCCCGCCCAACGGGGAGGGGCGTCCGGAGCAGTTGCTCGACAAATCAACCCAGCTTCGCTACGACGCACTGCGCCGTTGGCGCACCGAGACCGCCCGCACTCGCGGCGTCGATGCCGACATCGTGTTGCCCAACAGCACTCTCTTCACCATCGCTCAGCAAAATCCAACAACGCTTGATGAACTTGCCGCCATATCTGAACTGACGCCGTGGAAGGTGATGCACTACGGTTCACAGATTCTTGCCGTACTTTCGGCGCTCGACGCGCTGCAACCTGTGCTATAAGCCGCAGGATTTCCCTCTAACACTTATCTAGCCCAGCGTTCAGCCGAATAGGTTTTATAGAGCCTGTCAGCGGTCGAACTATGATTTTGCATCTGCGCGTGTACGAATCGTAGCCTGGGCGATCTGTTTCCAGAGGGAACCGATCCGCGCCAATTAACGCTCATTATGGTAGACTGCGCGCAAAGGGAGACACACTGAACATGCAAAAACCTACCTATCGGGCGATTCTGGTCGCCTGTTTGCTGACAACAACGGCGCTGCTCTCCGCCTGCGCTGACCAATCCATTTCTGAATCAGCCGCCGACGCCGAAGCGACAATTGCTGCGCTCTCTACTGCCAACGCCGAGTTGGCGGCGCAGATGAGCGAATTGGCGACGGCGTTGGGGACGCCTGAACCAACTGTCACGACGAGTGCGCCACTTATTGCAATGGCTACATCGACCGATGCGCCGCGCGCCGTGATTGCCGCCAGCGCTCCTGTCCCTGACGGCGTCCTGCCGCGGCTGGCGGCCACGATTGCGCTGGCGTCGGAAGGCGCAACGCTCGCCGATTTACGTATCGACCATTCCACCAATCGGCTTTACGTCACCGACACCGCCGACCAGCTTCATGTCATCGATGGCGAAACACTCGCCGTGTTGACGACCCTGCCCATCGGCGGCAATCTTGAACTCGACGTGCGCAATACGCGCCTCTATGTCTACCAGCCGTTCGTGCGCGCAGGCAAGGCGCCAGCCATCCACGTGATCGACACGACGACGCTGACTGAGATCGGCGTGCTCGTTGGCGGCGCAATTGCTGTGGACGCCGAACGCAATCGCCTCTTTGTCGGCGACCGCTTCACGATGGAGGTGGAGGCGGACGCTCCGGGCGTGCGCGTCTATGACGGCGCAACATTGACGCAGATCGGCGAAATCGACCAGCCAGGCGCACCGGTCTATAACCCGCGTCGCAACGAAGTGCTGATCGTGGCGTATACGCTCTACACCGCCGACGCCGAGACGCTGCAGGTCACGGGCGATCTCTTCCCGGAACTGACCGACCTGGAGCAGGTTGGGGTCCTGTGGTGCAACGGCTGCCGCTGGGTGGACGCCGCCTGGTCGCTGCCCGAAGTCGGCATGGTGGCGGTGGGTATCAGCGCGCACTGCGCCGGCAAGGGCTGTGGTCAGGTCGAACCGCCGCGCTGGTTCGATGCGGCGACGATGCAGCCAGTCGAGCCAGCGCTGTCGCCAGAGTTGCAATCGGGCTGTGGCACAGCCGTGAGCGCGCTCGGCGCAATAGATGGCCGTTTTTATCGCAACCGTTTCTATAGTCGCTACATCTTCTACGCAAACCTGTTGGTGGATAACGCCGACGGTGAGCGTCTGACCATGCGTGATGGGTTGAGCACCGAATTCATCAATGCGCACACAGGACAGGGCTATCTGCACGACGGCGTGGTGCTCGATCTGGCAACGCTCACGCCAATCGGGCGCTGGCCTGCTGTCTGTGTCATGGGTTATGACGGCGAACGTGGGCGAATCTTTGGCCTGCGCGGCGGCAATCTGTTCATCATCGACGAGCGCGGCGCGGCGCCAACCTCGTCGCCACCCGTCTTCGAAAATCTTCCCGATGCATGGATCACGGGAATCGAAATCTCCCCCAACTTCGCCGCAGACAACACGCTGCTGGCGCGCACAGAAAGCGGCGCGCTCTATCGTTCAACCGACGACGGTGCAACCTGGGCGCGGCTGGCGGGTGGGCTGCCCGACGAACGCGGCCAGTCGCTTTACGCGTTCTTCTCACCCAACTACGCCGCTGACCGCACAGTGTATGCAACCGGTCATCGCGGCGAGTCGTGGGGTTATGGCGTCTGGCATTCGCCAGATGGCGGAGAGCGGTGGGAGCCGTTGTGGGATAATCTCGTTCACTTGCGCGGCGAGCATATCTCCTTCTCACCGAACTTTGCGCAGGATCGCACGCTGGTGCTGCGTGCGCGCTTTCACGACGTGCTCAGCGGCGTCACTGGCAGCTCATATCAGCAATCGACCGACGGCGGGCTAAGCTGGACGTTGGTGATCACCGGCGACTATTCTACGCCGGAAGGACAGGCGCCGCTGCCTCCCGTCGATGAGCTGCTGCCCGGCGCAAGTCGCCAATTGGCTGTCAACCTACGCATGGACGACTACCGCACCGCCGTTTTCTACTCGCTGGACGGTGGCGAATGGTTGACCGCCACCGTCGAGGCGCAACCGGGCGAGCCGTTTGTTGCTTTGCTGCCATCGCCCAGCTACGCAGCCGACCGCACCGCCTATGTCGTCGCACCGGCTGCAATCTGGCGAACGACGGATGGCGGCGCAACATGGACGCAGTGGCGGCAGTCGCGCTTCACCGATCCGGCGGATTTTCGGCAGCACATCCATTCGGCGGCGATTACGCCATTGCTGGCGGATGACGACTATCGACTTTATCTAGGTACAGGCGGCGGCGAGGTGCTGACGCTCGACCCGGCGACGATGGAATGGGACGAGCCAACCGCACCTGTTGCAGCCGCTGCGTCGCCGGCGGAAAGTCTGCCGCCGGCGCCCCCATCGTTATCTGAGGGGCTGCTGGACTCCCCGCCGGAGGGGCATTTCCGTCCGACGGGTGAACTGGCGCTCTTCTGGGACAACAAACCAGACGTGCAGCAGGCGCTCGGCTGGGCGACGACGCAACGCCCGACTTCCAGCGCAGCGGCGATTCAGCGCTTTGACAACGGCGTGATGGTCTGGGTCGAAGAGGCGGCGCGCGTCTATGCTTTTCTCAACAATGGGCTTTGGCTCAGCTACGCCGACACATTCCGCGAAGGCGATCCGGAAAGCGACCCCGCCTTTGCGCCGCCCGCAGGCAAACAGCAGCCTGTGCGCGGTTTTGGCAAGGTCTGGCGCGAACATCCTGACCTGCGCGACGCCATCGGTTGGGCGCTGACCAAAGAGGAGCCGGCGACTGCGCTGCGCCAACCTTTTGAGCGAGGTCAGATCCTGCGCGTTGGCGTTTTCATCTATACGATGGTCGGCGAAGGAGAAGGTACATGGAAGTGATACAATAGCGGCTCAAATCGATCTCTGAGTCGAGCAGCAATCCACTCGGATTTTGTTGAGCTTCCGCGAAGAATGCTGCGACGACTTTTGACCGTCTGGGGGCAAGCTATGTCTGTATCTTCCATGCCAGCGCCGCGCCGCCACGCCGCGCACACGTTCTTCGCACGCCTGCCCTACTGGCTGCTGATCGCCATGCTGTTGGGCGTGCTGATCCTATGGCGCGTGGTGACCGACGCCAGCTACGCCGTGATCTTCGCGGCGGTGGCCAGAGGCATCGGCATCACGATCTACGTCACAATCGTGGCGTATGCCGGCGCGCTGGTGGTGGGATTGCTCGTGGGGCTGGCGCGAGTCTCGAAGAATCGGCTGATCTACGAGGCGGCGACCTTCTATGTCGAGATCATCCGCGGCGTGCCGATGCTGGTGTTGCTGCTCTATATCGCCTTCGTGGCTGCGCCAGCGACAGTTCTTGCCGTCAACTGGCTGGGTGCACAGCTTGCCTTTCTCGGCCCTCTGGTGCAGTCGCTGGTCGACTTTCGCGTGCGCAACTTCGATTTTGCCACGCGCGCCATCATCGCCCTGATCATCGGCTACAGCGCTTTTCTCAGCGAGATTTTCCGCGCCGGCATCGAGAGCATCGAACGCGGGCAAGTTGAGGCGGCGCAGAGTCTGGGCATGTCGCGCTGGCAGGTGCTGCGCCTGGTGGTGCTGCCACAGGCGATCCGTCGCGTGTTGCCTCCGCTGGGCAACGACTTCATCGCCATGCTCAAGGATTCGTCGCTCGTCTCTGTGCTCGGCGTGCCCGACATTACGCAGATGGGCAAAGTCTACGCCGCCAGCACCTTTCTCTACTTCGAGACCTACAACATTGTGGCGTTTCTCTATCTGTCGATGACGATCGTGCTTTCGCTCGGCGTACGCTGGATGGAGCGCAAAATGCCGCAGAATGTGCGCTGAAACCACCGGGAACTGTGCAGCTAGATTGCAGCGTTTTCAGGTTGAACACACGCACTGTGTTTGGCATAATCTATTGCTCAAATTCATTCAACGACACAGAAGCTTTCTGAAAGGAGCACTGTCTTGAATCCAAAATCGTCACAACGGTTGGCTTTTGTCTTGCTTGCCCTGCTGCTAACCGTCGCATTTTCCGCCGTTGCGCCAGCGACGCCTTTCTCTGTTGTGCTTGCACAAGATGCGCCAACCTCCACCGTGATCTCGCCGGAGGCGCTTGCCAACATGACGTATATTTCGGAACTGACCTCGTCGGGCGAAGTGACGCTTGTCGATGGTCAGTTTGAGGACGCCGACAACCGCTACGCGGCTGTGCTGGCGCCGGAACCGCGCGCCTATGGTCAACTTCGTGGTCAGGACGCAGCTGCAGTGCTGCTCGGCGAGAATAGCGGCGGCAGCGGCATCTTTGTCAGCCTGGCAATCGTGCTCGACCAGGACGGCGAGCCGATCAACATCGCCAGCACACTGCTCGGCGACCGCGTCGATGTCTATGCGCTGGAAATGGACGGCAGCCGCATCATCGTTGACATGGTGCGGCAGGGACCAAACGACCCGATGTGCTGCCCGACCGAAGTTGTGCGGATATTTTATGTGTTGGGCGACAATAATCAGTTGATCCAGGCGGGCGTGACCCTGCTTGGCAGTGGCGCGCAGATTGCGCTGGAAGTTGCTCCCGAAGGCGGCTACCAGACCAATGTGATCCCGGCGACGCCCTACGATGACGCCGGCGCAATCCCGACCGGCGCGCCGATTCACACGCTGCTAACGATAGGAACCGAGGATGCCGCCACGATCTTTGCTGCGGGCGGCCCCTACATCGCCGTCTACCCGGCGCGCGAATACGCCCGGCTGTGGGAAGCCGCCGGCGACGCCACGATTACCTTCTTGCTCGAAGATTTGGAAGCGCTGCTGGCGAAACAACCAGTGAGCCTGAGTGCACCGCTGCCGATTGCGCCACCCGCCGAGATCGACGACCTATCGGCGCAGGTGGCTTATATGAGCGGTGAGGGCTTCAGCGGTGTGCGGTTTGTGGCGCGCGCCACGCCTTCGGGCATCGTTGCCGACGACCAGCTTGCCTACTATTTCAGTGGTCTGACCGACGACGGTCGCTATCTGATCGCTGCGCAGTGGCCCGTGACAACGACCGCCGATTTCGACGCGCTCGAAGCCGCTGCCAACGCCGAATTGACGCCAGCGCTGAGCGAGATCGACGCTGTCATTGAATCGCTGATCATCCAAAGCAGCGAATCGCTGACGGCGGAAGACTTGGTGAACCTCACCTACACCTCATTGCTGCTCGACAAGCCGGTCGTGCTGAGCAGCGGCGTCTACACCGAGGCGGGCGAGTCGGGTTTTGCCAGCGATGTCACGACTGTGCGTCTGCTTGGCGAACCGATCTCCTTCGGGCAGATTGATGGCTTTGACTCAGCGGCAGTGTTGATCGTCGAGAACGGCGGCGGAACCGGTCAGTTCGTATCGTTGGCGCTTGTGCAGAAGATCGGCGGCGAGGCGGTCAACTCCGCCAGCGTCTTCCTCGGCGACCGCCCACGTGTGCGTAATGTGGCGATCAACGAAGATGGCGGCATCACCGTAGACATGATCCAGGTTGGGCCCAACGACGCCTTCTGTTGCGCCAACATGCCAATGACAATCACCTTTATCAAAGCTGGCGGAGAGTTGGTCTATCGCGACCAGACATCCGCTGTCATTGACGCCAGCGGCATCGCTGAGGGCGTGACAGCCTTTGTCGTTCAGCCGACCGCTTATGACAACAATGTGCCACCAAGTGGGCAGGGTGAGCCGAAGCACTTCACCTGGGCGATCGGGGATGTCGATGAGGTGACGCAGGCGACGCAGATGGGCAGCGGCTACGTGTCGGTCTATCCGCTCGCAGCATATCAGGCGATCTGGGATTTGGCAGGCGACCCGTTCATTGCCGACACGGTTGCGCAGCTTCAGACACTGCTGACCGAGCAGCCCGCCAATCCGGCGCCGCCGCTGCCGGTGTTGCCGCAGTTGCCCGCTGTCAACGACTTTGCTGCGCAGGTGAGTTATCTCGACCTGGCGGATGGCGGCGTTGGCGTGCGTTTCATCGGTCGCTTTGTGCAGGATGTCGCGCCGATTGAAAACTATCAGCTTCGCTACGTCTTCCAGGGGCTGAGCGCCGACGAACAATTCCTGATCGTCGCCAGCATCCCAGTGACGACGACTGCGCTGCCCGCCGAGCCTCAGTCGATGAGCGGCGATGAGTACGCGCAGTTTGCTGCGGTCTACGAAGATTACTTGGCCGAGATGACGGCGATGTTCGACGCGCTGGCTTCGACCGATTTTACGCCCGACCTGGCGGCGCTCGACGCCATGATACAGTCGGTGACGCCCGAATATCGCATCAACCCGCTGGCGCCGGACTCGCTGGCGAACATGGAGGTCAAGTCGGAACTGACCGCCGGCGGCGTTGCGCTGCTGGCAAACGGCGTCTACACCGAGCCGGTCGCGCCGGGCAGCGCCAGCGTGATCGAGGTGCAGTTGCAGCCCTTCCCGATCGCCTACGGACAGATCGATGAACAGGACGCCGCAGCCGTTGTGATCGCCGAGAGCGGCGGCGGCAGTGGAACCTTCATCAATCTGGCGCTGATCGTCGATCAGGACGGGAATGCGGTCCACATCGCCAGCGCGCCGCTCGGTGACCGCGTCGTCGTGCAGGAGATGGCGATCGACAATAACCAGATCACATTGACGATGCTGACGCAGGGGCCAGACGACCCACTGTGCTGCCCGTCGCAGGTGGTCACACAGACCTACGAGCTGCAAGGCGAGACGTTGGCGCTCGTGGATGAAACGGCGGAAACGGCGGTTGCGGGCGAATCGGCGCTGGCTGGCACATCATGGACGTGGGTCGAGACGCAGATGAACGACGGCAGCGTCAAGTCGCCGGCGACTGCAGGCGCGTTCACGCTCACCTTCCTCGACGACGGTGCAGTCAGCGCCACGACCGACTGCAACACCTTCAACGGTTCGTTCAGCGAAGGCAGCGACGGCGTTGGGCTGACGATCGCATTCCTGATTTCGACGGCAATGGCTTGTCCCGACGGCGCGCAGGAGCAGGAATTCATTGCCGACGTAACCAGCATCAACGGCTACATCATCACCGACGACGGACAACTGGCGCTGCTGCTGCCCTTCGACAGCGGCTCGATGATCTTCGATCCGGCTGAGGTCACCAGCGTCGAACCAGGCATGACGCCGACCGCTGTGGAGGCGCCCACCAGTCTGCCAGGCACGACATGGAACTGGGTGCAGACGCAGTACAGCAACGACTTTGTCGTTGCGCCTGCCGACCCGACCCTCTATCGCATCACGTTTGGGACGGACGACACGGTCAATGTGCAAGATGACTGCAACGTGCTCAACGGAACCTACACTGCAGGCGAAAATGGTGAATTGACTATCGACCTGCGAACCTCGACGATGGCCGCCTGCCCGCCCGGCTCGCTGCATGATCAGTTCATTCTTGACCTGTCGGGGGTGGCGTCCTACTTGATCCAGGATGGCGCTCTCTTCGCCGCCATCAAGTTCGACACCGGTGTGATGGAGTTTACGCCGGCGCAGTAACTCTGTTCAGTCGTTTAACCTTCCGGGAAGTCCGAAGCTTCCCGGAAGGTGTTCCTCCCGTCTATTCCTCTGTCAACGTGTAAAGAAACGCCTCAAGCTGTCTGGCTTCTTCTTCCGTGAGGCCGAGCGGCGCTAGTTCGTTGTGCCCCTGAACGGTGTAGCCGCCGCCGTTGTAGTGTTCGACGACATCGGCAAGCGTTGCAAATTGTCCGGTGTGCATGTAGGGCGCAGTTTCGGCGACGTTGCGCAGCGTCGGCGTTTTCATGCCGCCGAGCAGGGTGTCACCCTCGATGACCATGAAGCGCAGTTCGACGCACGCTTCGGGTGGAGCGTCGCTGTATGCGCCAAGACAGTTGAAGATGTCGCGCTGCACCCGCATCACGCCGTCGATGCGCCCGCGCTGCAGCGGATAGCCAGGTGCGCCAGGCACAGCCGTGTTATGGAAGGAGTCGTTGGTGAAGCGCGGTCCGTTGTGGCAGCTGAGACAGTTTCCCCGATCGAGGAAGATGCGCAGCCCGGCAATCTCGTCCGCGCTCAAAATCGGCTCGCCCTGCGCGCGCCCGCGATCATCCAGCGAAGCGACGTAACGGTCAAAGCGCGCCGGCTTGGGCAACAGCGTGCGCTCATAAGCCGCCAACGCCTTGCCGATGTTAGCAAAGACGCGGTTGATCGCATCGCGGTCGTCGGGCGTCATGTTCTCCCAGGCAATTGCTGCGGAGACGTTGTCGACAGGACCGGCGTTGAGCGGAAAACGCTGTTGATCAGCCAGGTCGGGCAGTGCGCCGAAGATTGCTTCATATTCTGTTGCATAGTGTTCGGCGATGATGTGGGCGAAGCGCGTGCGGTTGCCGCCATGCTCCAGCGGATTCTCCAGCGGAATCAATGCCTGCGCCCACTGGCTGTCGTTCTTGCCGTCCCATGTCTGCCACGGGCTGTAGGAGGCGCCAACCAGCGACATTGCGTTGAGCGGAATCACACCCATCCCCACACCAAAGGGACGCCCATCGGTGAAATGGCGTTCGGGTTTATGACAGGATGCACACGACACCGCGCCGTTGCCGCTAAAACGCGTGTCGAAAAAGATGCGCTCGCCCAACGCCGCTGCCGCCGGATCGTCGGCGACACGGTTCGAGGGATCGGGCGGCAATGGCCCAAGCGCGTCGAGTGAGAGCGAGCGCAGCACCGCCACCTCCTCCTCGCTCCAGGTTGCACCGCCGCCAATCGGAACAACTGCCCAGGCGGTCAGCAACAATAGCGCCAGCCCGACCGCCAATCCGAGTATCAGTTTTGTCTGCTGCGACCGATGATTCGAGATCATCTCGTCATCTCAGGCGAAGATTGAACGTAACGCTGTCCTGCACGCTGTCGGCGTCGATCGCAAACGTAACCGTCCACCAGCCACCCATCTGAAAGCGCATCCCCTCGACCAGATAGTCGCCGCCGCCCAGGTTCTGAGTTACCCGCGGCTGCGTCGGCATACCGTGGAAATGTTCGGGCATGCCGCCGCTGACCTGGATGACGGCGTTCTCGACCGGCGCGCCGTCGGCGGTCTCGACGTGCAGCGTCCAAGAGTGCATCTGATTGATCGCAATCGGGTCGAGCGCGCTGGTGAAGCTCACGACAAAGCGCCCCTCGTCGCTGGCGCGCGTTGTGCTGTAATCCAATTCAGCAGGGGGGTTGCTCTGGCTATGCATTGCCATCGACCCTGCACAGCCCGCGATGAGCATGATGGATAGCAAAAGCGCAATGAAGCTGAATCTGTAACGAGGCATCTTCTTTTCCGCAATATCGACTTGTGCGACGACCACCTATGGGCTGACTGCGAACTTCATAGGCGGCAACCGTAGCAGTTATGTTACTGAATTGGATAGCCTTGCTGAACCCAATTGATGATGCCGCCGAGATCGTAAATCTGCGTGTACCCGGCGCGATCAAGAATCTGTGCAGCCTGGTTACTGCGGTTGCCGCTCCGGCAATAGAGAACGACAGGTTTATCTTGCGGCACTTCGCTCAATCGGCCAGTAAGCTCGTCGATCGAAATGTTGATGGCGCCCGGAATGTGACCGCTGGCAAATTCTTGGGGCGTGCGCACGTCGAGCAGCACGTGATCAACGTTGGCGCCAAACTTCGCCTGATAGTCAGCTGGCGCAATCTTTATGTTGATTTTGGGCTGCGCCGCGACGACGACCGGTTGCGAGGCCGCGGCTGCAGACGATGCGCTTGACGCACAGCCGCCCATTGAAAAGACAATGCCAATGATGATAGGCGCCAAAACAATGTAACGCCGCACAAACAAGAATTGAGCCTGCATGGTTACACCCCGCAATAAATTGATCGATCTCACAAATACTTTGCATCACGCCGCCAAAGACGCACACGGCGCAATTTACTGATGATACTTTATATCATTCCGTTTGTTTGTCAGTCCGCTATCTTCCTTATTGCAGCAATAAGCAATAGATTATATCTGTTTGGACAGGATGACGCTTTACGGTGTTGCTGCGACTGCTCTCTTATACTCTCAAACGATCGATCGTGCAATTCGTCACAAAAGACGCGCTTTCAATAGCCTGTGTGGTTTGCAACCGTCCGTTCACCTGGCGCAAGAAGGGAAAAAAGGCCTGAAGATAATGTCTATCATTGCAACGAACATTGCAACGAACATTGCAACGAACACTGTCACCAGCGGCGCAACCATGCGCCGTGACTTTGCCGATCGTGACGAGTTGATCGCCTATGTGCGCCAGGAGTTCCCGACGGCAGCGCAGATCGATGACACAGTGTTTCCCGTGCGCGGCGGGCGCAGCGCTGCGGAAGCAGCCCTATCACACATCGACCCGACTGCTTACGCCGCCACGCGCAACCGGCTGACCGGCGCCGTGACGCGGCTGTCGCCCTATCTACGTCACGGCGTGTTGAGCCTGGCTGAAGTGCGCGATGCTGCACTGCGCATTGCACAACCGTCGCAGACCGCAGCCAAACTGATCAACGAATTGGGCTGGCGCGACTACTTCCGTCGCGTTTACGGAATGCTTGGCGATGCAATCTGGCGAGACCAGGAACAGTACAAGACGGGATGGTCTGCATCCGACTACGCCGATGAACTGCCCGACGATATCATAGCAAGCGAGACCGGGCTTGCCTGCATTGACGCGTTCAGCCATGATCTGCGCAAGACAGGCTACCTGCACAACCACGCCCGCATGTGGCTGGCTGCCTACGTCGTGCATTTTCGTCGCGTCAAGTGGCAGGTGGGCGCACGCTGGTTTCTTATGCATCTGCTCGACGGAGATCCGGCCAGCAATAATCTCTCCTGGCAGTGGGTGGCAAGCACCTTCAGCCACAAGCCCTACATCTTCAATCGCGAAAATCTAGAGAAATACACTGACGGCGCTTACTGTCGGGGCTGCCCGCTCAAAGGACGCTGCGACTTCGAGGGCAGTTACGCGCACATTACACAACGGCTTTTCCCACATCCGGTCAGCTCCGATAACACGCAAGCTGACGTGGCGCTGCGCAGCACCAGGAAGGATGATAAACCGGCGCTATCGGCTGCGCGACTTGCAAAGCCGGTGATTTGGGTGCATGGCGACAATTTGAATCCGCACAGCCCGGCGTTCACCAGGTTTCCGGGCGCGTCAGCCGTGTGGGTGTGGGACGATGCACTGCTCGGGCGTACACACATCAGCCTCAAGCGCATCGTCTTTCTCTATGAGTGCTTGCTGGAGTTGCCTGTCCTCATCCGCCGGGGGAATGTGGCGAGCGAAGTGCTGCGCTTTGCCGCCGAACAGGGCGCCGACGGCGTTGTAACCGTCGAAAGTCCGGCGCCGGGCTTTGCCGCGCTTCTTCGTCAGCTCGAACAAAGGATGCCGATTGCTGTGCTGCCGGAGCCACCTTTTGTGGAAGAGCCCGCCGCTCTTGATTTGCGCCGTTTCACCCGCTACTGGCGCAAAGTTGAGCGATCCGCCATGACGCCGACGCGTCAACCAGCGGCATTGTGATATACTACACAAAGCGTGTAAAGGTTTCGTGTTGTGTATCGGGTGTTGCTTGTCTAGAGTTGCGTGCTGTGCGTAAAATGCTTCCACGATAACCGCCACGCAACACGCAACACGAACCACAAGAATCGAAACGAAAGGATATGTGAATCCCATGGAAGGCAATCGGCGGTTTGCGCAGTACGCATGGGGTGTTGTGGCAGCCAATGTGGCAGTGATACTCTGGGGTGCGTTTGTGCGTGCGACTGGCTCTGGTGCAGGGTGCGGCGACCACTGGCCCTTGTGCAACGGCGAAGTCATCCCCCGTGCGGAGCAGATCGAGACATTGATTGAGTTTTCGCACCGGGTGACGAGCGGGCTGGCGCTGCTGGCGGTCGTGGCGCTGCTGATTTGGGCGTTGCGCGCTTTTCCCAAAGGACATATCGCGCGCAAGGCGGCGGTGGCGTCGATGGCGCTCATGATTCTGGAAGCACTGATCGGCGCGGCGCTGGTATTGCTACAGTATGTCGCCTTCAACATCTCGGTCGGGCGTGCGATCTGGATGGCGGCGCATCTGGTCAATACGCTCCTGTTGCTCGCAGCGCTGGTGCTGACCGCGTGGTGGGGCCAAGGCGGCAGAGCGCTGCGTCTGCGTGGACAGGGGCTGGTCGGGTGGTCGCTGCTGTTAGCGATGGTGGGGATGCTCGTGCTCAGCATGAGCGGCGCCATCACCGCGCTCGGCGACACGCTGGTGATCACCGGCGGCATTTCGCCTGCCGAGCACGCGCTGGTGGCGACGCTTGTCGAACTGCGCATTCTCCACCCTATCATTGCGTTCGTGGTCGGCGCGCTGGTCGTTGGCGCCGCCTGGATCGTCATACAGCGACGCATAGATAGCGGCGCTCAGCGCGTCGGACGCCTGGTTATTGCCCTCTATATTGCGCAGTTGCTGATCGGTTCATTAAATGTTGCGCTCAGGGCGCCGGTGTGGCTCCAGCTTGTGCATCTGGCGTTTACATGCGTGATCTGGATTTTGTTGGTAACCCTGGCGGCGCAAGCGTTGGCGACCGATGAAGCGGCGAAAGTTGGCGAACAACAACGCCTCGCCAGCTTTGGACGTTCGACTTCAGCGCAACAATTGTGATTAAAATTACACAGATTCAGCAATTTTGACAAGGACAGAGCGATTCACTATACTTTCTTCATCAGCTCAGGCTGCTCCAATTCATCATTCCTCAAGTCTATCCGCTCAGCCCTCCTGATTTCACGATAGACGGCAGGGAGGCGCCGCCTGCAAGCAGGCGGCGCTATTTTTTGGACATCTCACTCTGCGCCAGCACAAAGCTGACCCACAGTCGCTTGAAACTCCGCCTGATTGGCGGCCAGCGTCAACTTGACCGCACTCACGAGCACACCGTCGTGCGCCATCCATAGATCAATAGTGCGCCGCCCATCTGTCGCCACGGTAATCAACGCCGGGACGACATCGTCGTTGTCAACAGTCAGCGGCTGCCATGTAAACCCTGGGAAATCGGCAAAGCCTGTGAGAATGCCCGGTTTCTCGTCAGGCGTAAGGTGGACAACGCCATCGACGCCAGCGAAAAGCGCCTGATTGTTTACCGGCTGACTGCTGCGCTCGCCGTCGCTGTAGCTTGGCGCGCAGCCGCAGACAAGGAGATAGTAATCGCCTGCTGTCAGGTTGGCGACAAAGCGCAGCCGCGGCGACTGCGCTGGCTCGTCGAACCGGGCGTCATCGAGCAACGACGCTCCCTCCACCAGAGATGCAGGCGTCAGCACCCCATTGACCACTGGACAGCCTTCATAGGCAGGCGGCGTCTGCCAGGCAAACACGCCGCCTGGCAAACTGGTCGCCTGAACTGTGCCCACAGTGATCGACTGTGTGGGTGCGCCCGACTCATCGCTCGGTCCGGCATCGCCGGGGGCAGCCTCATCGTCGGCCCCTCCCCCCTTCTCGTTGGGCAGGATCGGCTCGCTTTCGGTAGCCGCCTGCTCGTCGTCAGCATCGACTGGGTGCGCCTCGATCATCCAGGCGATCTTCCGTTCGGCGGTTGCGCCCTCGTCATCCTCGGCAACGATCAGCGTCACATATTCGCCGTTATCCGCTGCTTCCGCCGCGATGACGCCCACGATCATCCCGTCGAGATAGATGAGATCGGGAGGCAGGCTCTCCACTGTCACCGTGATCACGTTGCTGTCAACATCGCTGACAACGACAGAAATCTCGATGCTCGAACCAACTGTCACAGTGTAGACATCGCCGTAGACGCCCTCCAACTCGATCTGCGGCGGGTCGTTGACAGCGTTGACAGTAATCGTCACCGGCGTTGTAATTGCACGTTGCCAGGCGTCGCTGATCTCAACGGTGAAGACATCTTCGCCGTAGAAATCCAGCGCTGGCGTATAGGTGAACGCGCCGCTTTCCCCGTCAAGCGTGACGATTCCTCCACTCTCCGGCTCTGCAGAGACGGCGAAGAAGATGTCCGCGCCTTCGATATGTTCGGCGGCGAGGACGCCATCGAGCGGTGTGTCTTCGTCGGTCTCGAAGTGCAGTTCTTCGACGCGGAAGGGATTGGGGTCGAGTTCGACGGTGACGGTGAAACTCTGCGTGATTACAGCGCCAGCCGCGTCAGTGGCGATCAACTCGACAGCATGTTCGCCTTCGTCGCCTTCCTGCGGTTTACCAACCAGCGCAACCTCATCGTCGTCAAGCAGCGTCAATGCCAGCCATGTAGGCAGCACAGGCGCTTCGACAGTCAGTGCGCCCTGCGCGGCGATGGCAAACGGCAGCGACTCGATTTCGGGCATGGCGAGCAGTTCGTCTTCTTCAGCAATTTCCACCGCAGTTTCAACCTCCTCGTCATCAGCAGGCGAGGTTGTCTCCTCGGTCGTTGCTTCGGTCTCTGATGTGGGCAATGCTTCAGCGTCCGGCTCCTCGGTTGGCTCAGCCGTGGGCTGCTCTTCTGGCGTCTCCGTCGCTGCGAATGGCGCTTCATCGATTTCTTCAACAATCGGCGTCGCGTCGATGTCAGCCGGCTCCTCCGCCAGTGCAAAGGTGACAGTGTAAATGTAGCTTTGGAAGAGGTGCGCCATCGTTGGCGGTTCGCTGGCGAATATCCACACCGCAGTTGGCGCAAGTTCTATGGTTGGCGTCGGCGATGCAGTTGCCGTCATTGTAGCGGTTGGCGTCACCGTCGGCGTGGCTGTAGCGGAAGGCGTCGCTGTCAATGTGCTCGTCGGCGTGAGCGTTGCTGTTGTGGTTGGCGTTGCACTTTCTGTCGGCGTGAGCGTTGCAGTCTCGGTTGGCGTTGCACTCTCCGTCGGCGTTGCCGTCGCAGTCTCTGTCGGCATCGCAGTCTCTGCCGGCATCGCAGTCTCTGTCGGCATCGCAGTCTCTGTCGGCGTCGTCGTGTGTGTCGGCGTCGTCGTGTGTGTCGGCGTCAACGTCGCTGTTTCAGTTGGCGTTGCGGTTTCTGTTGGCGTTGCTGTATTGGTCGGCGTCAACGTCGCTGTTTCAGTTGGCGTTGCGCTCTCCGTCGGCGTTGTGGTTTCTGTTGGCGTTGCTGTGCTGGTCGGCGTCCACGTCGCAGTTTCGGTTGGCGTTGTGGTTTCCGTCGGGGTTGGCAGCAACGTCGCCGTAGCGGTCGGAGTTGGGATCGGCGTCCACGTGGCAGTTGGTATGAGCGTCCAGGTTGGCGTTGCAGCGATCGTCCACGTCGGCGTTGGCAACAAGGTCGGCGTCCAGGTGGAGGTTGGGAGAGGCGTGTTGGTCGGCGGCTCTGCGGTGGCGGTCGGCAGCGGCGTCCAGATCGGCGTCGGCGAAGCTTCGGCGGTCACGACAATCAGGATTGGCGTTGGGGTTGCGGTCGTCCCGGTTTCAGCCGCGCCCGTTTGTGGCGCGGCTGTTTGGGTTGGCGCCACAAAGGGGGTATCTATTGGCAGCGCAGTCGCTGTTTCGATCGGCGGTTCGGGCGACGGTGTAAAAGTGGACATCAACGCGCCGTCGACTGGCGGCGTGACCTGCGCCACAGTCGACGGCGGCTCCGAAACCGGAAAAAGCGTTGCACCGATCACATAACCAACCAGCAGCAAGACAAGTGCGCCGCCGCCAAAAACGGCGACGCGCGCCCATCGACGCGTGGACGGGCGATCGTTTCTCATACTCATTGTGGCTCTCCCTTCGCTGTCTTTGCTCCCATCGTCACGCCAGCGCCATGTCACATATCCAGGCTGCTTTGGCATGATGTGGCGACCGGGCGCGCAACCTGCGCGCATCCGTCATTCGGTTGACGCATTGCAGCCAGTTACGGTTCCGCTAAGCAATAGAATAGCGTTCGCCTGTCAATCGTCGAAGAAGACCCCTTATCGCGGCTCGATAACGACCCGCATCTCTACGGCAGCGACGCGCCCGTCCTCAGCGTTGGCGACGCCGCGCAACAGGTACGACTCGCCGTAGCGCACCGGCTCACCTGAAGGCCAGGCGTTGCCGTTGTCGCCGAAGAACCATACGTTGCAGTCCGGCTCACCGCCTGCAAATGCGCAATAGCCTGCTACACGCTCCGTCCGATGGTAGACCTCGCGGCCGTTGGCGTCGAAGATGCGCAGATCAACGCTGCGGATGCCATCGCCGTCACGGTTGCCGCGGTTGGGATCGAACGCCTCCACCTGAAAAACCAATGCACCATAGATTGTACTGTCAATTGCGCCTGGGACCGTCTGTGCAATCCTCACAACCAGATCGACTTGCTGTACAGCCGCACCGCAGGCTGGCAAATTGGGGTTGTCGATGCTGAACGGACTGCTCCACGTCCCCGCGCTCCCATCTTCGAGAACAATCCTGGCAAAGACAGTATAATCGCCGTTGCAGATCGAGCGGTTTGTGTCAGGCCAGCGTGCACCGCTGCGAATATCGAGCACGTTGCAGTTCGGTTCGCCGCCGCCAAACGCGCAGTAGCCGTAGGTTCGCTCGGTGCGTTGATAGAATGGGTCGCCGTTTTCGTCCTCGATGCGAAACTCCACGCGGTCGATACGGCGATTGCCTGGCGTGCGCTCGACCTCGGCGCGGAAGTAGATGCGGTCGCGAAAGATGGCGACGCCGCTGTCAACGCGCGCCATGCCAAAACCGGTCGCCAACGCACCGTTCCAGCCGTCGGCGCTTGGCCCGCCGCCCGGCAGCACAACCAGCGGCGGCAGCGTCGGCACAGCTGTTGGCGTGGGCGGCGATACAACCACAGGCGGTAAGGTCGGGGTGGGCGTTGCTGTCGGCTGCTGCGTCGGTGTGGGCGGCAGCACCCCCAAAGACAGCGTCATCAAATTGATCGTGCATTCGATGAACCGCTGCCCGCCTGCAACCCATCCGCGCTGACCGGTCGGCAATGGCTGCACTTCGATCCACGTTGCATCTGCATTGCGCGTCAGCGGGCGCAACTGTGTATCG
>CALJMI010000058.1 GCA_937981885.1 uncultured Caldilinea sp.
TCTCTTCGACGCGTACCAGGCGGCGCTGCGCCGCGCCAATGCCGTCGATTTCGACGATCTGATTGCGCTGACGGTGCACTTGCTCGAAAATGCGCCTGATGTCGCCGCCGCAGTGTGGCAACGCTACCGCTGGATTTCGGTTGACGAGTATCAGGACGTCAACGCGGCGCAGGTGCGGTTGCTGCGGCTGCTGGCAGCGGGCGGCGCCAACCTGTGCGTGATCGGCGATCCGGATCAGGCGATCTACGGTTTTCGCGGCGCCGACCGCCGTTATTTCCTGGAGTTTCTGGCTGACTATCCGGGCGCAGTGCGGGTGCAGCTAACGCGCAACTACCGTTCACAGCGCGCCATCCTCGACGCTGCTCAGCAGGTAATCGCCCACAACGCCGGTCGCGCTGCGCTGCCGCTGCTGGCGAGCTTTGCCGAAGCGGTCAAACTCGACGTACATCCGGCGCCGACCGAGAAAGCCGAAGCTGAGACCATCGTCCATCAGATCGAGCAAATGGTGGGCGGAACGAGCTACTTCTCGCTCGATTCGGGGCGCGCCGACGGTCTGTCGCCCGCTGCGCGCGGCTTTGGCGACTTCGCCGTGCTCTATCGTCTCAGCGCGCAGGCGGCGCCGCTGAGCGAGGCGTTCGACCGATCCGGCATTCCCTATCAGGTAGTGGGGCAGGCGTCCTTTTGGGCGAACAAGGCGGCGCGGCGTGTGCTGACGTGGCTGTGGCTGTTGGAGAATCCGTACAGCGTGCTCCATCTGACGCAGGCGTTGGCTGACGCGGGCGTGAGCGACGCAGCGGCGGGCGCTGCGCGGCTGACGGAACTGCTGGCGACGGACGGAGCTTTGTCGGCAGCGCTGGGATGGCTGGCGGCGGAAGCGCCTGCACGCCAACGCCGCCGCATCGAAAAACTGGCTGCCTTCTGGCAGACGTTGAACGCCGCCGCTCCGATCGCCGATCTGCTGGCGAAGGTGTGCGACTTTCTCGACGTTGAGACAGACCTGTGCGCCCGGATGATTCAGCGTGCGCAGCCCTTTGGCAATCGTCGCCGTGAATTCCTCGAAAACGCGCTGCTCGAACGCGAGGTAGACAGCTACGACCCGCGCGCCGACCACGTGACATTGATGACGCTGCACGCAGCCAAGGGGTTGGAGTTTCCGGTGGTCTTCATCGCCGGCTGCGAGGAAGGGCTGCTGCCCTACGTGCACGGCGACGAAACGCCGGACATCGAGGAGGAGCGCCGGCTCTTCTATGTCGGCATGACGCGGGCGCAGGAAAAACTGATCCTGAGCCACGCGCGACGCCGCACACTCTTTGGCAAACGGCGGGAAGCTTCGCCGTCACGCTTCGTGGGCGAGATCGAGACGGCGCTGCTGGAACGGCGGCAACGTGCAGCCTTCACTCCGGCGCCGCGGCCAGAAGCTGAGCAGCTTGGGCTGTTTGGATAGGCGCAACGGTTATCGTTGCTTGAGCAGGTCACGGATCTCCGTGAGTAGCTTCTCCTCAGCAGAGGGCTCCGGCGGCGCAGGTGCTGCTTCCTTCTGCTTCATCACCGAGTTGGCGCCCTTGACGACGAAGAACATCGCTCCCGCAATGATCAGAAAGTTGATGATCGCCTGGATGAAGCTGCCGTAGAGAATGGCAGCTTCGTTGACCTTGATCGCCAACCCGGTGAAGTCGAGACCACCAAGGATCACGCCAACGATCGGCATGATGATATCGTTGACCAGCGAATTGACGATAGCGCCGAACGCCGTGCCCATGACGACCGCCACAGCAAGATCAAGCACATTGCCGCGGCTAATGAATTGCTTGAATTCATTCCACATCGGTTTTCTCCTTGAAAGCTACGCTGTTGTGAATCAATAAGAAAGGGCGCGCGTCAATGACGTGCGCCCTAACGATACAACGTAGAAAACCGGTTGTCAATGCGCCTTATTGAACCGGGTGTACTTCACATTTGGGGCAGAATTTGTTTTGTAGGTCATCGCCTCCGGCGTGACGGACGCTATGTCACGCCGGAGGCGATGACCTACGACTTGCGCCCCCAACTTGAAATACACACCCTACTGACCGAAAATGTTGTAGAAGCGATAGCCTTGTCCTGACAACTCACGCAGGATAATTTCCAGCGCTGCCACGCTTTGCGTGCGTTCGCCGCCGCCGTCGTGCATCAAGACAATGGCGCCGGGGAAGACGTGGCTGATGACGTGGTTGGCGATGGTCTCCACGCCTGGGCGCCGCCAGTCTTGCGGATCGATGTCCCACAGCACGCTCGTATAGCCAAGCTCCGCCATCCATTGACGGTCCTCGGCGTTCATGGCGCCATAAGATGGACGCACGTAGAGGACGTCGCCGTCAAGGGTGAAGAGATCGCCCGCCACTGCCAACAATTCGTTGCGCGTGCGCTGAACCTGGTCGACAAACTCCTCTTTGCTCACTTTGTCCAGCCAGATGTGATTCCAGGTGTGGTTGCCGATGTAGCTGCCCTCGGAGGCCATGCGCCGCAGGATGTCCACCCCGCCCGCCGCCTGCTGCCCGATCACGAAGAAGGTGGCGCGCGCGTCATACTGCGCCAGCAGATCGAGCACTTGCGACGTGAATGCGCCGTTGGGTCCATCATCGAAGGTGAGATAGACAACCGGATTGCCTTCTGGCGTAGTCGTCGGCAAATTCGCAAGCAGCGGTTGAGCACGCCCGGTGGCTGGCTGCGTCGGCGCGGGTGGCGGCGCGGACGGAAGCCGCTCAGCCGGCACGGGTTCGATCAGATTCAGATCGCCGCTCACTACGCCCAGGTCACTGCGTATCCATGCAGTCTGAGCGCCAAAGCAGCAGACCTCTAACCAGATGTCGCGCGCTGCGCCGCTGCCCACTCTGCCGATGACCTCAAAGGAGTCGCCCTGATAGGCGCGCTCAATCACTGGATAATCGGTGCTTGGCCCGCTGCGCACGTTGATCAAATCCCGCGTCACGGTGAACTCGACGCGGCTAAGGTCGAGGCGCGGGCGCGTTGGCGTCATCAACGCCATCAGCGTCGGCAGATCGACCAGCCCGGAGGTTGTCAATCCTTCGACTGCCTGGAAGCGCGCAACGGTGCGGCGCACATCTTCCGTGTAGACGTTGTCGTTCTCTGCCGGATAGGTGTAGTTGAGCACGGGAATTTCTGCCAGGAAGCGATTGAGTGTGCGCACGAGCGGATGACGCTGACCGGCGCCGAGGGTTAAATCCAGGTCTTCGCGGTCGTAGACAATATTGTCGATGCCAACGCCGGTGACATCGAAGACGCCATCGACGATGACGCCTTCAAGGATCAACGCACGTTTGAGCGCCGCGCCCGCATCGGTTGCCTCTAGACGAACGGTGATCGACTCGCCGGCTCGCACCCACGAGCCTCGCCAACTTTGCACCTGATCGCCGCGTGAGGGCGCCTTTTCCGTCATGATGACGCTGCCTCCAGGCGCCAGCGTCAACGTGTAGACGCCGCCCCCGACATCGATGGCGAGCGGCGCCGGTTGTAGATTCGTCGCTGCAGCGACCGTGTCAGCAGTCAACGCCAGCGCGCCCATCAACAAGATAGTCGTTAAAAAGATACCTACAATCCTCACGTTCTTCTCCCTTCGCTGGTATGTGCAGTCGTTGGATGCAGACGTTTCGGGTAATTGTACTCATACTCACAACGTCGTTGCTGATTCGACCAGTTCCGCCATCAGCAAGGCGTCGATCTCGTCGATTGTCATCTGACTGCCGCGTTGCATCGACTCGGCGAACGCATCGGCAGGCAACGCAGTAACAAGTATTTGCTGCACTTCTCGGCTCATGGCGTCTTCCAGCTCTGCACCTGGCTGCGTCTGTGCGGCGCGTTGCGCCAGCGCGCCGAGCAACTGCGCCGACGCCTGGCTGCGTTGGCTTTGCGCCAGCATATAGGATGCGCCGATCATCAAATTCTCGCGCTCGGCGTCGGGCAATCCCAGTACGCCGAGCACATTGCCGTAGCAGATGCGCGCTGCAGCGATCTCGCCCGCCAGCGCCAGGACATGGCCGAGATTGATGGCGATGTGTGCGGCCATGCTGCGGTGGTTGATGCGCAGGGCGTCGTCCAGCCCGCGCCGCAGAAGTTGGCGGGCGCGCGTCAGGTCGCCGTTGAGCGCCGCCCCATAGCCGAGATTGGAGAGCGGAATCAGCGCGCCCGGTTCGTCGCCGGCAGCGCGGTAGCTTTCCATGCTCTGTTCGAGCAGGTGCTCGGCGGCGACATCATCGCTCGTTTCGAGCTGGACCGCCAGATCGTTGAGCACCCCTGCCAGCCGATGCAGATTGCCGCCCGCCGCGTAGAGTTCCTTTGCCGCGCGCAAATAGCGCCGCGCCAGCTCACGGTCGCCCACCGTATAGTTGAGGTTGCCGAGATGATGGAGCACGTAGGCTTTCAACTGGCTTGCCCCCAGTTGTTCAGCCAGACCCAGGCTTTCCTCCAGCGCGCAGCGTCCGGCGTCCAGTTGATTGAGTCGCCAGTGCGCAATGCCGACCTCCGCACCAATTTTGGCGGTGAGCAGTGGGTCATCCAACGTGACGGCGGTCGCCTGCGCTTGCTGCAAGATCGCCAACGCTGGCGCATAGGCGACTTGCTCCAACAAGAGTCGCCCCTGCGCCAGGCGCAGCAGCGCCAGCAGTCGCTGAACATCGGGCGAGGGCAATAATTGCCGCACTTCGATCTGTGCAGCCGTGCGGCGAAAACGCTCGACGCCTTCATCGAACAGCCCGCGCACCTGATAGAAGCGCGCCAGCCCGCGCACAGCGTCGGTCAGCAGATCGATCTGTGCGTGGGCGGCGGCAAAGTCCCAGGCGCTGCGCAGATTGTCGAGATTGCGTTCGATGGCGTCGCGCTGCGCCAACGGCAGGAACGCATCCTCAGCGTCGGCGGACAGGGCAGCCAGCTTCAGATAATGGGCGCTGTGAGCCTGTCTGGTTTCTTGCTCGAAACCGGGCGTGCGCCACTGGGCGAGTTGTTCGGCGGCAAACTGGCGCACCAGTTCGTGCAGCATATAGCGCCCTTCGCCGCCGCGCTGGATCAGCGACTTGTCGATTAGATTTGCCAGCAGCAGCGGCGTAGCGTCGGCGACCGCCCGCGCTGCGTCGAGATCGAAGCCGCCGACAAAGATCGACAGTCGCGCCAGCGCTGCCTGCTCTGTCGGCGTCAATAGCCGCCACGAATAGACAAAAACGGCGCGCATGCTGCGATGGCGCTCCGGCAAGTCGCGCAGCGGCGTTTCGAGAAAGTCGAGATTGCGCTCGATCTCGTCGGCGATGGCCTCGCACGGCATCAGCCGCAGCCAGCTCGCCGCGATCTCCAGCGCCAGCGGCGCACCCTGCACCAGTCGACAGATGCGCGCCGCCGCTGACGCAGTCGCCGGATCAAGGCTGAACGCAGGCTGAATGTGGCGCGCCGCCTGCACGAACAGTTCGACCGCCGGGTAGCGCGCCGCATTCTCGGCGATGTCGTCGGTCGGATAGGCGAGACCATCGAGCGGCAGCCGCCACTCGCCGCGCATCTGGATCGGCTCGCGTGAGGTCGCCAGCAGCTTGACGCCGGGCGCAGCGGTCAGCAGCGTTGCCAGCAGATCGACGAAGCTGGACGCCGTCTCTGTGCTTAGCAGTTGTTCGACGTTGTCGAGCACGATCAGCAACTGTGCGCGCGCCAGCGCCTGGCAGAGCTGCTGCGCCCGGCTATGCTGGCCGGCGAAGGTGAGCTGCAATGCGCTCACCAGCGCGGTGACCGCCAGATCGATAGAGGTAGCCTCAGCAAGAAAGACGAAATAGATGCCGTCGGGCGCGTGCTGCGTCGCCAACATTGGACGGCTTGCCAGTTCGTGTGCGGCGCGCATCGCCAGCCGCGTCTTGCCGGCGCCGCCCATGCCCAGGATCGTGAGCAGCCGACAGCTTGGGTCGAGCAGATGATCGAGGATGCGTTCGATGTCAGTTTGGCGCCCCACAAAGGGCGTAAGTTGCGCCGGAAAATTGTAGAGCGTCGGGTGCGGCGGGCGAAATGCCGTGCGCAGCGTCGGTTCCGGCGCCGCAGGTGCAGTGGGGGTTGTGGGTGTTGCATCACTTTGCCTGACGGCGCGCAGCAGCGTCTCCATTTCAGTGCTGGGCGGCGCGCCCAATTCCTCGGCGATCACCCGCCGGTAGCGCTCGAAATGCGCGATTGCCTCACCGCGTCGCCCCTGCTGTAAATAGATGCGCATCAGCCGCTGGTGGGCATCCTCGTTCCAGGCTTCGATGGCAAGCAAGCGTTCGGCGCAGCGGATCGCTGCTGCGCTGTCGCCGCGCAGCAGATATGCGTCGACCAGGTCGCCTAGCGCACGAACAGCCTGGCGATGCAGCGACTCGCGGTGCAGCAGCAGCCACTGCTCGAACTCGGCGCTGTCGTCCATGATCATGCCAGGCAGCAGTTCGCCACGATAGAGCGCAAGCGCCGCTTCCAGCCGTTCAAGACAGTCCGAGCATCGATGCAGCGCAGGGTGTGCATGGCGCTGCACTTCGTCGAGCAGGGCGGCGAAGCGGTGGACATCGACGCGCAGTCCTTCGCCCGTGTGCAGCGTCACGGCGTCGCGGCCCACCTCCAGCACCTGATCGGCAAAACCAGGTGCAGCAGCGTCGAGCGCCTGTTTGAGGCGATAGAGCGTCTGGCGCAGATTGCGGCGTGCATCGTCGTCGCCATAGTCGGGCCAGAAGAGCGTCGCCAGTGCATCGCGGCGCAGCGGGCGATTTGCCTCCAGCGTCAGATAGCAGAGCAGGGCGCGTGTCTTTTCGGTGGCAAACGCAATCGGCGCGCCGTCTGCTTGCGTGAAAGCAAAGTGGCTGAAAAGTGTCAGGTCAGGCATGGTTGCTGATGCGCCGTTGGACGACTCGTCCTGGTATAATCCATTACATCGACCGTTCGAGTGTAAGTGTACAGGTGAATCAAATGGAGCCAAAACCCAAAAAGGGCGCTGCACCTTCCTCCGTCTTGCAGCGTCTGCCCAATCTCAAGCTTAAGATGGTGTCGGGCGCCGATCTGTACGAGATCTATCACTATTTTCTCGACCACTTCGGTGAAAATGATGAGTTCATGCAGATGGGTGTGCAGACGAGCAGTCCGATGATCGAGGAGATTTTGACGCAGATTGCGCGCTCGATCTTCAAGGAGAACGTCCGGCCGCCGCAGCGCAGCCGCATCATTCGCATCCCAGAACGTGGCTTCCTGCACGGGTCGTGTATCTTCAAGGGGCGTATGGCGAGTTTCTTCTACTTCGAGGACATCGACAGCGGCATGGCGGCGTTTCTCAGTCTCCAATCTCCCGATAGAACAGAAATGGCGCGTTTCTCGATCCGAACGCCTGGCAAGCGAGCGACGGTGGAGAATAACTGAGCGAGTTGACAATGTCCGGTGATTAGCCTACCATTAGCAGAAATTGCTGGCCTTTTGCTGGAAAGGAAATGATCATGAGCCGCTTACCTGAGATTGCACCAATCAGCGATATGCGTGTGCGTCAAGCAGAGATCGTCGAAAAAGCCCGGCAAGGGCCTGTTATCCTTGTGGAACGGGGAAGCAAGCCGGCGCTGGTCGTGCTCTCACCGGAGTTGTGGAACGCGCTTGCCGACCGGCTGGAGTTCCTGGAAGATGCCGTAGCGGTCTACAAAAAGAAGTGGGAAATCGCCACGGGGCAAGATGAATTGATCGAACTATCGCCGGCAATGATCGAAGAGTGGCTGGGCGATGGTGTACCGACTTAGGATACCCAAAGGGGTGCAGCATGAAATCGAGCGTCTACCCGGTCACATCCGCCCACGGATTCGACAGGCGATTGCAGGTCTGGCTTTTGAGCCAAGACCCCACAACGCCAGTCAACTCAGAGAAGAGTTAGCCGGCTTCTGGCGTATCAAACTGGAAAACTATCGCATTATTTACAGCATCGATGAGGACGAGATTGTTGTAGAGGTCGTTCGCGTTGCCCGACGTTCCCCGAAGACCTACCTGGATTTGACCTAGCCGATCGTTGTTTCACGTATGACGGACCCGCCATTTGAGCACCGGTAAACGCTCGGTGGCGTTTGTAACGCCCCTGTGACGCGGCTGTGACGACACCTTGTTACCTTGCTAGCATCTGAATCAAACGGCGCGGCGCCGAGCGAGTGCGCCACGCCATCAGGCAAATCCAGGTTCTACAAGGAGAACGATTCTGATGCTGCTTTCACACCGTTTCCGCCCCTGCCTTTTTCGTCGCCGCACCGTGCTTCGCCGACTGAGGCGCACAGTGCACGGCTTGCTCTCCGCACTCATCATTCTGTCACTGCTGATCGGTGCGACGCCGCCCGCCCAGGCCGCCGCACCCGCTGCACGCCCGACGCCCTGCACGGGCAGCGAGGTCTTCCTGCCGGTGATCGCCGCCGGGCTGCGCACGGTCGCCAGCACCTGGCAGGAGATCACGACGCCCGCCGCCGCACCGCCGCGCACGCTCAGCTACCAGCCCGGCAAGACCTACATCTACGACTGGCGCGTCGAGATCGACACGCGTTCGGGGCAGATCAACAAGGAGGGGATGCGTCAAGAAGACCACAGCCGCACCTACGTCACCGGGCGCGTGCTCGTCAGCATCACCGGTCAGGAAGCGCCCGACCGCTTCGTGGGCAATGTCGTGATCGAGGATTACGCCACCTGCGTCTCGGATCGGGGCGTCAGTGAGGCGTTCGATGACCCGGACATGGCGGCGGCGCTGCGCATCCCACTCGTCTTCAAGCAGCGCGCCGACGGCGTCATTGTCGAGGTGCAAAGCGCCGCCAACGGCGTCATCTCCGCCATCAACCTGCAGAAGGGCATCCTCAATGCGCTGCAAGCCAGGATTGATCCAGTGCAGAACGCCTACGCCGCCACCGAAACTGGCACGCAGGGAGCCTACGATGCGCAGTACACGCTCGCCAACGACGCCGGCAGCCTGCACATCGCCCGGCAGTACACACGCGAGAACTTCGACGATTTCATCTTTCAGGGCACGGACAACGCCAGCACTGAAATGACCACGCGCATCGATCAGCGCCTTGACCCCGCCCTCGGCGTCATCCGTGAGACGGTGATCAGCGAGCAGATGCGCAGCGCCGACGAGGGTCAGGACAACCCGCAGCAGGTCGCCATCGAGGGTGAAGCGGCGTGGTCGGAGCTAACCTCGGTCGGTTCGTTGCGTCATGTCGAGACCATCGACACGCCAGCGCAGGCTGCCGCACTTGCCGCCGTCTATCGCGCCGACAGCATCGGCGGCGCCTTTGACCCGGCAATCGACTACAGCGGGCGCGCCATCGACCTGGAGACGATCGATCTGGCCGCCGAGATGAACGCGCTCGACGCCGACCCGACCAACCCGCTGCGCCTCAATCGGCTGTGGGCGATCATCGACGCCGGACGCGCCGGTGACCGCGTCGATGATTTTGCCGCACGCATCGTGGCGGCCGGCGACAACCTGGCGCGCATCGACGCCTACCTGGCGTTGCTCGCCACCGACGGCTCGCAGGCTGCGCAGGAGTTTCTGGTCGAACTGGTCGAAGGGCAGACGCCGCGCGCCGCCGGCATCGTCGCTGCTGCTGGCGAGGTCGTGCGCAGCGATGCGTTGATGCGCCTGAGTCTGGTCGAAGCGCCTGTGGAAAACAGCTTCACCGCGGTGGCGACGCTAGCGCGCAGCGGGACGGCGTCGCTCAACAAGATGGCGGTCAAGGTGATCGGCGCCATGGCCGGCAACGTCGCCCGCACGCAGCCGCAGACCTTCGAGATGGTGACAGGGGCGTTGCTGCAGGGTCTTCAGGCGGCGGGTGACGAGCAGACCAAAGTGCTCTACATCAACGCGCTCGGCAACAGCGGACATCCGAACATGCTTGCCCTGCTCGACAGCTACTTCACCGACGCATCGACGCCGGTCAAGAACGCTGCCTACTTTGCGCTGCGCAAGGTTCCGGGGCAGGAAGTCGAGACCAAGCTGGCGATTGACTTGGGCAAAGAGGAACTGCCGCCGCCGACCAAACAGGTGATCTTCGGCGTGCTCGACCAGAAGCGGCCGCTCGGTCAGGACGCCGCCGCCGCCGTCGATCTGTATAAAACGCCAATGCCGGCGCCGCAGGGGGGCGCCTTCAAGAAGCACTGGGATTACAAACTGGGCGGTGAGAACGCGCACGTCACGCTGCCGGGTGAAGCGATCGTGGCGACGCCGCCTTATTCGGATCGCTTCGATGGTCACGCCATGCAGCGCGCCGTCGGCAAGGTCTGGCAGTTCCAGAAAGAGCTGCTGATGATGAAGTTGAGCACGACGCCACTGCCCGACAAACAGCGCTTCGACTGGGATCTCACGATTGCTGGCAACGTCATCTACGATGAGTCTTTCGAGATTCAGTGCCAGTTCACGGACACGGTTCCGGTGTTCGACAAGGCGATGACGTTGTTCGAGTATTCGTTCGACTACCCGATCACGTGGGTCATCATCGTTTCGGTGACGATTCGAGTCAGCGCCCATCTCGGCCTGAGCTACGGCTACGACTTCAAGCTGTGCAACCCGCTGAACATGAGCGGCGATCTCTATCTGACGCCGATCGCCTCCACCGGTGCTTCGCTGAGTGTTGGGCTGTGGTTGGCGCTCTTCAAAGCCGGCGGTGAACTCGACGCCCGCCTGCTCGACACCACCGTGCCTGCCATGGCTGGCGCCATCCTCAACCTGGACGGAATGCAGGCGTGTGTGCAGATCAGCTACGACACCAAGCCGCTGACGACCAAGCTGGTCGTGTTCGTTGATTATTATCGAATTTTCAAGCAGAAATGGGAGCGCTGGAAGACCAAACAACTGTGGAGCTACGAGACGAAGGCGTTCAAGGGCGACATCCTGCCGTTGACCTGCTACAAATAGACGCTATGACAAAAGACAGTGCAGCGAGTGTGGCTGCACTGTCTTTTATAGCTTTTATAGCCGCGCCACTTGCGGTTTATTGATTGCGCACAACGACACGCGTGCCCACGCTCGACCATTCATAGAGCGCCTTGGCTTCAGGCACGCGCAGATTGACGCAGCCATGGCTGACCGGTGTGCCAAAGTTGTTGTGCCAGTAGGCGCCATGGATGGCAAAACTGCCGGAGTAGTACATCGTCCAGGGTACGTCAGGCGTGTCGTAGCCGGGTCCACGCATTCGCGTCTTTTCATATTTGCGATAGACGGCGAACTCTCCCGGCAGTGTGCGCCAGCCAGGTTTGCCCGTACTGACGATGGTCTCAAAGACCGGGACGTCGCCCTGCCAGGCAATCAGCTTCTGCTCGGCAATGATGATTTCGATCCAGCGCTCACCATCCTCCGGCGCATCGGTGCGGAAGACGGCCGGCTCGATCGTTGGCTTTATCTCGGCTTCAGGTTCAGGCTTGGCTTCTTCGTTTGCAGGCGCTGGCTTCTCGGAGAGAACGCCTTGATTGGCAATCGTGACTGGCGAGAAGACTTCGGCATAATTGAGATTGCTGTGCACCACGCGTAAGCGCAGGATATGGTTGCCGTTTGGATAAAGCGTGGTGTCCCATTTCAAAAAGTTGGCTTTGTTGGCAAACGGCTTTTCGCCAAGCGCCAGAAAAGTTGCCCGATCAGGATCGCCGTCGATCAAGAGATCAAGCTGCCACTTGCGGAAGGTAGGATGTGTGGCTATGCCTTCGACGGTCACTGTTCCTGCCACCACTGCATTGGACTCGGGCGCAACGATGGCGCCGTCATGCTCTGCAAAAGCTGGCGTCGCCACCGCCGCCAATAGCATAAACGCCGGAACCATGGCGCGTACAATCTGTCGTCTCCACCAAATCATCATCTGCAAAATCCTTTCTACACCTTTCAAAATCCACGACAACAAAAGCCGCGGAGACGCTGTACAGATATTCTACCACAATTCACGTGGCCCTGGCGTTTTTGCCTGTCAGCCAGGCTGTCACGGCAACATCTGCGGGCAGCGCTGCAAAGCGATAGGAAGCGTCGTTGTAGTTCAGTCACTGCAATTGTGGGCAGACGCTTCCTGACGCATCTGACAGAAAAACACAGGCTTAAAATTTCATGCTCGTTAGAATCATTACAACGATTTTCTCTGGTGAATTCAATTTATGAAATTTTGCAGCACCCCCTGAGCCATGTTATACTTGCACACCAAAGCACAAGATATTGTGGTTTCTTCTATGTTATGTACGAAATGTTGTAGGCGTATTTATGAACTGTCCACACTGCGGCCACGAATCGCATCGCGTGATCGACACCCGAGACACGGGTGATGCAATTCGCAGGCGGCGTCAGTGTGAACAATGCGGACAACGCTTTACGACTTATGAACATGTGGCAGCCAATTTGCTGGTGATCAAAAGCGACGGGCGTCGCGAGCCATTTGATCGCCAGAAGATTCTGTCTGGCATTCAGATAGCGGCCACCAAACGGCCGATCAGTCGCGAAACGATGGAGGCAATGGTCGATCAGATCATGGAATCGCTGCAGGCCATTGGACGCACGGAAGTGCCCAGCAAGCTGATAGGCGGCATGGTGCTCGATCAGCTTGCTCATACTGACCAGGTGGCATATATTCGCTTCGCCAGCGTCTATCTGGATATGAGTGATCTGACTGAATTGCGCAACGAGATCGACCGCGTAATGGGAAGGTCAACCGCTCCCCCTGAGGCGATGTGACACACACGTCCAAATGTCGTGTGTGATGCACAATATCAATAGGAGAGATGACCGCGCTTTGTGACGAGGCAGAGCATTGGTCTGCTCATCAGTGACTCTCTCGCACAGAGGGTTGCTCTGTTTTTGTATTGCCTCCGGGCATTAACGACCGAACGAATCATTTTATTTCAGAGGAGATAGCGCATGTCGAACCAGACCCCCAGCCCAACGGCTGTTCAGGAGATCAACCAACAGACGCCGGTGCACACCGTCATCGAAACGATAAAGGGCAAGCGTCACCTGATCACCTGTCCCGATTACGTGAGCGACGTCGCCATCAACCTGAGCGAGAACAGCATCAAGGTGCTGGAGAAACGCTACCTGCGCCGCGACCTGGACGGCTCCTACCTAGAGACGCCGGCCGGCATGTTCTACCGCGTCGCCTACCACATTGCACAGGTCGAGCGCGAGCACGGCGGCGACGTCGAAGCGACGACAAAAGTCTTCTACGACCTGCTTTCGGAGCGACGCTTCTTTCCCAACAGCCCGACCTTCACCGGCGCCGGCACGCCGCTCGGTCAGCTTGCCGCCTGCTTCGTGCTGCCGATCGAAGACGACATGGGTAAAGCCAGTGACGGCATCTTCAGCACGCTGCGCGTCGCCGCGCTGATCCAGCAGACGGGTGGCGGCAACGGCTTCTCCTTCAGCCGCCTGCGCCCAAAGAACGACATCGTGCACACTTCGTCCGGGCGCGCCACCGGACCGGTCGGCTTTCTGCGCGTCTACGACCAGGCGTTTGGCGAGATCGCCCAAGGCGGCAGCCGTCGCGGCGCCAACATGGGCGTGCTGCGCGTCGACCATCCGGACATCGAGGAGTTCATCGAAAGCAAAGCGCAGGAAGGCAAGATTGCCAACTTCAACATCTCCGTGGCGATCACCGACCAGTTCATGCAGGCGGTGCGCGACGACACGGACTTCGAGCTGCGCAACCCGCGCGACGGCAACGTCTGGAGAACGGTGCGCGCCCGCGACCTCTTCGCCAAGATCGTCAAATATGCGCATCACAACGGCGAGCCGGGCGCACTTTTCATCGACGCCGCCAACCGCTCGAATCCGGTGCCGCATTTGTATGATTTGGAGGCGACCAATCCTTGCGTCACTGGCGATACCCTGGTTGCGACTCCGCAGGGATGGCGGCGTGCTGATAGCATCCAGGAGGGCGATGAGATATGCACGGTGCTTGGGACGGGACGCGTAGCAACCGTGGAAGTCAACGAAAACATGCCAGTCTACGAACTGTACCTTTCGGATGGCGCTGTTATCCGTGTCACGGCATCACATCAATTTCATGCCCGCGACTCACGCACCAAATTCTTTGAACCACGCCGCCTCGATCAATTGAAGGAAGGTGACTGGGTTCGGGTTTACCGTTCGGTGGCGCCAGACAACCCTGTTCCTGGTAAGCCAGATAACATGACAGACCGTGATTACGGCTTCCTGGTAGGGATTTTGGTCGGTGATGGAACCTATACAACGCACAGTTTATCCAAAAACGTCGTTCGGATCAGCACACATGCCGACGATGAAGCCTGGAACACCATCGTTACAGAGGCATTCGCTAAGTTGGGCGTTGACAAGATGTACACCTACGTCAACGCTGGTTCTCACTCCATGATGATGGACCCCAAACCGGGCCGCGTCGTGGCGGATTGGGTCAAATCGCTGCCATTAGAACCAGCGCGCGGTCCAGAAAAGCGTCTACCAGAAGTCTATATCAACAGCAATCGTGAATTTCTGATAGGCTTGTTGGATGGTCTATTCTCAACGGACGGAAGTGTTGATTTGCAGAGTAACCATCCAATTGTGCGATTTCATACCGCAAGCCTTGAACTTGCTCAACAGGTACGGCGTATCTTGTTGATGTTTGGGATTCATGCTCGTGTAAGCACCTCTGTGCGCAAACGACATGATATCAACGGCCGATTCATCCGTCATGATCGCCCGAAACACGATGTGCTCATTTCTGGCGACAGTTTTGGTCGGTTTTTCGAGCAGATTCGCCTGAGTCACCCCAGCAAGCAAATGCGAATTGAAGAGGCTGCACTGCGTTCCAATTTCACCGGCGGCAATTGGGCTGCAAAGGTGTTGAAGATAATCCCTGCAGGCACCGCGACCGTTTATGACCTCTATGAACCGAAGAGCGACACCTGGATAACCGAAGGTTATGTTTCACGAGGATGCGGTGAACAGTGGCTCGGACCTTACGAAAACTGCTGCTTAGGCTCTATCAATCTCGCCAACCACGTGACGACCGCTGCTGACGGCGCACCGGTCGTCGACTGGGCGCTGCTCGAACGCACGATCCGCGAGAGCACCAACTTCCTCGACAATGTGGTGAGCGCTAATGCCTATGTGCCGGCGGTGCCGGAGGTGGCGGAAGCCGCCTATCGCGCCCGACGCATTGGACTAGGCATCATGGGGCTGGGCGACATGATGTACAAGCTCGGCATCCGCTATGGCAGCGAGGAGGGGCAGGAGTTTGCAGCGCAGATCATGGAGTTCGTGCGCTATCACTCGATGCAGCGCAGCATCGAGCTGGCCGCCGCGCGCGGGACATTCCTGGCATTTGCCGGCAGCATCTATGACCCGCAGCGACCGGGCGGCATGGCCTGGCAGCCGCCGCAGCCGATGCGCCCCTACACCCGCAACTGGCAGCGCCCGCCGGTCGATTGGCAGGCGATCGTGCGCGGCATCGAGCAACACGGCATCCGCAACGCCGCACAGACGACCGTGGCGCCCACCGGCACGATTGCCACGGTCGTCGGCTGCGAGGGCTACGGCTGCGAGCCGGTCTTTGCGCTGGGCTACATCCGCCACTTCAAGGACGGCGACCGCGATGTCGAGCTGGTCTACACCAGCCCGCTCTTCGAGCAGGCGCTCAACGCCACCGACCTGGATGAGGCGACCAAGACGCGCATCAAGCAGCACGCCGCCACCTACGGCTCCTGCCAGACCATCGAAGAGCTGCCGGAGCACATCCGGCACACCTTCGTTGTGAGCAGCGACATCACCGCCGAAGAACATGTATTGATGCAGGCCGCCATCCAGGCGTTTACGGACAACAGCATCTCGAAGTGTGTGCGCGGCGACACGCTGGTGTTGACGGCTGACGGATTGACGCCGATCGCCGAGATGGCGGAGATGCGCCTGCCCGATCAGTTCACGCAGCTGGAGACAGAAATCATCGCACCGCAAGGGGAACTGCGACGCACCGATCAATTCTATTATGGTGGCATGCGCGAGACGCGCGCGGTGACGCTCGAATATGGTTTCGAGATCGAAGGCACGCCAAATCACCGCATCCATGTGCTGGAGTCATCGGGCGAGGTCGTCTTCAAACCGCTCGATGGGCTGCGCATCGGCGACACTGTGGTGCTCTATGCCGGACAGGAACGCTTTGGCAAGCCGGGCGCGCCGTTGCCGGCTTTCAGCGGCGAGATGCGCACGAACAGCCGTGAGGTTCGCTTTCCGGCGCAGATGTCCGAACAACTGGCTTTCTTCTTGGGCTGCCTGACTGCCGATGGCGCCATCACTGCCAACGGCGTCATCATCAGCAACAACGATGCTGCACTGTTGGCGGAGCTGGCGCGCATGTCACAGGAACTGTGGGGACTGGAGGGCCACATCACGCGCGATGCGCGCAACGATGTGCACTATCTGCAACTCAACTCGCGTGCGCTGCGGCACTGGCTGCTCGTCGATCTGGCGCTGCAGACCGGCGCCGAGAACAAAATCATCCCAACGTGCATTCTGCGCGCGGGTCGTCAGGAGGTGAGCGCGTTCTTGCGCGGGCTGATGTTGGATGGCTTCATGACGCAGGATGGCAAGTTGGTCGGCATCACCGTAGCAAGCCAGCAATTGATCCGCCAGTTGCAAGTGTTGCTGCTCAACGCCAGCGTCGTCGCCACGGCGCGGCGCACAACAGAACGGGCGTGGTCGCTCACGGTGCAGGGCGGCGAACTGGAGCGGCTGGCTGATGTGATCGGGTTCGTCGAAGTCTGGAAAAGCGAGCGGATGGCGCAACGCAACATCGGTCGCGTGCAGCGCTATCGCAACTACAGCCGCATGTTGCCGGCGTTCATCACGCAGAGCCTGCGCGAGATGCAGGAAACGGCCACCGTCAGCCTGGCTTCCGCCTATCAGCCGGCAACCTCCGAGGAAACACGCGCCTATCAGCGTGCGCGCGTCAATCTGCTGCAGGCGCATCGCTTCGAACGCAATGACGCTCGCCGGCTCTACGACCATCTGCGTCAGCGCGGCGAGCGCCACCCGGTCGCCGATACATTCTTTGCGCACGATTCGGAGCAGAAAGTCTACGTTCAGGTGCAGGGCGTCGAAAGCGGCTTCACCGAGGTTTTCGACATCAGCGTGCCGGAGGGACACGCGTTCATCGCCAACGGTCTGGGCAACCACAACACTTGCAACTTCCCGGAAGGCGCCACCGAAGAGGATGTCGCCAAAGCCTACATGCTGGCATGGGAGACGGGCTGCAAGGGGTTGACCGTCTACGTCACCGGCAGCCGTGAGCAGGTGGTGTTGGAGACAAAGGCGACCAAGCAGAAGAAGGAAGAGCCGGGCGCACAGACGGAAACGGCGGCGGTGAATGGCGCTTACGCCAACGGTCATACCAGGAGCGACGAGGGACACGCCGTCATCGACTTCAAACACTCGATGGTCAAACGACCGCGCCCGCCAAAGCTGCACGGCGCCACCTATCGCAAGGATACACCCCTCGGCACCGCCTACATCACCGTCAATAGCGACGAGCGCAACGAACCCTTCGAGGTTTTCATGAACGTCGGCAAGGCGGGCACCGAGGTGACAGCGGTCAGCGAGGCGATGGGCCGGCTGATCAGCCTGATCCTGCGCATGCCGGGTGCATTGCCGCCTTCGGAACGTCTGCGCTGGGTGATGGACGAAATGGCGGGCATCGGCGGGGGGCGACCACTGGGCTTTGGCGCCAATCGCGTGCGCTCGCTGCCCGACGGCATTGCCCAGGTGTTGGCTGAACATCTGAGCGAGCTGCCTGCCGCTGCCGATGAGATGCTGCCTGCCGAGCAACTGGCGCTGCCGATTGCGGCCAAACCGATCGGCGACATCTGCCCCGAGTGCGGCGAGGCAAGCTTCTTGAATGTGGAGGGCTGTCGCAAATGCGCTGTATGCGGGTACAGCGAGTGTTGAGGCGCTGGCGTCTGGTGGTTGTTTAAGTGGATGTTGCGCCTTGCCATCGACTGCATGGATCATGAAGGAGCGATGGCAAGGCGTTTTTCGTTGCGACAAAATGATGCATGATGGGCGTTCACTTCCAAACTACACAATCACACACTGACCCGGATGTTATCGACTTTGGCGCCGGCCACCCCGCAGACGCCCTGTTGCCGCGCACGATTTTGCAGCAAGCGGCGGCGCTGCGGCTCGCCCAGCCCGATTCGTCGCTGCTGCAATATGGTCTGGAGCAGGGCGACGGGTATTTCCGTTACGCGCTGGCAGAATTCCTCAGCCGGCGTTACGCAACGCCGGTGGACATGGAGCACCTGTTTATCAGTTCGGGCGCGTCGCAGGCGCTTGACCTGATCTGCACGCTCTATACGCAGCCTGGCGATGTGATCTTCGTCGAAGAGCCAACCTACTTTCTGGCGCTGCGCATCTTTGCAGATCATCGGCTGAAGGTTGTCCCCATTACAACCGACGCGCATGGTCTCGATATCGATGCACTCGAAGCAGCGCTTGCCAGCCAGCACCCAGCTTTGCTCTACACCATCCCTACGCATCAAAATCCGTCCGGATTCACGCTGCCACAGGAACGGCGCGCGCGACTCGTCGAGTTGAGCGTACAACATGGTTTCCTGATCGTGGCTGACGAGGTCTACCACCTGCTTAGTTACGACGCAGCCCCGCCACCGCCGCTGGCTTCCTTTGCCGAAAGCGGTGTGGTGTTGGGGCTAGGCTCCTTTTCCAAGATTCTGGCGCCGGGGCTGCGCTTGGGTTGGGTGCAGGCAGCCCCGCAGCACATGCAGCGCCTCTACACTTCTGGGTTGCTCGACAGCGGCGGCGGGCTGAATCCGTTCACCTCTGGATTGGTGCGGATAGTGCTGGAGCAAGGCTGGCAGGACGAATATCTGGAGCATCTGCACAGCGTGTATCGCCAGCGCATTCAAGTGTTGCACGCATCGCTGCAGGAACAACTCGGCGACCTTGTCACCTACGTTGTCCCGACAGGCGGCTACTTTTTCTGGTTGCAACTGCCGAAAGCAATCGACGCCGCGATCCTTTTTCAGCGTGCGGCGACACACAAAGTCAGCTTCCGGCCGGGCGTGCGCTTCTCCGGTCGAAACGGTCTACAGAACTATCTGCGCCTGAGCTTTGCCTACTACGATGAAGCCGAACTGGCTGAAGGCGTGCGTCGGCTCAAGGCGGCGCTGCAGGAGATATGAGCAACGTTGACGCCTTCCAGGAAGCATTCGAGCTCCTGGAAGGTTGTGAAAAAAAAAGCGAAGTCAGGCAGATGTGGGGGCGGCGGCTGGTTGTTCAACTGGCCCTTGCATATACGCCATTGAACCGGCGCGGTCTCGGCGCCAATCCCATCCCCAGTGGCGCACGATCAACATGATGATGCTGACTGCGATGCTGCCCAGCGCAATCCACTGTGCTGTCGGCAATGTGCCCATCACCCAGGCGTCGGGGCGGAACATCTCCACCCAAAAGCGACCGAGCGGATAGGCGATGAAGTAAAGCAGGATGCCGTCGCCCCTGCGGAAGCGCTCACCGTACCGTCGAAATAGAATGGTCAGCAGCACAAACGCCGCCACATTCCATAATGCCTCGTAAAAGAATGTAGGGTGAAAACCGTTGTTTGCAAACCAGTCGAGTGATTCCTGATTGAAGGGCTGCAGGTGACCGGTTCCGCACGGCTGTATGGTCAGCGGGCGATTGGTTGGATCCTGGCAAGGAAATGCTGGATTGATGTGAAATGCCCATGGCAGATCGGTCGGCGGGCCATACAACTCCTGATTGACCCAGTTGCCCAAGCGGCCAATTGCCTGGGCGAGCAGCACATTAGGGGCAATGAAATCGAGCCATGTCACAACGTCAAGCTTCTTGATCCAGGCGTAGACGCCGATGCCCAAAATGCCGCCAACCAGACCGCCATAGATGCCCAACCCGCGGAAGCCGCCGCTCCAGAAATTAAAGATATCTTGCGGATTTTGCATATAATAGCTGAAACCGACCCCGTTGGCAGGTGTGCTGAAGACATGGTAGAGCCGGGCGCCGATGATGCCAACAATCAAAGCCCAGGCCAACATGTTCCAGATATGGTCGGAATCATACCCGGCGCGGGCGGCGGTTCGCCCCGCCAGCCAGGCAGCCAACACTGCACCGCCAACGATGAAGACGCCATACCAGTGCAGCGAAAATGGACCCCACTGAAAAATGACCGGATTCATACAATTGCTCTTTCCATATAATAAGCGTCGCGCAAGGCTGACGCCAGGCAAGTCAAGATGTAATGACGACGACTATCTAGCGAGCGCTCGCCGTCCCACTCGATGTGTCAATCCAAGTTGAGTAGTATAGTGTGCATCGAACGAAACACCAAAGCAACTGTGTTCTTTCTGATCTTCATGTCGATGGCCCTAAACGCCTGCACGCGTGCACCGGGGTATGCACTCTTCGCAACACCGGCCCCGCCGACTGCCGCCGTTACGTTTGGCGACACACCCATCGAAATCGCGTTGCCAGCGTTGATCATAGCCGAACGCACTGCCGCACGCGAACGTGACCTGACGACGCTGACGCAGTTGTGGGCGCACGACGCACGCATCGTAGACAGTCGCGGAACCGACAATCCGGCGGCAGCGTATGTCTGGCAGGGACGCGACGCCATCCTCGACCGCTATGTACTGGCAGTTTTTCCTGCGCCGCCTCCACCGTTGGCTGAGCCGCTCGACCTCATTGTCGAACAGCAAGGCGACTCAGCGACGGCGATGCTAAACAACGATCGCTGGCGCTTCACATTTGCCGAAGGGCGATGGTGGCTGCAAGAATTGATGTATTGAGACCCGTCTGCGTTGTGAAAGGCGAACTGCATGAACGTTTCCGATCTGATGACGATGTATGACTACAATTACTGGGCGAACCGCAAAATCTTGGACGCCGCTGCCGGTCTGTCTTCCGAACAGTTTGTCGAGCCACAAGACCTGAGCTGGGGCAGCATCCGTGACGTGCTTGTCCACATCCTGGGCGCTGAATGGGTCTGGCGAATGCGCTGCCAGGAGCATCGCTCGCCCAGCGCTTTGCTCGATCCGGCGCAGTTCCCCACGCTAGAGGCGCTCGCCAGCCGATGGGATGAGGAAGAAACCGCCATGCGCGCCTATCTGGCGTCGCTCGATGAAGCTGCGTTGGCGCAGCCGCTCGCCTACGTGAGCACAGGCGGTCGTCCCTTCTCCAGCACGCTCTGGCACATTTTGCTGCACGTCGTCAACCACGGCACGCAACACCGCGCCGAGGTCGCTCATCTGCTCACGCAGCTCGGCCACTCGCCGGGCGACATCGACATGATCCTCTTTTCACGCGATCGGGGGGAGTGAAAGAGGGAGAAGATTAGGAGATTGGAGATTGGAGATTGGAGATTACGCGTCTCGTTACCTCCTTCATCTCTCGCTTCTCACACGACCGTTATGCTGCAACTGACTGTACACACGACCATTGACTCATTTCTCGCCGTGGCGGAGGCTGATTTGGCGCGTGATGAGGTGACAAACGGGCTGATTCTTGGTGTGGCGCTGCGTCTGAAGCATGATCCAGCGCGCTTTGAGCATCGTCCGTACCTGGCGACGGTGGGCGATGACGGTGCACTGGCTGCCGCAGCCGTGATGACGCCGCCACATGGTGTGGTGCTCTATGTCGCCGACAACGTTGAATCTGCGCCGCCACTCCATCTGATCGCCGCCAACCTGGTTTCGGCGGGCTGGGCGGCGCCAACGGCGAACGGTATGGCGCGCATCTCACGCGCCTTCATCGAGGAGTGGAACGCGCTGACCGGCGGCGCAGCGGAACTGCTGCGCGCCATGCGCGTCTACGAGCTACGCGCCGTCATCCCGCCAGCACATGTGGCCGGCGAGTTGCGCCAAGCCACCCATGCCGACCTCGACCTTATCTACGATTGGTATCTAGCGTTCCGCAACGAAACTGTGCCCACAGACGCACCACCGCGACGCGAGAACATCGAACGCTCGATCGACGAGGACAGCATCTTTTTGTGGAAAGTGGACGGGCGCCCCGTTTCGCTGGCGGCAAAGGGAAGGCACACACCGCACGGAACGTCGATCGGTCCCGTCTACACACCGCCGGAGCAGCGCGGGCGCGGCTATGCCAGCGCTTGCGTCGCTGCGCTCAGCCAGCTCATTCTCGACGAAGGCAAGGAGTTCTGCACCCTCTTCACCGACCTGGCGAATCCAACCTCCAACAGCATCTATCAGAAGATCGGCTATCGCCCGGTCTGCGACTTCGCCCAGTACACGCTATTACCTGTTGTGTGGTGAGTGGTGCGTGGTGAGTGGTGCGTGGTGAGTGGTGCGTGGTGCGTGGTGCGTGGTGCGTGGTGCGTGGTGAGTGGTGCGTGGTGCGTGTTTCGTAGTGCGTGTTTCGTAGTGCGTGATGAAAGGATGATTAGCCCCTCTCGCCCCTCGCAACTCATCCTTCCTCACACGACGATCGTCACGAAGTCGGGGACGCCGTTGCTGGCGCCGATCACGCGGCAGTCGATGGCGCCGCCGGCGCTGCGCGCCAGCCGCCACGCGCTGCCGCGATGCAGATGTCCGCTGACGACGTACGTCACCTTCGGACAGGCGGACACGATTTCCCCCAGCGCCAGGTTGCCCATGTAGGCGCGCAGCAGACTCCACCTCTCGCTTTGCGGGTAGTCCGGGATCATCTCGTCGAAGATCGGCATGTGCGTCACGACCAGGATGCGCGTAACGGTCGGGTTGGTCGTCAGCGCCGTCAGCCGCCGGTCAAAGCTGCGTTGCAAGTAACGCGCCATGGCGCGGTCACTCCAGGGCCAGTCGATGTAGTCGGCGTCGTGGTTGACCAGCTCCTTGAGCAGCAGGTAAGCGTCGGCGGGCAAGCCAAGATGCGCCGCACTGGTCGAGTAGTCGTACCAGCCCATCGTGCCACAGATGCCCACGTCGCCGATCTGCACACTCTCGCCCTCCAGCCAGACAAAGCCGGCGCGCTGCGTCGCCTGCGGCAGGATCGACTCCCATAATGTGCGGCTGTTGTGCTCGCTGCGATAGAGATCGTGGTTGCCCGCGACCAACAACTTGGGACAACGCAGCGTCTCGAACAACGCCAGTCCCCGCTCGAACAAGCGCAACGGATGCCCGACGTCACCGGCAACGATCAGACAATCCGGCTGTTGCGCAGCAATGCGCTGCGCAAGCTCCACATAGCAGTGACGGTGAGCAGGGCGATAGTGAAGATCGGCAGTGACGACAATGCGCATACCTGGCAATGATACGGAAGGCGCATCATTTTGCCAAGCGCCAACAGGATTACTGATTGCTAGGCAGAGTTTTCATGTTTTCGGTGTTGCGTGCTACGTGTCGGAACCCCTCACGCAACACGTAATACGCAACACTGCGCTCATAAAATGTCACCCTATAAAGCAGTAGATCTGCTCTATGGCGTTATGAGGTCAGTCTGTGGGGCTACAGCGGATTCGGACAGGAACGCATTCGTGTTTCTACCCGGGACTGAATCCGTCCCTATCTGCATCCGCTGTAACTCTGTTCGCCACAAACATACACAATCTGGGGGGACAAGCCTGGTTTCAGTTGGATGTCACTTCAGAAAATCCGCAACACCTGACCGGCGCGAATATAGTTTGGGTTATAGATGCCGTTCAAGTACATCAACGAGTTCACGGTCGTGCCGCAGCGTCGCGCAATCCCGCTCAACGTGTCGCCATACTGCACGGTGTAGAATTGCCCACACCAGGCTGGCGGAGGCGGCGGAACGGGGCGCGGCGGCACTGGACCCGGTGGATAGTAGGTGCTGGGAATGCACAACACCTGGCCTACAAAAATCAGGCTGGGATTGTGAATGCCGTTCACCTGTGCAATATGCCAGACGCTGACGCCATACATGCGTGAGATACGGGTCAGATTCTCGCCACGGCGCACCGTATGCCACGCCACACAGCCCCAACTTGCCGTCATCGATTCCGACGCGCTCTGGGCGGGAGCGGCCCTTGCGCTTGCCGGCGCAATCACGGCCGCCAACACAACCACCAGCGCCACCACAATCGTTCCAACCCGCACGCTGGATGCGATCAATTTGCGCCTCATCTCTTTGATACTCCTTTCTTGGTTTCACCTTTCGTGGGTGAAAGCCGGAAATGTTCCGAATCACCAATTGCCCTGAGGTGTGCTGTAATCATATGACCATTGTTTGAATTCTGCCTTGCCCGCAATCACCTCCTTTGCCCTGTACGTTCCATCATCTTCCGCTGACAATTTAATCTGTTGCGTCACAATCTCTATTCATGTTGACGTGAAAGTTGCACACCAGTAACGATACACTTCTGATTCAAATCATCGAACAAGCGATTCACAAACGCATAGATATCGTAGCAGTGGGGCAAACGCTACAAATGACTGCGTGCATCCGCTGCGATCCCCATCTTCTAAATCGGATTGCAGAACAGGCGCACAACATCCAACAAATAATCTGCAACAATTCACTTCAATGCATAGAAATATGCATCTCTGATTGTATCATGCCTGATTCACAGTGTCCATCATAATTTTTCAGCAAGGATTGCGTCCCCTGTTTATGCCTCTACATTGCCTGGATCGAGTTGTCTATCGGTTATGTTGACGGTATGATGCAATCAACAACCGGCGCTTTTATACTGTCGGCTCTCAGCGACGCTGGCGCAGAGAATGCACAACCCATTAAACGCAGGAGCAAATCATGTTCTTTGGTTCATCGGCGGCTACCGCACCAACCCCGCCCCGACGCACGGCGCGGTTGACGGCGCACGGCGACATCCGTATCGACGACTATTACTGGATGCGCAACCGCACCGACCCAGAGGTGATCGCCCATCTGACCGCCGAAAACGAGTACACGGCAGCGGTCATGCGCGACGCCGAGGCGCTGCAGGAGCAGTTGTTCCAGGAAATGCGTCAACGCATCCGCGAAACCGACATGACGGCGCCGGTGGAGGATAGCGGCTACTGGTATTATCAGCGCACAGTTGCAGGGTTGGATTACCCGATCTACTGTCGGCGCGCAGGCAGCATGGACGCGCCCGAAGAGGTGCTGCTCGATGTCAACGCGCTGGCGCAGGGACACGCTTTCTGCAGGATCGGCGCGTTTGCTGTCAGCCCCGACCATTCGCTGCTGGCGTATGCGGTTGATGTCAGCGGCGCCGAGATTTTTACGGTCACCGTCAAAGATTTACATACGGGCGAGCTGCTGACGGATCGCATCGAAGGCGTCTACCACGGGCTGGAGTGGAGCAACGACGGCGCATTCCTCTTCTACACGACGCTCGACGCTGCACACCGCCCTGATGCGGTCTGGCGACACCGGTTGGGCGATAGCCAGTCCGCCGACGTGCGGCTGCTGCACGAGACCGATGAACGCTTCTTTGTCGGTCTCTACAAGACGCGCAGCAAGCGTTTCATTGTCGTGCATCTGCACAGCAACATGACCGATGAGGCGCACGTCATCGACGCCAACGCGCCGGAAACTGCGCTACGTGTGATCGAGCCGCGCCGCCAGGGATGCGAATATCGCATCGACCATCGCGGCGACTGGTTCTTCATTCACACCAACGACCACGCCGAAGATTTCCGCGTGATGGTTGCCCCGGTCGCAGCGCCGGAAATGGCGAACTGGCGCGAGCTGCTGCCCGAATCCGCCGGTGTGTTGATCGACCGCATCGACCTCTTCCGCGACCATCTGGTGACGCTGGAGTGGATGGGCGGCGTCAAGCAGGTGCATGTGGCGCGCCTGGCGCCAGAACAGCCGGCGATCGTTGACAGTCATGTCGTGGCGTTCGATGAAGAAACCTATGCCGTTAGCGTGGACGAAAATCCAACCTTCGATACGACGACGCTGCGGCTGCGCTTCTCCTCACTCAAGACGCCGACGACGATCTACGCCTACGCGATGGAGGAACGCACGCTGCAGGTGCTCAAGCAGGACGAGATCGCCAACTATCATCCCGACGACTACGAGACGCGGCGGGTGTGGGCGACTGCGCCCGACGGCATCCAGGTTCCGATCTCGCTGATCTGTCGCAAGGGGCTCGAGCTGGACGGCAGCCATCCCTGCCTGCTCTACGGCTACGGCTCGTATGGCGCCAGCATGGAGCCGTCGTTCCGCGCCAACCGGCTGAGCCTGATCGAGCGCGGCTTTGTCTTTGCGATTGCACACATCCGCGGCGGCAGCGAGCTGGGCCGCGCCTGGTATCGCAACGGCAAGCTGCTCAACAAGATGAACACCTTCACCGACTTCATCGCCGCCGCCGAACAATTGATCGCCGACGGCTACACACGTCCGGATCGTCTGACGATCATGGGACGCAGCGCCGGCGGGCTGCTGATGGGCGCAGTCACGAACATGCGCCCCGACCTGTTTGCGGGCGTGGTGGCGGACGTGCCCTTTGTCGATGTAATCACGACGATGATGGATCCGTCGATCCCGCTGACGGTGATCGAGTATGAAGAGTGGGGCAACCCCGCCGACCCGGAGTTCTACGCATACATGCGCAACTACTCGCCCTACGACAACCTGGCGGCGACCCACTATCCACCGATCCTGGCGACGGCGGGGCTGAATGACCCGCGCGTCTCGTACTGGGAGCCGGCAAAATATGTGACAAAGCTGCGTCACGTCAAGACCAATGACAATGTGGTGCTGCTCAAGACGAACATGGCGGCCGGGCATGGCGGCGCTTCGGGACGCTATGACTATCTGCGCGAAACGGCGTTCGAGTTTGCGTTTTTGCTGAAGGCTGTGGGGCTGGCGTGATCGTGAATGGATGGTTGCACGCATGATGCAGGTGTGGCTCGACCTCGGCGTTCTGCTGTTATTGTTGCTGACGAACGGCTTTCTGGCGATGGCGGAAATGGCGATCGTCTCGTCGCGGCGGGCGCGGCTGCAATCGATGGCGGTGGCAGGCACGCCGGGGGCAGCGAAGGCGCTGGCGCTGGCGGAAAATCCAGGCGACTTTCTCTCAACGGTGCAGATCGGCATCACTGCGATCGGCATCCTGACCGGCGTCTTCAGCGGCGCAACGCTTGCCGCGCCGCTTGCCGACCTGCTGCGCTTTCTGCCGTTTCTGGCGCCCTACGCATCGCAGCTTGCGATCTTCCTGGTGGTGCTGGGGACGACCTATCTGGCGCTGATCGTCGCCGAGCTGACGCCAAAACGCATTGCGCTCAGCCGCCCCGAAGAGATCGCCAGCCTGGTCGCGCCGGCGCTGGCGTTTCTCTCGACGCTGGCGCACCCGCTGGTCGTGCTACTCGACCGTTCCAGCAGCGCGCTGGCGCACGTGCTGCGCGTGCGTCCGAGCGACGCGCCGGCGATCACCGATGAGGAAGTGCGTATCATGTTGCAGCAAGGCGCGCAGGTAGGCGTCTTCGAGCCGATCGAAGAAGAGATCGTCACGCAGGTCTTTCGGTTGAGCGACCGCCGCGCAACCGCGATCATGACGCCGCACACCGAGATCGACTGGATCGATGTCGATCAGAGCGCCGAGGAAGTGCGCGATCTGCTGCTGACCTCGTCGCACTCGCGTTTTCCACTGGCGGAAGGTTCGCTCGACCGCGTGATCGGCATTCTCTACGTGCGCGACCTGATCGTCGAACGGCTGCAAGGGCAGGCGTTCGACCTGCGCGCATTGGCGCGACCCGCGCTCTTCCTGCCCGAAAGTATGTCGGCGCTTGATGTGATCGAACAGATGCGCGCTTCACGCACGCCGGTTGCACTGATCATCAACGAATATGGCAGCGTCGAAGGGCTGGTGACCATCAGCGATGTGATCGAGGCGATTCTCGGCGCCGTCGATCTGAGTGGCATTGGCGAAGAGCCGGATGTGGTTCAACGTGAGGATGGATCCTGGCTGGTCAACGGTCTATGGTCGGTCGATGCGTTTCAGGAGCAGTTCGGGCTGGCTGTGCTGCCGCAGCGCGACGAACTGGAATACCAGACCGTCGGCGGCATGTTCATGGCGATCCTGGGTCAGATTCCAAATGTTGGCAGCTATATCGATGTAGGCGGCTATCGTCTCGAAGTCGTGGACATGGATGGCCGCCGCGTCGATAAAGTCCTGGTGCAGAAGGTTGGGGTGTGAGAGATTGGAGATTGGAGATTAGGAGATTGGAGATTAGGGGATTGGAAAGTGGCAGACGGGGAGTGGCGGAAAGGAGAAGGCATAGAATCTCCAATCTCCAATCTCCTCATCTCCCAATCTCTAGCAAAGAGGGGAACTCATGGGACAGAAACTTGCTGAAAAAGTCGTGATCATCACCGGCGCCAGCTCTGGGATTGGGGCGGCGACGGCGCGGGCGCTGGCGCAGGAGGGCTGCAGGCTGACGCTGGCGGCGCGCTCGACCGACCGGCTTGAGGCGTTGGCTGACGAACTGGGGCGCGCCAATACGCTCGTCATTCCCACCGACATCACATCGGGTGCGCAGGTCACAGCGATGGTCGAACGAACCGTGGCGCGGTTCGGGCGCGTCGATGTGCTCTTTGCCAACGCGGGCATCTATATTCCTGGCCAGGTCGCCGAGGGCGATCCAGACGCGTGGGCGCATCTGATGGATGTCAATATCGACGGTGTATTGCGCTCGGTGCACGCTGTGCTGCCACACATGATGGCGCAGAAATCCGGCGACATCCTGGTGACTAGCTCGATCTCCGGCTTTGTCGACATCGTCTGGGAGCCGGTCTACAGCGCGTCGAAGCACGCCATCCAGGGCTTTGTCCACACGCTGCGCCGGCAGGTTGCGCCGCACGGCATCCGCGTCGGGGCGATTGCGCCCGGCATGGTCGCCAACGAGCTATGGGGCTTCACCGAGCCGGCGCGCATCGCCGAGATGGTCGAGAAGCACGCCAGCATCACCTCGGAGGATGTGGCAGAAGCGGTGATCTTCATGCTTTCGCGTCCGCCGCATGTGACGATCCGCGACCTGGTAATGTTGCCGCAGAATCAGGATATTTGAGGGATGAGTTATGAGTTGCGAGGGTCGCAACGCCTGTAGGTCATCGCCTCTGGCGTGACAAAGCCTGATTGTATCGAGGTGAAGGATGAACGTTGAACTCAGGAAGGCGGTCGTTGACGCCGGGCGGCGCATCCGGCCCTATGTCCGACGCACGCCGCTGGATGAGTCGCTGGCGCTCAGCCAAATGGGCGGCGACCAGGTCTTTCTCAAGCTGGAGAATCTGCAGCACACCGGCTCTTTCAAACTGCGCGGCGCGTTCAACAAGCTGCTGCAATTGACGCCCGCCGAATTGCAGCGCGGCGTGGCGGCAGCATCGTCGGGCAACCACGGCGCGGCGGTGGCGTATGCGCTGCGCACGCTCGGTGCGACCGGCGTAGTCTTTGCGCCGACGCACGCCGCAGCGACCAAGGTCGCAGCGATCCAACGACTTGGCGTTGCAGTGCAGTTGCACGGCGAAGACAGCGTCGATGCCGAGCACGCCGCGCGCGCTTACGCCGCTGAGAGCAAAATTCCCTATATTTCTCCCTACAACGATTGGGCGATCGTCGCCGGTCAGGGCACAGTCGGGCTTGAGATCATGCGTGACCTGCCTGACGTAGACGCGATCTACGTCACCGTCGGCGGCGGCGGGTTGATCGGCGGGATCGCTGGTTACGTCAAGGGGCGGCGTACAGCAAAGCCGGTGCGCATCATTGGCTGTCTGCCTGCCAACTCGCCGGTGATGGCTGAATCGGTGCGCGCCGGGCAGGTCGTCGAGATGGAATCGCTGCCCACGCTCTCCGATGGCAGCGCTGGCGGCATCGAGACGGACGCCATCACTTTTGCGCTATGCCGCGCATTGGTGGACGACTGGATTCTGGTCGAGGAAAGCGAGATTGCAGCGGCGGTTCGTCTGATCGCAGAGACGCATCACCAGCTCATCGAGGGTGCGGCGGGCGTCGCCGTGGCGGCGTATCTCAAGGATGTGCAGCGTGGGCAAGGGCGCAAAGTTGCGATTGTGCTGTGCGGCGCCAACATCGACCTGCGCGTGTTGAAGTCGATTTTGTGATCGAGAGATTGTGAGATTGTGAATGAAGTCAAGTTTACCCGGTGAAACGCTTGCCCGCACGCGCAGCCTGCCGCTCAAGCCAGCGCCGGTGACGCTCACTGGACGCTTCATCCGACTGGAGCCGTTGGAGCTGCGCCATGCGCCTGCGCTCTTTGCCCATTCCAACGGCGCGGCTATCGAGCTGGCTGGCCGATCCATGCCCGCCTATGACGCAGATGAACTGATCTGGCGGTATCTATTTGTCGGTCCCTTTGCAGAGTTTGCGACGTTTTCCCGGTACACCGGTGATTCGATTGCTGGCGCCGACCGCCTGGCGCTGTGCGTGATTGAGCGGGAGAGCAACCAGCCGGTTGGCGTCGTCAATTTGATGAGCAACGTCCCGGCGTTTTTGCGTATTGAGTTGGGCGGCATCTGGTACAGCCCGATCGTGCAGCGTACGCAGGCCAACCTGGAAGGGGCGTATCTGATGCTGAACCATTGCTTTGCACTTGGTTATCGCCGCGTCGAGTGGAAGTGCGACAGCCGCAATGAACGTTCGCGGCGCGCGGCGCTGCGCATCGGCTTCACCTTCGAGGGCGTGCAAGAATATCACATGATCGTCAAAGGGCAGAGCCGCGACACCGCCTGGTATCGGATGCTCGACCACGAGTGGCCCGCCGTCAAAGTGCGGCTGGAGACGATGCTGTACGGGCGCTGCTAATGAAGCCATGAGCGATTTCTTGTCAATCACCGAGACGCCAGGCGCGTTGCTCAACCGTGAGCAATTGGGACGCATGGCGCTGCGCTATAGCCTTGCCGCAGAGATGGCGGTTGGTCGTCGTGTGCTCGAAGTGTCGTGCGGCGCGGGCATTGGGCTGGGGCTGCTACTCGGCGCGGCGCAGTCGTTGATGGCGTGCGACTACTCGACCTCGGCGCTGGCGCTGGCGCAGGAGGCTGTAGGCGCGCAGGTTGCGTTGATCGCCGCTGATGCGCAACGCCTGCCCTACATCGCCGACGCCTTCGATCTGATCCTTTCCTTCGAGGCAATCTACTATTTGCCACAACCCGCTGCATTTCTGTGCGAGTGTCATCGTCTGCTGAAGAAGGGCGGGCAATTGCTGCTCTCCACCAGCAACCCGAACTGGCCCTACTTTGCACCTGGCGCGCTCAGCGTTCACTATCCGTCGGCGCCTGAACTGATGCGTCTACTACATGACGCCGGTTTCGAGAAAGCAAACCTCTATGGCTCGTTGCCAGTCGACCAGGCGCTCTCTCGTTTGGGCGCAGCGCGTGCGCACGTGCGACGTTTTGTGTTGCGCGCCGGAATCCTTCGTCGCAACAATGTACTGACGCGTGCGCTCAAGCGGCTTAGCTACGGCGCACTCACATCGCTGCCGTCGCTACTGCCTGCTGGGCTGCGCGTGGATGCGCCATTTGATCATCTCACGCCAATTCAAGCAGATCGGCCGGATCGCCGTCATCGCGTGTTGTTTGCCATCGCGAGCAGGTGATTGTCCGCTTGCGCTATCTTACAGTTACTCCTGTCTTTACCTTCAATAGCCATCTGCAAATGTGTCGATCATCAACTTGACATCGCCCAGTGGGTAGAGGATCGGACAGGTAGCGCCGTATTTGATATATTCTCGCACTTTGGCTTTGACCTCAGCGGGTGTGCCGCTGGCGGTGATACGTTGCACCAGTTCATCGGGCACATACTTCATGGCTGCGCGCACCTGTTCCTTGGTGGCGGGCCAACCCAGGATCGACTGGATCTGCTGCACGACTTCGGATTTGACGCCGCTGGCTTTGGCGATGTGTGGCTGTTGCGCCAGATATTGGGTGAGCAGCTCGCGTGCGCCGTCGAGCGCAACCTGGCGCTCCTCGTGCACCGAGCAGACGACGAGTTGTGGGCGGTCGATGGCGTCGAGGCTGCGCCCGGCTTTGGCAGCCCCGCGTTCAAGCTGCTCCATCGCCTCGATGTTGTATTCGGGGGGTACGCAATAGTTGAGCACTGCGCCGTCAGCGATCTCGCCGGTCAACTCCATCATCTGTGGACCCGTGGCGCCGATCATGATCTTGACGTTGCGCGGCTCGCGGCGGCCGTGCACCACGTCCAGCTCGATGCCCTCGACGTGATGAAACTCGCCATGAAAAGTGACGCGCTCCATTGCCAGCAGCCGACGCATCACTTCGATCGTCTCGCGCATGGCGATGAGCGGCTTGCGCCGCTCGATGCCGACGTTCTTCGCCAGTGGATCCCACCACGCGCCGATGCCGCAGATGATGCGGTCAGGCGCCAGATCGTCGAGCGTGAGGAAGGTGGCGGCGAGCAGGCCGATGTTGCGCGTCCAGTTGTTGATCACGCCGGAGCCGATCTGGATACGCTCGGTGACGGCGGCGAAAGCGGCCATCGGCACGATCGCATCGCGCACCAGTCGGCTCTCCGCCTGCCAAACTGCCTCAAACCCTTTCTCTTCTGCGTAGCGCGCATATTCCATTCCATCGCGAATCGGGTGCTTATCCTGTAGATAAAGTGCAACGCGTGTGTAGCGAGGCTCGTTCATTGTCTCTTCTCCTCGGTTGTGTATGTTGAACGTGCCGTGATTGTACATCGATTGTGTGGGAATTCGGAAGAGTAGAAAGACTAGGCGAGATTGAAGATCGGCGATTGAAGCACACGTTGCGATGGGCGGAAACGAGAAAACCACGCAATTCCAATCTCGAATCTCAATTTCCCCTTTCACAGCAGCGTGCTATAATGTGCTGCCGATGTCTGTTTCACTTTCCGCCTTTGTCGAGTTCGCACGATCGCGACGATCGATTCGCCGCTACACGGAGACGCCGGTGTCTGATGACGTTCTCGACATGCTGCTGACAGCGGCTATATGGGCGCCATCGGCGCACAATCGCCAGCCGTGGCGCTTCTGCGTTGTGCGGTCGGCAGCAGTCAAACAGCGATTGAGTGAACGCATGGCGGCGGCCTGGCGCACTGACCTGAGCCAAGATGGCGCCGACTCTACCTATATCGAGCGTCGCATCGCTATCAGCCATGCCCGCCTGACCAGTGCACCGGTGTTGATCGTGCCGTGTGTGACGATGGAAGAGATGGACATCTATCCGGACGTTGCACGCAGCCATGCCGAATGGACAATGGCTGTGCAGAGTGTGGCGTTGGCGTGCCAGAATTTATTGCTGGCTGCGCACGCCGCCGGGTTGGGCAGTTGCTGGATGTGTGCGCCGCTCTTTACACCGGCGCTGGTGTGCGATGCGCTTGACCTGCCTGAAATGTGGGAACCGCAAGCGATTCTGACGCTCGGCTATCCTGCCGAAGAAAAGCAAAAGGAACGGGCGCCCTTGTCCCAACGAGTTGTATGGAGATAGAGAGCGTGATCGACAATCACTCACAACACAGCAATCAACTTGCAGGTGCGACGCGTCTTCTTGCGCACACCAACGGTCGGGCGCCGAACGATCTGCGCGTGGTGGCGTTGGCTGGCGGCGTCGGCGGCGCCAAACTGGCAGCTGGATTGCAGGCGGTGTTGTCGCCAGGTGCGCTTTCCGTGATCGTCAACACCGGCGACGATTTCGAGCACTGGGGGTTGACGATCTGCCCAGACCTGGATACAGTGCTCTACAACCTGGCAGGGGTGAATAACCCGGAGACAGGTTGGGGACGCGCCGACGAAACGTTCGCTGTGTTGCGTTCGATGAGTTTGATCGGCGGCGAAGATTGGTTCCGCCTCGGCGACGCCGATCTTGCCGTGCATCTACGCCGCAGCGAATGGCTGCGTCAGGGCGTAAGCCTCACCGAAGTCACCGACCGTCTGCGCCGCGCGTTTGGCGTACAGTCGAACATCCTGCCGATGAGCGACGCGCCGGTGCGCACCCTTGTCCACACTGACGAAGGCGACCTGCCTTTCCAGCATTACTTCGTTGGCCGGCGCTGCGAACCATGCGTGATCGATATATCCTTCGTCGGTGCAGCGGAAGCTGACCTACCCGACGCCGCCTACACCGCCTTGCTCACCGCCGACATCATTGTCTTTTGTCCAAGCAATCCCTACCTGAGCCTTGACCCAATTCTCAGCGTCGGCGAGATGCGCGATCTGTTGGGTAAGCTGCACGCGCCGAAAGTGGCTGTGGCGCCGATCGTCGGGGGCAGGGCGCTCAAAGGTCCAGCAGCAAAGATAATGCGCGAGATGGGCTATCCAGTCACCCCGGTGACAATTGCAGCGCACTTTGGCGATCTGCTCGACGGTTTTGTGCTAGACCATGAGGACGAAGCAGCCGCCAATCATATGGGCGTGCCGACATTGGTGACCGACACGATCATGCGCGATCTGGAGAGCAAGGCGCGACTGGCGCATGCCGTACTCAAGTTCGCCTGTTCATTGACGCAGCCTGCGCTTCCGCTGTCTCCCCATCTCCACCTCAGCGACATTGTGACATGAAGCAATGGCTGATCGTTCCGGTCAAGCCGTTTGACAAAGCAAAGAGCCGGTTGGGTGGCGTGCTGCCAGATACGATGCGCGCCGAGCTCAGCGCACAGTTGCTTGAACAAACCCTACGCATCGCTGTCGCCGCCGATCTGTTTGCGCAGATCGCTGTAGTCAGTCGCGACCCGGTTGCATTGACGACGGCGGCGGCGCTCGGTGCAATCGGATTGATGGAAAACCTGGCTGACTTGAATAGCGCGCTCACACAGGCATGTGGCTATGCGCATACATCGGGCGCCGATGCTGCGCTGCTGTTGCCCGCCGACCTGCCGCGCCTACGCCAGCAGGATTTGATCGAACTTGTTGAAGCGTTTTCCAGCCATCCACGCACAGTTGTGCTTGCGCCGAGTCGCGACGGCGGCACCAATGCGTTGATGTTGCCCTTACCCGCGCCTTTTCCCTTTGCATTCGGACCAGACAGCCTCTGCTTCCATCGCGCCCTGGCGGCTGCCGCCGGATATACAACGACTGTGGTGAATAGCCCAACGCTTGCCTTCGATCTCGACTCGCCCGCCGATCTATGCGAGTTCGTCGCCGATCCGACGTGTCAGATCCCGGTGAAATCGGCAATTGCTCGTAGCATCTACAAAATGCCGTAATGACCACACAACAAAATACTCTTGCACGACTTTCAAAACGCGTTGCACCATTGACTTTGCGGGATGCCTCAATTTGACTTTGACAGAGAGCGCTCCCGATGGAATCAAGTCGAGGAGGGAGGCGCATCATGCGTTTGCACGTTGTGCGAGCTGTAGCCACAGTCGGCGTAATGGCAGTGCTATGGTTGCTTACAAGCGGATTCCATATGAAAGTTCACGCCCAGGCAGATGAACCTGGGCGGCAAATCTTTCTGCCAGTGATCATGCGCGACCATACGCCGGGCTGGCATTGGGGAGAAGCCTATACAGTGACAGTGTCGATGCGCACAACCGAGCCGCCACTGGCTGTCATCGACCGCGGCGGACGCCCACATCTTTTTTGGCATGACCGCGCAACCGATGGGCACATTCGTCATATCTATCTTGCGGATGATAGCTGGCAAGAATTACTGCCATCGCAAGGTCTCCCTGGCGATTCGTCGCTCACCAACCAACCGCTTGTCGATCAGGCGGGGAGAATTCACCTGTTTTGGTTTCATCGCATGGAGCCTCCCGGCAACCAGCCATATCGTTTCCAATACGCTATATTCGACGGCGCACGCTGGACAGAACCCGATGAGATCATCCGTTTGCTCTACAACACCAGCAAAGCATGGGTGCGGCTGGATCAAAATGACCAGCCGCACTTGGGCATAATCACCGGTTTTCTCAACTGGAGGGCGTTGCTGTTGACGCTGCAGGAAACCTGGCAACCAATTGGAGATTTTCGGTTGCCCGCCAACGCCAGCGTGATCTGGCCCGACGCTGAAAGCGGTGCACATCTTTATGGCAGCGATTCGAGTATGCTGAAGTATTGGCGTTGGCTCAACGGCGTTACAACCACCGAGCAAATCCTGGGCGAGGGTCGCCTTCTGACGCGCAGCATTGCGTTTGACAGCGCCGACAACATGCACATGTACTGGAAAGCAAATGTCAATGTCGACGGCTCGCTGGTGAGTTTGCTGCATCACCAGTGTGTTGACGAGCAGCAACAGCTATCGGCGGTCAGCTATCATGGTCCCAGTTCAGTGCGTGAAGTGGTGGGCGCCAGCGAACAGGGTGCGCTGTTTGCACTGGCCTGGCAGGAAAGTGCACACAAGCGCATCATGCTTTGGGACGGCTGCACGCCGGGTGCAGTCGCCGCTATTCCTGAAGAAGCAGAGCAGACAACCATTTTGCGCGCCGTGGCTGTCAGCAGCGCGCCGCGCAAGGTTTGCACCTTCATGCAGCAGCGCGACGCCGCCATCTACACTGTACGCTGCGCCGAGCTTGATTGACGCCTGTTGCGTACTGAGTGTTGCGTGTTATGCAGAACGTTAAACGTTCTTCGACACTCGGCGCGCAATAGGAACAAGCAATCGGCGTTTCACCAGCAAATCAGCAAAGCGCGAAAGGACTATCTCCCCGTCAATTGGCTGCGTCGATAATGCTCGTCGAGACGGTTGTCGATGCGGGCGGCTTCGTGGTCAGGCATGAAGTTCGGGCCGCCAATTGTATATGTTCCAATAATGGTACGCGCCCACTTGTCCGCCATACGCGTAATGTTGAGCGCCTCTTGCATGGTCTTGCCGAGCGCAGTGATCCCATGGTTGACCATCAACAATAGCTTGGGCGACATGCCATGGGCATCTTGATAGCGGCGCAGTTCTGTGCGCACTGCCTTTGCCAGGTCGAAGCCAGGATCAACGTAGGGCACAACCGCTGGGTGGCGCCCGCAGACGACAATGCCATCCGGGAAGAGATGGCGCATGAACGGCTCGGCGCCCAACTGCGAGCAAAGGATGGCGTTGCAGGAGATCGGATGCGTGTGCGCCACCCAGCTGGCGCCGCCTTCAGAGAGACAGAGCGCGTGCAGGAAAGTCTCCACAGACGGGCGCTTCTGCTGCGGATCGACCATCACCTCGGGCCAGATCGCCTGCACTTCTTCCTGGCTCATCTGCTCACGCTCGACCAGCGCCAGAATCGCATCCATCTTGACTTGTGTGAAGCCCGCCTCTGTGATTGTGGCAAGTTGGCTGCCCGACGCCTTCACCCAGAATGTTCCGTCGCCGGCGCGTGCGCTGGTGTTGCCCTCACCTAAAATCGCCAGTTGACGCTCTTCGCGCCCCAGCTCGTGCGACAACGTCGTCAATGCCTGTAACAGCTCGTTCATACTTCCCTTCCCTTACTCCAAGGTCTTCCGATTCAATTGTATTTATTGTACTTTCAAACCCAGTCAATCCGTAATCAAAAGCATTGCGAAACGAATTGTCGCAGTTGCAGAGAACGCGCAAAACACATATACTGATATTTGCTCAAGCAGTCACACCCCGGCCTTCGGCCTGTATATCATGTGAAACCGTTCCATGACTCTGAGGCATACGACGCCTGACGTACGTTCAGGATGTGGCGCCCATGCTCTAGACTGGACGGAGATTGTCAAATCAATATCATTTGGAGGGAGATTCAGCTATGGCCAATCATCTGGCAGCCTACGAAGTTCTCGCCGAACAACTTTCAGACGCGGGCGTGGACGTTGCCGCAGTCAAGGCTGCGCTCAAACGTCAGCACATCGAGACGCCTAGTTGGGGCTACGCCAACAGCGGCACGCGTTTCAAAGCGTTCGCCTGGCCCGGCGCTGCGACGACGACGCAGCAGAAACTCGACGACGCTGCCATGGTGCACAAAATGACTGGCATCGCGCCAAGCGTCGCTGTGCACATTCCATGGGACAAACCCGCGGACGAAGACTACACCGCCATGCGTCAGTACGCCGAAGCGCAGGGCATCAAAATCGGCGCAGTCAATCCCAACGTTTTCCAGGACGACGAGTACAAGCTCGGCTCACTCGGCAACCCTGATCCAGCGATCCAGGAGCGCGCGCTCGACCACATCCTGGAATGCTGCGAGATCATGCGCAAAGTCAACAGCAATATCCTGAGTCTATGGTTTGCTGACGGCACCAACTACGCCGGGCAGGATTCGCTGCGGTTGCGCAAACGTCGCTTTGAGCGCGGGCTGGAAGCAATCAAGCCGCAATTGCCGGCGGGCAGCCGCATGTTGATCGAGTACAAATTCTTCGAGCCGACCTTCTACAGCACCGACATCCCGGATTGGGGCACGGCTTATGCGTGGGCGCTCAAATTGGGTGATGCAGCACAGGTGCTGGTCGATCTGGGCCATCATGCGCAGGGCGTCAACATCGAGCAAATTGTGGCGTTCCTGCTCGACGAAGGCAAGCTGGGCGGCTTCCACTTCAACAACCGCAAATACGCCGACGACGATCTGATTGTCGGCAGCACCAATCCCTACGAGCTGTTCCTGATCTACAACGAACTGGCGAACGCTGAGATGAGCGATGACCCGGCGCTGAGCACGTCGGCGCGCAACGTGGCGTACATGATCGATCAGTGTCACAACATCGAAGGCAAGCTGGCGCCGATGATCGTGTCGGTGCTCAACTGCCAGGAGGCGTATGCAAAGGCGCTGATCGTGCCGCGCAAACAGCTTGCCGAACTGCAGATGACGGGTGAGGTGTTGCTGGCGCACAAGCTGCTCACCGACGCCTTCCGCACCGACGTGCGTCCGCTGCTCGCTGTGGTGCGCGAGGAGCTCGGCGCGCCGGCTGACCCGATTGCGGCGTACAAGGCGTCGGGCTATGAGGAAAAAATCCGACGTGAGCGCGGCGTGGCGTCGACAAGCGGCGGCTTCCAGTAATTTTTGAAGTATGAATTGTGAATCGTCAATTGTGAATTGTGAAGTCTCGGACGAGGACGCCCACTTCACAATTCACGATTCATCATTCACAATTCATATTTGACCTTCTTCATTCAGAGACTCATGCCCAACCCAACCGAAGTCCGTCCTGTTCTCGAAATGCAGCATGTCTCCAAGCGCTTCGACGCCACGCAGGCGCTGGAGGATGTGTCGCTGACACTCTATCCTGGTGAGGTGCACGCGCTGATCGGCGAGAACGGCGCAGGCAAATCCACGCTGATTAAGATCATGACCGGCGTGCACCAACCCGACAGCGGAACAATTCTGCTCGACGACGCGCCTGTGCACATTCGCAACTCGCAGGAGGCGCAGACGTTCGGCATCGCCGCCATTTACCAGGAGCCGATGGTTTTTCCTGACCTTAACGTGGCGGAAAATATTTTTATCAGCCACCGCAATCGCGGCGCCCTCGTGAAGTGGGGGCAACTTTACCGCGATGCAGAGGCAGTGCTTCGTCAGCTTGACGTTCATCTCGACGTACGCATGCCGGCGCGTGGATTGACGCTGGCTGCACAGCAGGCGGTCGAGATTGCCAAAGCGATCTCGCTCAATGTGCGCGTGTTGATCATGGATGAGCCGACCGCTTCCCTCTCAGCGCACGAAGTCGATCAGTTGTTTCGCATCATCGAGTCGCTGCGCAGTCAAGGCGTGGCGATTCTTTTTATCGGCCACCGCATGGAAGAGGTCTTCCGCATCGCCGACCGCATCACGGTGTTGCGCGACGGCAAATTGATCTCCTCGCGCACGCGGGCGGAAATCGCCGACCTACCAGCGCAGCGCGAACAGGTGATCCGCGAGATGGTGGGGCGTGAAATAGGCGACTTTTTTGCCAAAACCGAAGCGCCGCGCGGCAATCTGCTGATGTCGGTGCGCGATCTGGGCAAGACGGGCGTCTTCAGCGGCATCAACTTTGACATTTTCGAGGGCGAGGTGTTGGGGTTTGCAGGCTTGATCGGCGCGCGACGCACCGACGTGGGGTTGGCGCTCTTTGGCATCGAGCCAGCCGACAGCGGCGCTATTGTCTTCGACGGGAAGCCTGTCGAGATCAAGACGCCCAAACACGCCTTGCAGTTGGGCATCGCCTATGTCACCGAAGATCGCCGCGGGCTGGGACTGACGCTTCCCATGTCGATTGCCACGAACATCACGCTGCCCACCTTGCGCCGCTATCTGAACGTGCTTGGATTGATCCGCCGCGACGCAGAACAACACACTGCCGAGGAGTACCGCAAGCGCTTGATGATTCGCACGCCTTCGGTGCACTTGGAAGTCGGCAAACTCTCCGGCGGCAACCAACAGAAGGTGATGCTGAGCAAGTGGCTCAACGCCCGGCCCCGGCTGCTGATCCTGGACGAGCCGACGCGCGGCATCGACGTGCGCGCCAAAGCCGAAGTGCACCACATCATCAGTGACCTGGCGGCGCAAGGATTGGGCATCATCCTCATCTCGTCCGATCTGCCCGAGGTGCTCGCCATGAGCGATCGCGTGCTGGTAATGCGTGAGGGGCGGCAGATGGGCATTTTCACCCGCAACGAAGCCACCCAGGAGACAGTTATGACGGCGGCGATGGGGCAGCATGAGCCAGCGATCGCAGACACGGAGGCGGCGCGCTTATGAATGCAATTCGCCGTCGTTTTCAGCCTGAACAGGTTCGCGAACTGGTGTTGATCGCACTGATCATCGGCATCATCATCTTTTTTGGCACACAGATCGAGAACTACTTCAACCCGCGCACCTTCACGCGCATTTCCACCAGCGTAGCGGTCGTCGCCATCGTCGCCGTAGGTCAGACGCTCGTGATTCTGACGCGCAATATCGACCTGTCGGTTGGCTCGATCGTGGGGTTCGCCGCCTATGTGGTCGGCACTTATTTGGCCGCCAACAACGATCTGCCGCCAGCGCTGGCGGTGCTGGCAGCGGTTGGCATCGGTGCGGTGATGGGTGCGTTCAACGGCGTAATCGTTGCCTACGGTCGCGTGCCCGCCATCATCGTGACGCTGGGTACGCTGGCGATCTACCGCACGCTGCTCGTCGAGATTTCCGGCGCCAAGAGTGTGCTGACCAGCGCGTTGCCGCGTTGGCTGGTCAATCTGCCGCCGGTCAACGTCTTTTCGATCGGCGCTATTGATATTCGGCTACTTTTTGTTATCGCCTTGCTCGTCGTCATCGTCTTCCAGCTGGTGGTCAGCTATTCGGCGTGGGGGCGGCGTTTGTATGCGATCGGTTCGAACCCGGACGCGGCGCGCATCGCCGGCTTTCCGGCGCAACGCATTGTCTTCACCGCCTTTGTATTGAGCGGCGCGCTGGCTGGGTTGGCTGGCTTTGTGTTTCTGGCGCGCTTTGGCAACATCACCGTTGTCGCCGGACAAGGCATCGAGCTACAGTCAGTGGCGGCGGCGGTGGTGGGTGGCGTCAACATCAACGGCGGCATTGGCTCGCCTTTTGGCGCGTTTCTCGGCGCTCTCCTTATTGACATCATCGACAACAGCCTGATCCGCTGGCTGGCGATCAGTGAATTCTGGCGCAATGCGTTGTTAGGTTTGCTGATCCTGTTAGCTGTGGCGACCGACACAGTGATTATGAATCGCTTGCGCAAGCTGTGGTCACGCCATGAGCTGCAAGTTTCGGACGGTCATGCGCTGCCAAAGAAAGGGGAAGGACATCGTGCAGCCTAGGTTCTCGTTTCTGCGGCGATGGGAAGGGCTACTGCTGCTGCTGTTGATCGTCGTCGTTTTCTACAATGCGCTGAGCACACCCGGCTATCTGACGACTGGCAACTGGATCAACCTCTTTCAGTTGTCAATCGAGAAGATTATCGTAGCGCTGATCATGACCTTCATCATCATCAACGCCGAGATCGATCTGTCGGTGGCGTCGGTCATGGGCTTGAGCGCCTGTACGATGGGCTTTTTCTATGCAGGCGGCATGGCGATGGAGTGGGCGGCGCTGATGGGATTGCTGGCGGGTGTAGCCGCAGGGCTGTTCAACAGCTTCTGGATCGGCGTCGTCGGCCTGCCGTCGCTGGTTGTGACGCTCTCCGGGTTGATCGGCTACCGCGGGCTTGCCTATCTGCTGGTCGAGGATCGCTCGATCGGCAATTTTCCGGCCTGGTTCAATCGTCTTGGTCAACAGCCGTTGATTGGGCCATTTCCACTTTCGATGATCGTCTTCTTTGTGTTGTTGCTCTTTGCGATTATCATTTTGCAATATTCCGGTTTTGGACGCTATGTATATGTGATCGGCAACAGCAAGGACGTGGCGCGCTACGCTGGCGTCCACGTGCAGCGCACCAAGATGATCCTGTTCGTCGCCTCGTCGACCGTGGCGGCGCTGGCCGGATTGCTCTATGCCGCGCGATTAGGCGCAGTACGCGGCGACATTGCCAGCGGCTTCGAGTTGGACATCATCACGATGGTGTTGCTCGGCGGCGTGAGCATCTTTGGCGGCTCCGGTTCGCTGTGGGGTGTGTTGCTGTCGGTGCTGATCATTCTCAATCTGCGCAACGGCATGGGACTGGCGAATCTCTCGGGCCATGTTCAGACCGGCGTGATCGGTGTATTGTTGATTCTGTCTGTGCTGGCGCCCAATCTGGCTTCCAGCATGCGCGCAAGTTGGAATCGCCGCCGCGCCCACACGTTGGAAGCCAGCAAAACTGGATGATGTGACATTTACCTGCGACCTTTGCGTTTTGGGTTTCCATTTCTATTCTATTCACTAGCAAGGAGAGAGAACAATGTTCAAGCAAAGTCTGAAAGGGTTGAGTCTGTTGCTCATTTTCAGCGTGCTGCTGGCGGCCTGCGCACCTGCCGTAGCGCCTGCGCCGCAAGCAGCCGCGCCGCAGGCTGCCGCCACCGAAGCGCCAGCCGAAGCGCCAGCTGCCGATGGCGAAGGCGTGCCGATGGTGTTGATGCCCAAATTCCTCGGCATTCTGGTCTTCGATCAGGCATATCAGGGAGCGTTGGAGGCGCACAACGAGATCGGCAACCCGGCGCAACTGCAGTTCCTGGGACCGACCCCAGAGAACAGTGTTGCGGGCCAGATCGAGATTCTGACCAATGCGACGACGCAGGGCGTCAAAGCGATCATGATCTCCAACAACGCTGGCGACCAGATCGCTCCGGCGGCAAAAGCTGCCCGCGAAGCGGGCATGACCGTCGTCACTTGGGACTCGCCGATCCCCTCCGCCGAGGGTGAGCAGGTCTTCGTGGCGCAGGTCGACTTTGACGAAACCGGCACTGTAATGGCGGACATGGCGCGCAGCATCCTGGGCGAAGATGGCGGCAAGTTTGCCGTGCTCTCCGCTTCGCCGGATGCCGCCAACCAGAACGCCTGGATCGCGGCGCTGCAGCGCGTGCTGGAGGAGCCGGAATACGCCAACCTGGAACTTCTCGAGATCGTCTACGGCAACGATCAGTCTGAGGATTCCTACAATCAGGCGTTGGCGCTGGTCGACAAATACCCGGACATGGAACTGATCATGGCGCCGACCACGGTGGGCATCGCCGCTGCTGCCAAAGCCATGCAGGACGAAGGGCTGTGCGACCAGGTTAAGGTCTCCGGTCTGGGTCTGCCGGCTGAGATGCTTGAATTCACACTCAACGGCTGTGCACCCGAATTTGCGCTGTGGAGCTTCGTCGATCTGGGCTATCTGGCGTATCATGTCGCCTACAAGCTGGCGACGGGCGAGTTGCAGGGCGTCGAGGGCGAGACCTTCGAGGCTGGCCGCATGGGCAGCTACACGATCGAGAAAGACCCAACCCGTGAGGCTGGTCTGCGCGTCCTGATGGGGCCGTTCACGGTCTACAACGCAGAAAACGTTGAGGCGGCGGCGCAGTAACTGTAGGACAAAGATGGCATAGAACACGAATGGCGCGGGTTAGGCTGATCAACGCGGATAGTTGGTATGATTCGCGATTCGTCTGATCCGCGTCATCTGTGTTCAATTTGCATCGCGGAGTGAGTTGCTGAAATGCAAACGCTGCCCGAGACTGCTCGACCGGATGAGAATTATGATCCGCTTGTCTGGAGGGGTTAGCACAACCACATGACAACCTCGATTATCGACGTCAGCCGCCAATTTTTCGAGGAAATCCTTCTGCCCATCCTGCGCCGTGACTTTCCAATGGAGACGGCGCAAACTGCGTTTGGCGTTTTCGGCTACGGCTCCGAGGTGATGGGCATGGACGACGAATACTCCAGCGACCATCACTGGGGCATCCGCGTCAATGCTGTCATGCCGGACGCGCTCTACCAGGCGAGCGGACACAGAATTGCGCAGGCGGTGATCCCCCATCTGCCGGAGAGCTATCGCGGCTACGATGTGCGCGCCGGTTTTCTGGGCGGCAGCGGGCTGTCGATCACCGGGCTGGAGAGTTACCTCAAGGCGACTATCGGCATCGACCATACGCCAGCTTCCTACGTCGACTGGCTGGGCGCGCCCGAAGAGGACATTATTCATATCGTCAACGGCGAGGTCTGGCTCGACGAGAGCGGGCGCTTCAGCGCAATTCGCGCGGCATTTCAGGCATATTATCCCGAACCGGTGCGTTTACGCCGGATTGCGCACTGGTGTCGCTATTTCTCCGGCATGGGCAGCTATGCACTCAAACGCGCCATCCTGCGCAACAATGAATATTACGCCACGATCACCTTCTCGCGCTCGGTGCGCTGGGCAGTGCAGCTCTGTTTCATGCTCGAAAAACAATACTATCCCTATGACAAGTGGACCTACGCCTTCTTCCGGAGGCTGCCACGACTCTACGCGCCGATGGCGCCGCTGGTCGACGAGGCCGTGCGCCTCAGCACGTCGTGGGAGCGTAAACTGGAACTGCTCAACCACATGGCAGACGTGATCGACCACTTCCTCGTCGAAGATGGCGTGATCCAGCCGCATCCTAAGTTCGCCGAGCATCCTTCATCGGGCTACCGCCTGCTCGAACACGCCTACGCCGAAATCCTGCACCAATTGCCCGCCGACCTGCGTGCGATTGTACCGGTGTGGGAGCAGGTGCACTGGGAATCGAATCACAGCCAATATGTGGCCGGGCTGGACATGGCGACATGGGACGGACTGCTCAATTTACGACCAGCAGTGTAGCTGCATCTTCCTACAACATACACCCCTGCTATCGCGGCGCGGCGATGCCGCCGATGATGCGACGCATCACTGCGTCGGCATCCATTCCCTCGATCTCCGCCTCTGGGCGCAGGATGACGCGATGGCGGTAGATCGGCAGGAGCACAGCCTTGACATCATCGGGTGTGACGTAAGTGCGGCCCTGTAGTGCAGCGTAGGTCTTGGCGGTGAGCAGCGTTGCGATAGCTGCGCGAGGGCTGCCGCCCAGGATCAGGTCGGGGCTACGCCGCGTGGCGTTGGCGATCTGCGTGATATAGGCGAAGACGCCATCCTCAACTGTCACCGCCTGGATCGTGGCGCGGATGGCGGGCAAATCGGTGCGCGTGATGACGGGCGTCACCCCACTGCGCTCAAGATGATGGGCGTCGAAGCCCGCATGGTAGCGGCGTAGAATCTCCTGCTCCTGGCTGTCTTCTGGATAGCCGACCACGACCTTGAAAAGAAAGCGGTCGAGCTGCGCCTCGGGCAGCGGATAGGTTCCCTCATATTCAATCGGGTTTTGCGTGGCAAGCACCATGAACGGATCGTCGAGTGGATGACGCACGCCGTCGATGCTCACCTGCCGCTCCTCCATTGCCTCGAGCAACGCAGACTGCGTCTTGGCTGGCGCCCGGTTGATCTCGTCGGCGAGCACGATGTTGGTGAAGATCGGCCCTTTGCGCAGATAGAACTCGCTGCGATTGAGATCGAAAACCTGCGTGCCCACCACATCGCTAGGCATGAGATCGGCGGTGAACTGGATGCGACCAAATTGGGCGTCGATGAGTTGCGCCAGCGTTTTGGCGATCAAGGTCTTGGCGACGCCGGGCACGCCTTCGAGCAGAACATGGCCGCCCGCTAAAAACGCAACCACGACCTGGGTGAAGACTTCTTCCTGACCGACGATCACTTTGGCGGCTTCTGCGTGAAGACGGTTGCGAATATCGAGAAGTTCAATTGTCATCGGTTATCCAAACTTGTTTGATGGATAGGTGGAAAAATGCGCACAATCCAGAGCGCATTGCCTACATCATCCTTGCGTTTTGAATTCATGTCAAACTTTGTGGATGAATTCGAGCGCAACCGCACTATCATACATCTATCTCGACTGATCAGTTGGTTGCGCAATCATCCGCCTGTATAATCAGATGAAAATCACTCTACACGCACAGATCGTCGACCGAAACATCGGAGAATCCCGAATGCCGCATGAACCTGTAGAACTCGTCGTTGAATCTCACCGCATGTCTGAAGCGCTGAATGAGCATAGTGGACAGAATCGCGTCGCCGCTTCCTCCGACGGCTCAGAGACGTCGCCAGGAGCAATGGCGCTGCTTTGGCGCGCGCTGCTGCTCGGCAGCAGCCCCTATGCCATCGTGCGCGACGATGCCAACGCAGGACGGCGCGGGTTCGTGCTGTTGCTTGCGATCATCGGCATTGTGGCGCTGGCGCAGGTGATCGGCTACGGTCTGGGGTGGCTGACAGCGCCTCGTCTAGGCTCGCTGCAAGCGCTCAGCTACGCAACTCTCACCAGCCTGGTCTGGTACACCGAACAGGTGCAACAGAACCCGGCCTTTGCCACCCAGTTTGCACAAGGTCATGCCGCAGCGTGGGAGGCGCTGCGCATCCTGCTCGGTTACCCAACCATCTCCGCCACTTCTATTTCTGTGGCGATATTGATTGTGGCAACGCTGCTCAATTGGTTTGTCTACGGCCTGCTGGCGCACGCATTTGCACGTTGGTATGGCGGTTGCGCTCGTCTTAGTCAAACGTTGGGCGTGCTGGGACTGGCGTATGCGCCGTTGCTCATGCGCACTGTCGAGGTGGTTCCCGGCGCAGTGGCGCCTGTCGATTTGATCTTCCTGCTAATGTTGGTGACGAAATTTTTAGCGCTGCAGTCGGCGCACAACCTGGGGTCGGTGCAGACGCTTGCGGTGACGCTTGCCCCCTACGCCGTGGTTGCGCTGGTCGCTGTATTGATCTTGCTCTTCGGCGGCGCGTACGGGCTGGAACAGATTCCCTATATCAATGACGCGCTCCATGTGCAGCAGTTCCTGGCGCAATGATGCGCAACACGGAGAATACAACAATGAAAAACACCTTGCGCATATACTCACAAATTCTGCAATTGCGCGGCGATGCGATTCACGAACTGCTGCAAAGCGAGCACGGCATCGCCTTTGCGCTCAAGCTCTTTTTGATCGTCAGCTTGATCGCCGGGTTGGGAGTGTGGGGCGGATTGCCTGAGGCGCTGCGTACACCGACGATGGTGGAGCGTTTCGACAAAGTCGTCGCCGATGTCGGCGAAGTGGTTGCTACGGTCGTCGCCGCCGTCGAATCTGCTGCGGCAACCGTGCAAGGACGCATCGAGCGCGCGGTTGAAACCGCCTCCACCGAGTTCGAACGCCGCTTTAGCAATGTGCTCAATCAACTCAACGCCATCTTCGACCGTTTTGCCAGCCCGCGCGCACGATTGGCGCAGTTGCTGACGCAGCGCGTGGTCAGCGTACGCGAGATCGAAGAAGTCGTTGTAACGGCGCAACCGACGCCAGCGGAGATGAACCAACTGCTTATGCGCTCCGGCGCCTCCGAGGCCGAAGTGCAGCGCCTGTTGCGACTGGCGGGGATCACTGCCGACCAGATTACCCAGGTGCGCGCCGCTGAACAAGCCGCAGCCGATGCCGCCATCGCCGAGCTACAACCGATTCTCGACGCGCTTTCGATGACGAGCAGCGAGTTTCAGGAAGTGCTCGATCAGATTTCAGCGACGCCGGAACAGGTTGCGCAGTGGCTTGAGAGGCTCTCGACAACGCCGGAACAGGTCGGCGCACTTCTCTCACGCATCACGGCGACGCCCGACAAGCTCAAGGAACTGGTTGCTACGGCGCGCGCCGAGGTCGAGCGCATGGCGCCGCCGCTTGGCGAGCGACCAGCGCGTGTGATCCGGCTGGGTGGGCAGTGGCTGGCGTCGCCGCTGCACTATGCCAACGGGTGGATGCTGTTTGCGCTCGTGTTATTGTTGGCGGCAAAGAGCATCGGCGGGCGGGCGACGCTGCCGCAGCATTTGGGCGCCATGGCGCTGTCGGGGGCGCCTGCGGTCTTGTTTATTGTCGCCTATGTCCCCGATCTGAGCAGCGTTGCGTCGTTGCCGATGGCTTCGGCAGTGCATACAACAGGGCGCATTCTGGCGCTGATCGGTGTTGTCTGGTGCGGCGTCCTCCTGCTCAAGACGCTGAGCGTAGCGCATGGCTTTGGTATGTGGAAAAGCGTTGGCGCCGTGTTGCTCGCCTTGTTCGGCATGTATGCGGCGGCGCCGCTGGCTGCGGTGTTGGCAAGTCTCTTTTTGGTAGGCTGAAACGCGCAATGATCCGCATGATCTGTCGGCACGCAGATGGACGCATCGAAGTCAACACGCCGCTCGACGAACTGCCGCGTCTGCTCTCCAATCGTGACAACCAAATATGGGTTGACTTTATGGGGGCTTCGAACGAGGGCTTTGAACAGATACTGAGGGAGGTCTTCCACTTTCATCCGCTGGCAATCGAGGACGCGCTGCAGGACACGCATGTGCCAAAGCTTGATGATTACGCCTCCTATCTTTATCTGGTCTTTCATATTGTCGGACCCGGCGACGAACCGATGGACATCGACAGCCAGGAAGTTGATGTTTTTCTCGGTCCGAATTATCTAGTGACCATTCACGAGAACAGTCGGCGTTCGATCGATCGCGCCTGGGACGCCGAACATCATGTCGAAGCGGGATTGGCGCGTGGCCCGGCTATGATGCTTTACGAGCTGCTCGACAGTCAGATCGACAATTTTATCCCGCTAATCGACGCCTTCGAGGAGCAACTGGAAAAACTCGGCGACGATATTTTTCGCTCGAACGAGAGCGAACGCGATCTGCTCAACCGACTGCTGACCGCCAAAAGCAGCGCGCTGCGACTTCAGCGCATCTTGGCGCCGCAACGCGAACTGTTGGGGCGTCTCTCCACGGGCGAATACAGGGTTGTCCCTGCGCACGTTCGCATGTATTATCGCGACATCTACGATCATCTGGCGCGGCTGGCGAATCTGGCTGACAGCATGCGCGACCTGGCGAGCAGCACCATCGAGACGCACCTGGCGCTGGTCAACAACCGCATGAACGAGGTGATGAAACTGCTGACAATGGTGTCGACAATTTTCATTCCGCTCAGCTTTCTGGCTGGCGTCTACGGCATGAACTTCGAATTTATGCCCGAACTGGAATTATGGTGGTTCTACCCGCTGATGTGGGTTGTCTTTATCAGCATCGCAGTGACGATGCTCATCATCTTCCGCAAGAGAAAGTGGCTTTGAATGTTCTATACAATTCGTGATCGCCAGATGCACTCAACAGTTCAACCGCCAGCTGGCATGCACCCGATCCTGGCAATGCGCAGCGAGCTGCTCCCTCCTGTCATTACGCAACTTCACGAAAGTCTACATGCATGGGGTGAACTTGGTCTATCGCCGGGACCAATCACGCCTGATCGAGTCTGGTGTAGCGTCAACTGCGAGAGTAGCGCAGCGCTCTCCTTTCACTTTGACAACAACAGTGCGCCTCTTCCCCTCTCACATGTCGGATTGGCGCAGGAAATGGCAGCTTGGTTCGTATTACTAGACAAGTGGATGGAAACCTTTGTCGTCATTGCGCGCGCCCGTGCAGTCTGGTCGGTGCAAGAACTGGCTGGAGCGCTAACCTTTACATCAAAGCCGTTTCTACCGATCGCACTGCTCTATATGCCTCCAGACAACTGGGAGCGAGTTGCGATGGCGTTAGCGAACGCAGTTGGCGACGGAGCGTTGCGTGGTGGGGCGCAGTCAGACCAGCACTGGGTGTAGTCTTTACAGCAACCAATCATGAAAACGGCGCACACTCTTCCCCAAATCGACGAGCGAACACGACGACACTGGCGCCGCCAGCGCACCGACCATTCCGCAGGCGGCGTCATCTATCGCATCAATGAACGTGAAGCCGTGGAGGTAGCGTTGATCTCGACGCGCGGGGGCACGCGTTGGCAATTGCCCAAAGGCACCTGTGAACCGGGTGAAACTGTCGAAGAAACAGCGCTGCGCGAGGTCGCCGAAGAGTGCGGACTCACCGGCAAGTGCGAGGCGCATCTCGGCGTAATTGAATACTGGTATTGGGACACCCATCAACGCGCTGTGCCGGAATTGGTGTGCAAGCGCGTCGACTTTTACCTGATGCGCGCTGTGGGCGGCGAATTGAGTGACGCCAGCATCGAGGTCGACAGCGTCAACTGGTTTCCGCTCGACCAGGCGCTTGCCGTCCTTACCTACCCTTCTGAACGCGAGGTTTTGCAGCGGGCGATGGATCGCCTCAAGACATAGCCGTTTTGTCAGCGTTGATAGGCGCCGCTCTGTTCACCGTAGCCGGTCAGTTCGGCATAACCGCGCCCCGTAACCCGTTCGCTACGCATCACGCCGCTCACCTCGATGGCGCCTTCCCAGTAGACAAAACTTACGTTCATCTCCTGGTCGGCGATCAGCGGTTCGATAGTCAGATCGATCTCCAGATCAGGCAGCGTCAACTTCCAGCCAGACGGGTAGGTGACGCCGGTGCGCGGGCTTGTCCATGTCCCGGTGGGCGTGAGCACGAAGTCATGCTCCGTCACAGTTTGCTGAGTCCCGTCGGGCCAGACCAGTGTGCCCTTGATGTTAGGGTTGACGCCGCCGTCGGCAAGCCGGATTTCGTAGAGCATCAGAAATGCGCCGTTGTCAAACTGCACGCTGAACCAGTCCCAACCGACCGCGCCCGCGGTCAGTGCGCTGGTGCCGAACTCGTGATCCATCCAACTGCGCCCGATCACGTCGTAGGTGCGCCCGCCGATCGTGACCGCGCCGGTGGTTGCAAGTCCAACCAGGCTGTAATAGTAGGATGCGTTGCCCGGCTCTGGCCCTTTTTGATGCAAACCATCGACGCCGTGAAAGAGCGGCGACCGCGTCTCGCGCAACATCAGGTCGATAGCGGTTAGCCCGTTTTCACCTTCGGCGCTGGCAACCAGTCGATGCACGCCCGGCTCGATCTCTTCCGCCACCCAATCCTCCAGCCAGGCTCGAAAGCTTGGTTCGCCGACAGCACCTGCCAGATCGCTGGCGCCTCGGCTATAGCGGTCGAAGCTCTCGTGCTCACGGCGCACACCGTTGGTCACGGCGAAATGCGCCATGTAGACCTGGTTGGAAGCCAGGGTTGAGTCGCGCGGTGGCAACTCCGGCGTCAGCGCGTTGCGAAAGAAGGTCAACTGAAAGCCGAAAGGTTCGCCGTTGGCAGTCGCCAGGTTGCCGGTGTAGTACCACCACTCCGTGCGATATTCCGGGTGAGCGCCATGGTCACGGGGAAAGCTAAATTCGATCGGTGTGAACGCGCGTGCAAAGCTGGCGTCGTCAGGCGCACGCATTGCCTCCACGACGCTGGCGCTGATCGGGCGTTCGGCGGCTTGTGCGGTGCAAGCTGCTACGATCCAGGCGAGAGTGAGAAACAAGCTTAGTCGAGATACGATTTGCATAAAGCAATTATGATAGATGGAACGAATCGAATCTGTCAGCGAGTGTCCGATGCAAGTATAATCCGATGCAAGTATAATAGGTGCATAAGCAATCGCTATACTTTTTCCAAACACGGAGCGCTCCAGATGAGGCTGGGCGTATCCACCAGAATTTCACGAATGATTGATTGAAAGGAACACCATGCTGAATTTTAAGGCCGTGCGTCAAAAACAGATCTCGATCGGCGACCTCTGCGCAGGTCTGACTGTGGCGGATTTGCGCCTATTGACCAACGAAATGATCGACAAGATGCAAGCATTGATCGCCGACTGCTGTGATGAAGATGTCACCTTCCAACCGTTCGATCCACAGGCGGACGATCCTTACGCCGCCACCTCTGCTGAGATCAACATCGCATGGACGTTGGGGCATGTGATCGTTCACACGACAGCTTCGGCGGAAGAATCGGCGTTCCTGGCGGCGGAAATGGCGCGCGGCGTGCCCAACCATGGTCGCTCGCGTTATGAGACGCCGTGGGAAAGCGTGACCGCCATCGCACAATGTCGCCAGCGGCTGGAAGAGAGTCGGCGTATGCGTCTTGCCAGCCTCCAAATGTGGCCCGATCAACCGCATCTCGATCTGACCTATAGCCCCTGGCCCAGCGCCAGCGAGATCAACTGCGTGGCGCGCTTTGTGTTAGGATTGCGCCACGACGACGATCACCTGGGACAAATCGCCGAAATTGTGCGCCAGGCGCACGAAGCGCGAAAGACCGCACGAACACCTATATCAATCCAGGCGCTTCCAAGATGATATCAGTGATTTCGTAAAGGAAAACGCATTCACTGATTAAACTCGACGGAACACAGATGAAACGGGTTTTGCGGATCGGCGCGATTTGAAAAAGTCCGCGGAAATTCGCTCGATCCGCAAAATCCGCGCTCTATCACAATTCATGCCAGCCAAGTAAGGATGGCGACAGTGGGTCGTGAGCGGCGTGATTTTCGGCGGCGCGGGCGAAACTGCTGGTGGCATAGCAGTACTGACAACCAAAGAGACACGAGTCGTACATGCCGATATCACGGCTGAGCACACAGCCGCAGGCATCACGCTGACCGGGGTCTTTCTTGAGATCGAGTCGTAGCCCGAAAATGCGTTCGATCAGATCGTCGTCTATGCATTTTCCTGGGCGCACGCCATAGCCGGTCAAATCGATTTCCTCGGCGCAGCTCACAAGCTCCATCCCACAGCGCGCTGCAGTTTCGACCAGGTTGCACATCAGTTCGTCGAAACCAGCGAGTTTCTCTGGCATTTGGTCGGGGATTGTCATTCCCTGTGCAGCCAGTGCGCGCAACCTACGCGCCGCCTTGCGATAGATATCGAGGACGCTGATCACCGAACGTGCGGTGTAACCCTGCAACTGCGTCGCGATCCATGTATAGCGCCTCTGGTGAAAGGCGGCGTTAGTAAGCGAACTGAGCACGATCGGGTCATAGCGCCAGATAACGCGCTCCATCCCGATGCGCGCTGACAATGTACGGAAGGTCTCGATGGCGGTTTCTACGGGCGGCGTACGAGCGTCGAGGGATCGCGGGTTGTCGAGAATCGTGTACTGGAAGTAGTAGCGATAACCAAGCGCGTCGAGTTCATCCAGCGACGCCAACAACGGACGTGGGTTGCGCGTCCAAAAGACAATGACATCCACATCTTGCGGCGCCAGCGAAATGCGGCTGACCTGCTTGCGGTTGAAGGGATTGGGTGCGGTGCAATAGCCGGCGCGCACCCGGTTCATGAACCAGGCGGCGTAAAACGCAGGAATATCGGTGCGGCGGCTGGCGCTGATGATCATGTTCGATCGCCGATAAATAGTTCCAGGAATGTGTTGAAAGCGAACCTTGAGAGAAGTGTAGCATAACAACGGTTTTCAGCGGTCGAAAACCGTTGTTTTGCTATGCTCTGGATTGTTCACTGCGTAGGGCTGGCCGTTGGCGGATGCGCCATCAATCGATAGAAAACACTTCATGCTAACTGAGGCGTCAGTTGATTCGCCCACTGCTTGACGGCATCCCAGTCACGCTTGTCCTCGTCCTGCGCACCCATCATTTTCGAGATCATGCGGTCGAGGAAGGACAACTTACCCAACTCCATCTTGCCTGCGAAAAATGCCTCGGCTTGCGGCTGCACGATCGCGTGAATCGGCGCAACGTAGGCGGCGCGGTTGGTCTTGCTTTCCTCGCTGTCGTCGGTGTTGAGCATGTGCACTGTGAAGAAAGCAGTCGGCGCTGTCTGCAACGCAGCTGCGTTCACCTCGACAAATTTCTTCGCCTCACCCAGCCAACTGCCCATACGAATGGCGCTGCCGACCACAAAGGCATCATACTCCGACACGTCCTTGACCTCATTGACTCGTCGCACATCCACCGTCATGCCCTGCGCGCACAGTTCCTGCGCAATCGCCTGCGCCACTTCACCGGTCGAGCCACATTTGCTGGCATACGCCACGAGCACCTTGTTCATCGTTGGTCTCCTTCCACATTCTGCGTGGACAAAATCAATTCTTGGCGTCTGTGTTGCGCTGATGGTCAAGCCGCTGCACAACAACAAACTTGTCGTCATTGTTACGCCGGTTGCGATCAAGAAACGCCGCCGGCCGATTCTTCGTTGATCACTCATTGTCTGCCTCGTCCATCGAAAACAATGTCGTCCAAATCTACGCAGGTATGTGAACCGGTTGTCTACCCTGCGTTGGCGCCTCGGCAGCTTGACCTGGCGCAGCGCGTAGGAACATTGCAGCCACCCACAGATTAATTATGCCAAGCACCAGAAACCCACCGATGGGCCCGACAATCTGCGGAATCGTGAATGAAATCCCATCCATCAGTTGAAAGACCGTCATCGCTGCAATCGATGGTGCCACGAAAAAGAGCAGCGCCACTACTGGAACTGCAAAGATCAGTCCACGGGGGTTGCGACGCAAGAAGAGCAAGCCCGCCACAAAGCACGCCGGCACAATCGTCGCCAGATCGAGCGCTTCGGTCACCATCGTCGTGCTGTGATAGAGCAGCGCCGGCGCATGACCTACCAGGAGCGCGCTCACCAGTGGCTCGATCCAGACAAAGCTGGTCAACAGCCCGCACGCAAGCAGAAACGCGCCGATGCGCCGGTATGGTAGGTCAGCAGCAAAGCGCAGCGTCAATGGCTGAAGTGCAAAGAGCAGCAGCAGCCAGGCATAAAAACTGCACCCGAAGATCGCCACGTAGACCAGGAAGAGCGTGTTGTAGGCTGCACCCAGCGCCAGCGACGCATACACATAAAGGAAGTGCGTCAGCGCGCCGAGCAGCACCATCGCCCCGCGCACAGAACCGCGACGATAATACAAGAGTGCGATCAACAGCACCGGCGTTGCCAGAAAGAGTGTGGTCACATCTCCGCCGCGGTTGGCGCCGCTCTTGAAGACGGAGTCATCAGCATAGATGCCGCGTGCGTAGATGTCCACGATATCGCCGCTCAGCGCCGTAAAGGTGTAGGGCGTTCCCTGTGTTTGCCAGAACAATCCAATGCCTGCGGCGGCAATCCCAAGCGCCGCAGTTACAACCGACAACCAGATTACAACCTTCGATACATTCACAATTCTTCTCCTTGCAATACAATTCGCCATCGAGGTGCTGCAATTTCACCCCACAAACTCGCACTTTCTCTCAACTCACATCACGCTCGACCGACAGCAGCACGATCCCCAACCCGTGCAGGTGACGCACCAACCCAACCAGCGCCGCCTGATCAGCCACATCGCCCGATAAGGTGGCAATTGGTTGACCATCGGCATCAGCGCCGCGTTCAATTTTCATCGGCCCAAACCATTCGGAAAGCGTATCGTCAACGCCGCCATGAATTCGGATTGTGTAGTGCGTCATCTGACCAGAGTGTGACATATCCGCTCTCCTCAGCAATTTGATTTGCGTCTTCCAGTTTGGCAGAGCAAGTCGGTGGTGGGATCACATGAAGATGTAGTTGTAGCCAGTGCTTCCATGTAGTCTTGCGCGGGGGCGATTCTTCCTGTTGCGCCGCAAGCCCGGCCTGGAGCTACTGCGAATCGACAACGAAGCAGAAGTCATTCGGGCGCGCACCCACGTTGGAATCAAAGAGGCGTCTGCAGTTAACAGAGAAAAATGGTCGCTACTATGTGTGCGATGATCATTACCGCATCTCGGGGACGTACACATTTGGGGACGCGTTTATCAAGATTACTGATTGCTAGGTTGGCATGTTATGAGCGCAGTGTTGCGTGGTGCGTGTTGCGGGGTGCGTGTTGCGTGGTGCGTGTTGCGTGGTGCGTGGTGCGTGGTGTGTAAGGGATTCCGACACGCACCACGTAGCACGCAACACTAAAAACATAAAAACTCTGCCTAGCAATCAGTAAAATGGTGGGATTCAGGCGGCAGAGCTGCGTTGAGGGGTCATACCTTGCGAGACCAGGCTCATCGCCCTTCGGCAACGCCAGCCATCAACAGACCAAGCTGCTCAGCCGTCGCCTGCTCACGGGCAATGACGCCCATGATGCGTCCTTCGTAGATGACGGCAATCCGATCGGACAGATTTAAAATCTCATCCAAATCTTCAGAGATGAGCAGCGTCGCTGTGCCGCGTATACGCTGGTCGAGCAAACGCTGGTGGATATACTCGGTGGCGCCGATATCTACGCCGCGCGTCGGCTGTGCAGCAACAAGCACCTTCGGGTCGCGCGAAAGCTCGCGCGCTAGGATCAGCTTCTGGATGTTGCCGCCGGACAGACTGCGCGTCGTCGTCTCGAGCGAGGGCGTGCGAATGTTGAAGTCGCGCACCAAGTTGCGGCTGCGGCTGACAATTGCGCCAAAATTGAGGAAGATGCCGTTGCTCATCGGCGGGTGGTCGTAGTCCTGGAGCACCAGATTTTCGGCTACAGAAAACTCTTGCACAATTCCATCGTGCATGCGCTCCTCTGGGATGTAGCCAAGCCCGGCGTCGGTGCGACGCCCCGGCGTCCAACCGGTGACATCAACGCCGTCGAGCAGAACGCGACCGCCAGTCGGCGCGCGCAAGCCAGCGATCACCTCCGCCAGCTCGCGCTGTCCGTTGCCTGAGACGCCAGCCACGCCCAGAATCTCACCCGCATGAACTTCGAGCGTCACCTTACGCAGCGCCGGTTGACCGATGACGCCGAGTGCATCAACGTCTTCCAGTACAAGCCGCGCAGCCCCAGGCGTCAACGCCATGTGGGGGCGGTCGAGCAGAACATCGCGGCCAACCATCATGCGCGCCAACATCGCACGCGTCACACCCTGATTGGGCACGGTGTCGACCAGCCGCCCGCTGCGCAGCACGCTGATGCGGTCGCTGATCGCCACGACTTCGTGCAGCTTGTGGCTGATGAAGATCAGGGCATGGCCGTCGCGCTTCATCTGGTTGAGCGTCGCAAAAAGATCGTCCGCCTCTTGCGGCGTAAGCACAGCAGTCGGCTCGTCGAGGATCAACAGATCGGCGCCGCGATAGAGCGCCTTGACGATCTCGACGCGTTGGCGCTCGCCCACCGCCAGCGTCCACACAGGCGCCTTGGGGTTGATCTGCAGCCCATACGCCTGGGAAAGCTGGCGGATCCTTGCCTCCACCTTGTCGAGGTCGAGCACAGGTCCGCGGCTCGATTTCAGCCCTAGCGCCACATTCTCAGTGACAGTCAGTTCATCCACCAACATAAAGTGCTGATGGATCATACCGATGCCGCGTTCAATGGCGTCGGTCGGTGAATGGATCGTGACTGGCTGGCCGTTGATGCGAATCTCGCCGCCGTCGGGCTGATAGAGGCCGTAGAGCACCTTCATCAAAGTGGACTTGCCAGCGCCATTTTCGCCCAACAGTGCGTGAATCTCGCCAGATTTCACGTCGAAGGCGACGCGATCGTTCGCCAGCACGCCAGGAAAGCGTTTGGTGATGTCGATCAGTTCGAGGGTTGCGATCTTGGGTGGATTGTTGTTCATCCCTTCGTCCAGAACCCTTCGTGAACGACGCGCGCCTCGTCCTCGATCAACGGGCCGATGACTTCGACCGGGCGCACACAGCGCGCAAAAACCTCACGGCAGGACAACGCCATTGTTTCATTGTCAGGATGCGCGCCGTCGCTGGTCAACCCATACAAGCTTTGTTCGCTCAAGCCAAAGACAACGCGCCCGATGCCGCTCCAATGAATTGCGCCGGCGCACATTGCACACGGCTCGGTGCTGGTGTAGAGCGTGCAGCGCTCCAGCACGGCGCGCTCAAAGCGCTGGCACGCCATGCGCACCAGATTCGTCTCAGCGTGAGCGGTGCAGTCGCGCTCAGTGTTGACTGTATTCTCCGCTTCAAGCAGCACAACGCCGTTCTCATCCACCAACAGCGCGCCAAAGGGATGGTTGCCTTTTTCCCGCGCCCGCTGCGCCACCGCAATCGCCGCCCGAAGATAGGAAAGGTGTTCGTCGTTCATAATGGCGAAGTGAAGATTAGAGACTGGAAATTGGAGATTAGAGATTGGAGATTGGAGATTAGAGATCGGAGATGGAGACTTTCCGACATGACGGATAATCTCCAATCTCCTAATCTCTTAATCTCCTAATTCCACAATCTCTCCTACCGTGGCTCCGCCACGATCGTGATCGAGCCGTCCGCCAGACCCGCTTCGGCGGCTTTGGCGGCTTCGACAGCTTCGGCAGGCAATTGATCGCTGTAGATCGTGCGAATGCCGCCGTTGGCGTAAGTCAATTGAAGCACCTCACCGCCCCTCGTGCCTGCCTCGCGCATGGCGATGATGTCGCGCAGCAACTGCGTCCAGTCGTAGATAGCGCTGGCAAGAACGATCTCTGGCGCAGCGGTGCTTTGGTCGGCCTGAACGCCAAGCCACGGCACGCCATTTTCTTTGGCGACGCCGATTGCGCCGACAACCTGTTGCGCCGAACCGGTCAACACGTCGGCGCCGGCCCGAATGTGCGTATTGGCAGCTTCAGCGGCCAGCGCGGTGTCGCCAAACGAACCGGTGAAGGAAATGTTGACCTTGACATCCGGATCGGTCGCCTTGACGCCCGCCAGGAAGCCATCGACGTGCAGCTTGGCGTCGCCCGCATCGACGGGGCCTACCAGCCCGATGATTTTGGACTTGGTCAGCTTGGCGGCCAGCACACCAGTGACGTAGCCAGCCTGATCGCCGCGCGGCTCGTAGGCAAAGATATTCTCGACGCCCTGATCTTTGCCGGTGCGCGTCGTCGTGCCCCAGGCGAAGCTGACATCAGGGAAGTCAGGCGCAATGTCCATCAGCGAGTCGCCATATTGCGCGCCGTGGGCGATGACCAGATTGTAGCCGCTTGACGCATAGTCGCGGATTGCGGCAGCGGCGTCTGGCACGTTGAACATATTTTCGGAGTAGGCGATCTCCAATTTGTCGGCGCCTAGCTCATCTTGCAGCTCTTTCAAACTGACATAGATCGACTGGCTCCACGAGATGTCGTTGATCGTGCTCGGCATCAGCAACGCAACGCGAATCGGACCCGCCGACTCTGTCTCAGCAACCGCCTCGGTCGCCGCCATCTGACCGCCGCCTGCCGGCGCCGCCACCGGCGCCGCACACGCCGTTAGGAGCAAACTGACAACCAATACCAAGATCAAACTCGAAGAAACTTTACGCATCGTCCATCCTCCTGTCACTGAATTCGTAGAGAAATATCCACCAATCTCCAATCTCCGATCTCCATTTATTACTGGAGATCGGAGATTGGAGATTACTCGCCACGTTCATACGGCTTGGTCAGCGCCGCTGGCTGGCGAATGCGTTGACCGCCAACAGCCAGCACTACGATCGTCAGCAGGTACGGCATCATCACAGCTAGATCTGAGGGGATCGGCACGCCAAGCACCTGCATCCACAGTTGCAGCGCGTTCACCGTGCTGAAGAGCAACGCGCCGATCAGCACGCCGGGCGGTCGCCAGCCGCCGAAATAGACCAGCGCCACTGCGATGAAGCCGAGGCCATTTGTCATGTTCTCCTGAAAGATGTTGAGCAGTCCGATGCTCAGCGACGCGCCCGCAACGCCCGCCATGGCGCTGCCAAGCATCACCGTGCCGTAACGCACGGCGTTGACGCGCACGCCCAGCGAGTCGGCGGCTTCCGGATTCTGCCCCACGGCGCGAATTTTGAGGCCAAAAGTTGTGCGATAGAGCACGAACAAACTCACCGGAACAAGCAAGTAGGCAATATAGACGAGGATGTTATGCTCGAAGAAGATCGGCCCGACCACAGGGATGCTGCTCAAGCCCGGCACTCTCCACGTCGAGAAGCCAGAGATGCCGATCGGTGAACCGACCAACACCTTCAACAGCAGACTGCTCAGACCAACCCCAAAGAGCGTAAGCCCGATGCCGCTGATGCCCTGCTGCGCCTGCATTGTGACACTGATCAGCGCCATCAGCAATCCCATCAGCGCGCCAACAATGAGCGCGGCCAGCACGCCCAGCCAGGGGTCGCCGCCGATGTAGACCGTGTAGTAGGCGGCGAACGCGCCCATCAACATCACACCTTCGACGCCCAGATTGAGCACGCCCGAACGTTGGCTGAACATCTCGCCCAACGCTGCGTAGAGATAAGGCGTCGCCAGCCGCACACCGCTGTTGGCAATTCCAATCAGGGTGGCAACGCTCAAAAACTCGTCGAACATCAGAAAACCGTCGCTTCTGCGGATGGAGTGGAGGATTCACGCTTGAGCGACGCTTCAGCGGCTTCGCGACCGGCGCGACGTCGCGCTCGCCGCACATAAACCTCGCTCGCCACAACAAACATGACGACCAGCCCGTTGATCACGGTGATCAGCGCGCTGGGCACCTGCACCGTGAGTTGCATCTTGTTGGCGCCAACCAGCAACCCGCCAAAGAGGAACGAAGCGGGGATGGCGCCGAGCGGATGCAGCTTGCCGAAGAGCGCCGCCACGATGCCGCTGAAACCATAGCCGCCCGAAAGCCCTTCCAACATCCGGTGCGAGACGCCGGTGACTTCGACCGCACCGGCAAGACCCGCAAAGCCGCCTGCCAGAATCAGCGAGAACGCCACATAAAAGGGCACAGGCATGCCGGCGTAGCGCGCAGCGGACGGATTCAGCCCAACTGTGCGAATACGAAAGCCGATGGTCGTGCGCCAGAGCAGCAGATAGACCAGCGCCGCCAGCACCAGCGCCAGGAGCACGCCGCTGTGCAGCAGCGTGGGCGGAGCAAGCCGCGTCAGCCAGACGCTACGCGGCAGCGCCTCGCTTTGGGCGATGTTGGTGCCGGCGGCAATCTGCGCCGGATCGAGCATGGGGCCGCGCAGCAGGAAATTCATCAACTGTAAAGCGATGGCATTGAGCATCACTGTACTCAAAATTTCGTTGACGTTGAGCCGCGCCTTGAGCACACCCGCAACGCCGCCCCACACTGCGCCAGCCAACGCGCCGACAATTAAGGTCAGCGGCAACAACAACCAGCCCGGCCAGTCGCGCAGCCAGAGCGCAAAAGCTGTCGATGCGAGCGCGCCGACAATAATCTGTCCCTCGCCGCCGATATTGATCACGCCCCCGCGGAAGGAAATGCAAATGCCCAACGCCACCAGCAAGAGTGGCGTCATCTTGGTCAGCGTTGACGCCAGACCGCTGACGCTGCCGAATGCGCCGCTGAGCAGCACCCAATATGCCTCAAAGGGGTTGGCGCCAAGCAGCGCCAACAAGACGCCGCCGATGGCGAATGCAATCAGCACTGCAGCAATGGGAAGGGCAAGTTCAAGAAAACGTGGCGACCTTAGAAAACGCTGCATGTCGGCGACTTCAGTCTGTTGTGAGGATTCACAAAGTTAGTAAATTCTCTTAAGGATACCAGAGCCCGCATTGTGGCGTCAATTGAGTTATTTGTAGTTATTTGTGATGAATATGACCAACCTTTCTGGACAGGTTGCACAAGGAATGCGCTACACGGTAAAGTGTCGAGCCACAAACAAATGTCTATGGCTCGGTGTGTTCGCCCGGTTGCAAGATACGCACGTCGATCTGCGGCGCCATGCGCCGGATGAACTCGCGGAAAAGAAGCGGCGGATCAAACAAAAAAGCCTGCGTTAGTCGGTGAATTGCCATCGGATACAGCGTGCCCCAGTGAATCGGGATGGCGATCTGCGGCGCGATCAGTTGGCTGGCTTGCGCCGCACGATAGGGGTCCATGTGTCCTGCGCCAAGCGTCGGCCCCCAGCCCCAAACCGGCATCAACGCAACGTCGATGGTACCCGCCATTTGCTCCATTTCTGGGAAGATGTCGGTGTCGCCAGGAAAATAGACGCGCTGTGTCTCGCCGCCGACGATATACCCCAGACACTCCGCCGTTGGCCCCAACGGGCTGCGCGAACCATTGTGCACAGCCGTCGTTGCCGTCACTGGTGCATCTGCGACCGTTGTGCGTTCACCGACGCGTAACTCTTCGACGTTGGTGAAACCATGTTGACGCAACAGCGCGCCAGCGCCCACCGGTACGATCAGTCGCATGAACTTGCCAAGTTTGCGCAGCGACGGCAAGTCGAGGTGGTCGTAGTGCAGATGCGAAATCAGTACGGCGTCAAGCTTTTCCTGCCATGTGTCCAAAATGGGCGAGCGACGCCGACGCAAGTGCACCACACGATAGCGCAGCACCGGATCAGTCAAAATGCGCGCATTGCCAACCTCAATCAACACAGTGGCGTGGCCGATGTAGGTGATGCGATGGGTGGCGGTCTTGTTCATGGTGAGAATAGAACGTCTATCATCGTGCTATTTGGATAGCCGGGACGGCGCACCTGTTGAAATCATGAAGAGGTGTTTCTCTGGTGTAGCTCCACCGTCAAGCTATCGAGACTTTGATTCATATTCACGAAAAAGAAAGGGCAGGCGAACGCCTGCCCTTTACGTCAATAGACTTTGCCGATCTCTGTCGTCAAGCACTGCGCAGGCGGAATGCAAAAAAGATTGTGAAGATGCCGCCAACGATGGCGAAAATGCCGATCACCCATGGCAGCACCAGCGCATAGCCGAGCGGGCTGCCAAGCAGCATGATGCCGATGATGATCGAGATGGCGCCGATGATGCCCGGTCCCCAACCTGCGCCCTGGAAGGACTCGACCAACCCAAAGATGCCCATAATGATGCCCTGAACGCCGAGAATGATTACAGCGGCGATGCCGAAGACCAGCGTAGCCCCATCGGTAATATTGGAAACCAGGAACCAACCAGCCAGGATGCCAACGATGCCGCTAATCAGCTTCCAGACCATGTTGCCGCGATCTGTAAAAATGCGCACAAGCGACAAAATACCGGTGACGAGCCAGTAGATGCCGATGTAAAAGACGATCATCCGGGAGGTTAACACCGGGTCGGTCAGCAAGAAGATACCGATGAGAAGTGTTGCAATGCCCTGAATCAATACGAGCCACCATTGAATGGGCGGCTTTTCCTGCGTTGCTACTGCCATGTTTGATCTCCTGTTCAAGTTCTTGTTGAGTGGGAAGACTTAGAAAAACTAAAGAGAACTACAATTTGACCACAGGCCGCCATTATTGTGGTTCACGGACATTGAGTCGGTGAAACCTACCAAACCGGCAGCCCTTATGGTAATCAAAAGTATAATATGATTATTTAAGTTGCACAAGATGAAATTAAGCGGCGCCCCCCAGACATCATGACGAGAAGTGATGTATACTTGGTGTAGACAGCTTACACATGTCAAGTTCATTCTTGTCGCATCTTCATCGCCTTTTGCCCTTATGGACACTCTGCGTGGCGTCATTGAACGCATCACCTACCATAACGAAGAAAATGGCTACACGGTCGCCAAGCTGACGCCCGAACGCGTTGGACGCGCACTATTTGGCGCCGAGCGCGAGGTGGCAATCGTCGGCAATATGTTAGGACTGAACGTCGGCGAGTCGGTCGAGCTAACTGGGCGCTGGACTGTACATGGCGACTATGGCCGCCAGTTCCAGGTCGAAACCTTTCGCCCGGTGTTGCCTGCGACTATCGCCGGGCTGGAGAAATACCTGGGCAGCGGGCTGATCAAAGGCGTTGGCCCTGTGACCGCGCAGCGTATCGTCAGGCAGTTCGGTCTTAATACGCTTACCGTGATCGAGGAAAACCCCGAACGGCTGGCAGAGACGCCCGGCGTCGGTCCCAAGCGCGTCGATATGATCAGCAGGGCATGGGCGGAGCAGCGCGCGATCAAGGAAGTGATGCTCTTTTTGCAGAGCAACGGCGTCAGCACCAGCCTTGCCACCAAAATCTACAAAACCTACGGCGACGATGCGATCAATATCGTGCGCGCCGACCCCTACCGCCTGGCGCGTGACATCTTCGGCATCGGCTTTCTCACGGCCGATAAAATTGCACGCGCCATAGGGATGCCAGAGGATGCGCCGGAACGCGTGGCTGCTGGCGTCGCCTATGCGCTCAACCAGGCGAGTGAGGAGGGGCATGTTTTTTTGCCCACGTCGGAGTTGGTCAAGCTCACCGCCGAATTGCTCAAAGTCTCGCCCAACCTGATCGGCGTCGGACTGGCGCGCATGTGGAACGAGGCGCAGGTCAAAATAACGCCAGGTCCTGGGCGTGAAGCCATCGAACCGCAGCCGAGCTTTATCGCCGAGCCGCGGCTGGTGGCGGAGCAGGGGCAGTTGTACGCCGTCCACACCGTCGACGAGGCGCAGCGCCTACTCGCTGAGGAAAACGCCATCTACCTGACGCCGCTCTATTTCAGCGAAGTAGGCGTGGCGCGGCGGCTTCAGCGACTGCTGCGCGAGGGCGAGAGCCGGCTTGCCGCCTTTGCCCGTTATCGCCCGATCGATTGGGAACGTTCGCTTGCCGCCGCCGAGCAAGCGAATGGTTTCCCACTTGCCGTTCAGCAACGCCAGGCTGTGCAGGCAGCGCTGACCTATCGCATCACTATTCTCACCGGTGGCCCTGGCACCGGCAAGACGACGACCGTGCGCACGATCCTCGACCTCTGCCGGCGTGAGCAGCGGCGTGTGCTGCTTGCGGCGCCGACCGGACGCGCAGCAAAGCGGCTCGCTGAAACCACCGGCGCCGAAGCGAAGACGATCCATCGCCTGCTCGAGTTCAAGCCGGGCGAAGGGATGGCGTTTCAGCGCAACGAGGAAAATCCGCTTGAAGGCGACCTGCTGATCGTCGATGAAGCCTCGATGCTCGACCTGCCGCTGACCAACCACCTGCTCAAAGCTGTGCCGCCGGGGATGCACCTGTTGCTCGTCGGCGACATCGATCAACTGCCAAGCGTGGGCGCAGGGAATGTTTTGAAGGATGTGATTGCGGCGTTGAGTGATGCAGAGAATGAGAGATCGGGAGATTGGAGATTAGGAGATTGGAGATTGGAGACTGATGGTCCGCCAGCGTCCTCGATCTCTGATCGCCCAGTCCCCCAAGCCCCAAATCGTCCAACCACCCAATCTCCAATCTCCAGTCTCCAGTCTCCATTTCCCTCTGCGTCCGTCATCCGCCTGCAAACCATCTTCCGCCAATCGGCTGGATCGCTCATTATCTCCAACGCGCATCGCATCAATGCCGGTGCACTGCCGGTGATCGACAACAACGCCGCAACCGACTTTTTTCTCTTTCGCACCGAGGAACCGGCGCGCGCAGCCGAGTTGTGTGTGGAATTGGTGGCGGAGCGGATTCCACGACGCTTTGGCATTCCGTCGGAGGAAATTCAGGTGCTGGCGCCGATGCATCGCGGTGTGGTCGGTGTGGCGGCGCTCAACATCGCGTTGCAGCGCACGCTCAACCCGTCGGCGCCCAACCGCCCCGAACGCACCATCGGCAGCCGGCTCTATCGCGTCGGCGACAAGGTGATGCAGATTCGCAACAACTATGACAAGGATGTCTACAACGGCGACATCGGGCGCATCACCGCGCTCGACGCGATTATGCACACCGTCACGGTGAACTTTGATGGGCGTCTGGTCGGCTACGAATTTTTGGAGTTGGACGAACTCATTCACGCCTACGCAGTCAGCGTCCACAAAAGTCAGGGCAGCGAGTTTACCGCGGTGGTGATCCCGCTGCTCACCACGCATTATATGATGCTGCAACGCAACCTGCTCTACACCGCGGTGACGAGGGCGCGGCGCTTGGTCGTGCTGGTCGGGCAGCTGCGCGCCATTGCGCTCGCCGTCAACAACAACGAGGTGGCGGCGCGCTTCACCGGTCTTACGCAGAGGCTGCTTGGTTGAAGCGTGTACGAATCTCTTCCATACGTTTGCGGTTGACGCCCATATCGCCATACCCCACGCGTGAGGCGGAGCGAAAATGGATGGTTTTGGTTGCGTCGTCGATCACAAACTGGACATCATCCACAAAGCGGAAGATCAGCGACGTGAACGTAGCATGAATATACGTCTCCTCGTCGGTGACGATCTTGGTGCGCGGCATGGCGGCGATCACGTCGAGCAGCCGACGGCGCGCGTCGGCTGCGCTGCCGGTGTAGGTGATCGGCTCGATGTAATGCTGCGCATCCTCGCGCAGCGCCTGCGTCGAGACGCAGTTTGGCGAATCCGGGCAGGGTGGCAGCGTTCTGGTGACAGCGCTTTGCTCTACGACGGCGGGTGTGGCGGCGGCGCACGCGGTCAGCGCCATCGCTGAAAGCAGACCGGCGGACATCAACAGGGTTTTTGAAAAAGCAAACATCTCGAAGCTCCTCACATTTTTTTGATGACTGTTATCATTTTCACAGCCAAAACACTACGCAAACCATAACCACGCATACAGTTTGCACAGCTTCACCACAAATGTCGCACCATGACAGCCGAAGAATCGTGCAGTGAACGCACAGCGTGCGCTACAAAAGAGCCATGAAATCGCGCCCGCCATGCGTTACAATCGGTGTGGCGCCTTTCCTGGAAGCTTCAAGCTTTCAGGAAATTTTATGAGACGATCAAATATGAGACGATCAAATCTGTCACGGGGACGCAAATTGCCATGCATCCAATCATTGTTGCCCACATCCAATCAGCGTTGAGGCAAGTCGGTGTAGTCGCCGGCGTCACCACATTCATCGTTGTGCTTGCCTTTACGCCATCAGCGGCGGCGCAAGTGAGCGAGGCGGCTTACACCGGCTGTGGCGGCGTTGACGCGCCGATCATCAACGATGCGTTCGAGGCGCGCGTCGTCGAGCTAGTCAACCAACATCGCGCCGCCAACGGCGCCCTGCCGCCGCTCAAGCGCGTCGCAGCATTGGACAAAGCGGCGCGCTATCACGCCGCCGACCTCGGAACCGACAACTACTTTGCCCACGACACCTTCGACCGCAGCGGCGGAAGCCTGGTGCGGGTGTGCGGAACATTTGATCGCATTCGTCGATGGTACGACTGGTGGACGGCTGGCGAGAATATCGGCGCCGGCTATCGTACGCCGGAGGAGGTGATGACGGGCTGGATGGGCAGCGACGGCCATCGGCGCAACATCCTCAACCCGAACTACCGTGAAATTGGCGTCGGCTATTTCAGCGGCGCCGGGGACTACGGCGTTTATTGGGTGCAGGATTTGGGCGCGCGCAGCGGCGAATATCCGATTCTCATCAATAACGACGCTGCTGTCACGAGTGACCGCAATGTCGAAATCTTCGTCCACGGCGAATGGAGCGAGATGCGGCTGCGCAACGACAGCGATGCCTGGAGTGAGTGGCAACCTTTCGCCCGACGCATCACCTGGACGCTCAACGACGGCGCAGGTGAACGCATTGTCTCCGCTGAACTACGCAGCGGAACGCAGACCTACAGCGCCTGCGACAAGATCACGCTGGTCGATTGGGCTGCGGCCGAACCATCTCAACCGATTACCGCTCATCAACTCTACCTGCCGTCAATCATCGCCAGTCAGTCAGCGCAACCGCAGGTGACCTGCGAATGAATCCTTGCCGCGCGCCTAGTTCAGTGGTACACTGGCAACATGTCCACAGCCTTGTATCGCAAATGGCGCAGCCAGACATTCGATGAAGTTGTCGGCCAGGAACATGTCACACAGACGCTGAAAAATGCACTGCGCGATGGTCGCGTGGCGCATGCCTATCTCTTTTCGGGGCCGCGCGGCACGGGCAAGACAAGCACGGCGCGCATCCTCGCCAAGGCGCTCAATTGCAGCGCGCCCGAAGCCGAGCGCCCATGCAACCGCTGCCCCACCTGCCAGGCGATCACCGAAGGACGCATGATCGACCTGATTGAAATCGACGCTGCCTCCAACAATAGCGTAGACGACATTCGCGAGCTGCGCGACAAAGTCGGGTTTCGTCCCAGCGAAGGGCGTTTCAAGATTTACATCATCGATGAAGTGCACATGCTGAGCAGCAGCGCGTTCAACGCGCTGCTCAAGACGCTGGAGGAGCCGCCACCTCACGCCCGCTTCATCCTGGCGACGACTGAACCGCACAAGATACCGGCGACGGTGATCAGCCGTTGCCAGCGCTTCGACTTTCGCCGCATCCCCGCGCCGGAAATCGCACAACACTTGCAGCACATCGTCGACGCCGAGGGGTTCAGCGCCGAACCGGACGCCCTGCTGATGATCGGGCGCAGCGCGCAGGGCTGTATGCGCGACGCAGTGAGCCTGCTCGATCAGATGTTCAGCTTCGGCCATGATCGGGTGACGCTGACGCAAGTGCAGCAGGTGCTTGGCGCAGTCAACACACAGACAGTCATCGAGTTCGTCGGTGCGGTGGCGACGCGCGATGCGCAGCGCGGGCTGGCGCTGGTTCATCAATTGATGACCGACGGCGCCAGCCTCACCGAATTCTGCCAGCAGATCGTCGAGCAACTGCGTGCGGTGATGGTGTTGCAGATGACCAACAACCCGGCGCTGCTCGATGATTTACCCGCCGAAACCGTACAACAGATGCAGGCGCAGGCAAAACAGATTGACCTGGCGACGACCCTCTACGCAATCAAGCGCTTCAGCACGGCGGCGAACGAACTCAAAGGCGGTTTTCAGCCGCAGCTTCCGTTGGAAATGGCGCTGATCGAGGTTGTGCAGGGCGAGGCGACTGCGCCGACTCCGGTTGTCGCGCAGACCTCGCCATCGACCGCCGCTGTGAAAACCGAACAAAGCATTGTGAAACCGGCGGTGGAGGAAAAGCAACCGCAGCAGGCAAAGTCGGACGACCAGAGCCAGCTAAAGCGCGAAAGCATCGTCGATGTAGAAACCTCGCGGCGATTGTGGACGCGCTGGAAAGAGTTTCTTGGCGTCGTGCGGTCACAATGCGGGCAGCAGGCGACCGCTGCGTTACATGCGGTGCGCGACGTTGCTGTCTCTGATCATGTCGTGGCGCTGGCGTTCGGCGGCAACGAATTTTCCCGCAACCTGGTGGCGAAACCCGATGTGCTGCCGGGCGTCGCCGCAGCGCTCTCCCGCTTCATGGGCCGCGAGGTCACGATCGAGTGTCAACTTGGCGAGAAAGCGACGCTCGTCGGTCAGGCCGTGGTGGTGCAGGAGCGGGTGGCCGACGGCCCCGATCCGTTGATCGAGTTCGCCGTGCACGATCTGGGCGCACAGGTGATGCAAAGTCCCACTCAATCATCGCAACGCAAACGGCAGACCTCGCCGACTGCGTAGAAGAAATCGGTTTGCGTGATGTCCCAAAAAAGGGTGAAGATTGACGCCCGATCTTGGGACAAACGCCTCATGACCATTGTAACAGAAAAGGATATACCAGAATGAGCAAGAAACGAGGAATTGGCGGCGGTCGCGGCGGCTTTGGCGGCGGATTCGGCGGTGGAATGCCCAACATGGGCAGCCTGATGTCGCAAGTGCAAAAGTTGCAAGAAGAGGTGGAAAAGACGCAGGCTGCGCTGGCAACCGAGGAGATCACTGTTAGCGCCGGCGGCGGCGCCGTGACGATCGTCGTCACCGGCGCGCGCGAGTTCAAAAGCGTGACAATCAAGCCGGAAGTCGTCGATCCGGACGATGTCGAGATGCTGCAAGACCTGCTTTTGGCGGCGTTCAACGATGCACTGGCGCAGGTCAAGCAGATCGAGGAAGAACGCATGGGCAGCCTGACTGGCGGGATGGGGCTGCCGCCGGGTTTATTCTAGCGATGCAACCATTAGCTGAGCCGGTATCCAACTTAATCGACGCCTTCAGCCAGTTGCCGGGCATTGGCCCCAAGACAGCGACGCGGCTGGCGTATTACCTGCTGCGCAACGACGAAGCCATTGCGCTCAAGCTGGCGCGCGCGTTAGAAGAACTGAAGCAGCGCACACTCTTTTGCAGTGTCTGCTTCAACATCGCCGACCAGGACCCGTGTCCGATCTGTGCAAATGCGCAGCGCGACCACGGGCTGGTCTGCGTGGTGGAAGAGCCGCTCGACGTGCAGGCGATCGAACGCACGCGCGAGTTCACTGGCGTCTATCATGTGCTGCACGGCGCCATCTCGCCAGTTGAAGGCATCGGTCCCGAAGACCTGAAGATCGGCGAGCTGCTGCACCGCATCCAGACAAGCGAGACGCCGGTGCGCGAGCTGCTGCTGGCGACCAATCCCAACCTGGAGGGCGAGGCGACCGCCATGTACATCGCCCGCCTGATCAAGCCGCTCGGTCTCCGCGTGACCCGCCTGGCGCGCGGACTGCCGGTGGGCGGCGATCTGGAATACGCCGACGAGGTGACGCTGGGACGCGCGTTGACTGGCCGCAGCGAAATGTAAAACATATCCAAAGAAAACTGATGGAGTCACCTGATGGCTGAAAACAAAATTGAATCTCTCAAAAAAAGCTGGCAGGAAAACACCTTAGCCCCGCTAGTCAAGCGCTTTGGCGAGCGCAAGCCAAAATTCACCACCAGCGCCGAAGACATGATCGTTGAAACGGTCTACACGCCCGCAGACGACGACGGCAGCTACACAGAAAAGCTGGGGCTTCCGGGCGAATATCCCTTCACGCGCGGCGTACAACCCAACATGTATCGTGGGCGCTTTTGGACGATGCGCCAGTACGCCGGCTTCGGCAACGCCAAAGAGAGCAACGAACGCTACAAGTTCCTGATTGCGCAAGGACAGACAGGGCTCTCCGTCGCCTTCGACCTGCCCACGCAGATCGGCTATGACGCCGATCACGCGTTTGCAGAAGGCGAAGTGGGCAAAGTCGGCGTCTCGATCTCCAGTCTACGCGACATGCAGACGCTGCTCGACGGAATCCCACTCGATAAAGTCAGCATCAGCATGACGATCAACGCGCCAGCCGCGGTGCTGCTGGCGATGGTGATCGCGGTGGGCAAGCAGCAGGGCGTCTCCGCCAAACAACTGCGCGGCACCATTCAGAACGATATTCTCAAAGAGTACATCGCACGCGGCACCTATATCTTTCCACCAGCGCCGTCGATGCGGCTGATCACCGACATTTTCCGCTACTGCGCCGTCGAAGTGCCCAAGTGGAACACGATCTCGATCAGCGGCTATCACATCCGCGAGGCGGGCAGCACCGCCGTACAAGAAGTCGCCTTTACATTGGCGAACGGCATCGAGTACGTACAACAGGCGATCAACGCTGGGCTGGATGTCGATAAGTTTGCGCCGCAGCTCAGCTTTTTCTTTAACGCGCACAACAACTTCCTGGAGGAGGTCGCCAAGTTCCGCGCGGCGCGGCGGCTGTGGGCAAAGATTATGCGCAATCGCTTCGGCGCGCAGAACCCCGATTCGTGGAAACTGCGCTTTCATACGCAGACCGGCGGCAGCACGCTCACTGCACAACAGCCCGACAACAACATTGTGCGCGTAACGATCCAGGCGCTCAGTGCGGTGCTCGGCGGCACGCAGAGCCTGCACACCAACAGCAAGGATGAGGCGCTGGCGCTGCCCACGCAGAAGTCCGTCGAGATCGCGCTGCGCACACAGCAGATCATCGCCTACGAAAGCGGCGTCGCCGACACCGTCGATCCGCTGGCCGGCTCTTATTACGTCGAATGGCTCACCGACGAGATCGAACGTCGCGCCGAGGAGTACATCTCCAAGATCGACGAGCTGGGCGGCGCGCTGCGTGCAGTTGAGGAAGGCTACATCCAGCGCGAAATTCAAGACGCCGCCTACCGTACGCAGCGTGCGGTGGAAAAAGGCGATGAGGTCGTGGTCGGCGTTAACCGCTTCCAGACCAACGAGCACCACGAAGGTGAGCTGCTGCGCGTGGACGAAACAGTGCGGTTGAATCAGATCGAGGCGCTCAAGAAGCTGCGCGCCGAGCGCGATAATACCGCTGTCAATGCTGTGCTGGAGAAGATTGAGCAAGCGGCGCGTGAACCGCAAGCGGCGCTGATGCCATTGATCGTAGAGGCGGTGGAAACCTACGCCACTCTCGGCGAAATCTGTGACACACTGCGCGGCGTCTTTGGCGAATACACGCCGGAAAACTGGGTGTAACGCAACCGGAAATTCGCCCTCATCTTCCAGGAGGCTTTGGCGCTTCCTGGAAGACACCCGTTCTGCCGCCTACCAGTCGACGTTGCGGCGTTCGTTGACAATGGTGCGATAGAGGTCCGCCGTACGCTGAGCGATGTGACGCCAGCTATAACTTTCCTTGACTTCAGCAATCGCCCGCTTCTGGCGCATCTCAGCCGCAGCCGGGTCGGAAAAAAGTTTGTTAACCGCCCATACAATGCTCATTGGGTCGTTGGGCAGAATTGTCAGCCCATTTTCCAGATGGCGTACAACCTCTGCCAACCCACCAACGCTCGAGGCCACGACATTGGCGCCAGCCGCCATTGCTTCCAGCGCAACAATCCCGAACGGTTCATACAGGCTAGGGAAGATCGCTGCATCGACGATTGTATATAAACAGTCGCGTTCGTCGTCGCTGATGAAGCCCAGAAAATCAACCGATTTTTCTACACCCAATTCGTAGGCGAGGGGCCAGTATTTCTCGCCGTTTTTGCCTGCAACCAGCAGCCGTGTGTTCGGATATTCTGCCAGGATGCGAGGCATCGCCCGAATCAAAATGTGCAACCCCTTTTCGTAGACAATCCGCCCGACGAAGAGCAACAAACGCTCGCCGTTCGGCGCGTAGCGGTGACGCAGCAAGGCGCGCTGTTCGCTCGGGCAACGCGTTATTGCCTCGAAGTCGATCCCGTTGGGAATGACGATTGTCTTGCTATCAGGCACCCCGAAGTAGTTCTGCAGCTCATTACGCATGAACTGACTGCAGGCAATTACATTCCACGCTTCGTAACAACTCTGCCATTCCATGCGATCGATCTGATGACTGGTTTCGCTAGGGATATGGCCTTGATGACGACCACGCTCGGTGGCATGGATGGTTGTGACGAAAGGCGTCTTCCAGCGATGCTTGAGGGTGATGCCAGCTTTGGCGACCAGCCAGTCATGTGCGTGGATCAAGTCGTAAGGGTGGCGTTGTGCAAGTTGTTCGGCCCGATCCACCAACGTTTGGTTGCCTTCAATCACACTGTTGTAATGATCGAGTGGGTCGATCGGCGGTGCATCGACTCGATACACAGTCAAGAATTCGTTGACTTGCTCTTCTTGCGCGCCCCCGCTATAGCGCGTGGTGAGCACATCAACGTATAAAGGCCCCGACGAGTGGGAATCGTCGATCAATTGTCCGCCGAGAACTGGCGCCAGCTCGGCAACGTGTTTGCCCATGCCGCCGACCACATAGGGAGGATACTCCCACGAAGTTAAAAGAATCCGCATAAATCCGACCAATAGCTCCTTGTCTCACGGAGTGTAGGGGCGGCTAACCCCTGCCTCCAGCTCAAATAACTCGACACGCCACGGTGTGGCGACAGTCGACGCAGCGCCGGTGATGGCATCGATCGCTGCACGCGTTGCTTGATAGACAAGAAAAGCGGATGGCGTCGATGGCGCATGATGTGCTGCCCACTCAGTATACGGCACACTTGACCACGCCAACCAATACAATTTGCTGTCAATTTTTAGCCTTTCGCTCAGAATTGGGTCGCCTCCTGTCATACTCAACCAAAATGGGATGCGCGCAGGAAGCTCAGGATGTACGTCCAAAAAAGCGGCGGCCGTCTCAGCGGAGCCAAGCCAGAAGATTGCATCTTCCTTTGTCAACGATTCCACGGCGGAAGAGTCGCCTTCCAGAAAACGCGTTGACACGCCCGCAATCACCGACCATTCCGCTTCATCCCATGCGGGCCAACCGCGCCGATCGCCGGCAAGCACAAGTGCGGCTGCACCCTGCTGCTGAACAGCCGCGCCAACAGCTGTCACCAAACCGCTTGCCCACAAACCGTCGTCCAACGGCGCAGCAAAACCACCTGCCGGCGCAACTGCAAACGGCGCAAACCACACAACACCGCTATGTCTCAACACATCGCCGCTTGCTTCAACCAGCGCTGGCGACAGCGGTCCAACAACAGCTTTGACCTGGGGATCGATTAGCAGCTTTCTGGCAGCACGTCGGGTGCGTTCCGGGTCGGCGCTATCGTCGAGCGCCAGCGGAACAAAGCCCACCGAGCTAGTGGGAGCGTCCGCAATTGCCTGTCGCATTGCGGCCAACGCCTCATAGCCGGTGCGACGATGCAGCCCCTCAAACGGCGCAATCAGACCAATCTTGACAACAGGGCGCACGTTGCTGCAGCTTGCCAGCAGCAACACTGCCAGCAGGATTAGCACCGACTTGCCCAATACAGCGCGCCGATAAAATGCAGTACGGACACGATAGTTCGTGTCCGTACGTTGGTCGATGCGTTCTTTGTTGTTATTTCGGGTTATACCCATAAATCTGCAGGTTCTGCTGCTGTTCGACTAATGTCTGCACAAAGACATGCCGCCCATCTTCGCCAGTCGCAACAAAGAAACAGTAACCGGTCTGCGCCGGGTTACGCGTTGCTTCGATGGCGCTCAAACCAGGATTCGAGATCGGCGCCGGGGGCAGGCCGGGGTTCAGGTAGGTGTTGTAAGGGCTTTGCACGAGCTTATATTCTTCGATCGATTGCGGCTTCCACCACCAGTTGCCGACCGTGCCGCGCGCATATTGCACCGTCGGGTCAGCCTGAAGGTAGGGGCCGCCGACGTCGGGACATTTGTTGTTCAGGCGGTTGAGATAGACGCCAGCGATGATCGGGCGTTCATCCGCCTGTATTGCCTCGCGTTCGACAATGCTTGCCAGCGTGATCAGGTCACGACCGCTCAGCCCACTGGCGCCGCCGGTCAGCCCTTTGACGCCGACGCGCTGCTCAAAGTTGTCGAGGAAGGGACGAACAACCTGTTCTGGCGTGGCTGCCAACACCGGAAAGCGATAGGTGTCCGGGAAAAGGAAGCCTTCCAGCGAAGCGTCAGGGGGCAGGCTGCCCAGAAAATCGTAGCGATCAAAGATCGTCAGGCTACGGGGGTTGCGCACGGCCGCCAGGAAGCGGTCGCTCTCGATGACATTGGCGGCGGAGAGGCGTTCGGCGATCTCCTCGGCGCGCATCCCTTCGGGGATGGTGACAAGCGCTTCCTCGAAAAGCGCATTTTGCAAAGACTCAGCAATCTCCGGCATCGTCATCGTCTCCGCCAGCATAAAGTTGCCCGCTTCGATCTTACGCTCCATCCCCGTGACGCGCAGATAGAGGTTGAACAGATCGGCGTCTGTAATGAAACCTTGCGCTGCCAATCGCGCCGCAATAAAGCGCGCCGCCTCGCCCGGCACAACGGTGAACGGCCGTGGGCGCGGGTTATTGCCAGCGGGGATGTATAGCTCGTCCTCGCGCAGACGCAGGCTAAATGCCAGAATCTGTTTCTCGATGCTATCTGGGCTGAGCGAAAATTGATTGGCTGTAGGATCGATCAGACCGGCGGTGCTTTGTGGCGCCGCCAGCAGTTGTTCGTCAAGATGCGCCGAGCTAACAATCCAGCTTCCGCCAAGCACGCCCAATACAAGCAACAATGTGCCAACTTTGAGCAGGTTCCACAGCAGCGGTGCACCGCGCAGCTGGGTTCGCCAATCGTCGCGTTCTCGCTCTAACCGTGTGCGATGTTGAAGCACTTGCTGTTGTCGTTGATCAATCGGCATGTTGTTGACAATTCCTCATTGCTCGATGCGCCCATAGTCAGTTGCCTCCGGCAAAGAGCGAGCGTCGAGATAGCTCTGTAAAATAACGGCGGCGGCAATGGCGTCGTCAGGTGTGCGTTTCTTGCCACCTGCCAGAAACGCCTGTGCTGCATGGCTGCTAAGGCGCTCGTCCCAGAAGATCACGGGCGGCGCAGCGCCCAGCATCTGCACCAGTGCGTTCGCAAGCCGCCGCGCCCATTTCCGCACGATCTGCGCCTGCTCGCCTTCGCTGCCATCCATGTTGAGCGGCAGCCCACAGATGATCGCCTGCACTTCTTCGCGACGCACGAGTTCCGCCAGTTTCGCAAAGTCCTCTTGACGACTACGGCGTTGAATCACGGTCAGCGGACGGACGCCAAGTTGCAGTGGGTCGCACACGGCAACGCCGATGCGCGCCTGTCCCATGTCCAACGCCATCAACTTGCCCGCTGGTCTGCCGCCAGAGAGTGCGTCAAGGGGCGTCATAATTGACGCGCACCTGAATACGGCTGGTGAGGACGGGCAATTCACCCTTCCACGCCGGGTCGAGATAGATGTCCGGCGCACCTTCGATCAACCAGCGTTCCTGAATTACGCGCGCCGCCTCTTCTGGCGTCAAGCCCGCAACGGCTTCACGCAGTTCATCCGGATCGATCGGCGTGGTGTAGTCAGCGGAAACGGTCATTGTGAAGGCGACTGTGCTACTACCAATCTGGGCTTCAGGTTGACGCTGAGCACGCACGCTGTCGAGCACCAGCCGCCCGCGCTCCGGCACAAGACTTTGCAGCCGGTCGAGGATTAGCCCGGTCGCCTGCTGCTCGTTGACCGTCAACCCCTGAACCAGCACGCGGATCGAGCCGCTCAATTGCTGCGCGACTTCGTCGTTGTATTGATCGAACGACTGCGCCAGCACAAAGGTCTGCACCGATTCGGGCGGCAACCACTCACCCGGCGCAAGCTGTGCGCGCAACGTCTCATATGCTTTTGCCTCCGCTGCCTCGAGCAAAAACGCCACCAACCGATCTCGATCCTGCTGTGAGACGACCGAAACCAGCTCGGCGCCGCCGCCAGCGGTGCCCACTGGGTTGTTGACGCGCAGCCGAAATCCCAACGCGCCGACGACGGTGTTGATCGTGTTGGCGCGCACGTTGCCGATGATGCCCGGCTCGACCGCCTCCACCGGTGCGCTGACGCGCTGTCCGGCGCCGCCTTCAACCGTGACTTCGCGCAAGGTGCGAAACTCGACGGGTGCGCCGGAGCTGGTGCTGACCAGTGTGTTGACCGGAATCGTCACCGGTGTGGCGCTGAGATTGGTAAAGACCACTTCGCCGCTCGCCCTGCTTGTGGCTTTTTGCGATGTACCCGACGTCGGCACGACGCCCTGCTCGACCAGTTCCGCTTTGAGCAATCGCGCCGGAAGCTGCCCCTCATCTCTATCGACGGCGTTCAACCCAACGATGGCCGTCAATCCAAGATCAGCCCGTAAGGGCAGGCGCCCTGGCGTCAACGTGATGGTGGCAGCCGGCAGAACATAGTACGTGAAGCCCGCCAACGCCGCAACGATCAGTGCGCCCATCAACAGGTTGCCAGCCAGCCGCATCCACAGCGGCGTCGGACGACGATAGGCGGCTTCGCTTTTGATGCGCCGCTGGCGCGCCTGGCGTTGCGT
>CALJMI010000059.1 GCA_937981885.1 uncultured Caldilinea sp.
CGGCGGCGCGCCGTCGAGCAGGTTCCACACGAACGCCCGGCCGCACTGCTGGCTGTGCGCCAGCCACCAATCGAGAAAGGCAATCTGCTCGTGATCCACATCGCACGCCAGGTACACCGCATCAGCGGGCAAGTGCATCCACGGCAGCGCTAGCGGATTCAGCCCGCAGCCGAGGTCGAGCACGCTACGCACGGGATCGATGCCGTCGAACAGGACGCGATAAAAATCATCCAAAAACGGCAAACGCTCGCGCATTGAGTGATGGCTGCGCATGATCGAGCGCTGCAGCGTCGCCTGCGCAGTCTCATCAGGCGCAGCTTCGAGCGCTGTGCGCCAGGCTGCATAGTCGGCGTAATCATCCCAGTACGCGCCGACGCTCTGATGCAGCCGGGCTTTGACTTCCTTGATCGCATCTTTACGTCGCCGACCCTTGCCAACCTCCTGCGCAGCAACCTCAGCCACCAGCGCAGGGTCGAGCACGGTGTATTTGGCGCTTGCCAACACGGCGCGCACAACTTCCTCAACCAGCGCGGCAGACACAGCCTCAGCCACGGCGTAGGGCGTCCATCAGGCGCGCCATAAAGCGCAGGTTGTGGATCGTCGCCAGCCTCTGAAAAGCCGCCTCGTTGGCGCGATAGAGATGGCGCAGATAGCCGCGGCTGTAGCGCCGGCAGGTGAGGCAGTCGCAACCTTCCTCCACCGGGCGCGCATCTTTGATGTACTTGTCGTCGGTGATGTAAAGGAAGCGGAAGTTGGGAGGGGCGAGAGGGGAAGGGCGAGGGGGGAGATGTGCGTCTTCGGGTGGCAGGGTTTTGGGGTTTTGGGGTTTTGGGGTCATGGGCACGGCCTGCTTGTGCGGTGCAGCCGAAGAATCGAACGTGTACAGCCGTCCGCGGCGGGCGTCGCGGGTGGGTAGGGCGCTGTCGAAAGTCTGGTAGCCTATCGCAGCAGCGGCGGCAATGTTGAGCGGATGGCCCACGCCCAGCCCATGCAGCGGAAAGTGCGCCGGGATCAGCCGCCGCGTCAGATCGAGCATCTCAGTCACCAGGTTGCCGTCGGCGTCGAGGGGCCAGCCGCCATAGCCGTAGCCGTCAAAGCCGATCTCCAGCAACGCCTCGGCGCAGCGCGTGCGCAGATGCTCGGATGCACCGCCCTGCACGACGGCAAAGAGCAGCGGCGGTTGCTCCGACTTCTTTTTCTGCGCCAACAACTTATCGAACTCGGCGCGGCAACGTTTCGCCCACGCAATCGTGCGATGCACCGACAGCTCCTGCACAGCGGGCGGGTCATCGACGTGCGTGCAGTCGTCCAGACACATCACGATGTCGGCGCCGTAGCTCACTTGAAGCTGGATGCACTTTTCAGGCGTCAGTTGCAACTTGCGGCTCATGCCTTCCGGCTGCACGACGATGCCGTTGTCGGTCAGCGCGCCCAGTTTGGGCTGCGTGCGGATCAACGAGTACGCCTGAAAACCGCCCGAATCGGTGAGGATGGGTCTGCGCCAGCCGGTCATGGCGTGCAGCCCACCCAACGCCTGGATCGTCGAGGTGCCGGGGTGTTGCATGAGGTGAAAGGCGTTCATCACCAGCGCGTCGATGCCGGTCGCCTCGATGTCGGCGCTGTCCACGGCGCGCACAACGCCGAGCGTCGCATCGGGCAGGAAAGCGGGCAGCGGCAGACAGCCGTGTGGCAGCTCTAGTGTTGCGTGTGCGTTACCAGTCACCCTTGAGCACCCGCCGCAAGTTACGTTCGCTTTCACGCCTGGCGATGGCGTCGCGCTTGTCGTGAAGCTGTTTGCCGCGCGCTACGCCGATCTCCACTTTGGCGCGCCCACGTTCGTTGATATAGACGCGCAGCGGCACGATGGTGTAGCCGCGCCGCGTCGCCGCCTCATAGATTGCATTGATCTCGCGGCGGTTGAGCAACAGCTTGCGGTCGCGACGCTCCTCGTGGTTAAAGCGGTTGCCCTGCTCATACGGCGCGATGTTGACGTTGAGCAGCCACGCCTCGCCGTTCTTGACCAGCACAAAACCCTCTTGCAAGCTGATTTTGCCGGCGCGCACCGATTTGATCTCGGTGCCGGTGAGCACGATGCCTGCCTCGTAGGTTTCTTCAATAAAGTACTCGTGGCGCGCCTTGCGGTTCGTCGCCACCGTGCGCGCGCCGCGCGCCGGCTCCTTCTCTTTTGCCACAGAACTTCCTTATGGTTCGCGGAAAATAGAACGCGGATGCCGCGGATTGAATGGATGAAGGCGGATCAGGTGAACAGAAAATCTGCGCTGATCCGCCCGTTCCGCGTCATCCGCGTTCCATCAAAATCTTGCTCTACTGCACCGGCAGCGGTTCGACCTCGCCGCCGAGCAGTTTGATTGCTTCATCGAGCTGCGGGTCACGCTGCGCCTGGCGATCCTCGTCGGTCAGTTCGACGATGACATCCGGCGCCAGCCCTTCGCCATCGATGGTGCGGTCGTCGGGCGTGAACCAGCGGGCAATGGTCACGCGCAGGATCGAGCCGTCGCTCAGTGTCTGCGGCAACTGGACGCTGCCCTTGCCAAAAGTTGTGGCGCCGACGATCCGCCCGCGCTGTTGCGCCTGAATCGCGCCTGCCACAATTTCGCTGGCGCTGGCGCTGCCTTCGTTGACGAGCACCACCATCGGCAGATCGACCGTAACCGGCTGACCCTCAGTCTTGTAAATCTGTTCACGGCCATCGGCGAAGCGCTCGATCAAGACCGTGTCATCTTTGGGCAGGAAGACGCTCGCCACCTCGACCGCCTGCTTCAACAGCCCGCCCGGATTGCCGCGCAGGTCGAAGATCAGCGCTGAGGGGTTTTTCTCCAGCGCCGCCTTCACTGCATCGCGCACCAACTTGCCGGCATTCTCGTTGAAGGTGTTGAGACGGATATAGGCGATGTCGCCGCCCACCACGTTGGATTCGATGGTGGGAATCTCGATGCGGTCGCGCACGACTTCGACATCGAACGGGCGTTCCTCGCCTACGCGCACGATGGTGAGCACAACGGTCGTGCCTTTGGGACCGCGTATCTTCTCGACCGCTGAGGTTAGGTCGGTGCCGACGATCGACTCATTGTCGACATGCGTGACCAGATCGTCGCGCCTGATGCCTGCCTTCCAGGCCGGCTGGTTCTCGAACGGCTCAACGATGCGCACGGTGTTGAAGGTCGTATCCCAGTCGACGCGTGCGCCGATGCCTTCGAAGCTGCCCTGCAAATTTGTACGAAAGAAATTGGCTTCATCAGGCGTCATAAAGGCGGTGTTGGGGTCGTTGAGCCTGCTCAGGACACCGCGGATTGCAGCGTAGGTCGCATCTTCAGGCGCAGGCAACTCTCCAAAGTAGTCACGATAGAGTACATCCATCGCTTCCCAAAAGATCGGGAACTGTGCACGCAGCGCCGCCGCCGCACCGTTCTCGCGCGCCTGACCGGCGGCGGGTGGCGCGCCTCCCCAGCGTCCAGCCACAAAGCCAATGCCCAGCCCGCCAACAAACAACACCAGCGCAACCCCAATCGAAAGGATAATAATCAACAGCGATCGCCCATCGTTTGTGCGTTGCATATTCTCAGGGCGATGATTCGCGCCAGGTTCAATCATAGAAACTTACTTCCTTGTTTCACTATTTCTGCCACAACCTCACCGTGGGCAATCAATTCCTGGCTTGTTGCACGATTGGCAGTTCAGCAATTGCCACCGCCAGCGGATCCTCTCCATCAGCGACCAGTGCATCCGGCGCCAGCCCCTGCCCGCTGATCTGCATCCCTGAAGGAGTGTACCACTGGGCATTGGTCACATGCAGGCTGCTCTGGTCAGCCAGCTCATGAATCAACTGCACGCTGCCCTTGCCAAAAGTAGCGCTGCCAACCAGCCGCGCCCGACCATGATCACGCAGCGCGCCGGCAACGATCTCGCTGGCGCTGGCTGTGCCGCTGTCGATCAGCAAGACAAGCGGCGCAGCCGCAGCTGCTTGACCAGGCGTCGCCTTCAACTCACGTCGCGTGCCATCAGCTTTGACCTCGGACATGATCACGCCTTGGTCAAGCCAAAGGTCCGCCATCTCAACGGCAATATTAAGCAGCCCGCCTGGATTGCCGCGCAAATCCCAAATGAAGCGCGTGGCGCCGACCGCTTGCAACTCCTCTAATGCCTGGCGCATTTCATTGGCGCTGCGCTCGGTGAAGATCGTCTGACGCAGATAGCCGATGTCAGCAGTCTGTGGATTCTCGTCGAACAGCCGCCATTCGATGCTTGGCGTGGCGATCTCGGTGCGCGTCACAACAAAGGTTAGCGTCTCGATTTCGCCCTGCGCTGATGCACGTTCAATCACCAGCGTCACTTCCGTGCCTGGTTCGCCGCGCACGAGCAGCACGATCTCATCGTTGCTCATCTGAGGCGCGATCGGCGTGTCGTCCACGCGGATCAGGCGGTCACCGTCAAGAATACCTGCCTGCTCCGCCGGTTGATCAGCCAGCGGATGCAAAATCCAGCCGTTTTCAGTCGCTTCAAGCGTTGCGCCGATTCCGCCAAACTTCCCAGCGAGCTGATCGCGCTCGAATGCGCGCGGCTGCGGCTCCACGAAGTACGTATACGGATCACCAAATCGCTGCACCATGCCCGCAATGGCGCCGTAAGTGCGCTGCGTCTTGTCCGGCTTTTCGCCATAAAAATCACGGTCGAGCAGATGCCACACCTGCCAGAATTCCGCCATCGCATCGTCAGCTGGCGTCGGAGCGAGCGCGGGCTGCGGCGTAGCATGGATCAGCGGATAGGCGGCGTAGCCGGCCACAAATGCCAACGACAACGCGATTAAAGCGGCCAACGCGGCCAGGATTCTACGTCCAACCATAGAACCGTTATTCTAGCATAGCCCCTGTCTCAATGCACGGTAAGACGCTGTCCAAATGCACTTTGCCAACTTGCCAGCGTTTGATTATCATAACAAAATGAAATCAGCTATTTAGCTCGCCAACCTATCATGGCTAATTACCAGAATCGACCCGGTATTGCCGTGCATCAGATTTCTCATGCCCAACAGATTCAGAGGCGCAACCGCAAGTCTCCTGAGCGCGCCTTCTATCACCCTGCTCTCTCTGATATATGCAGAATCTTTCAGCCTTGTTCGTGCACAAGGCGCAGCGCAACCAGCGCCATCATCGTCAGCCTATCCATCTTCAGCTCCAGCGTGGCACCCAGGAGGCGCCCTTATGACTACGACCACTGTCGCCCGTCGTTTGACTGAATGGTTCGACGACCTTAACCTCAGCGTGCAGGCAGTCGAATCCCTGCCGCAGGTCAACACCATCTATCGACTCAAGGATGTCTTCACGACCATCGACGGTTCGTGGGAAGTCACAGGCGCTCGCTATGCGATCCCGCAATGGGCAAAGGAGGCCTATCAAAATCCCGCACAGATGATGGAGCTACAGAAACAGAGCCATCTCTACGCAGCCGTACTCGACGCCAACGGAGCGCTGCTCAGCGGGCAGATTATCCGCTTCACCAATCGCTTCGATCCTGCCAATCCGGACAGCCGTTTTACACAAAACAACACAGGCTGGGCGTCGTTCACCCTGTTTAACAGCAGCAATTATGATCCGGCGAGTGGACAACAAGGCGTCTGGTGTTGGGCGCCAGAAGGTCAGGCGGAAACGCTTTGCGGCGGCGGCAGGCCTGTCGATGGGCAAAACATTTCCATCTTCGCCGTGTGGCAGCAAACAACAGTCGGCGCCGAAGAACCGCCTACGCCAGAGCCTCCGACGCCTGAACCGCCCACGCCTGAACCGCCTACACCCGAACCGCCCGCGCCTGAACCGCCTGCGCCTGAACCGCCTGCGCCCGAACCGCCTACGCCTGCGCCGACTGTCGAACGGCGGCTAGGCGCATGGGTTGGCCCGATGAACCTGTCGATCAAAACGATTGCCGAACGCCCCGACCATCCAACGGTTGGACCCGACAATGTTATTTATGTCATCAAAGATGTCTTCACCACGCGCGACAGCAGTTGGGAGCCGTCGAACATCTACGGTGGCATCGACCAATGGGCGCGCGATGCCTATCTCAAGCCACTGGGCGACCCGGAATATTTCGATGACGCTGGCGCCGATCACCATCTCTTTGCGCTGATTCTCGACCTAAACGGCAACAAGCTCAAAAACCATGAGTTGCTCTACTGGTCGGACGGCTTCGACAAACTGGGCGACCCAACCTATGACGGCTATGCGCGCGGCCCTGGCGATCATCGCTACCCGATTACAAAAGACAAGTCGGGCTGGGGCAACATCGTCATGTTCGGTTCCAGCTATGTGCCCGAGCGCGGCGAGCAAGGGCCGTGGTGTTGGACGCCGCGTGGCCTGCCCGCTGAGGTAATGTGCGGCGGCGGCATGCCCGCCAACATGCACATCTCCACCTTCGTCGTCTGGCAGGCCGTGCGCGTGGAGCAGCCACCGATCGAACCAACGCCCCAACCGCCCACAACCGGCGACTTCAACATCTTCCTGCCTTTTGTTTCTGGCGGAGGGCAGGCGGCGCCCACGCCCGAAGCTGCGGCAACGCCTGCTCCACGCGCCGCCGCGACCGATCTGCCGCCCGCCGTGCTCGAAGTGATCCGGAGCGGCGCGTGGAGTCGCGCAGGCGTCGAGCTGCGCCCTGGCTCCGTGCTGGCGGAGTATGCACGCCGCGCCAGTCTCGGCATGCCGGTGACGGCGGAATTTGTCAGCGCCGGTCATCGCGTGCAGGGCTTTCTGGGTGGCATCGTCCTGGCGCCGGTCAGCGACTCGCAGCGCGTGACGCACATTGCCTGGTGAGTTAACGAAATACCGAGGATGACAACATCATCAGCCGCAAGATTGCGCAGATTTCGCAGAATAATTTGATCTGTTCCTCTGCGCAATCTGCGCAATCTGCGGATCAAATTTGTTTTTTTTATGAGGATTGGAGATCCATGGGAAGTTCTATCCTGATCGAAAACGGCGCCGTATTGACCGTCGACGACGCCGGGACGCTGCACAAGCCGGGCTACGTCTACATCGAGGACGACAAAATCGCAGCGGTTGGGGCAGGCGCAGCGCCGGAAACGCTGCAAGCGGCTGCCGGGGAGCGGATCGATGCCACCCACATGGCTGTGATGCCGGGCATGGTCAACGCGCACACACATCTTTTCCAGACCTTCCTGCGTGGATTGGCGGACGACAAGCCGCTGCTAGAGTGGCTGGCGGCTGCAATCTGGCCCGTCGCCCAGGCGTTGACCGAAGAGGAAGCCTACATCGCCGCCAAGCTGGGGCTAATCGAGAACATCCGCAGCGGGGCAACGGCAGTGATCGATCATCAGTACATCCACACCGAGCCGGGCAACGACGACGGCGTCTGCCGCGCCGCCGAGGAGACGGGCGTGCGTTTCCTGCTGGCGCGCGGCTGGACGGATATGGGCTACCACCCTGCATTCATGGAGACGCCTGACCAGATTATGGCGGAGATGGCGCGGCTGCACGCAACCTGGCACGGGCGCGCCAACGACCGCATCCGCATCGAGTTTGCGCCGCTGATTCCGTGGGGCTGCTCGGACGAAACGATGCGGCGCACCTACGCGCAGGGCAAGGCATGGGGCGTTGGCAGCATGATCCACATCGCCGAGACGCGCAAGGAAGTGGAGATGAACCTGGAGTTGCGCGGGCTGCGGCATGTCGAGTGGCTGGCAGCGTTGGGCACGCTTGGTCCCGACGTGCAGCTTGTCCACAGCGTCTGGCTCGACGACCACGAGCTTGACCTGCTGGAAGAGCATGGCGGCGTGGTCGTGCACTGCCCGGTCGCCAATATGTACCTGGCGTCGGGCATGGCGCGCGTGCCGGAGATGCGGCGCCGCGGCATCACAGTAGCGCTGGCGACCGACGGCCCCGGCAGCAACAACAACCAGGATATGCTGGAGGTGCTCAAGACCACGGCGTTGTCGGGCAAGGTGAGCACGCTCGACGCAATGGCGCTGCTGCCGGAGGATGTGATCTGGATGGCGGGTCGCGGCGGGTCGCACGCGTTCGGGCAGCCGCAGAGGATCGGTTCGCTGGAAGTGGGCAAAAAGGCAGACGTGGTGCTGGTCGATCTCGACACACCCTTCGCCATGCCGGTGCATCGGGTGGCGTCAGCGCTGGTCTACAACGTCAACAGCGGCAACGTAGACACAGTGATCGTCGACGGCAAGGTGCTGATGCGCAGCAAAGAAGTGCTGGTCGTTGACGAAAAGGCGGTGCTGGCGGAAGCGCGGGCGGCGTGTGCGCGGCTGTTTGCGCGCGCAGGGATTGCGGGTTAGCGGCTCAGAAATTATACGCACATGGCAATCATCGAACAAGAATTTCTCGATCTGACCCAATCGCTTGATGTCGCGGCGTTCTGGGCAGAAAATGAACAATGCCACGCCTTTACCACGGCCAAGCCGCGCTGCGCCGCCTCCTTCTCGCCCGACGATCACTGGCTCTTTGAGTTTTTCCAGGTTCCCTCCACCGTGCGCTATTACCACGACAAGGCGTATCGCGACGATTTGCATCGCCAAGCCAATGCCGTTACGCAGCAGTATGTCGGCAAGGCGTTCTTCGACGAGGACTCCTGGCAGCACAACCCAAAGCGCATCGAGAACCTCTTTGGCTGCGAGTTCGCCTATCACGAAGGCGGCACGCCCTGGCTCGTTCCTGTCACCGACAATCCTACCGAGTTCAGCCGCATCCTCGACCGCGCCGAAGCCACCGACCTGGCAAGCTGGGCTTTTCCCGACGAATTTCTGGCGGAGTGGGAAGAGCGCAAACGCGCCGGCAAGCCGCTCCCCGCGCTGGGAACCGGAAGCCGCGGCCCTGCGACGATCATTACCTCGGTGCTGCATCCAGAGACCGCCATCTTCTGGATGCTCGATTATCCAGAGCTGATGCATCGTTTCAGCGACCTGCTGGCGGAAAAGATAGTGGCGCTCAACCGACTGCTACGAGACTTCAGCGGCAACACCGAACCGGGCTGGTGGATCACCGACGACAACTGCGCGCTGCTCAACCGTGCGCTCTACCGTGAGTTCTGCTACCCGGTGCTGGAAAAGGTGCTTGCTGCGCTGGCGCCTGGCGACGCGCGGCGCTATCAGCACTCCGACAGCGCCATGGCGCACCTACTCGATGACCAGTACGTGCTCGGCATCCGCGAAGTCAACTACGGCCCAACCGTGGACGCTGGCCTCATCCGCCAGAAGATGCCCGACGCGCTGATCTACGGGCATCTGCCGCCCTTCTTGCTACGCAATGGCTCACCCGAAGCGATCCGCGAGCGCATTGTCAGCGACTTCGTCAAAGCCGGGGCAAACGGCGGGCTGAACGTCACCACGGCGGGTTCGCTGGCGGCAGGGACGGGGGTCGGGCGGATGCGATGGTTCATGTGGGTGGTGCAGGAAGAGTGCAGGTATCATGAACACTGAACTGAATCGTTGAAGCTTAAACCGGCTTGATTTACACTAACGATTCTGTTCTTGATGATTTCTGGCGATCTGGCGCACTCTGGCGTATGATATGAGATATTCGCACGCAACGAAGCGGAGATGCAGAGATGCCCAGGGCAACGCCCTACACTTTGCGTCTCCGCTCTTATTTACCTGAAGCGAACGCACGCAGACCAACGGAAAGAGTGCTCCCATGCAAGCGAAGATCGTCGTACTCGCCGGTGACGGCATCGGGCCTGAGGTGACCAACGAAGCAAAAAAAATCCTGGATGCGGTGGGCAAAAAGTTCGGCCACACCTTCGTCTACGACCACCAGTTGATGGGCGGCTGCGCCATTGACCAGCTCGGCACAAGCCTGCCCGATGAGACGGTCGAAGCCGCACTAAAAGCGGACGCCGTGTTGCTTGGCGCGGTCGGCGGACCCAAGTGGGACATTCCTACCGCCAAGGATCGCCCGGAGCGCGGGCTGCTCGCCATTCGCAAGGCGCTCAACCTTTTCGCCAACCTGCGCCCGATCAAGCTGCACAAGGAACTAATCCACGCCAGCACGATTAAAGAGTCGGTGCTGAAAGGAACGGACATGCTCGTCATCCGTGAGTTGACCGGCGGCGCTTATTTCGGGCCGCGTAAAGAGGCTGGCGACGACGCCTACGAGGCCTACGACACTATGCTTTACACCCGCCCAGAGATCGAGCGTGTGGTGCGGCTGGCGGCGGAGGCAGCGCGTGGGCGACGAAAGAAGTTGGCAAGCGTCGACAAGGCGAATGTGCTGGCGTCGAGCCGGCTATGGCGTCGCGTCACCGTCGACGTGATGAGGGACTACCCCGACGTGGAGTTGGAGCATGTGCTGGTCGATGCGATGGCAATGCATTTGATTCGCCGTCCTGCCACCTTCGATGTGATCGTCGCCGAAAACCTCTTTGGCGACATCCTGACCGACGAGGCGTCGATGCTCGCCGGGTCGATGGGGATGCTGCCCTCCGCCAGCCTGGGGGACAAGCTTAACAGCCACAACCTGCCGCTTGGCCTCTACGAACCGATTCACGGCAGCGCACCCGACATCGCAGGCAAGGGCATCGCCAACCCGCTGGCGACAATCCTGAGCGTAGCGATGCTATTGCGTCACAGCCTTGGTCTGGAAGCCGAGGCGCAGGCAGTCGAGCGCGCCGTCGACGACGTGCTCGCCGGCGGCGTGCGCACCGGCGACATCGCCGACCCAGGGAGTGAAGTGGTTGGGACATCAGTGATGGGTGATTTGGTGGCAGCGAGAATCTGAGACTGGAGATTTGAGACTGGAGACTGGAGACTGGAGATTTGAGACTGGAGATAGGGAGAGGAAGAAACGGGGAAACCACAGCGTGCGCAACGCAACAATCTCCAATCTCCAATCTCTTACGCTCTTAATCTTCCCTCTACTTTGCTTATGAACGAAGCACAACAACAACGACTCAGTGCAAATATTCACCTGCTCGGCGATGTGCTTGGGCAGACGATCATCGAGCAGGAAGGTGAAGCCATCTTCGAGCTGGAAGAGCGCATTCGCGCGCTCTCGAAGGCGTGGCGCGCTGGCGATCCCACAGCGGGTGAGGCCATCAAGGCGCAGATGCCTGAACTGATCGAAGACTTGCCGCGCGCGCTGGCTGTGCTCAAGGCGTTCACAACCTACTTCCAGTTGGTCAACCTGGCCGAGGATGAGCAGCGCATCGAAATCCTGCGCGACCGTGCGCGCGAGGCGCAGACTACTGGCGTGCCGATGCGCGAGACGCTGGCAGAGTCGGTCGCCAGGCTACACGAAGAAGGATTGAGCGCCGACGATGTGCAACGCATGTTGGATGAACTCTACATCGTGCCGGTGCTCACCGCCCACCCGACCGAAACCAAACGCCAGACGATCCTGACCAAGCTGCGCACGATCAGCGACACGCTCGAACGGCTGACAACACCGGGCCTGCTGCCGAGCGAAGAGCGTGAACTGATGGAACAGTTGCGCGAGGACATCGTATTGCTTTGGCAAAGCGACGAAACGCGCGACCGCCCGCCAACCGTCCTTGACGAAGTGCGCACCGGTCTCTACTTTTTTGAGGCTACGATCTTCAACCTGATCCCCAAAATCTACGAAGAACTGGAGCGCGGCCTGGCGGAGATATTCCCTGACGTCAAGTTTCGTATCCCGCCCTTCCTGCGCTACGGTTCGTGGATCGGCGGCGACCGCGACGGCAATCCTTTCGTGACGCTGGCCGTCACCGAAGAGACGCTGCGCACGATGAAAGAAACTGTGCTCAAGCAGTACAACATCGCCGTCGACGAACTCTATCAACACCTCATCCCGGCGGTCACGCGCGTGACAATTAGCCAAGAACTGCGTGAGAGCATCGCTGCTGACTTCCAGCTTGTGCCGCAAGAGGAAGTAGAGGTGCTGGAACGCTTCCGCATGGAGCCATATCGCCAGAAGCTGATCATGATGTTCCGCCGGCTGCGCGCCACACGCGCCGAAAACGAACACCCGTGGGACGATCGCGCCCGCAACCCCCGCGCCTATCGCAATGTCGACGAGTTCATGAACGATCTGCGCATCATCGAACGCAGCCTGCTCGCCAACAAGGGAAAGCGGCTGGCGCGTGGTCGGCTGGCGGCGTTGATCCGACAGGTCGAGGTTTTTGGCTTTCATCTCGCCATGCTCGACATCCGCCAGCACTCGAGTCGCCACCGGGAAGCCGTAGCGGAGATCTTCGCCAGCTACGGACTCTACACCGATTACCAGGCGATCCCCGAATCTGACAAGATCAGAATGCTGACGCGTGAGATTAACAACCCGCGCCCACTGACGGCTCAGCTTCAGTTTTCGGCGCCAACCAACGAGACGGTGGCGCTCTTCCGCCTGATGCGCCGCGCCAAAGAAGAGATCGATGAAGACGCCATCCAGACCTACATTATCAGCATGACCAACACCGCCAGCAACGTGCTGGAGGTGTTGCTGCTGGCAAAGGACGCCGGGTTGTTGGGGCGCATCGACATCGCCCCGCTCTTCGAGACCGTCAGCGACCTCAACGCTGCGGCGCAGATCATGGCGACCCTGTTTGAGAATGAGGCGTACCGGCGCCACCTCGAACGCCGCGGCTGGCGCCAGCAGATCATGATCGGCTACAGCGACTCCAACAAGGATGGCGGTTATCTGCGCGCCAACTGGATGCTCTTTCTGGCGCAGCGCACACTGGCGCGTCTCTGCGACCAATTCGATGTCAAGCTCACGCTCTTTCATGGCCGCGGCGGCACGTTGGGACGAGGTGGGGGACCAGCCAATCGAGCCATTCTGGCGCAGCCGCCCGAATCGGTGCGCGGGCGCGTGCGACTGACCGAACAGGGCGAAGTGATCAGCACACGCTACGCCAACCAGGCGCTGGCGCGACGTCACCTGGAGCAACTGGTCAACGCCGTGTTGCTGACTGGCGGGCGGCGGCCGCGCTTTGCCCAGGAAGCAGTGTGGGCGCAGCGGATGGACGCGTTAAGCGACATCGCTTTTCACAAATATCGTGCACTGGTGACGCGCCCCGAATTTCTTACTTATTTCCACGAGGCCACACCCATCGACCACATCGGCGCACTCAACATCGGCTCACGCCCGGCGCGGCGCAAAGCGACGCAGGACATCAGCGACCTGCGCGCAATTCCATGGGTCTTTGCGTGGACGCAGTCGCGCGTCAATCTGCCGAGCTGGTATGGCGTTGGCACGGCGTTGGCGCAGTGGTGCAACGATGGCGCCGACGCTGAGAAGTTGGCGGAACTGCGCGAGATGTATCGGCAATGGCCTCTCTTCTGCACCGTCACCGACAACGTGCAAATGGGTCTGGCAAAAGCCGATATGGCAATTGCGTCGCTCTATGCCGAGCTGACCGACGACGCCACACGCACGGCGATCTTCACCGACATTCTCGACGAGTTTCGACGCACCGAACGCATGGTGCTGCTTGTCGTCGAAGCGGACGAACTCCTGACAAAGGAGCCAGTTGTGCGCCGCAGCATCAAGGTGCGCAATCCCTATGTCGACCCGATGAACTATATCCAGGTGGCGCTGCTGCACCGGCTCAAAAGCGAGCAGGACGCCGAGCGCCGCCAGAAGTTGACTGCGGCTGTGCTCAGTTCCGTTAACGGCATCGCCGCCGGCCTGCAAAACACAGGATAAGGTGCAACTTGGCTGATCTGCTCTCCACCATCGACGGGTTATTGATCGATATTGACGGTGTGCTCATGTTGGGTGACGAGGTGCTTCCGGGCGCGACAGCGGTGATCGACACCCTGCGCGCCCGGAAGATTCCCTTTCGCTTTATGACCAACACCACCATCTATTGCCGGTACACGCTGCTCGAGCACCTGAACGCCAAAGGCTTCAACGTGAGCCTAAATGAGCTGTACACGGCGGCGTATGCGGCGGCGCGCTATCTGCGCGAACAAGAGGCGCGCAGCTACTTCCCGCTGCTGTTGCCCGACGCGCAGTTGGAGTTCACCGGCATCGACGTTGACGAGGAGGCGCCAGAGTATGTGGTGGTGGGCGATCTGGGCGCCGGCTTCACCTTTACTCGCCTGAATCGTGCATTTCGGGCGTTGCTCAACGGCGCCAAGCTGGTGGCGTTGCACAAAAAACGTCACTGGCGGACGCCGGACGGTCTGTTCCTCGACGCCGGGCCCTTTGTAGTGGCGTTGGAATACGCTTCCGAGTCCAACGCCGTCGTCGTCGGCAAGCCGAGCGAAGCCTATTTCCGCATGGTGCTCGACGATCTGGCGCTGCCGCCCGAACGCCTGGCGCTGATCGGCGACGACATCGAAATCGACGTGCGCGGGGCCAAGCGCATGGGCATCCAGGGCTGGTTGGTCAAGACCGGGCGTTTCCGCAAAGAAGACCTGGGTCGCGGCATCTGGCCCGATCAGGTGATGGAAAGTATTGCAGATGTGATTGAGGGGGTGGGGGTTAAGAGATTAAAAGGTTGAGAGATTAAGAGATTGGAGATTAGAGATTGGAGATTAGGTCGTCCGGCGACTGCGTATCCAATCTCCAATCTCCAATCTCCAATCTCCAATCTCTAATCTCCAATCTCCCAATCTCTTTAACAATTGAGAGAATCAACTATGCAACCGACAAAGGTTATCCTATACGATACGACTCTGCGCGATGGGACGCAGGGTGAGGGCGTTTCGTTGAGCTGCGACGATAAACTGCGCATTGCACGGCGGCTCGATGAGTTTGGCATGGGCTATATTGAGGGCGGTTGGCCTGGCTCCAACCCAAAGGACATCGAGTTCTTCGAGCGCGCGCAGAACGAGCTAAATCTCAAACATGCGCGGCTGGCGGCGTTCGGTTCGACGTGCAAAGCTGGCGTTGACCCAGCGGAAGACGAGCAGGTGCAGTTGCTGATTCGCGCCAATACACCCGCCGTGACCATCTTCGGCAAGACGTGGGACCTGCACGTCACCGAAGTGTTGCGCACAACGCTCGACGAGAATCTGCGCATGATTCGCGAGACAGTGCGCTATCTCAAGTCGCATGGCAAAGAAGTTGTCTACGATGCCGAGCATTTCTTCGACGGCTATCGCGCCAACCCGGAATATGCGCTTTCCACGCTCAAGGCCGCCATCATCGGCGGCGCCGATAGCATTGTCCTTTGCGACACCAACGGCGGCGGTTTACCCTGGCAGATCGGCGAAGCCGTGGACGCGGTGCGCAGCGAAATCTTGGGGCAGGAAACGCCCCTCGACCCTCGACCTCCGCAGCTGGCGCACGTCACTCTCGGCATCCACGCGCACAACGACAGCGAAACCGGCGTCGCCAACACGCTGGAGGCAGTCCGTCGCGGCTGCACGCAGGTGCAAGGAACCATCAACGGCTACGGCGAGCGCTGCGGCAACGCCAACCTGATCAGTATCATTCCCGACCTGCAGCTCAAGATGGGCTACGATTGCGTTCCCGACGAGAATCTGAGGCAACTGGTCGATCTCAGCCGCTACGTCAGCGAAATGGCGAATCTCAATCCCGACATGCACCAGCCATTTGTCGGACAGAGCGCCTTTGCGCACAAGGGGGGCACACATGTCAACGCCGTCGTCAAGTATGTGATGAGCTACCAGCACATCGACCCGGCGCTGATCGGCAACGAAACTCGCGTGCTCGTCAGCGAATTGAGCGGCAAGGACAACATCGCTATCAAACGTAAAGAGTTCGGTCTCGACGGCTTGACTCGCGAAGAAGAGCGACGCATCCTTCAGCAGATCAAGGAGCTGGAGAACGCCGGTTTCGCCTTCGAGAGCGCTGAAGCCAGCGTCGATTTGATGCTGCGCCGCGCTCGCCCTGGCTACCAGCAACCCTTCGAATTGATCGATTACACCGCAACGGTGGAACATCGCGCCGGTCGTGGCATGTTCTCCGAAGCCACCGTCAAAGTGCGCGTCGGCGACCGCATCTTTCACGAAGTCTCCGAAGGCAACGGGCCCGTCAACGCGCTCAACCGGGCGCTGCGCAAGGCAATCCTGCCCTTCTATCCGCGGCTGCGCGCTGTGCATCTCACCGATTACAAGGTGCGCATCCTCGACAGCGAAAGCGGAACCGCCGCCATGACCCGCGTACTCATTGACTTCAGCGACGGCGACCGCCAGTGGACGACCGTCGGCGCCAGCACCAACATCATCGAGGCAAGCTGGATCGCCCTCTCTGACTCGGTCGAATATTACATCCTGACTGACGCCGAGCGCCATCATGTGGAGATCACTGTGCCGGAGCTTGTCGCTGGAGATGACTGAACACGGCTAGAAAGCTGCCGATAACGTTGCCACAACTTCAGGTCATGTCGATTTCGGCGTCTCCCATTCGACGGTAAGGTGAAGCGAGGGATCAACAACGCCGGCATGGGCCGGCGGCCCCGCTCTCACAGTCACCCAAAAGGAGAAAGAACAATGCGTGTCATGGTCATGATCAAAGCGGATGAGAGCACCGAGGCAGGCGTGATGCCAAGCGAGCAGGAGCTGGCTGAGATGGGCGCATTCAATGAAGAGCTGGTGAAAGCTGGCATAATGCTGGCTGGCGAAGGGCTGCATCCCAGCTCCAAAGGCAAGCGCGTCCTTTTCTCAGGCGAAAAGAGAACTGTGATCGATGGCCCTTTTGCCGAGACAAAGGAGCTGATCGCCGGCTTTTGGATTTGGCAGGTCAACTCGATGGACGAAGCAGTCGAATGGGCGCGGCGCATGCCCAACCCAACGCACAGCGAAAGCATCGTCGAGATTCGGCCAGTGTTTGAGGAAGACGACTTCGGTGATGCCTTCACGCCGGATCTGCGCGAGCGCGAACAGGCTCTACGCGCTCAGGTCGAAGCGAAGACCTGGCAGTAGACGCGGGTCATGAGCGCCACGGGCAACCTCTCTACAGCCGATGCAGTTCACCAAGTCCTCAGCGCAGTCTGGCGCATCGAGTCGGCGCAGATTATTGCGACGCTCATACGGACCGTGGGCGACATCGACACAGCCGAAGAGTTGGCGCAGGACGCTCTGGTCATTGCGCTGGAACAGTGGCCGGAAACAGGCATCCCCAACAAACCGGGCGCCTGGTTGACGGCCACTGCTCGACATCGAGCCATCGACTGGCTCCGGCGCAACGCCACGCTGGTGTGCAAGCAGTCAGAACTTGTGCACCAGCTCGAGCTACGCCAGGCCAGGCAAGAGGAAGCGTTCGACGCCGCGCTCGAAGAAAACCTGGGCGACGATCTCCTGCGCCTGATTTTCATGACCTGCCACCCGATTCTTTCAACTGATGCGCGAGCAGCGCTCACCCTCCGTCTGCTCGGCGGGCTTACCACCGAAGAAATCGCACGTGCGTTTCTAACCTCCAAGACGACCATTAGCCAACGCATCGTGCGCGCCAAACGCACTCTGACAGCAGCGCGGGTTCCATTCGAGGCGCCTCACGGAGCCGAGATGGCGGCGCGCCTGTCGTCGGTGCTCGAAGTGATCTACCTGATCTTCAACGAAGGATACGCCGCCACTGCCGGCCGCGACTGGATACGTCCGTCGCTGTGCGAAGAGGCGCTGCGTTTGGGTCGCATCCTGGCGGAACTGGCGCCCCAGGAAGCGGAGGTGCATGGGCTGGTCGCATTGATGGAACTCCAGGCATCGCGCATCCGGGCGCGGGTCGGACCGTCTGGCGAACCGATTCTGCTCCTGGATCAGAACCGCGCACGCTGGGACTGGCTCCTGATCAACCGCGGGCTGGCTGCGCTGGCGCGTGCAGAGAAGCTGGGAGGTGCGTTCGGCCTTTATACGCTTCAGGCTGCAATCGGCGCCTGTCACGCCCGGGCGCGCACCGCCGAAGAGACCGACTGGGCGCGCATCGCCGCGCTCTACGATGCGCTGGCGCAAGTCGCCCCCTCCCCCGTGGTGGAGCTGAACCGCGCCGTAGCCGTTGCCATGGCCTATGGAGCGGCGGCGGGGCTGGCGATCGTGGACGGGTTGGTGGCTGAACCGGCGCTACAAAACTATCATCTGTTGCCCAGTGTGCGCGGTGATCTGTTGACCAGGCTGGGCCGTCTGGATGAAGCACGAGCCGAGTTTGAGCGAGCAGCTGCACTCACAGGCAACGAACGCGAACGCGCCCTTCTTCTGGAACGCGCTTGCACCGTTCATCGCAACAAACGACAGGCCTGACTACTGAATTGTTTTCACGACGGATGAGCCGAAGCGATCCCATTCTGCGTTTTGGCCGGCAGCGCTCGTTTGTATACTGCCAGACGGATTGCAGTGCGTCCCGCCCCATCGATTTCTACATCTGTGAAACTCGGCGCGACGACCAGATCGAACCCATCTTCGGCCACATAGCCGCGAGCTATCGCAATCGCTTTGATCGCCTGATTGAGCGCGCTGGCGCCAATGGCTTGAATTTCGGCGTAGCCTTCCGTCCGCATGATCCCGGCAATTGCCCCGGCGACCGCAGTCGAGCGTGAATGGCTGGAAACCTTGATGAGTTCTGCCACGTGAATGCTCCCTTCGTGAGTGCGACAACTGTGAAAGCCGTTTCCTGAGATTGATCTGTCGATGATCATTGTTTCCATCTCACACCTTCCTTTCGCACTCAATTTTCTTCTCTTGCCGATGATCCAGCGTTGACGGCGGATCAACGCAGGAGACGGGTTGCGAGGTTTCGACATAACGACGCAAGGGCGCAGAAGAACGTAGCGGAAGAACTATCCGCTACGATCCGTAAAATCAGCGTTCTATTTGCGATTTGGAAGAACAGGTTGCGAGGTTTCGCCGCAGAGACGCAATGGCGCAGAATAACGTCGAGGGAGAACAATCCACGCCGATCCGCCCAATCTGCAGAATCAGCGTTCTATTCTGAGTTGCGCGGAGAGCTACGCGCTCGGCGTCCCCAGTGCGTCATCCATCGCCTGGAGCAGATAGAAGATCGATGTGGCGCCGGGGTCGGCATGGCCCAGGCTGCGCTCGCCGAGTTTCGCAGAGCGCCCGCGGCGGGCGATCATTGCACTTGTAGCTTCGGCGCCCTGGCGCGCAGCGGGCAGCGCCGCCCACCACGCCTCGGCGAGCGGCAGGTCGAGCGGCTGTGCTGCCAGTGTATCGACGAAAGGCTGGAGTGCATCGATCAGCGTTTTGTCGCCGGGCTGCGCCTTGCCTAATCGCATCACCATTTTCAGCCCTGCTTGCAGCGCCGCCACCACTGCCGGTGTATTGTAAGGTCCGTCGCCCAGCGTGCGCCCGGTCGTCGAGAGCAGCGCGCCGACCAACGCGCCCGAGGCGCCGCCGCTGGCGTCGGCAAAGGCAGCGCCCGCCTCCGCCAACAGGTGACCAGCGCTGCCGCTGGCTTTGTCCGCTGCGGCGACGGCCGCGCGCAGCCCGCGCACCATCGTCGCGCCGTGATCGCCGTCACCGGCTGCAGCGTCGAGGCGCCCCAGCTCATCTTCATGGGCGGTGATGGTCTCCAACGCCAGCGCCAGCCAGCGTCGGACGATGTCAGAGGCAATTTCTGTTGAACCCATCGTGACTTCCTCAGATATTTGTGTAGGCTGCGGAGGCGCAAGGGGCGTCGAGCAGGGCGATCAGCTCCTCGTCGAGCCAACAAAGCGTTAGCGAACAGCCCGCCATGTCGAGCGAGGTGACCATTTCGTTGACGATCGGCTTGTAGGGCGTCAAGCCTTCCGCCAGCAGTCGGCGATTGACATCCTTGTAGAGCACAAACATCTCTTCGTACTGCGTCGAGCCAAGCCCGTTGAGCAGCACGGCGACCGTCGATCCGGCTGCAGGCGGCGCGTCGGCGAGGAGTGTGTCGAGCAGCAGATCGGCGACTTCGCGTGCGGGTCGCATGTGACTGGACTGGATGCCTGGCTCGCCATGCACGCCCAGCCCCAACTCCATGCGCCCAGGTTCGACGGTGAAAAGCGGCGCCGACTGTCCCGGCAGCGTGCAGCCGCCAAAGGCGACGCCAAAGGAACGCGTGCGGTCGTTGGCTTTGCGCGCCAGCCGCTCGACTTCGTCCAGCGAGCCGCCGCGTGCAGCGGCTGCGCCCGCAATCTTGAAGACGAAGAAGTCGCCAGCGATGCCACGGCGCTCCTCTTCCTGACCGCGCGGGGCGGAGGCGACGTCGTCGGTGACGCGCACGGTGCGCACGTCGATGCCCTCATCCTGGCAGCGTATCTCCGCCATGTCAAAATTGAGTACGTCGCCGCTGTAGTTGCCGTAGCAGTAGAGCACGCCAGCGTCGCTCGCCACCGCTTTTGTAACGCGGTAGACCTGTTCGGCGGATGGTGCAGCAAAGACGTTGCCCATCACCGCAGCGCTGGCTAACCCAGGCCCGACGTAGCCGCAGAACGCCGGGTAGTGTCCCGACCCGCCGCCCACGACGACGGAGACCTTGCCCGGCTGCGGCGCGTCGATTGCCATCACGCCGGAGGCGTCCGGCACGCGCTTGACCAGGCGGCTGTAGGCGGCGACAAAGCCTTCGATCAATTCCTCACGAAACTCGGCAGGATCGTTGAAAAGTCTGGTCATGGATGTTGCGTCTCCATACCTGGTGAAGATAGTCTGGCAATCAGTAGAATCTCCAATTACTACACTTTGATGAATGCCGCCACCGCCGGGTGTTGGCGCAGCATCTCCAGGTCGGCGGCGGTGGGCAGTTGCGGGCGGTCGCGTTCGGCGTTGACGATGCACAGAAAGCCCAGCGGCTCGTCACCGGTTGGCTGGAATTGATGCCAGGTCATCGGCGGCACCAGAATCAGGTCGTAGTATCCGATGTCGTAGACTTCGTCCTGGAGCAGGACGCGCCCGGCGCCGCGCACCACCATCACGGCGTGCTCGTGTTCGTGCCGTTCCAGCGAGGAATAGCCGCCCGACGCCACTTCGAAGTAGCGCCACTGGAAATGCATTTGCGCGCCCTCGAAAAGAATCTGTTTGGTGATGTCACGAAAGCTGGTTGTGCCATCCTGTTTGTAGCCGAGCACGGGCGTCTCCGCCCAGCGGCAGTCGCCAAGATGCGAACGCACGATCATCGCCTGGCTCCTTTCTGCACGTTTTCGACAAAGGTGCGGCTGCGTGCGTAGAGCGCATCGCCCGCCATGTAGAGGCTGCCGCCGATCAGCAGGATCGTGTCGTTGCCGTAGACATCGATCATCTCCTGTATGCGATCGACCTGCATCCCGCCAGCCGGCACAGGGAGCGCGTCCTTGATCGGCCCCCAGGGGCGGCGAAGATTGGCGGCCAGGTCGAGACAGCTCTGTTGGCTGTAGCTGAAGCGCCCGCCATAGTTCGGGTAGATTACAGCGTCGGCGCCAAAGAGCCGGAAGATTTTGCCAAAGAGCAGCTCTGGGGCGATGCGCAGCGCGCCAGCAAAGGCAGGATGCGCCATCACCGCCATGCCCAGCCCGTCGGCCACCAGCTCATGCAGCAGCGGCAGCCCGACCAGCATCGGCTCGATCATCACCGCCTGCACGCCCAGGTCACGGCAGATGCGCGCCTGTTCGGCGATGGCGCGCGGTCCCCCGATCAGGTTGGGTGCATAAAGCGAACGGTGACCGGTTTCGGCAGCGGCTTCGGCCACCGCCGCCTGGCACAACGCCACACGTTCGGCAAAGGGCGAGTAGCTTTGATCCGCCAGCCCGTGGTCGTCCTTGATGAAGTCGATGCCGGCGCGCGCAAAGATGCGACAGAACTCCGCCAGTTGCGCCGAGGACAGCCCCTGCGGTTTGAGTGCGGTGCAGGTGAGCGGGCGGTCATAGCCATCGACCAGGGCGCGCAACCCCGCGCTGCCAAACTGCGGGCCCACGAACGCGGCGACTTGGTCGTCGGGCATGGCGACATCGACCAGCAGCACGTCGCTTTGCAGCGAGGTGTTGCCGAAGAGCATGTTGAGCCACTGCGCCGGGTCGTCGCCGGTGGTGGCGCGCGCCATTCGGATCACCACCTCATGCAGATCGTCGCCGATCGTCTGGATTGACTCGACGCGAGCGAGGATATTCTCGATGATGTGCGGGGCGCGCACCGCTGCGCGCGGCAGTTCGACGCTCTGCTCCAGCGCCACGCCTTCGGCGCGGGCAGCAATCTCGTCGGCAGTCGCCCGGATATGATAGGTGACGAAGAAAAAGTCTCGCATTGATAATTGTTTCCAATAGTCTGATGACGCCGTGAAAATTGAACACCTGCCTGGAGGCAACGCATCATTCCACACAAAAAGATCAGAGATTTGTTTGTTTCCGTCTCTGAAGCCATCGTGCAAAGGAGGCAGGACTTTCGGTTGAGCGCCTGCCCAGCAGGAGTCCCTCGACGCCAATATCCTCATCGAGATCAGGCCAATGAATCCCCAAACCGGCGCCACTGATCTGGAAATTGCTGCGCTCCGCTGGTGAGCCATAAGCTAGACGTGGATACCAGCCAATCGGGACAGAGATCGTGCGCCCGTCTTCCAGGTCAACAGACAAGGTGTCGTCTGTAACCTCAACACTTACCACTCTAGCTGGTGGAAGCGTAACCGCTGCAGAATTCATCCCATTCATTTCTTAGCACCTCAATACGGTCGCGCAGGACGTGCTCAATCTCGCGTAGTTCTTTGCGACTATAACCGTAATTTTCCGCTAATGCTACGTCTGGGTCAAGCCAGTATTTGGCGCTGTGGTTTTCTCGATCCACGTACATATGACGCGGCTTCCCACAGTCGTAGGAGTAGAAATAAATACGATAGGATCCAGTTCGTAGTGCAGTTGGCATTTTTCTGCTGAGCAGCCCTTTTGTATCAATATAGCTGGAGCAGTCTTTGTGCGTCAGTCTGGCGTGAAGGGCAGCGGCGTAGCCGAGCGCATAAACGCCAGCGTCTGCGCCAGATCGACGATGCCGGCGTCGGAGCCAAGCCCGCCAGCGACCAGCCCGGCCGCCGCCGTGCCCAGCCGTCCTGCCTCCTCCAGGCTCCAACCCTGCCCTAGCCCGACGATGAAACCGGCGCAGTAGGCGTCACCGCAGCCGGTGGTGTCCACGACCGGAACCTGGAACGCAGGGAGGCGGATTTCGCGGATGTCGCCGCCTTCCCGCCAGGCGATGCTGCTGCCCTCGGCGCCCATCTTGAAAACCGTGTGCGCTGCGCCGCGATCCAGGAAAAAGGCGATCACCGCGCGACGATCTTGCAGTTTGCACATCATGCGCGCCTCGTCCAGCCCCGGCATGAAGTAGTCGATGTAGGGCAGACACGGCTCGATCAGATCGAGCAGGTCGGGGCGGTCGATGGCGACCAGGTCGAAGGTGGTGGTGACGCCTTTGGCTTTGGCGAACTTGAGCACTTCCACCGTCGGCGCGCCGTCGAATTTGGGCATCAGCGAGGTGCCGCCGACGTGCAGGATGTCGGCGCTGGCGATCACGTCGAAGTCGATGTCCTCCAACGTCAACGCACCGTTGGCGCCGGGCACGTGCAAGGCAGGGCGCTCGCCGTTGGGGCGAATCGGCAACATCGTCGCCGAGGTCTGCACGCCCTCTTTGCGGCGCAGATAACGCGTGTCGATGCCATAGCTCTGCATCGTGTTGACGATAAAGTTGCCCAGCTCATCCTTGCCAAGCGCGCCCATCGCAATCACCTGTGCGCCGAGTTTTGCCAGGTCGATGCTTGTGCCAGCGGCGGTGCCTGCCACGGTGATGCGGATTTCCTCCAACAGATCGACATTTTGCCCATCGGGAATGCGCGTCACCGGGCGACCGAGAATGTCTACGATGTGGATGCCAAGACTAACAACTGTTGTCATAGAATAACGTTCCTTCCAACGCATGAATGGAGACGAGAGGCGAACTGTCACCGCGCAGGCTTGTCATTCGTTATGCTGGACTGGATTGCGCTGTCTCCTCCAGATACGCCTCGACCTCTCTAGCGCTGCTAAACTCCAGCGCCACTGCAGCGATGCGCTGCGCCTCATCCATGCTGATCTGACGAATGCGCGCCTTGACCACAGGGATCGAGGTCGCCGTCATGCTCAACTCGTCGACGCCGAGACCGACGAGCAACGCTGCCGCGCGTGGGTCGCCTGCCAGCTCTCCGCAGATGCCGACCGGGATGCCGTGCGCGTGTCCTGCCTTCACCGTCTCGCGGATGGCGTGCAGCACTGCAGGCTGGTAGGCGTTGACCAGCCCCGCCACCGCCGCGTTGCCGCGATCCGCCGCCATCACATACTGTGTCAGATCGTTGGTGCCGATGCTGAAAAAGTCGACCAGCCGCGCCAGATGATCAGCAAGCAGCACGGTCGCTGGCGTTTCGATCATGATGCCGCGCTGGATGTCCTCGTCGAAGGGCAGCCCTTCGGCTTGTAACTCTGCGCAGATTTCATCGACCAGTGCATCGACCATCATCAGCTCGTCCCACGTGCTTACCATCGGGAACATCATGCGGATCGGATGCTCTGCCGCCGCACGCAGGATGGCACGAATCTGCGGCCGAAACAGTCCGGGATGGTCAAGGCAGTAGCGCAGACCCCGCCGACCTAGAAAGGGGTTTTGTTCATGCGGCTGACGCAGATAGACGAGCGGCTTGTCGCCACCCACATCGAGCGTGCGAATAATCAGCGGACGACCGTCCAGCCGCTGCGCCGTTTCCAAATAAACCGCCAACTGTTCCTCTTCAGAGGGTGGAGACTCACGGTCAATGTAGAGAAATTCAGTGCGGAAGAGACCGACCCCCTCGGCGCCATTCGCCAGCGCCAGATCGACATCATCAGATAGATTGATGTTAGCAAGCACCTGGACTGTGTAGCCATCGCGCGTCATGGCTTGCGATTGCGCCTGTTTCTGCGCTGCGGCGCGTTGCGCTTCCCATGCTGCGCGTTGCGTCCGAATCTGCTCGATTAGTGCTGCGTCGGGCGACAGCCAGACATAGCCATGTTCACCGTCCAGCGCGATCATCTGCCCGTCGGCGATGGCGCTGATCGCTGCACCGACGCCCGTCACCGCCGGGATGCCGAGCGAACGCGCCAGGATTGCGCTGTGTCCTGTCGCTCCCCCCTCCGCCGTGACAATGCCGAGCACGCGATCCGTCGGCAGCCGCGCCACGTCAGAGGGTTTGAGGTCGTTCACCACCAGAATCGCCGGTTCGGGCGGCGCAAAAATGGTCGCATCCGCCGGTGCATTGAGAAGATGGCGCAGGACGCGTTGCCCGGCGTCAAGCAGGTCGTCGGCGCGGCGCACCAAATACGCGTTATCGAGGATGCGGTAACGCGCCACGACCGCACGCAGCGCCAAATTCCAGGCGTTGGCGGCGTCTAGACCGCGCAGATCAATTGTCTCCTCTGCGGCTTGAATCAGGTCGGGGTCGCCGATCATTAAAATCTGGGCGTCGAAGATGCCGGCTTCAGCGGCGCCGGCGCGCCGACTCAGTTCGCTGCGCAGCGCTCGCAGCTGTTCGGTCACAGCCGCAATCGCCTGGCGGAGGCGCTGACGTTCCGCTGCCGTGTCAGTGATCGCTGCGCCGCCGGCCGTTTTGGCGTCGGTCGCTGTATCGTCGGTCGCTGTATCGTCGATCAGTCGCCCCTCCAGCTCGATGACAGGCATACGCAGGCGATACGCAGGTCCGAAGGCAACTCCTTCGGACGCCGGCACGCCGGAAATCGCATCGCCGCCTTCAGTGGCGACCGCTGCGGCGATGATCTCCGTCGGCTCCGTCACCTCGATAGGGTCGCCGAAGTTGTCGAGTGCAAGCTCCTCGATGGCGCCAAGCACCGTCAGCGCGTCGGCGCCTGTGGCGCGCACGACCAGCACATCGCCCTGATGCACACCAAGCGTCATCACCTGGTTCAGGCTGGTGGCCGGCGACGTGCGCCCATTGTGCGTGAGCGTAACCTGAGCATCATATTGCGCAACCAGGCTTACCAGACGTGCAGCCGGGCGAGCGTGCAATCCCAGCCGGTTGGGAACGATGATCGTCAACTCAGCCGTTGCCACATCACCGGCATGTCGTGCAACTGCCTCTGATGAAGGCGCTGCTGCTGGCGAAATTTGCTGCCACGTCGTAAGCTGGTCAATTTTAGCTTGCAATGCGCTGCGCGCATCTGCATACACCTGCGCCAGCGTCCCGCCGATTCTGGCGCGCACTGCCGCAGCCAGAGTCCCTTCAACAATCGGCGCCTCGCAAAGATGGACGCGCGGGCGCAGGTCGTCGGGCAACAGATCGAATGCAGCTTCGGCGCTCATGATAGCGCTGCCCAAATCCATCAACACCAGCACATCGCTTACATCTTCGCGGCTAAACAGGGATTCAATCGCCGCCGCCACCTTTGCCGGGTCGGTGCCGATCGGCGCTTCAGGGATGTCAGTGCCGCCGGCGGCAGCCAGCGGCGCGCCGCCCTGCACCATCTGCTCGACCAGTTCGAGCACGCCCTCTGCCAGACGGGCGCTATGGGTAACGATAACCAGACCAATCATGGGCAATCAGGCGTCCTTGTCGGCGGCTGTGTCTGCGAGCGCGCGCAGGATCAGATGGGTGGAAGTGGCGCCGGGGTCTTGATGACCGATGCTGCGTTCGCCCAGATAGCTGGCGCGCCCCTTGCGTGCTTGCAACGGGATCGTGGCGCGCATCCCTGCTTCTGCGGCAACGGCGCAGGCATCCAGGGCGGCGGCGAGCGGCTGCCCCGTTTCCAGCCCGGCGCGCAGGGCCGTCAACGCCGGCATCCAGGCGTCGATCATCGTCTTGTCACCCGGTTCGGCGCGCCCGCGCTGGACGATGCCATCGCGCCCGGCTTCGAGCACGGCGAGCAGCTCTGCGTCGGTCAATGTTTGGCGATCGCCGGCGACGCCCGCCGCCTTGAGAAAGAAGTTGCCGTACAACATGCCGCTGGCGCCGCCCACCGTGGACATCAGCGTCATGCCTGCCGTCTTGAAGAGCGCGCCGAGCGGCTGCCCTGGCTGCGTCGCCAGCTTCTGCACGACCGCGCCAAAGCCGCGCGCAATGTTGACGCCATGGTCGGCGTCGCCGATCGCAGCATCCAGGTCGGTGAGGTAAGTCTTATTTTCATCCAGCACAGCGGCGGCGCGTTGCAACCATGCTTCAACTGTCGTTGCTGTGATCATTCTCTTTGTCAACTCCCTGGGACAAATCATCTTTCAGAATTTGAGTAAGCTGTGCAGCGAGGTCGCTCATTTCGAGCGTGACAATTCCCCAAATCACATCGAGATTGACGCCAAAGTAATGGTGAATCAGTCTGTCGCGTGCTCCAGCCATGTTCTTCCAGGGCACAGCAGTGTACCTCTCACGAATCTGGTCAGACAGTCCTTTTGTTGCTTCACCAATGATCTCCAGATTTCGAATGACTGCATCCTGAGTTTTTGTGTCAGCGAGGAATGCATCATAGCTCATGCCAGCCGTGTAGACTTGAATCCGTTGAATGGCTTCCTGAATATCGCTCAGGAATTCCTTGTCACTGCGGCTAGACATGGACAATGCTCTGCTCAATGTCCCTGGCGATCCAGGAAATCCTGATCCCGCGTATACCTTCGGGCGTCAGGAGATCGACCCGCCGTCCCAGCAGTAGCTCAAGGTATTCCGCCAGTTCGACAAACTTGAATCCAATCGGTCGCTCAAATTCGACGACAAGATCGATGTCGCTGCTGCTATCAGGCAGCCCTTTGACAAACGATCCAAACAAACCGATGCGCTTGACGCCATATTGGGCAGCAAGAGACGGCAGATGTTGCCGTAACAGTGCGATGACTTGATCTCTATCCAATCTGGAAACCCTCCTGGCGCTGCTACTGACCACTAGGTTGACTGTTTATCTTCCCGGAAGCTTTGAAGCTTCCGGGAAGATAGCGAACAATCTCACGTGACAACCTAGAAATCGATAAGAATCTGTTGGCAAAGCCATCACAACCTTGACACAATCGTACAGAGACGCAAAGCAGCGTTCTACCTCGTGCGACGCGTCTCTACTCCCTATACGCCCCAGCGCAGCGCCGGTGTGTGCACCGGCGCATCCCACAGGCGCAGCATCTCGTCATCGGCGCGCGTCAGCGTGATCGAGCAGCCCTGCATCTCCAGCGAAGTGATGTAGGCGCCGACCAGGCTGCGCGCAATTGTGATGTTGCGCGCCTGGCAGATGTGCGCCAGTTTACGATAGACCGTGTATAACTCGGAAATCGGCGTGCCGCCCATGCTGTTGACGAGGGCAATGACACGATCGCCAGGCTGGAAGGGTGCGCTGGTCAGGCGCTGTTCGACCCAGTCGCCGGCGTCGGGATCGAAGCTGCGCACCGTGCGCGTGTAGGCGCCGTCGTTGAGAATCTCGTCGGCAAGCAGCGTGGTGATGGCGTCGGCGTCGGTGATCGGAATGCGGCGCTGTCCTGGTTCGCCGTGAATGCCGATGCCGATCTCGATCTCATCGTCGCCGAGGTCGAAGGTGGGTTTGCCCGCCGCTGGCGTGGTGCACGAGGTGAGCGCCATGCCCATCGAACGCGAATTGATGCTGACGCGCTGCGCCAACGCCGCCGTCTGCGCCAGGTCGTAGCCAGCTTCTGCGGCTGCGCCGGCGATCTTCTCCACGATCACCGTACCGCCGACGCCGCGTCGCCCGGCGGTGTAGAGGCTGTCTTTCACGGCCACATCGTCATCCACCAGGACGGTGCGCACCGGCACGCCATCGCTATGCAACAGCTCCGCCGCCGTCTCGAAGCTGAGCACATCGCCGGTGTAGTTCTTGACGATCAACAGCACGCCGGCGCCGCTGTTCACTTCCAGCCCACAGGCAACCATCTGATCGGGCGTAGGTGAGGTGAAGACTTCGCCCGGACACGCACCGGTGAGCATCCCCATGCCGACAAAACCGCCGTGCAGCGGCTCATGCCCGCTGCCGCCGCCGGAGACCAGCGCAACTTTGCTGGCAATCGGCGCGTCGGCGCGCACGATGAATTTGGGGTCCAGATTGATGCGCAACAGACCGGCGTGGGCGAGCGCCATGCCCTCCATTTGCTCGGTGATGACGGCGTCGATGGCGTTGATCAGTTTTTTCATGGCAGGCTCCGTCAAGATTGAGTATGTTCCACCGCTGAGCGATCGGCTAGCGGGTGGCTGGGTTGATGGCTTGCAGCGCAATGTCTGGTTTGTGGCCGTCGGCGCCGAACAGGGTGATGCGTTCCAGCGGCAAGTGCATCCATGCCGCTTCGCCGAGCGCGCGTCCGGTTTCGGCAGCGACTTTGGCTTTGAGCGTGGCGTCGCCAGCCTGCAAAGTGACCAGATACTGCCCGCCGACGACGATGGCGCGATTGACGACGCGCGCTGGTACAGCCTCTGCGTGCGCAGCCGGATAGACGCGCACATGTTCCGGTCGAATGCCCAGGATAAGCTGCTCGCTGCCGTGCCCGCTCAGGCGCACGGGCGCGGCAAACAGCGGGCTGTTCACAATGCCGTCGCTGCCGATGGTGCGCGCAAAGTTTTCCACAAAGTTCATGCCAGGATTGCCCAAGAACCAGCCGCCAAAGACATCGTTGGGGCGATCATACAGTTCGCGGGGCGTCGCGTACTGGACGATGCGCCCATCTTTCATCAACGCGATCTGGTCAGCCAGGGTCATTGCCTCGGTCTGGTCGTGGGTGACGTAGATGATCGTCTGGTTGAGCCGCGTCACCAGTTCCTTGAGCGCGCGTTTGAGTTGTAGCTTGGAGGAGATGTCGACGTTGGTGATCGGCTCGTCGAAAAGGATGATCTTGGGCTGGCGCGCCACAGCGCGGGCGACGGCCACTTTCTGCCGCGTGCCGTTGTCGAGCGCGTCGATATCGGCGTCGGCGGCGTGACGCATCTCAAGCAGATCGAGCACTTCGTCGACGCGGCGCGTGCGTTCAGCCTTGCTCAGCTTTTCGGCGCGCAGCGGCAGCTCGATGTTGGCGCGCACATCGCTGCCGCGATAGACGACCGGGTACTGAAAAACCATGCCGATGTTGCGAGCGCGCGTCGAGAGCCTGGTGACGCGCTGGTCGCCGAAATAGATTTCGCCGTGCGTAGGCGTTTCCAGTCCGGCGATCATACGCATCAACGTTGTCTTGCCACAGCCTGAAGGGCCGAGCAGACAGGTCGTTGTGCCGGCCGGAAAAGTGATAGTTAAGTCATCGACGGCCACGACCGCGCCAAATTGTTTGCGCAGGTTGTCGGTGCGTATGTCAAGCACAGCTCACTCCGATCCTTTGCACACGCCGATGCGACGGCCCGCTTGAAAGACGATCATGTGGTGCGGCTGGACGCTGATCTCAACCGACTGGTCGATCTCCACGTGCTGCTGCGTTTGGTCGTCACTGCGCACCACAGTTGTCAGGACAAGACCTGCCACATCCAGGTAGACGATCTCTTCGCCGCCCAGGTCTTCGCGCAGCAGCACTTTGGCGCTATGCGTCAGCCAGCCAGAGCTGGGCGGCTGTCCGATGCGGATATGCTCGGGACGGATGCCGATCTGCACTTCAGCGCCGGGCTGACCCGGCTGTTCGCTGACGAAACCCGTGTGGAACGCTGACGTTTCGATGATCTGGACGCCGCTTTGCTGGCGTAGGATGCCGCTGACCAGATTCGCCTGCGGAAAAGCAACATGGTGCATGGTCTGGGTGCGCTGCGGATTGGCGTACAACGCCTCCGGCGCCCCAATTTCAATGATTTCGCCTGCATCCAGCACGGCGATCTTGCTTGCCAGCATCAGCGACTCCACGGCGTCGGAGGTCGTGTAGATGAAGGTCACTTTGAGCATCTCTTGCGTGCGTTTGAGATCGTCGATCAGGCGTTCACGCAGCTTGAAGTCGAGGCCGACCAACGGATCGTCGAGCACGTAGATGTCGGTGCGCTTGATCAGGCCGCGCGCGATGGCCACGCGCTGTTTCTGACCGCCGCTCAACTGGTCGGGCTTACGATCAAGCAACTCCTGAATGCCGAGCAGACTGGCGACGCGCTGAATCTCCGGTTCAATTTCAGCTTTGGACACACGCGCCAGATCGAGCGGGTAGGAGATGTTTTGACGCACGGTGAAATGCGGGTAAAGCGCAAACGACTGCGGCACGTAACCGATATTGCGTTCGCCGGCAGAAAGGCGCGTGACATCGAGGCCGCGCAGCATCACACTGCCCTGATCCGGCGTTTCCAAGCCTGTGAGAAGGCGTACGAGCACCGACTTGCCCGAAGCTGGCAACCCAAACACGACCGTGAATTCGCCGGATTCCACGCTCAGGTTGACATCGCGCAGAATCTGGTTGCGGCCATAGCGTTTGGCGAGATGGTGTAATTCGACGGCAATCATGCAAGTGTCGTTTCTGTTGGCGCCGTCAACGACCCAGCGACGCCAGCCACGGCGCCAAGGCAATGCTCACGGCGAAGATGAGAGCGACAAGAAAGATGAACCAGACGTAGAGCAACGCCGAACGCCTGAAATTGGCGGTGGGCGGAATGTTGCCTACAGCGATCTGGCTGATAGCGGAAGCCACCAGCGACACCAAACCAATCTGATAGAGCTGCATACTCGCCTGTTGCCCAAGCAGCACGATGCTTGCCAACATCCAGACGACGAGCACCGCTTGCAGTGTTGCAGCAAAGGGCCGTTTGGTCACGTTCATGTTACACCTCGCCGCGGACGGTGCCGAAGGTCATGCCGACCAGCAGATATTTTTGGAAGAGGAAGATCATGATCGTCGGCAAGAGGACGTAGCCGGTCGACAATGAGGCGACGAAGGCCCAATCGACGTTGCCGCCGGCATTGACCAGCCCCACTGCCAGTGCATAAGGAATCATCTGTGTGCCTGGCCCACCGAGAATGAAGTTGAGCAAGAACTCATTCCAGACGAAGATCAGGTTGAAGATGAAAGCGGCGATCAGTCCGGGGCGCACCTGGGGCAGCACGACGCGAAACATGACATGCAGCCGTGACGCGCCGTTGACAAAGCCAGTCTCATCGTAACGCTGCGAGACGCCATCGATGAAGCCTTTGAGAATCCACAAGGAAAAGGGGATGCTGAACATCGTGTAGAGCATCAGCACGCCGAACTGGTTGCGCCACTGAAACGCGTTGTACATTTGGAAGATCGGCACGACAAAGGCGGCGGCGGGCACCATGCGCGTCGATAGAATCAAGAACATCAGAAAGTTGGTGGCGCGGAACTTGTAGCGAGAGAGCGCATATGCGGCCAGAAAAGAAACGACGATCGCCAGACTCACCGATGTAATCGACAGAAACAGGCTGTTGATGAAATAGGGAACAGTGTTCGGGCGCGACAGCATCGAGATGATGTTGTCCAGCGTCGGCTGGAAGACAAATTTCGGCGGCACGGCGAGGATGTCATTCGGCGTCTTGAACGAAGCCATCAAAATCCAGAAGACCGGTAGAAAAAAGAGGATCGCCACCAGCCACAAAATCAGGTAATAAAGCGTCGTGCGGGCACGCGATTGTTGCATCTTATGCTCCCTCGCGGTAACGGCGCAGATTCAGCACCCACAGATAAACAGAAGTAAACGCAATGGCGATCAGCAGCAAAATCACCGCCAGCGCCGATGAAAAGCCGATGTTGAGGCTGGCAAAGGCGTAGCGGTAGAGCTTGAGTGCGATCAATTCGGTGATGTTGCCGGGGCCGCCGTTGGTCATCAAGAAGACCAGATCGGTCGTCTTGTAGGCGTCGATGGTGCGCAGCAGGATGCCCAACATCAAGATGAACTTGCCGTGCGGCCAGATCACGTGCCACAGCCGCTGCCCAATCGAGAGCCGATCAACTTCGGCGGCTTCCAGTTCCGCTTTGGGCACCGAACCCAGCGCCGCCAGCGTCATCAAGATCATAAAGGGCGTCCACATCCAAATGTCAACAAAGAGCACGGCGCCGAACGCCCAATTGACGTTGGTCAGAAAGTCGATCTTCACGCCAATCAATTGCTGCAGCAGGTAGTTGGCGACGCCAAAGGTCGGCTCGTAGATGAGGCGCCAGAACAGCCCCGACGCCACCGGCGTCACCACCATCGGCACGAAGAGCAACGTCAACGCCAGCCGGCGGCCCGGCATCTCGTTGCTGCCCCAGAAGAGGAAGCCGAGCAGGATGCCAAGCGTCGTCTCAATGCTCACCGCCAGCACAACGAAGACGAATGTGCGCCCAAACGCCGACCACAGATCGGCGTCGTTGTAGATGCGAGTATAGTTGTCGATTCCGATGAAATTAGGCGGCGCTGGCGACATGAGCGAGTAATTGTAGAAGCTCATCCCGATCATCCACATCGTGGGAATGACGTTGAGCGCCACAAAGAAGATCAAGATCGGCAGGAGCAGCGTGAGCGAAAAGAACCGCGACTCCTCGAAAACGCGCAGCGGACCGCGACGTCCGTGAGCGACAATCTGTTCGTTAGATTGAGCAATGTTGGCTGAACTCATGCAGTCTGCTCTATGAAGTCGATGCTGACCTTCCAGGAAGCGTGCAGCTTCCTGGAAGGTTGGGTGATACACCTGCCTGGGTTAGCGACCAGGGTTAGCCTAGCGTCAGGTTCAACAGCTCCTGCGGCGGCGCAGTCTTCGTGCGACCTTTGTCGAAGAGAATCTGCTGCTGGCGACCGGCGATGTAGTCGAGCACCAGCTTCGGATCGTTGACCTGCCCCGACGCATAGGCGCTGTACGCCTCCTGCTGAATCGCCAGCAACTCGGCGTATTCGGGCAGGTGCCAGAAGTCGCGCGAGCGGCCCTCTTCGAGCATATATTTGAACGCACGGGTGTAGGGCTTCAAGTCCTCGAAGCCTTCCGCCTCGACGCCCTTCTTGCTCCACGGCAGACCACCCTTCGACACGAACTCGGCCTGCGTGTCGTCCTGATACCACCACTTGAGGAAGTCGATGCAGACGCGCATGTGATCGTTGTCGTTGAAGGCGTTGATCACCCACGGCTGACCACCCATGGCGCCGATCACCTTCTTCTCGCCGTCCGGGAAGATAAACTTCGGATGCGGCACCGCCATCACCTTGCCTTCCAACTCCGGCGGAATCATGAAGAGACCGACCGCCAGCCAGTTGAACGCTGAGAAGACCTTCCCCTGCGTGAAGAGGTCGATCATCGAGCCAATGGTGAAGTCCGGCGCGCCGGGCGGCATGTACTTCTGCAGTGAGCGGAAGTATTCGAGCTGGGCGGCGTTGGCGTCGGTGTTGAGCACACCCACAACGTTGCCGGTCGCTGGATCCCAAATGTCGCCGCCGGTGGCATAGACGTAGGGATGGTAGGCGCAGGAGAAGAAGTCATATTCCTTGCTATATTGCGCCGCCGTGCCGTAGAAATCTTGCTCAGGGCGATTGAAGAACTCGAAGATCGGCTCGTATTCCTGGATGGTCAGCTCGGCAAACTCATCATAGGTGGTCGGCAGCTTTTTGCCATATTTGGCTTCGAAGGCTGCCTGCTCCGCCGGGTCTTCAATCAGGTCCTTGCGGATGAACAAGCCCTGGGTGTCTGGCATCTGCGGGAAGCCCCAGCGCTGTCCCGACCCGTCGGGGTAGACCTGATAGGTTTCAACGACCAGGCTAGAGAAGGGTTCGAGGTCAAGCTCCGGATTCAGCGCGTAGACATCGTCCGCCTTGACGATCCAACCCGGCTCCGCCAGCGCGCCCAGCCACTGGCTGTCGGAGACGATCAGGTTGAACTCCTGCGACTTGGCGGCAAGGGTTGGGGCGACGCGCTGGAACAACGCAGCAAAGGGAGCTTCGGTCTTGCGCACCGTCACGTCGTAGCCATACTTTTCCTTTGCCATCGCTGCAAAGGCAGGGAACATCTCGATCGGCAACTGGCTGGGGGGCCACCCGGCGATCACAGCCAGGCTCAATTCCAGGCTTTTGCCGCGCATCTCATCGCCGACTGTGCCCTGCAAGGGGCTGGCGCCGCTGGCTGCCGGTGCACCGCCGCCCGCTGGCGCACCGGCAGGCGCACACGCCGCCAACGCATTCACCGCAACTGCAGCCACGCTCATCGCAGCCATACCTTTGAGCAGCGAACGCCGTGAGAACGGTTTGGATGCTACACTTTCAGACATTTGGGACCTCCTTTAAATTGGGTTGACAACCATCTATTGCCCTGCAACGCCGATCGATGGCGACGCTACAAAGAACACAAAAATGTGAGACATGTTGCGTGTTTCGTGTTGCGTGTTGCGTGTTTCGTGCTGCGTGTTGCGTGCTGCGTATGTTCAGGCGCAACACGAAACACGCAACACGCTATATCGCCGTATACCCGCCGTCGATCAAGATCGTTTCGCCCGTGATCAGGTCGGACGCTGACGATGCCAGGAAGAGAATCAAGTCGGCGACTTCCACTGGCTGGCCGAAGCGACGCAGCGGAATCTTCGCCAGCATCGGCGCAGCTTTTTCCGGGTCGCCCCACACCTGCGTGCCCATCGGCGTCAGGATCACAGTCGGCGCCACGGCGTTGACCTGGATGTTGTGCAGTCCCCATTCCAATGCCATTACCTTCGTGAGCATGTTGAGGCCACCCTTCGACGCCGCATAGGAGGCATGTCCTTCGATGGCGACGACGCCTGCCTGCGACGAGACGTTGATGATTTTGCCGCGCTTCTGCTCGATCATTTTGGGCGCCAGCGCCTGCGCCAGGAGGTAAGGCGCGCGCAGGTTCACGGCAATCGTCTCTTCCCAATCCGCCAGCGACGAATCGAGGATCGGGGCAATGCGCGCAATGCCAGCGTTATTGACGAGGATGTCCACCACGCCGAACGCATCGAGCGCCGCCTGCGCTGCGTGCAGCGGGCCATCGGTTGTACGCATGTCAGCTTCGATCATCACACAGCGACGCCTGGCCGCCTCAATTTGCGCTGCAGTAGCCTGCAAGCCCTCACGGTCGCGACCGGCGATGGCGACATCTGCGCCCGCCTGCGCCAGCACAATCGCCGCCTCGGCGCCGATGCCCTTCGAGCCGCCCGTCACCAGGGCGCGCTTGCCAGTGAGGGTGAAACGTTCAAGCGGATTCGTCATTTTCTCACCTCGTTTATGGTTTGAAGCAGAATCTGTCTGCATTCAAGCTGCTGACCGTCGCTCAGCAAGCATGAACGCGGGCTATCAGGCGAAACGCGATGCTCGTCAATTGCGCACATTTTCTCTAATTGTGAACGGGTGTGCAGAATGGTAGCACAATCATACCGACCTGTCAACTCGAAAATTGGTGATCGGTGAAAGGCCCACCTCACGTTTGCAAGTTTTTGCCTCCGGCGCGACATTCGTAGATTGCAAAACGCAACGCCGGAGACAATGACCTACAAAACAATGTTATCCCACAAGCAACATGGCGCTAAACAGCTTGACCTCACGCCGCCGCCAGCAGAATCTCTGTCAATTCGTCCTCTGTCAACACGATCGGGTTGGCCTTCATGCTCGATGCCGCGCGCGCTTTCTCAACGACAAGTGCAGCGTCGCTGCGCTGAAAACCGTACTCGCTCAGCGGCGGAATGTCGAACGCCGTGACCAGCGAGCGTAGCCAGGCAATGGTGTCTTCGATGGTGGCTTCAGGGCTGCCTGTCAACAGCGCGCCAAGTTCGGCAAAGCGCGCCAGCGCCGGGCTGTCCGGTGCGCGGCGGCGCAGGGCGCGCACATTGACTGCGCACACCTCGGGCAGCAGCGCTGCGCAGACCGCCCCGTGCGGGGCATGATACATGCCGCCGAATGGCCCCGCAAAACCATGCACCGCGCCCAGCCCGGCGTTCGCCAGCGCCAGCCCACCGCACAGACTGGCGAACGCCATATCCCGTCGCGCCATCTTGTCGTCACCGTGCCGAACGGCTGCTGAAAGCGAGCGCGCTGCATGGCGTAGCCCTTCGCGACAGACGGCGTCGGTCAGCGGATTGGCGCGGTTCGACACAAACGGTTCGAGCAACTGCGTCAGCGCATCCATGCCAGTGGCGGCTGTGATCGCTGGCGGTGCACTGTAAGCCAACTCCGGATCGACCAGCGCCACGCGTGGCAACATCGATGGGCTGCGCACGCTGACCTTGACGCCATGTTGCGGCGAGGACAACACGGCGTTACGCGTGACCTCGCTGCCCGTTCCTGATGTGGTGGGAATTGCGATCACAGGCAGCGACGGGTTGACGAGTGGCTGCGCTTTGCCAATCACCTCCAGATAGTCGAAGATGTCGCCGGGATTGGCGACAAGGGCAGCGATGGCTTTGGCGGCGTCGATGGCGCTGCCACCGCCAAAGCCAATGACCAGCTCAGCGTCGGCGGCATATGCAACCTTGACCCCGGCGGCGGCGTCGGCAATGGTCGGCTCACCGGCGATGCTAAAGACTTTTGTCCTCATGTCGGCGGCGTCGAGCAAGTCGAGCAGCGGGCGCGCGCGCTCCGGGTGCGAGCCAGTGACGACGAGCGCGCGGCGACCGATCGAAGCTGCCAACGCGCCAACTTCTTGCAGTACGCCTTCACCAAAAAGAATGCGTTGTGCAGTGGCAAATTCAAATCGCATTGCTATCTCCGTTCTTCATAGACTGCGTCGGCGAAGAACGCATCCCACGGAAACTCAACAGGCGCGTCGTGGCAGACGATATTGATCATTGTTGTCATCAAAGGCAGCATCGTAGCATCCAGCTTACATTGTGCGATCATCTTTTCGATAGTCGGGCCAATAGCTTGCGCCAATTGCGCGCCTTCGATGGTGTCATCGGGCATATACTCGCGCTTGGCGACAGAGTAGGGTGTGCCCTGCCCAAGATATAAGCCCATGCGACTGTTGCGCCCGCCCATGCTTGTCACATAAAGATCGCCAGCGCCGGGCAGAGTGAAGACGCTGCGCCGTTGACCACCCATAAAGTCGACCATGTAGGCGGTTTCCCACAACCCTTGTGCAAAAATTGCCGCGGACAGATTGTGCATCACGGCATCATTGCCAGCTTTGCCCGCCTTTGCCAACAGCCCGCCCACACAGCCAACCGCCAGCGCATAGAGGTTCTTCAGCGCCACGCACGTCTCCACACCGACCATGTCGGTTGAGGGCCAGACATGGTAGTAACGCGTGCGCAGCATCGACGCCACACGTTCGAGCAATGCGGCGTCATCGCCGGTCACTACGACGCAGGTGTCGCGCCCTTCCGCCAGCTCACCCGCAATCGAAGGGCCGCCGATCGCCAGCAACGGCGTGCGCGCCTGTTGTTCGGGCGTCAGATGTCTGCGCAGGCGATGTGGCAACAGATCGAGATGGTCATCTTCACCGGAAAGCCCCTTGGTCAGAAACAACAGTGGGGTTCCTGCTGGCAACACTGGGCGCAACATTTTGCCTGCCCAATCGATGCCGAGCGAGTTGACGCCGATTACAACCAGGTCGGCGTCGTGAATCACCTCGCCCAACCGATCGTAGGTGTAAGGAATGACGCTGTTGCGCAACCGCGACTTGAGACGCGGATGCACGTGTGATTCGTGGATTTCTTCGATAATATCGGCGTCGAGGTGGGTGCCAACCAGACTGATGCTATGCCCGTTGTCTGCCAGCGGCATTGTAAATGCGCTGCCCATCACCCCGGCGCCAAGAACAACAATTTTTGACATAAAATCTCCTATCTATTTGGACTGCAAAAGCAGGGTGGTTATGTGTTGCGTGTTGCGTGGGCGTGTGGCGCTGCTGACTGTACGCAACACGCAACACGCAGTACACTAATTCTTTTCCGCCAATTCCAGCACGGCCTGCGCTGTCTCATCATCGGTGGCGAGCACGGTGAGATAGCGTCCATGCAGCGCGCCCAGGATCGACATCGCTTTTGGCAAGCCGCGCGCCACGGCGATCACGCGCGGAATCTGTCGCAAATCGGGCAGGTCGATGCCGATAACGCGCTCGTTGATGGCGAATTGCTCGAAGCGGCCATGAATATCGAAAAAGCGCCCGCACGTTTCACCGACAACACCCTGACGACGCAAGTCGGCGAGCGCCTCCGGGCTGAGGTGACCGGCGCGCAGAAAGCTGGCAGCTTCTTCCTGCACGGTGCCGATGCCAGTGATGGCAAGCGCCACCGATCGTGCACGCTCCAATACTTCACGCATGGATGGCTCGTTGAGAAGAAGGTTGCGTAATGCAGGCTGTTCGACAAGCGCCGGCGCGTGTAAATCGAAGTAGCGTCCGCCAAGTTTGCCGGCAAGCAGGCGCGCCAGGTCAGGCCCGTCGATCAGCGGATTCGCTGCGCCTAGACTGCCCAAAATCTGTACAACGTCAATCTGCTGGTTACGATCCTCACCAAGCGCGCTGACTGCGGCGTGCACGCCGGTGCCCCACGCAATGCCAATGCAGGCGTGTGCGGGCAGCAGGCCAAGTACGCGATCCAGATAGCTGGCAGCCAGCTGTCCTACACCGACCAGACGTTCTTCGTCACGCTGTTCCGGGGTAGTTAACAGGACATAAGCATCACTGAGACCAAAGCGGTCGATCAGCGCCTGCTCCAGCGCATAGGCGCGGTTCATTGGGCGGTGGATGCGAATCTCGACGATGCCGAGATCACGCGCTTCTTTGATCATGCGCGAGACGCTGGAGCGTGATGTTTCCAACCGGTCAGCGATCTGCTGTTGGTTTTGCCCCAGTTCGTAATAAAGGCTGGCGACCGTTACGAGCAGTTCGGTGCGATCGCCGCGGATTTCTTCGCCGGTTTGGTTCGTATGGTTAGCCACGAGTAATCACCACTTTCGATGCCAGTCCTTCATGCGCAATGCGAAAAGCCTGTGCTCCCTTGCTCAGGGGTAACACATGGCTGATTGTGTTCTCCAAAGTGTAGCCCGGACGGCGCAGAATTGCCAGCGCGCGCGGCAGTAGATCGGGCGTCGCCGAATAACTGCTGACGATGTTGAGCTCGCGCCGCCACACCTCCCACCCGTTGAGCGGCAATATTGTTTCCGGCTTGGCGCCAAAGAGCAAGATGACGCCGCCATCGCGCACCGCCGCCATCGCCAGGTCGAGCGTGGCGCGGGTCAGGACGGTGAGCAGCACGAGGTCGACGCCGCGCCCGCCGGTCTGTTTACGCAGGGCGGTCGCGCAATCCGCATCGCTGGCAAGAAAACTGCGCACCGCGCCCCACTGCACCGCCAGATTGAGCCGCTCCTGGCGCACATCGACGGCGAAGGTTGTCACGCTGCGGTCTGCCAGCAGCGGCGCAAAGAGCAGACCCACTGCGCCCACGCCGACGATCAGCGCTGCATCGCCTTCAAGCAGCGACACCCGGTCGAGCGCACGCAGACAGCACGCCAACGGCTCCATAAAGACTGCGCGCATGTCAGGCATGTCGTCGGGCAGCAGCTGCAATGTGTGCTCGACGTGCAGCGCCGGCACGCGGATCAGCTCGGCAAAGCCGCCCGGATCGATGTTGGTGCGCTTGAAGTGCGGATCCATTGGTGCACTGCCGCGGCGCGTGTAGTGCGAGCTGAAGTCGGGCACGTGATGCGCAAAGGCGACGCGCTGCCCAGGCGCAACCTGCGTCACGCCGTCGCCCACCGCCTCGACCACGCCGACCACTTCGTGCCCCAACTGCACCGGCTTGGCAACATCCGGCGTGTAGACCTTCATCAGATCGGTGCCGCAGATCCCACAAACATTCATGCGGACAAGCACTTCACCTGCACCAATCGTTGGCGAAGGAACTTCCACGACCTCAATGACACCGGTAGCTGGACAAGAAAGCTGCTTCATCGAACAGACCGCCGTCGCTTTCAGATACGCTTCAATCGATCACGGATGTTACGGATTGGGCGAATGTTGATGGATCGCTGCCCGCATGTCAACCTTCACAGTTCATAATTCATACTTCAGCAGAAAGTACAGTCAGCCGGTCGACCAGCGGTTGCACCGCCGGAAAGAGCGGCTGATAGACCTGACGGTAGAGCTGGTCGTAGTGCGCCTGCGTTTCTGGATCAGACATGAAGCGATCGGTGGTGGCGGTCATGGCATCGGCGGCGGCACGGACATCCGGATACCAGCCGACGGCCGCCGCCGCCAGAATGCCAGCGCCCAGACAGGTTGCCTCGGTCGTGGTGGAACGCAACACCGGGATGCCGGTCACATCCGCCATGATCTGGCACCAGAGCCGACTGCGGCTGCCGCCGCCCATCGTCACATATTCGCTGAAGCGCTGCCCAACGGCGTCCATCATCGCGTCACCGACCAGCCGCTGCTCGTAGGCGATGCCTTCCAAAATGGCGCGGTACAGGTGCTCACGTCCGTGTGCGCCCGTCCAACCGATCACGATGCCCGACGCCGCCGGGTCCCAGTAGGGATTCATGACATTGTTCCAGTAGGGGACGAGCATCAGCCCGCCTGCGCCCGGCGGCAATTTGGCGGCGGCGGCTTCGAGTATCTCTTCCGGGCTGAGCGGCAACCAGGTGTTGCGTAGATCGGCGGCGAATTTGTCGACGAACCAGCCGATGGTGAAGACGCCGCCGCGCAGGACATGTTCGGCAAAGTAGTAGCCTGGAACCGGCGCCAGCAGGGTGCGGAACGCGCGGTCGCACGGATAGTCGGCGCTGATCACGCCGCTGACCACAGCCGTGCCCAGGTTGAGGTAGGCGCGCCCAGGCACGGTGGCGTTGGCGCCCAGCCCGGCGCAATGTCCGTCGCCTGCACCAGCGACAACGGGCAGTCCGGTGGGCAGTCCGGTGGCGCGTGCCGCTTCGGCCGTGAGGCGACCGATCACGGCGCCCGGCTCGTACAGGTCAGAGAATTGGTCGATCTGGAGTCCTAACGCCTCGATCAAATCACGCGCCCAGCAGCGGTTGATGAGATCGACCAGACCCATGGGGTCGGCGTTGGGCAGCCCGGTGCGAAAATGACCTGTCATGCGATGCACCAGGAAGGCGTGCACATCGCAGAGTTTGTGTGCGCGCAGCACGGTGTCCGGCTCATGTTCGAGCAGCCACAGGATTTTGGGCAGCGACTGCGTCATCGACGGCGGCTTGCCGGTGAGCCAGTGCAGCTCGTCGCGCCCAAAGCGCTCCTCCAGCTCAGTGACCTGTACGCGGCTGCGTTCATCGGACCAGAGAATGGCGTTGCGCAGGGGCCGGCCCTCATTGTCGACAGGCACGAACGATTCGCGCTGGTGGGTGATGCAGATTGCCTCGATCTGCCGGGCGTCTACCTGGCTGGTGCACTCGCGCAGCGCCTTGCACGCCCCTGCCCACCAATCCTCGGCGTTCTGCTCGTGCCACGATGGCTCCGGCTGGAGCAGGGCGTAACTGGCGCGCCCTTCAGCGACAGCGCGTCCCTGTTTGTCCCAGACAATCGCCTTGCACGCTGTCGTGCTGCTGTCGATGCCGATGACCAACGGTTGGTTGCTGGTGTTCTTGTTCATCGCTGCACTTTCGTCTGTAATTAGGGAGGGGCGAGCGGGAACACCCCATCCTTGCCCCCTTCTTTCTCGCTCCTGATAAACCGCCTGATACAGATTGCAACTGCGAGATGGCGACGAGTTGTGCACCCCTCGCCCCTCGCAACTCGTAACCCGCCCCTTATCTCATCTCCTGACCGCCGGTGACATTGAGCGCCTGTCCGGTCATATAACTGGCTTGATCCGACGCCAGAAAGAGCAACAGATTGCACACGTCGTCATAGGTGCAAGGACGGCGCATCGGCACGGCGTCGATATATTTCTGGCGCACCTCGGCCTCGCTGATGCGAAAACGCGCAGCGTATTGCTTGTAGAGCGATCCGACCCACAGCGGCGAGTCGAGTAGATGACCCGGACAGATGGCGTTGACGCGAATGCCATACTCCGCCAGCTCAAACGCCAGGCTCTGCGTCAGACCGATGCCGGCGGCTTTGCTGGCGCAATAGGCGCCGTTGCCAAAACTGCCGCGCTTGCCGGAGATCGAGTTGATCTGGATGATCACGCCGCTGCGCTGCGCTTTCATCACCGGCGCAACGTGTTTGGCGCACAGGAAATAGCCGGTCAGGTTGACATCGAGCACGCGGCGGAAGTCGTCGCCACGCAAGTTGACGGCTTCGCCTGCGATGACGATGCCAGCATTGGCGACGAGCAGATCGATGCGCTCAAAGGCTGCCTGCGCCTGCGCCACCATCGCTGCCACATCGGCTTCAACGGTGACATCGGCGTAGACAGCGAGCGCCCTGACGCCGGTCGCCGACTCGATAGATTGGGCGGCGGCGACGGCAGCAGCCTCATTGCGGTCGGCGACGACGACATGTGCGCCCGCCTCCGCCAGCCGCTGGCTGATCGCCTGCCCCAATCCTTGCCCGCCGCCGGTGACGATTGCCACCTGTCCGCGCATGTTGGTTTTCCTTCATGTCATCCACCTTGCGAGAAGCCACGCACTGGGAGGCTTCCCGCAAGGTGAACGAAGCGAATCAAGCGTAGCTATACTGCTTGCTCCACGCCACAGCCTTGTCAGCGGCGGCTTTCATGTTGTCGAGCGTCGTCTTCACATCCTGTTGACCTGTGGTCATCTTGCCTAGCTCAACGGCAAAGCTATCGACCGACAGCGCAGCCCACGCCGGATGGTGCGGCTCAGTGCCCATGCGGTTCTCGATGGCGTCGAGCGTCACACCGAAGTGGCGGGTGGTGCCGGCGACAACCTTGTTGAACTCCAGCGTGCGCGGGTCGGTGAACGTGCTCTTGCGGGTGGGGGAGGCGCCGCCGCCCAGGATGCTGGCGCGCACGGTGATGTCGGGGCTGGTCGCCCACTGCAGGAAAACCCACGCCGGGTCGATGTTCTTGCTGAACTTGGAGATCGCCAGGCTGGAGCCGCCCTGGTGCGAAATGCCGGGCGTCTCGTCGAAGCCACACTCGGCTTTGGCGCGCAGCGCAATCTCCTGTGGACAGGGCGCCGCCTCCGCCAGACCGACGATCTTGGATTTCGCCGGGTCATCGAAGCCAGGGAAGAACTCGCCCCAGGAGATGTAGATGCCCGCCAGACCCTGCGTGAAGCTGTCGCCTTCGCCTGACCAGTCCCAGGTGGTGGCGCCTGGCGGCATATTCTTGCCCAGTTCGAGCATGTAGTTGGCGGCGGCGATGCCGCGCTCGTCGTTCAGGTTGGCGACTTCGTCAGCGCCAAAGATCGATGCGCCGTGCGCCCAGTGCCAGCAAGTCCAGTTGCATTCCAGCGCATAGTGGCCCGACTTCCACTGGCCAGTGGTGCCGTAGACGCCCTCGCCCACCTTGGCTTCGTTGATGGCGCGCACCACCTCCAGGTATTCGTCCATCGTGGTCGGCACGTTCAAGCCAAGCTCCTCGAAGATGTCTTTGCGGTACATCATGATGAAAATAGGGATGTCGTAGGGAATCGACGCCAGTCTGCCTTTGTAGGTCGAAATGTTTTCCACGAGCGGCGGCAGGAAGTCATCGAAATCCCAGCCAGGCATGGCAAGGTCGCTCTTTTGGAGCAGTTCCTGCGGGTCGACGCCGTCGTTGACAAAGCGACCGATCCACGCCTGATCCCAGTAGTAGATGTCATTCTGACCCAGACCGCCGGCGGTGTCCTGGCTAATCTTCGCCAGCACCTGATCGAGCGGAAGCTGTTCCCATTCTACATTGATGCCGGTGAGTGGGATAAACTCCTCTTGCATGATCTGGCTGATGGCGCGGCTGGGGGGCGTCGATTCGCTGACCACGCGCAGCGTCGTGCCGCGGAACTGCCCGCCAACGTCGCGCAGCCACTTGCCGACATCGGAGGTCGGCTCCACCGCCGACTGCGGGCCGACGGTGGCAGCAACCTGCGCAGCGCTGGGTGCAGGCGCAGTCGGCGCTGCGCAGCCGCTCAGATAGCGCATGCTGGTGATGCCGAAGCCAGCTAACGCCGCCGCGCGGATAAACTCGCGCCGCGACATGCGACCCTTGCGCACCTTCTCCGCCTGCTTGGCGATCCAGAGACGTTGTTGTCGATCGATCTCGTTCATGGAATTCCTCCTTGAGTCAAAGAAACCCAATTGGCTTGGGAGCAGAAATGATAGACAATGGTTGACAGGTCATGCTTAATTCGATAGGCATTCCTCCTGTTTTGTGCAATTGGCGTCACCATCAGCAGCGATGCGAGGAGACTGATGGATGTCAACCTTTTACAGCGCCCATTGTCAGCCCACGCACCAGATGGCGCTGGACAAACAACACGAAGATAAACACCGGAACCATCGCCGACGTGCCAAGCGCCGCCAGAAACCCCCACTCGGTGCCGCCGGTCGCCGTGTCAAAGGTTGAGGCGGCGACTGGCATGGTGCGCACAGCGGTGCGGGTGAGCGTAAGCGTGAGCAGGAACTCGTTCCAGGAAAAGATGAAGCTGAGAATGGCAGTAGCGGCCATGCCTGGCAAAACGTAGTGGATGATCACCTTGTAGAATGCCTGCCAGCGCGTGGCGCCGTCGACCATCGCTGCCTCATCCAGGTCAAAAGGAACCTCGTCGAAGAAGCTCTTGAGCAACAGGATCGCCAGCGGCAGATTGATCACTGTATGCACCAAAATCACGCCGTGATAGGTGTCGATCCAGCCGAACGAGCGGTACATCAGGAAGAACGGCATCGCCACCACGACCACCGGCATCATGCGCGTGCTGAGAATCCAAAAAGCAATGTCATGGCGACGGCGCATCGGAAAGCGGCTCAACGCATACGCAGCGGGCGTGCCGAAGAGAACGACGAGGCCGGTGCTTGCCGTCGCAACGACCATGCTGGCGATGATGTAAGGAACTGAGTAATAGAGGCCGCCGCCGGTGCTGGTCAAGGCGCCAGTCAGATCGAGCATCACCTGGTTATAGGGGACGCCGCCCAATACAACGCTGTACCAGGTCAGGGTCGGCTCAAAGAAGAAGACCGGAGGCAGCGTGAAGATCAATCCAAATGGCTTGAGGGAAGCCAGGAACCAAAAAAAGATCGGAAAGATAAAAAGACCGACGATGAGCACGGTGACGATGGTGCGCACCCACATTTTCCCGTCGCGCAGCCATGCCAGGCGGTCGATGTTCGCTCGATGGGAGGTTGGCGATGTCGGTATGGATGCGCTTGCCACGATGCGTTGCTCCTTCAATCTACCACTCCACATGAAACAGACGGGTGTACAGAAACGCCGAGACCCAAATGACAATCAGGATCGCTACACCCAACGTTGCGGTGTACCCCCAGTTGATGAAGACATAGGTCTGATAAGCGTAGTAGCTGATCGTCTCCGTGCGTTGACCAGGTCCGCCGCTGGTCATCACGTAGATGTAATCGAAAACACGATAGAGGTCGATGATGCGGAAGAGAATCACGATCGCCAACACGTTGCGCAGCAGCGGCAGCTTGACCTGCCAGAACTTCTGCCAGGCGTTGGCGCCGTCCACTTCAGCCGCCTCAAGCGGCTCGATCGGCAGCGACTTCAGCCCTGCCAGCAGGATCAGAATGCAGAAGGGCGTCCATTGCCAGATGTCAGCCAGCAACACGCCAAAGAGCGCATTTTGCCCGCTGCCGCCGAGCAGTGGCTCCTGTTTGTTGATAATGCCGGCGCCGTAGAGAATCCACGAGATCACGCCAAACTCACTGTGTTCGAGCAGGCGGAAGATCAAGCCCACCACGGCAGGCGGCGTCACCATCGGTAGAATCAACAGCGACTGCCATAACCCACGCCCGTAAACGCCAGCGTCGAGCAGCATGGCGATGCCCAGTCCAAGCGTCAACTGGATCGACAGCGCCAGCACGCCGTAGGTCAATGTGACGCGAACAGCGTTGAACGCGCGTGCATCCGTGACAAGCGTCGCCCAATTTTCGCCGCCCACCCACACAAAGTCGCGGATCATGGGGTCGAACTTATGAAAGCTGGTCCAAATATTGTAAAGCAGTGGATAGATTGAATAGAGCAGCAGCAGCAGCACGGCTGGCGCCATCCAGATGAGCGGCGATTCAGGTGACCAAAACGGTGCGCGCTTACACTTTCGTTCCCAGCGAGATTGGGTCGTCTGCATCAAGAGACCTCGATCAAGAAGGGCTAAGAATCGATTGTTATCAATTTGGCTTGGGTGTGTGATGAAACAGTCATCCGCACATTTGACCAAAACATGGACAAATGTGCAGATAGCATATCACAGGCGCGCAAAGATGTCAAGCGGCAATTTTGGTTCTTTTGGTTTTTTGCGGTTTATTTGGGGAGCGTCCCAGAACTTGGTGGGTTATTGCCCCGGCGCGACATCCGTGAATTGTGAGGCAGGCGCGCCGGAGATGACCACCTACGCCGAACCGACCATCATCGCCACCAGATCATCGTCGGTCACTTCAGAAGCGAGCACGTCGCCGACTTTCAGCCCGCGGCGCATGACGATGATACGGTCAGCCACAGCAAAGATGTCTTGTAAATTGTGGCTGATAATGATCACCGGCACGTTCTGGCGTTTAAGCGCACCGACCAGTTCATGCACCTTGCGCTGTTCGGGCACGCCGAGCGCAGCGGTGGGTTCGTCCATGATCACCAGCCGCGCGTTCCAATATAACGCGCGTGCAATGGCGACCGCCTGCCGCTGTCCGCCGGACATCTGACGGATTGGCCTGCGCAAATTGGGAATATGAATGTCCAGGCGATCAAGCACCTTGGTGGATTCGGTGAGCATGTGGGCGCGATCCACCTGTTTGAAGATGCCAAATAAGCGTTTTGTCGGTTCTCGTCCCAAGAAAATGTTGACAGTGGCGTCCAGGTTTTCGCACAGCGCTAAATCCTGATAAATGGTCTCGATACCGAGACCACGCGCCTCCAACGGCGACGCCATTGTAATCTCTTTGCCCTCAAGATAGATGTGACCGCCATCAGGGTGATAAACGCCGGAGATCATCTTGATCAGGGTTGATTTGCCCGCTCCATTGTCGCCAGCAAGCGCCACCACCTCGCCAGAATGTAGATCAAAGCTGACATCGTTGACGGCGGTCAGTCCACCAAAACGTTTCACCAGGTTTACAGCGCGCAAAACAGGTTCGCCGCGTACGCTTTGCTCGTTCATTGAAATCACCCTCTACTCTTGTGCAAACTGTTCGCGTGCCTGATCGATCAAGACGGCTATAATGATGACGATGCCGACAGCAATGAACTGCCAGAAAGGGTTAACGCGCATGATGACCAGACCGTTGGCAAGCACTGAGATGATCAGTGCGCCGATCAATGTTCCGATCACCGTGCCCGCGCCGCCAAAAAGCGAGGCGCCACCGATCACCACTGCAGCCACGGTGTCGAGCAACATCGCCTCGCCCGCGTTCGCTGCACCGTTGGTGAAACGTATGTTATAAATTAGCCCGGCGATCGCCGCAAAGGTCGCCGAAAGCATGTAGATCGCCACTGTGCGGCGCGCTACAGGAATGCCGGCGCGCATCGCTGCTTCCTTGTTGCCGCCAATCGCATAGGTGTGCAAGCCAAATTTCGTGCGCGATAGAACCACGTGCGCCACAAACAGCAGCGCCAGCATTGCGATCACAACGAAAGGGAAATAACCGGTCAAATTGCGGAGATCAGCCTGAGCGAGACCCTGCGGCGGCGCCAGAAACGACCAGCCGAAATTGGGGTGATAGTAGAACAGGAAACCGTTGCCAAGAAATCCGAGACCTCTTACGTAAATCGGCACTGGCATCCCACCGGAAAGGAGGAAGCCAATTCCACGCGCAATGCCAAACATGCCAAGTGTGGCGATAAACGGTGGAACATTCAGGCGTGCAATCAAAACACCGTTGACGAGGCCAGCGATCCAAGCTGCAATGAGACCGACAAATAACCCACTCGTCACGATAATCCAGAGCGGTGTTGATTCGGGCCACATGTTCATCGCTGTAGCGGAAATGACCGCCGACATTCCCATGACCCACCCGACCGAGAGATCAATGCCGCCGGAAATGATCACATAGGTTTGACCCAGGGCGATAATGGTCAGAATTGCCATGTTCGCCAGAATTGCCTGGATATTGAACGGGGTGAAAAACCCATCGCCAGCAATCGAAAAAAAGATCACCATGCCGAGCAAAAAAAGCCAGGCCCATATTCTGCTAATAGTGTCTAGCCAGGCCCGGCGTGAAAGGGCTGGATTGGTTTGTACTGCCATGGATTATGTTGTCCGAATGTGACAGGCGCATCGAGTGGCCTGTGGAAGGTGGAGTTGCCAGGGAAATTGAAAGGCTGGGCAACCCACGAATGGCTGCCCAGCCAACATTAGGGTTACTCGCTCTTGTAAATGGATTGCTGTGCTTCCTCGGTGTCGACGTTCTCGCGGGTGATAATCGTATAACCGGTTGGCCAACGCTTAGGAATCGAATCGAAATCGCCATTCACTGCTGCCAAGGCGAACTCAATACATTTCTCGCCCATCTCATAAGGATGCTGAGCGATGACGATATCCACCACATTATTCTGCAGCGCCACGATCGCATCCTCCGGCGCATCAAAGTTGGCGACCTTTACCACCCCAGTCAACCCGGCGTTAGCGACAGCCTGTGCTGCGCCGCGCGCGCTAAACAGGTTTGTGCCGAAGATGCCGCCCAGGTCTGGATTGCTTGCCAGTACGGCGGATGTCTGCTCAGCGGCTTTGGCTGCATTGTCATCGTTGTAGTCCAGGCCGATCAGCTCAACAGCGCCGCCTGTGGCTTCGATAGCATTCTTGCAGCCCTCGACACGTTGGTCAGTGGTGCTGATGCCAGGTCTGACATCCTGGATGTAGAACTTGCCTTCGCCACCCATAGCCTCGATGATCGCGCTGCAGCCGATTTCACCGCCCTGCACATTGTCGGAGCCGATATAGGAGAGCATCCAATCTAATTCGGGCACAGTGTAGTCGCCGGCTGTGTCGCCGATGAAGGTGTCAACGCTGAGCATGTGGATGCCAGCATCATACGCGCGGCGCATCGGCTCGATCAGCGCCTGGCGATCGGTGGCGGCGATGCAAATCGCATCTGGCTGTTGGGCGATAACGGCGTCGAGGATCGGCACCTGCAACGCAGGTTGGAACTGCGCCGGGCCGTCGGCGAAGAAATTTACGCCAAGCTCGGCTGCCTTGGCGCGCGCACCGGCCTCCATCGTGATATAGAACCCGTCGCCGCGCACGCCGTAGATAAGCGCAACGGTTGGTGCATCGCCTGCCGGGGCTTCGGCGGCTGCTTCGGTTGGGGCGGCAGCGGGCGCTTGGGCAGGCGCAGGCGCAACAGCAGTGCAGGCGCCAAGCACCAGCGCCAGCAACGCCAGTACGCCAATCCACATTGAGATGCGCAAGTGTTTGTAGCTCATAGGTCTTAACCTCCGTGTGCTGAATTGAGTGGATGAAACGAACCAATGGCTTTTGGAAAGCCCGAATCCGATTTCCTGGGTATTCTGTTACTATCGATCAAAACTTCGGCTCTCTTATGATACGTCTGTGGGACGATATTTGTCAAACGTCAATTCGTAGCGCCGTCCTGCCGAAAGCGATGGCGTACGACGGACGCACCCAACCTGGAGCACAACCCGTTGTAACCTTTGTTTTCGCATTGCATCAAACCTGATAGACAACTGAATCATAGAAAGGATCGACAATGAACGAGACAAAAGTGCAACCCAAAGTTATCGTCTTTTCAACGCCCACCTGCTCCTTTTGCAACGCTGCCAAGAGCTACTTCCGACAGAAGGGCGTCAAGTTTCGGGATGTAGATGTGAGCAAGGACGCAGCGGCGGCGCGCGATATGGTGCGCCGTTCGGGACAACAGGGCGTGCCCGTGATCGATATCGGCGGCAAAATTGTCGTCGGTTTTGACCGTCCCAAGATCAATCAATTGCTGGGCATCAAATAGCAACATAAGTTTGCAGAGATAAATCAGGAGATGCATGATGAGCGTAAATGGCAACAAACCCGCTATCGAACCACTGGGGGCGCGTGTACTGCTCAAGCCAATGGAGCAGGAGGATCGCACAAGCAGCGGCTTATATCTGCCAGAAACTGCCAAGGAAAAGCCGCAAATAGGGCTGGTGATTGCAGTTGGCGACGACGAGGAGATCAAGCTGCGCGTGGACGACAAGGTGCTCTTTGCCAAGTACTCGGGGACGGAGGTTTCCTATCAAGGGGAGACTTTCCTGTTGATGGATGTCAGCGACGTGCTGGCGCGCGTCAAAAGCTAACGCCTGGGGTCAATCGCTTTCCCTGTTGGAGCGCGAGCCAGAGAAGTCAACTTCTCTGGCTCGCGGCATTTTGGAGAAAGAGAGAGTGGAGATTTGAGATTAAGAAACTGTACTGGCTCAATCGCCCAATCCCCAATCTCCTAATCTCCAACCCGCGCCTTCATCCACTCGTTGCTATTGTGAAAATCCGCCACGGCTGTGCCGGGGTGAACGAGCGCATCGAAGCGCGGGCGGTCTTCGTCAGCCAGTTTCATATCCAGCAGCGGCAGGGCGTCTTCGAGATGCGCCATGGTGCGCGGCCCGATGATCGGCGAGGTGACGCCAGGTTGATCCATCACCCAAAGCAGCCCGAGTTGTGAAGAGGTCAAGCCGCGCTCACGCGCCATCTCACCGAGCGCAATAGCGACGTCAAGACCGCGTTGTGTGATGCGGTTGCGAAAAATTTCGTTGGCGCGTTCGGCGCGTGATCCGGGTGGGAACTGCTCTTTGTTGGCATAGCGGCCGGCAAGAATGCCGCCCGCCAGCGGCGACCACGGCAGCAGCGCCATGCCATATTGTTGCGCTAGCGGTACAAGTTCGTTTTCGATACGACGGTCGAGCAAGTTGTAGGGCGGCTGCTCGCTGATGTAACGCGCCAGATTTTGCTGTTGGCTGATAGCGAGCGCTTCCATCACCTTCCACGCCGGAAAGGTCGAGCAGCCAATGTAGCGCACTTTGCCCGCGCGCACCAGGTCGTCAAAGGCGCGCAGCGTCTCGTCTTGCGGCACCGTCATCGGCGGACGGTGAAGCTGATAAAGGTCGATGTGGTCGGTTTGCAGACGGCGCAGCGAATCTTCGCACGCTTTGAGGATGTGATAGCGGCTGACACCCTGGTCGTTGGGGCCGTCGCCCATCTTGCCGTAGACCTTCGTCGCCAACACGACCTGATCGCGCCGCCCATTCTCTTTAAGCGCCTTGCCGACGATGCGTTCGCTCTCCCCAGCGTTGTAGACATTGGCAGTGTCGATAAAGTTAATGCCGCCATCCAGCGCGCGGTTGATGATGGCGATCGACTCTGCTTCATCGGTCGGGCCGCCAAAGTTCATGGCGCCCAGACATAGTGACGAAACAAGCACACCGGTGCGGCCAAGCGGTCGATAGTTCATAACGCAGCCCCCTTACAGCAACGTGAACAGAAGTTGAGGATTTTCGAGATATTTCGATTTTTTATGTTCGCATTGTCAAGATTGTAACATGAGCCGCTCTCTCCAGCAATTGGAGGGAGAAGGGGGATCCACTTTGCGTCTGGGGCTTTGACAGATTGACCGCCTCTGCAAGTTCAGGTAAGATTCCAATCATGCAACGACGATTTCTGCGCTGCGGGTTTGCGATGACACGGTACTTGTATCGACGGGGCACAGGATGCCCCGCTCGAGCCATGCGCTGCGCCAGAGTTTCGTACATGTGACGTTCCTTTTGATCTCGGATCATCAACGCGTGGGCTGGCAGACCGCTCACGCGTTTTTGTTTGCCTGCCTCAACCATGTAAACGGAGTAGAACAATATGAGCAACTTTCCACCGGTCGATGAGCAGATGCGCATCCTGATGCGCGGGGTCGATTTTGGCGACGAACTGACCTACAAGAACATGGAAAAGGAGCTGCGCGAACGTCTGCAGGAAAGCTACGATACGGGACGCCCGCTGCGCGTCTATTGCGGCTATGACCCTTCATCGCCCGATCTGCACCTGGGGCATACAATTTCGATGCGCAAGCTACGCCAGTTTCAGGATTTGGGACACGATGTCACTTTCCTAATCGGCACCTTCACCGGCATGGTCGGCGACCCAAGCGACAAGGAGAGCGCGCGACGTCAGCAGACGCTTGCCGATGCGTTGGACAAAGCGCAGAGCTACGCCGAGCAGGCGTTCCGCGTACTTGATCGCAGCAAAACGAAGATTCGCTACAACCACGAATGGCTGCAAGCGCTATCGTTTGGCACTGTCATCGAGCTGGCAAGCCACTTCACCGTGCAGCAGTTTCTGGCGCGCGAAAATTTCGCCAAACGTTTCGAGAAGGGCGACGCCATCTGGCTGCACGAGTTCTTCTACGCGCTGATGCAAGGCTACGATGCCGTCGCCCAGGAAACAGACGTGCAAATCGGCGGCACTGACCAGCTTTTCAACCTGATGGCCGGGCGCAAATTGATGGAAGCGCACGGTATGAGGCCGCAGGTTGTGCTCACCTTCCCGATCCTGGAAGGCACTGACGGCGTGCTGCGCATGAGCAAGTCGTTGGGCAACTCGATCGGCATCGACGAGCCGCCAGGCGTGATGTTTACAAAGGTGCTCAACCTGCCCGACAACGTGATGCGCAACTATGCGGTGCTGGTGACGCGCTGGGAACAAGACGAGATCGACGCACTCTTTGATCAGGTCGAGTCCGGCCAGATAGAAATGCGCGAGTTGAAGCACAGGCTGGCCTGGGAGATCGTCAGCATATTCCAGGGCGACGAGGCTGCCAACCAGGCTGCCGAAGATGCGCGCCGCATGTACGAAGGTCAGGCGCCGAGCGATGCGCCGGTCTTTGCGTTGGCTGCACCGATGAACATTCTCGACGTACTGCTCGAAGGCGGCATTGTCAAGAGCAAGGGCGAGGCGCGGCGGTTGGTCGAGCAGAGTGGCGTGCGGCTGAACGGTGAGGTCGTAACATCGAAAGAGCTGATGCTGGCGCCTGACACAGGCGAACAGGTCATCCAGGCAGGCAAGCGCAAGTTCTTGCGCGTTGTATCACGCTCCAGCAGCATGTCTCATGCTCATGAAGTACAGGCATGAAGTACAGGGATAACGAAAGACAATGAGTGAGGACAGCGAACTTGAGGAGTATGCTCTGTGGTTGGTCATCCTCATCACATTGATCGGCGGGTTTTTACGTGTCCTGCTCCTCGGTGCAAAAGGGATGTGGCTGGATGAAACATTCAGCGTGTGGATGGCCAGCCACCCTGTCCCCGACATGCTGCAATGGATTGTCAGGATTGACCAACACCCACCCCTTTATTATGTCTTGCTCCATTACTGGATCGTCCTCACCGGAGATGCAGCCTATGATGTTCGTCTGCTTTCTGCACTGTTCAGCACAGCCACAATCCCGATCATTTATCTGATCGGCAAGCGCATGTCAGGAGTAGCGATGGGACTGGCGGCAGCCTTGATCCTGGCGCTGTCGCCTTTCCACATCTACTTCGCCCAGGAAACGCGCATGTACACCCTGCTGACCTTCAACGCCGCCGTGGCGATCTATGCGTTGGTCAGGCTGCTCACGGATGCGCGTTCGGTTGAGCCTATCGGCAGTCAATTTCGGGAATATCTGCGCACCTGGCGCACGATCGAAACGGTCACACCGGAAGTTGAAGATGATCCTCGCTATGCAGTTGCGCTTCCGACCGGATGGCGAGCCTGGCTCTCCCGCTATCGCTGGCCTCCCATCCAGACCATCGAGACTGACCTGACATGGATCGCTCTGATTGTATTCTCGGTTGCGACCATGCTCACCCACAATACGGCTATCCTGTTCCCCATCGCCGTCAATGTCTTTGTGTCTGGTCTGATACTGTTTCAGAGGGTGAACAAATCCGGGTCGCAGCATACTCTCTGCGCCCCTTCCTGGGAAAACTGGGTGAAGGCGCAGATTGGCGTCTTCGTGCTGTGGAGTCCCTGGCTGTTTTTCTTCATCAAGCAAGCTAGCGTCGTCGATCAACGCTTTTGGATTCCTGAACCAACGTGGGACACCGTACTCCAGACGCTTCGCTCCTTTTTGAATGCATCTGCGCCTATCCCGGCCATCCAGTCCGCAATAATCTGGAGCCTATATGTGCTGGTGCTTGGTTTGGGCGTAATGCACTTCCGGCGAAGATTGTCGCGCTTTTTGTTTCTCGCCGTCCTGTTCATCGTTCCATTTCTGGGTGAACTGCTCGTGAGCATCCGCCGACCGATTTTTTATGATCGAACCCTGATCTGGACAACGATTCCTTTGTTTCTGCTGCTGGCGGCCGGCGTTGCGCAACTCAGATATCGGTTTTTGGGAATTATGGTGGTGGGAATTTTGGGCGTCATCAACCTCTTTTCTGTCGGGGATTATTACCGCTTCTATCAAAAAGAGGATTGGAGCACTCCCGCCGGTTATATCGCAAATTTCGCTGAGAAGGATGATCTGCTGTTGTTCAATTCTAATTTTGTGATCATCCCGTTTGACTATTATTTCAAACCCTATGAAGACCGCTATTCTATCCAGGTGAAGAAACGAGGGATTCCTCTAGACCTGTTTGACAGCAGCATCCTGGAGCCAGAGATGACAGAAGGCGATATTCCCGAGTTGCTTTCATTGTTACGCGGGCATGAGAGGGTCTGGCTGGTTTACAGCCATGATGCGTATACAGACCCCGATGGGCTTATTCCGCAAACGCTTGCTGCGCAGATGAAATTGACCCGACAACGTAATTTTCATGGGGGATATGTTCAACTATACGAAAATCCATAATCTGCAGCAACCAGTCATGCGTTCGTCTTCAGCGCAATCGCGGCCTTGCAATATGGACAATGCGCGGTCGCAACGCCGCTCCACACCACCGTGCTGGCATTGATCGCTGCGCCGCACGTCGGACAGGTGGCAGGCACAGCGAGCGCAGCCTGGCGCGCCTGCTGTGCGGCCTGAGCTTTGGCTTCTTCCTGCTTCGCCAACATTTGTAACAGCGCCTGAGCAACGCCGCTGATTGCCACCAGAATCAAGATGCCGGGGAACCAGTTGCTTGTGTAGAAGAGCACCGCCAGGCCGATCAGCCAGATCGCTGAATGTACAGCGGCGTAGAGGCCGGTCAATTCACGTTCTTCTTCGTTTTTCTCCGCCATATCATACCTCCATTACATGGCGCATATTTTGTATCAATTCAGTCGTTGCATGTAGTGCTGCGTGTTGCGTGCTGCATGG
>CALJMI010000060.1 GCA_937981885.1 uncultured Caldilinea sp.
CTCCGGCGTGACATGACGGGCAGCCAACGTAGGTCATCGCCACCGGCGTGACATGACGGGCAGCAAACGTAGGTCATCGCCTCCGGCGTGACATGACAGGCAGCAAACGTAGGTTATCGCCTCCGGCGTGACATGACGGGCAGCAAACGCAGGTCATCGCCTCCGGCGTGACATGACGGGCAGCAAACGCAGGTCATCGCCTCCGGCGTGACGTGGAGTCTATCAGCCACGTCACGCCGGAGGCGATGACCTACCAAATCGGTTCCTCTCCTCCGATTTTTATGGTATGATTGCCGCCAGGAGGTCTTGATGCTCGCAACCCTGTGTTTTGATACACAAGTATATCCACTCGTCGTCCATCTGCCGATGGCGCCGATGGACGACGCGCAGTTAATGGAGTTCTGTCGCGCCAACCCGGAACTACATATTGAACGCAACGCCGAAGGAGAAGTGATCGTCATGTCGCCGATCGGAGCAGAAACCAGCCATCGTAACTTGATGATCGGCGCCATGCTCTATCTCTAGGTGGTTCGCGATGGATCGGGCGTGGCCTTCGACTCATCGGGTGGTTTTCTGCTGCCCAACGGTGCGATGCGTGCGCCCGATGCGGCGTGGGTGCGTCGCTCACGGCTGGCAAAGCTGACGCGCGACGAGAAGCGCGGTTTTCTGCCGCTGTGTCCCGACTTTGTCGTCGAACTGCGCTCCGAAAGCGACCGTCTTGACGCGTTGCAGGCGAAGATGGATGAGTACATCGCCAACGGCGCGCAGCTCGGCTGGCTGATTGACCCGATCGAACAGGTTGTTTACATCTACCGCCCGCAGCAACCGATACAGCGCCTGGTGCATCCTGCCGTCATTTCAGGCGACCCGGTGTTGAGCGGCTTCACCCTGAACCTTACAGGACTCTGGGAACCGCTTGAATAGTGCTACTCGCCCTCTCCATGCATCGGGGCGAGCCAACCGTACGGACACGATATATCGTGTCCGTACGTAATATCGTGCCCGTACGTAATATCGTGTCCGTACGTAATATCGTGTCCGTACGTAGTAGTAGCTCAAATATCGTGTCCATACCCCAAAGAGATGGAAAAGCGCCGCTATTCGCTCTCGAACCCGATCTCGAACATGCTCTCCAGGTCGTGACGCGAGAAGACCTTGAACGCGATCAGCGTCTCCGAATCGACAATCCCATCGACCTGCAGCATCTCACTTGTCACCAGATCGGCGAGCGCGTCGTTGTTGCGTACGCGCAGGATCGCCACCAGGTCATACTGCCCGGCGACCGAAAAGACTTCCGAGATGCCATCGACGCCCGCCAGCGTCTCCGCCACCGAGTTGATCTTGTTGCGTTCGCACTTCAGCAAAACCACCGCAGAAACCATATTTTCCTCCAGTTATTGGTTTTATGTGACAGTCACGCGCTGGTCAGAATAGCGCGTGTAGATGCGTTCTTCGACGGCGCGGCGCATTCGTTCGGCTGCCGTGTACACGTTGGCGAAGGTCGTGTAGATCGGCGCAATGCCCAACCGGATATTGTCCGGCGCACGGAAATCGGGCAGCACGTTGAGGTCGCGGATCAGCGCCTGGTTGATGCGCCAGCCCTCAACGTGACCAAGCGAAACGTGTGACCCGCGACGCTCCGCCTGACGCGGTGACTTGAGCACATAGCCCAATGGCGCCAGCATCTCCTCCCACAGCGCGATCAGGTATTCGCTCTGCTGGACGGATTTGGCGCGCAGCGCGTTCATGCCTGCTTCAAGCAGCAGATCGACGCCCGGCTCGATCAGCGCCAGCGACAGAACCGCAGGTGTGCCGGTCAGGAAATGGCGCAACCCCGGTTCGGCGACATAGTCGAGCGTGAAATCGAAGGGATTGTGTTGTCCCATCCAGCCGCTGATCGGGTTGCGCAGCAGCGGCTGCAAATCGCGACGCACGTAGAGAAACGCTGGCGCGCCAGGTCCGCCGTTGACGTACTTGTATGTGCAGCCGATCGCCAGGTCAGCATGTGCGGCGTTCAACTCAACCGGAACGCTGCCGACCGAGTGGCTCAAGTCCCACAGCACGAGTGCGCCAGCGGCGTGAATCGCCGCCGTCACCGTCGCCATGTCGTAGAGATAGCCGCTCTTGAAGACTGTGTGCGAAAGCACGACCAGCGCCACGTCCTCGTCGAGCGCCGCCAGCAGCGCCTCGACCGGGCCATGCACGCCATCTTCAGAGCGGATAATCTCCAGCCGATGACCGGCGTCGAGCATCTCGACGATGCCTTGCAAAATGTAGACATCGGATGGGAAGTTGAGATCGTCGGTGAGGATGCGCGTGCGTCCGCGTTGCTGGCGCAGCGCCGCCACGGCTAGCTTGAAGAGATTGACCGACGTCGAATCCGCCACGATCACTTCGTCGGGCTGGGCGCCCAGCAACTGCGCCAGCTTGCCGCCGACGCGTTCGGGCAGCGTGAACCAGCCTTCGTTCCAACTGCGGATCAGCCGCTCGCCCCACTGCCGCGTCACCAGATCGTGCGCCAGTACTGCAGCGTCGTGCGGCAGGCGTCCAAGCGAGTTGCCGTCGAGGTAGATCAGGTCTGGCTCTGGATTGGCAAAACGCGCACGAAAGTGCGCAAGTGGGTCGGTCGCATCCAGCGCGTGCGCCCGTTCGCAATGCGTCATCATGGTGTGAAATCCAGTCATTACTGTTCGCGCCTTCCCGGAAGCTCTGCAGCTTCCGGGAAGGTGGGTTGTCTGGCGACGCCAACAACAAGATAGGTCTCGGCTGCCGGCGTCGCCCCTCGCAGCTCGCTTCAGGTGCGTGCAACCAGAAGTGATATGGTAGACTATCGTAAAAATCTTATCTTTGTCCAATGTGGAGTCATTCATGATTATCGAACTGAACGGCGTGCGCCCGACGATTGCTGAAGACGCATACATTGCGCCGACCGCGGTGTTGATCGGCAATGTGACCGTCAAAGCCGGCGCCAACATCTGGTTTGGCGCAGTGCTGCGCGGGGACACTGGCGCCATTGTGATCGGCGAGCGCACCAGCGTGCAGGACAATGTCGTCATCCATGTCAACGAACGCGAGGATACGGTCGTCGGCGACGATGTGCTGATCGGTCACGGCGCGGTGATGGAGGGTTGCACGATCGGCGACGGCGCGCTGATTGGGATGGGCGCGGTCGTGCTCAGCGGCGCTACGATCGGGAAGCGGTCGCTGGTGGGGGCAGGTGCAGTCGTGCGTGAAAACAGCCGCATCCCCGACGCCGTACTGGTCGCCGGTGTTCCGGCGGCTGTGCGCGGCTCGCTCAGCACGTCACAAAATGATCGGCTTGGCGAGGGACCAGCGCACTATCAGCGCATGGCGACGCTCTACCGAGATCAGGCAATCGTGGTGGAGGGATAGGTCAGTGTAAACGGTGCTCTTCCAGGAAGCTCATGGAGTTTAACAAATAGATTCGGTAATCATAGGTTCGGCTTCCAGCCGGACGCCTTAGTCGGACACGATGTCACGCCGGAGGCGATGACCTACGTGAGATGAGACGACATCTCATGCTCGCAGTGACTACGCCGATTGCCGGATTATTTTGTTAATCTTCATGAGCTTCCTGGAAGATGCTGTGAAGATCATTTATTTCTTGACAACCAGAGCAAGTGGTGCGTTTGCGTCGATCAACCGCTGTTCCAGTTTTTCGATGTCACCGAAGAACGCGCGGGAATAGGTCTTGCCGTCATAGTCGCCGGTGTAAAGCCAGCGTTTGGTGTAATTCATGTAGACAAGGATGCCGGTGTTGACGTCATGACAGGTGTTGCCCTGATAAATTGTTGTCCAGCCGCCGCCTTCCTCGATCTCAACCGAGTGTGGGCCGGAGCAGTAGACCTTGATGCCTTCGTTGCCGTCAAAGGGAAACACACCGATTGGGTCGCCTGGTTTGGCGCCTGTCCAGTAGCCGTATAGGAAGTTCTGTTCGGCTTCCCCAGTGCGCTCCTTGCCTGTCATCTGGTTGACCTCAAAGGTCCACGAATCGGTGGAAAAACAGGCATCGTCCCATGTTACAGTGTGTTCGACGGGCAAAAAACCGCCGTTTGGCTGCCGGTTCACCGTTGCGTCGACCTCGGCTTCACACTGTTTGATCTGACACCGCTCCGAATCGCATTGCCAGTTCACAGTCCATTTTGCCGATAATTCTGGCGTGAACAGTGGCGTGCTTGCTGCTGGCGCTGCCACGATCGGCGCTTCGCCTTCTCTGGCGATGCGCACCAGCTCGGCCGCCACCCAACCATTCTCAGCGGACTGACCATCGACAGCGGTGATGCCCTCAACATTGGTCGCCACCTGATACCAGCCTCCATCTTCGCTGCGCCCCAGCACATCGAACGTCAGCCCAGGATTTGCCTTTGCAACGATGTCGAACGATGTTCCAGGCCCGCTGCGCACATTGGCGCGAATCTGACTGGTAATGGTGATGCGCAATTGTTCGCCGGATTGGGGTGTAGCAGTTGGGGTGGGCAGTGGAGATTTTGTCTCACTATCTGGTGAATAATAGGCGTCAAGCGGCTCGATCACATTGTTGATTGTGGGGGGGAGCGCAGCGTTGGTGAGCGGCGCAGTCGTGGGCATATTTGCGGCTGAAGCGGCGCAACCGGCAAGCGTCAGCAACATCATCCCTAGCAGCAGTACGGATATCCAGGAGTGAGTGCTCAGTAGGAAATGGTGACTCCGTGTGAGATCGTCTGCTGTGGAACGGACTTCTCTCGTTTGCGATTTTCTATTCATAAGCCATACTCAAACCAAAATAACAGGACGGATGCAGACACAAAGACCAGTATAGCATCAAGGACGATGAAACCGGAAACGCCCCGCCCGCGTTTTCTGACACAAAACGATTCTACGACAGCGTGACGAGCACCGTTTCTAGCAGTCCCATCTCGTCCAGCCCTTCGTAGGCGTACATGCGCACCATGTGGTTTGGGTCATTCAGCACGGCGTAGAGCACGCCGGCCGCCTTCATCGTGGCGATCTTGCGCAGGGCGCTGGCAGCGCGTGTGCGTGCGCCTTCGTGGCTTTGCTCAAGCAAGATGCGCGCCAACGCCGGCACGGCATCGTCGCTGCACATCGACAATGCGTCGGCTGCTGTCTGACGCACCAATCCGTCGTCGTCTTTCAGGCGCTGCGCCGCCAGGTCGAGCAAAGGCGTCACTTTCGTCGGGTAGCGCTGATGGAGATGTGCAAGCGCCAGCAACGCTACGGCGCGCACGTTGCTCTCTGCATCTTGCAACAACGGTGCAATGGCTGACGCAGCGTTGGCATCGCCACAAACAGCCAGCGCGCGCGTCGCCCACCAGCGTATGTCAGCATCCGTCGACCGCAACAGCGCAATTAGCGCCGGGCTATCCTCGGCGGTGAGCGCCAGCGCGCACTGCTCGGTCTGCTCGTCGGCGCCTGCCGCAATGGCGTCGAGAAAGCTCGTGAAGCGATCTGGATTCATGGTTGCTGAACAGTGATTGAATCGAAGGTGACTGTGGCGATGTCGTCGCTGGTCGCCAGCGCGCCGACGCCTGCTCGCACGTCAGTTGCGGGTTCGACGGGAATCACATCGAGCAGAATGCCGTTGCCAAGAAAACGAAGCGAAGTTCCACGATCCTCAAGCGTCAATCGATTGGGCGCGCCAGCCGGGTTGATCGCTGGCAGCGGCGTCGGCGGTCGCAGCACGGCGGCGGCGCCGTTTTGATAGCGAAGTGCGCCGAAACGCCCCTTGCCATCGACGGTGAAGAGATAGAAAGTGGCGTCATCCTCAAAGCGACCGATCAAGGCAACAGCTGCTTCCGGCGTCTGCCCATCGATGGTGGCTTCGACGTTCACGCGCAGTGCATCGACGCCATCGATATGAAAACGACTCCATGCCAGGTTTCCGGGCCAGACATCCAGCCGGTAGACTCCTTGTGCAGGCAGCACCGTAGCAGCTGCTACATTCGGTTTCGCAAAGGCTGTCAGCCACCCGGTGTCGGCGTCAAAGGCGTCCTGGAAATAGGTCGTCGTTGTCACGGATGCTTTGGGGGCGCGCCCTATCCACATCGCCACATCTCCCAAAGTGATAGTTGGTCGAATTACGGTGGCTGCGATCAGAAAAATCGCAGCCACCGTCAGCATCGTTAACCAGAAGACCAGCCACCACGCCGACAAGCCGCCGGACGCCGGCGGTCGTTGCACTGTATCAGGCGCCGTTGGTCGGCGCGCCGACAGACCGATCGACGTTCGTTTGTTGAGCGGTCTGTCGGCGTCGGTCCTGCTTGATGAGGGTGGTTGCGTCTGCTGGGCGTCGATCGATGCCATGGCGTCCTCTGGTTTTTCGTCATTTGGGTTAGAAACCGGGATTATTGGCAACCCTGGTCTCTATCGCTCACCGCGTCAGATCAATGGGTTGTTTGGTGTGTGTTGTCCTTTTGCAAGTTCTTCCAGGTCTGCATCCACCATGATACGAACAAGCTGGCGAAAGTCAACCGACGGCTCCCAGCCCAAGAATCTACCCGCCTTACTCGGGTCGCCGACGAGTAGATCGACCTCAGCCGGGCGGTAGTAGCGTGGGTCTTGCACAACATAGCGCTGCCAGTCAAGGTCGAGATAGCTGAATGCCTCTTCGACGAATTCCTGGACGCTGTGCGTCTCGCCGGTGGCGATCACATAGTCGTCGGCGTGATCTTGTTGAAGCATCAGCCACATGGCGCGCACATAGTCGCCCGCATACCCCCAGTCGCGCCGTGCTTCGAGGTTGCCAAGACGCAGCTCGTTGGTCATCCCTAGCTTGATGCGCGCTGCAGTGTGGGTAATCTTGTGCGTGACAAACTCCAGGCCGCGCCGCGGGCTTTCGTGGTTGAAGAGAATGCCTGAACAGCCAAAGATGTTGTAGCTCTCACGATAATTTACCGTGATCCAATGGCCGTAGACTTTGGCGACGCCATAAGGGCTGCGCGGATAAAAGGGCGTCGATTCGCGCTGCGGCACCTCGACGACCTTGCCAAACATTTCGCTGCTCGACGCCTGGTAGAAACGAATTTTTGGATCGACGATGCGGATCGCCTCCAACATGCGTGTGACGCCGAGCGCTGTAAATTCGCCGGTCAACACCGGCTGTGTGAAGCTGGTCGGCACAAAGCTTTGCGCCGCCAGGTTGTAGACTTCGTCGGGTCGATAGTCGTGAAGAATGGCGATCAGACTCATCTGGTCGAGCAGATCGCCCTGGACGACCTCGATCTTGTCTTGAATGTGGTTGATGCGGTCGAAGTTGATCGTGCTGGTGCGACGCACCATGCCGATCACGGTGTACCCCTTTTCCAGCAGGAAATCGGCAAGATAACTGCCGTCCTGACCAGTCACGCCGGTAATCAATGCGGTTGGCATAAAACCTCTAACTCCTTGCTAGTTGTACACGCCAGCTATTCAGCAAATCCTGCAGCGCCGTCCGTAAATCGATCTTGGGCTGCCAGCCGGTGGCTTGCTTGAGCCGACGATTATCACAGTAGGAACGCGGCACGTCGCTGGGCCGCAGCCGCGTCGGGTCGAGTTCGACTTTGATCGAGGCTGGCGTCAATTCGAGCAACGTGTCGAGCAGCCAGCGGATCGAATGCGATGTCCCCGAACCGACATTGTAACAGAGACCAGCCTCGCCCTGTTGGATGAGCAGCCAGTACGCGCGCACCACATCGCGCACATCGGTGAAGTCGCGCTCGGCGTTGAGATTGCCGACGCGCACGACTGGCTCACGCAGGCCGCGCTCCACCTCTGCAATCTGACGGGCGAACGCGCTGGCGGCGAAGTCGTCAGCCTGACCAGGGCCGAGGTGGTTGAAGCTGCGTGCACGGATGATCGGCATCTTGTGGCTGTTATAGTATTGCAGCGCCATCATATCCTGCGCGATCTTGCTGACCCCGTAGGGCGAGTTGGGGCGGAAGGGCGTCTCCTCGTCGATCGGCAGATCGTCCGGCGTGACGAGGCCGTAGATTTCATTGGAGGAGACAACCAGCGTTCGACAGGCCGGTTGCCAGCGGCGCAGCGCTTCGAGCAAGTTGAGCTGGCACTGAATATTCAGCTCGTAGGTTGTCCATGGCTGTTGCCAGCTTCCACCGACGTCGCTCCACGCCGCCAGGTGCAACGTGTAGTCGGGACGAACCTGCTCGACCATTTCGCCGACCCATACGGCGTTGCGCAGATCCCCGCGATGCAAATGCAGTTGCCCCGCCAAATGGGCGATGCGGCGGTCGTGGCGGTGCACGACGCCGTGCACTTCCACATCCGGTTCGTTCACCAGCATCTCAGCCAGGAAACTGCCCGCAAAGCCAGCGATTCCGGTCAACAAAACTTTCACGGTGTTTTCTCAACGAGTTTGGTGCAAGGCAATTTGCATACCACGATAATGTAGTATAGACGATCCCTCTCCTGCGCCCAATCCGCGCAAACATTTTTCTGACAGTGCGCAAATTGATCGATAACAATGCGCTTGCATCCATCTAACAGTGCGCCGCTATAGTGAAGACTATCGAACACAAGAGAGTCCTGGTGACACAACTGAGTTAAGAAGTTAAGAAAAGGAGCTGACCAATGCGCACCAATCCCTATAATCAAATTATTCGCGACTTTGTTGAAATGGCTGACACGATAAACCGTCGCCTGAGCACTACGCCGTATGACTATGAACGCAACGGCGGACATGCCGGTGAGAACGTATCGGCCATGCATGTGACGCGGCTGCCGATCGATGCATACAGCACCGAAGACGCCTTTGTCATCAACGCCTATGTGCCTGGCGTCGCCCCGGAAAATGTCGAAATCACCTTCGAGGGTGAAGAGCTGACCATCCGTGGCAAGTTCGAGCCAGCAGTTGAGGGTGTTGAATTCATCAAGCGCGAGCTCTATCATGGCGGTTTCGAGCGACGCATCACCTTCAATGTCCCGGTCGAAGCAGACAACATTGAGGCGACCTACAACAACGGCGTTCTGACCCTGCGTGTGCCCAAGGCAGAGGCGGTCAAGCCCCGGCAGATCAAAGTTCAGGTTCGGTGAGCAACGCCATTCAAGCGGGCATGACACTGTAGATTTTCTTCTCGCCATGCACCAGGTTTTCAAGTAAAACCTGGTGCATGGCATTTTTTAGAAGTTCACCGTTTTGTACGTCAGGTGTTGCGCAATCGGTCGTCTGACGAAACGCACAGCACACACTCATATTGAGTTCTGAATCGCTGCCTTTCCTCTCGCCCACGAATCAGCGCAGTAAAAAGACGCGGCGCAAATAGGTGCGAAAGTGCAGCGTCTTGCGCTGAGCCAACAACGCGTCCAGCGCGCTCTGTTCAGCGTCGAGTTGCTGTTGACGGCGGGCCAATCCACTCCTCCTCTGTTCGAGTTCGTTGAGAAAAGTCTTTGCCTGTCTGTCGATTTCGTTGCGCTCTGCAAGCAGCACAGTTGTGCGCTCACGCTGCCGCTTGCGGATTTCAGCGACCTGGCGGCGATGGCGATCTTCCAGCTTTGTCTCTTCCTCAGCGAGCCTGGTTGTCTGACGGGCAGCTTTGTCACGCACAGTGGCGAGTTGTTTCGCCAGCTTGCGCTCCAGGCGGTCGCGTTCCTTGTGCAACTGGTCGTGCAGACGAGCGTGGTGGCGGTGAATGGCGCGCTCGTCGTTGCGGTCGAGTCGCGTCGGCGCGCCCTGCCATGCCAGCGATTCGACGCGTTGGCGCCAGGTCAGCAACAGGCCTGTGCGCGCAGCGCCGATGCCGGGGACGCCGGCAAGCTGTTCGGCGGTTACGTCGGTCACGCGCACAATGCCATGTTCTTTCAGCCGCTCTTTGACGGTTGGCCCAATCCCGCTGATCAGCGCCTTTTCGATCTTCTGTCGCTGCAAGAATTCTGCAACGAAGCGACGGCGGCGCTCCTCCAACAGTTTGCGTCGCGCGTTTGTCTCTGCCTGTCCGATGGCTGCCAGCCGACGATCGATGTCGGTGATGCGCTCTTTGAATTGCGTTTCGATCTGCTGCACTTTGAGAGTCTCTTCCTGTTGCTGGCGATGGCGCCGCACCTGTAGCTTCTCGATGCGGCGGCGATGGCGCTCATTTTCAGCCGCAAGGGTGCGCTGCTCGATCTGTTGGGCTGCAGCCAACGCCCGCTCGATTCGGCTGATCTGCTGATTGTGGACGCGCTGAATGTGTTCTTCATTCCGTTTTATGACTGCTATCTCTTGTTCAAGCACGCGCCTGCTGCGACGGAGCGTGCGCAGCTGGCGATGTAGAACGCGTCGGGCGACGACTTCGGCTTGCAGTCGGTAGCGATAACCGAGATAGCCAAGATTGCCAGCAATCACGGCGGCGATGGTTAACGCTGGCGCCGCTAGACCAAGCGCGCCGAGATCGATCAGGAGCCACGCCGCCGTGAGCAGCGCGGCCGACGCGGCCGCCGCTGTTCGTTCGCGGCGATACGATGCGCTGCTGGCGACAGCGTCCGGTGCACCGATGAAGTCCTCTAACCAGGAGGCGTCTCCCTGTTGCGTCGGGGCGGCTTGTGCAGCTATGTGCGAGGCGGTTGAAGGCGCCTTTTGTGCGCCGCCCAGATGGTCGCGCAGCCAACTGACAGGAGATTGTGCACGGATGGCGTTGAGATCGAACTGAGCGTACACTGGTGGAATTTCTTCCGGTGCAAGCGTCAACAATGTGCGCAGCGTCGCCGCCAGCCGGGTGAGTCTTGCATCGCCCATCTGCTCTAGCGTCGCCAGCGTCGGCGATCGCTCCGGCGCCACGAAGTCCTCACGGCGAAAGAGCAGACACTCATCGCCGCCGCGCAGGCGTTGCCACAGCGACGGCTCGGCGGTAAGCGCCACCAGCGAGGTGTAGATGATCCAGGACGAGAAATGATCGATCTCCGGCCCAAAGGTCACTTCGCTGCGTTGCGGGTGTTGATAGTTGCGATGGCCGACTTCATGGCTGCGGCGTCCGGCGAGCGCGGGCACGTACATGCCGTCGTAGTCGATCAGCTTCAGCCGTCCTTGCACCACGATCAGGTTGCCGTGCTGCAGGTCGCCGTGCGCAATGCCTGCCTGCGCCAGCGTCTGCGCCATCTGCACCCATTGTCGGGCAATGTCCAGCAAAATGACGGGTGCGTTCAGATTGCGTTCGATGTAGGCCAGAAACGGCTCGCCCTCCACCCACTCCATCTTGAGGATCGGATAGCGGTTCCCGCCGACGCGGATGCCGTCGGCCAGAAAGGTGAAGTTGACCATGTAGGGTAGGTTGAATTGCGCCAGGTGCTGGCTGATGGCAGCGTAGCGTTCCTGGTGATCGTCGAAGTCGCGTAGAAAACAGCGCACTGCCCACACGCGTTGGTTGGTGCAGACCATCTGATAGACGCTGGCAAAGTTGCCTGTGATAGGGCGCGGCAGCCCAAGCGGCGTCAGCACAGGCTGTCCGCTGCGCAGCTCCGGGTCGGTGAAAGCGGTAGGTGGATTCTGGATCGCTTCGTTGTATTCCTGGGGTGTGGGCCACGCCATAGCCTGTTATCGTTCCAGCCACGTCACGCGCAACAAGGTGACGTCATCGTTGCGCATCTGCCCGGCGCGTCGCAGCGAGTCGATCCAACCGCCAAAGCTGCGCCGGCGTTGAGCCAGTGCGTCATCAAGTTGGCTCCACGGCGTAGCGCCGCGCTCGACTGCTTGCATCCACCACAGCCCCAGCGCATCAGAGACAAGATAGAGTCGGTCGCCAGGTTGCAGATCGCCCGAAGCGCGGCGCACATACTCCGTCAGCGTTGTGTTGCTGTGCGGCGCGCTGCCGATCAGCAGCGGTCGGCTGGTGAAAAATGCGGCGTCTACAACGGGAAAGCTGGTCAGCAGCGCGTCGCCGCGCACCTGAAAGAGCGCACAGTCGCCCACAGCCAGCGCCTGCCACGGTCGTATGTCGCCGTTGTCATTACTGATTTCCTCGCCAAAGGTCACGCCAAGCAACGCAGCAAAAGCGCCGCTGCGCGCCTTTTCTTCGGCGTACCAGGGCAACGGTTTGGCAGCGATCGCCGCCTGCCAGGCCGTCTGTTCGTGCGCCAACCCGTGCTTCCATCCGTCGGCGTCGAACGCGCCGCGTCCATACGCGCGCGCCAACTGTCGCGCCCACATGCCGGCGAATGCGCTCTCGGTTGCACCGTCAGCCACGGCGCAGCGCACGACCGCCTGCGTCGTCGTCAGCGAGCGTTCGGGCCACGCCGCATCTTCATATTCGTCATCTCGGTTGCCGGCCTTCGGCAACCACTGCATTCGGATTGACAGCGCCACGTCAAGTGTCCAGAGGAAATTAGGAGATTAGGAGATTGGAGATTGGAGATTAGAGATTGAGAGATATTCTCTCCGCCTAATCTCCAATCTCCAGTCTCCAATCTCCAGTCTCCAATCTCCAGTCTCCAATCTCCCTATCGTAAATTACTCGGTCGCGTGCCGATGTCAAGAAATTTAATCACGGAGATCATATCGGCGTTGAAGACAAAGCCGCGGCTGCCCTCGGTAATGCTGTAGCCCTCTTGCTGCGCGACGGTGCGCATATACGGCGTCAGCGGGCTGGACAACTCGAACATCAACTGCGCATGTTGATCCGGCAGTTGATCGGCGCTGGCGGGAAACTCGATCGGTTTGGCGCCTTTCGATGACAGGTGAACATTGAAGAGTAGCACGTTGCCGTCGCTGGTGGCGAGGCTGCGTAGCGCGTCGGCCGCAGTGGATGGGTCGCCGTCGGTCGCCTCGCCGTCGGTGATGTTGATAACGATAGGTGGGAAGCTGTCCGGGTGCTGGGGCAGCCAGCGCGCCAGGATGTCGTGCGCCAGCGTCAGCGCCTGGCACATCGGCGTGGCGCCGTGATAGACCGGGTCAAACCAGATCGGGAAGCGGATCGTCTGTTCGACCAGCCCGCCGGCGCCATCCTCCACCTTCTTTTTGCGCTCCTCGATGCGCGCAGGCAGGTTGCCGATGTCGCTGATCGGAACCAACTCACGCCCGGCAAGCTGCCCGCCTAGCGCAGGGCCCACTTTGGCGCCGTAGCCGATCACGCCGACGTGGAAGTAGTCACGGATGCCTTCCTCTTTCGCGCATTTGATCACAAGATTTTGCAGCAGCCGATTGATCGCATCCGCCAACAGATCGGCTTTGCGCCGGCTCGAGTCGCCGCCGGCGAAAGGGTCTTCCATCGAACCGCTCTGGTCGATCAAAAAGAGAAAGCACGAAGGGTTGCTCCGGCTGATTTCCGCTTGATAGGGCATAGGTCTTTCCTTTCGATGTTGCTCACTGCCAGGATTGCGGCGCCAGGATCGTAGCGCCGTTTACTGGCATCATTACGTTGACATGCGCCGGATCGTTTCGATTCGATAGGTTCAAAAATACACCTTTTGGGGTGTGCGTCAATCATCCAGGATTGAGTTATGATTATGCACGGTTGTCTATTTATTGGAAAAGATGATCGAAAGAAGAATTGCATGTTTCAAATTCTCTTTGGCGCGTTGTTTGCGCTGTTCGTGGGCGTCGCCTTTGCGTTGTAGGGCGCCGCATTTTTCTAGCTGGTGTTGTTGCCGATTTGGGGCTTCTTTGCGGGCTTCTGGCTCGACGTACATGGCATCACACCACTCTTTGGCGAGGAATTTTTAGCGGCGACGACTGGTTGGATGGTAGGTGCATCGCACCAAGCGCGGCGGTGCTGATCTATCTGGCGGGGCGTACTTCAAATTCGGGGGCGCGTGCCGTAGGCGCAAACTCCGCCCCAAACGTGAAGCACACCCTATCTGGCGGCGGCGGTTGCGTCGGTGTTGCAATTGCCTTACTATGTGAGCGTTGCCAGGCGCGCCAGCAATTAGCAACTCACAACGGCGCAGGTAGTTACACGCCCCACAGGTACGTATTTGTGTGGCGTTTTGTCCCAAAAAAGTTATGGTAGGAGAGAACAAAGATGACCCACACTACTACACGCACTGCGATTGTTTTCATTTTAATCCTGGCGGCGCTCGTCTTTGCCGCCTGTGGCGGCAGCCCCACGCCGACGGCGACGCCCATACCTCCCACTGCCACCCCGATCCCGCCCACTGATACGCCAGCCCCAGCTGCTGTAGCAGAGGAAGTGGTCGCCACTGAGGCGCCAGCCGAGGTAGCCGCAACACCCGAAGCTACAGAGGAACCGGCGGAGGAAGTTGTCGAAGAAGCCGCAACGCTTGAAGCCACAGAGGAGCCGGTCGAAGAGGCCGCTGAAGCTGCAACGCCTCAAGCCACAGAGGAGCCAGCTGAAGCGGCTGAAGAAGCCGCCGAAGCTGCGACGCCTGAAGCAACTGAAGAACCAACTGAGGAAGCGACGCCCGCGCCAGCCGAGGAGCCTGCAGAAGCGGAAACGCTGTCAGCCGGGGCGGTTTCCGTTGAGAGCGTGCGTCGCGTCACCAGCGTTGTCAACGAAAGTGAAGCGCCTTTTGCCGCCATTTCGCCCGACGGCTCGCACATTGCCTGGTTCAACCAGACTGGCCGTCGCAGCGACCGCACCGGCGTGCTCTGCATCTTTACCTTCGCTAACGCCGACAAGACCTGCCATTCGATCTCACGTGATCTGTTCCGCGATTGGCCCTATCAGCTCCAGTGGTCGCCCGACAGCAGCATGATCGCCTTCACCGAGAATCCGGTCGATCTGGGCAACGACGCCGACATCTGGCTCTTTACCGTCGCCGATGGTTCGTTCCAAAATCTGACCGACGACGGCGTATTCGGCTCGTGGCGACAATCCGCCGACGCAGTCATCGATTATCTGCCATCGTGGAATCGGACGGACGGCAGCATCGTCTTCTGGCGCGTCAAACCGATGGGCTTCATGGATTTCGACGTTGCTTTGTACAAAGTTGCACCGGGCGGCGAGGCCGAACTGGTGCGCGACTTGACCGAATACCTGTCGACGCGCGTGCTCGTTTTCAACCAGGAGCGCTTCTTCCTGGACGGCTTCTCCGCAGTGTCGCCTGACGGCGCAAAAGTAGCCGCACTGGTCAGCGCCTTCAACGAGTTCGGCGCGCTACGACCCGATCTCTGGGTGATCGATCTCAACGACGCCGACGCTGAGCCGATGCTGGTGATGAGCTTCGACGACTATCAATCCGCCATTCCCGACTGGACAGGCATCCCCGCTTCACCCTCTGGTCTATCGTGGACAGCGGACGGTGCGGGTATCGTCAGCGTTGCTGTCAGCGACATGGGCAACTCGACGCCCTTCACCGTCTTCTTCTACAGCGATCTGGCGTCCGGTGAATCCACGCCGGTCGTCGACTTCAGCGATGTGGAAGACTCGATCATGTATTTTGACAATGCGCCTGGCTCCACCCTGCCGTGGCGCGCTTATTCGCCGTGGACCGGCTCACTCTCGCCGTCGGGCGCTAAGTTGCTCATGCTCAATGACCTGACCGGACGAATGGCTCTCTTCACCTCGCCGCTGCCGCCGACAGGCGATCTGCCGGGGGTCGCCGAATCCGCCGAGGAGTCGACTGCCTCGCGTGTGACGCGCTCCAGCCGCGCCGACAATGGCTTGATGCTGATGTATGGCTTGTTGCTCACGGTGGTCGAAGAGTAGCCGCCGCAAGCATGGTATGACTTTCACCTTCCAGGAAGCTGTCGAGCTTCCTGGAAGGTAAGGCGTTCTGATCATGCCGCCGCCCATTTTTGACGTCAAACTTCACCCTCCGCCGCTGCGTCGCAACCTGACGTTACGCCCTCGTCTTTACAAGTTGCTCGACGACGGACTGTCCGACCATCACCAACTCCTGCTAATCTGTGCGCCGGCTGGCTATGGCAAGACCACACTGATTGCTGGCTGGCTGACGACAACGGCGCGTCGGGCCGCCTGGCTCAGCCTGGAGGAAGCTGACGCCGATCCGGTGCAGTTTGCGATGGCGACAGCAGCGGCGCTGCAGACTATCCACCCGGACTTTGGCGCCACAATGCTGAGGCGACTTCAGTCCGGCGCGCCCCCATCCGCGCCGCAAGCGCCCGGCGAACAGGAACTATCAACCACGCTGGCGCATGCGCTGGCCGCAGAGTTGAATCAACAACCCGCTGCTTTGTTGGTGTTGGATGATTTTCATCTCGCTGCGTCGCCAGATGTCTGCCAGTTGGTGCAGATGCTGTTAGATCAATCGCCTTCGTTGACCATTGCAATGACCACCCGCGTCGAACCGGCGCTTGCGTTGCCGCGGATGCGCGTGCGCAACCAGCTCACCGAGATCACAGTGCACGAGCTGCGTTTCTCCGCCGAGGAGACGACACAATTTTTACAGCAAACCATGCAACTCCACACGCCGTCAACACTGGGCGCAGAGCTGGCGCAGCGCACGGAAGGGTGGGCGGGAGCGTTGCAGTTGGCGGCGTTGTCGCTGCGCGGGTTGACGGATGCAGAGCAGCGAGCATTTGTGGCGTCTTTTAGCGGCGACCATCGCCACATCGCCGACTATCTCTCCACCGAGGCGCTGCGTCAACTGCCAGCCGAGATGCGCCACTTCCTGCTTGTCACATCACCTCTACAGCGGCTGTGCGCCCCACTCTGCGACGCGCTGCTGATCATGTCGTCGTTTCCCACGCCGATCGACAGCCAGGCAATGCTGGAAAGCATCGAACGTCGCGGTCTTTTTCTGAGCGCGCTCGATGAGCGACGGCATTGGTATCGCTATCATCATTTGTTTGGCGACCTGTTGCGCAGCCATTTGCAACAGGAACACCCCGACCTGTCACCCCTGCTGCACCGGCGTGCAGCGCAATGGTATTTAGAGGAAGGGGACGCTGACGCCGCTATGCATCACGCCTTGCAGACCGGCGACAGCGCCTTTGCCGCTGACATTGCCCAGCAGTTTGGCGTACAGATGGTCGGCGGCAGTCGTCTCGGCGCCTTCAGCGGCTGGCTGCACATGCTTGCACCCGAAGCTGTTGCAAGCCGCCCCTATCTGCTGGTCGGCGCCGCGTGGACGCATGTGCTGACCGGCAATATCGATACGGCGTTGCGCGAGACGGAACTGGCGGAGGCGCAGTTGGACGACTTTGCCAGCTTCGACTCGCTCGTCGACAACCGCCAGATCACCGCCGCCGAGGTGCGCGGCCACATCAACGCTGTGCGCAGCTACGCCGCACGGCTGCGCAACGATCCCGACACCGTGATTCGGTATGCGCGGCTGGCGCTGGAGGAGCTGCCGAACGACGCCAACACCGTGCGCAGCACTGTCGCACTCAACCTGGCGCTCTTCGAGATGGAACGCGGCGAGCTCGACGCCGCCCTGCATTCCTGCGACGAAGCGCAGCACATGGGCATGCAAAATGGCGCCAATCTCTTTGTGGCGTTGAGCGCAATTGGCATCAAAGGTGAAATTTTCTTGCAGCGCGGCCAGTTGAACGAAGCCAGCGCCCATTTTCAGGAAGTGCTGACCGCCAGCGCACAGGAAGGACTGCCGCTGCCCGTGATCGGCATGGGCTATTTGGGACTGGCGCAGATTGCGCTGCTGCGCGGCGACCCGGTCGAGGCGCGCCGGCTACTGGCTGAAGGAATGCAGCTTGCTCAGGAAATCGCCTCCTCCGAAGCCATGCGCCAGGCTGTAATTTTCGCCGCTGAGATTGCACTCTGTGAAGGCGACCTGGCGCAGGCGCAGCGCCATCTTGGCGTGATCGGCGCCCAGGCGCAGCCCGATCACGCCGCACACGTCGCCGCCGATGTCGCCGTCCTGCACAGCCGGCTGGCGATGGCTGCCGGTGACCTCGACGCAGCCTTTGCCTGGCTCGATCCGTTTGCCGCCTCCGGTCCGTTGCTCTCGCACGCGCAGCGCCGATTGACGGTGCAGGTGGAACTGCAGCGAGTGCGGCTGTGGCTGGCTGCCGGTCGTACAGCGGATGCTCTGGCGCTGGCGGCGGATGTCGAACAGACAGCGGGTGAAGTGGACGAGTGGCAGGCGATGGTCACAGCGATCCTGCTGCGCGCCCGCGGACATCATGCCCTGCGCGCACCGGAGGCTGCCGCAGCCGCGCTGCATCAGGCGCTGAAGCTTGCCGCCGCCCAGGACGCCGCCGGGTTGATCGCTGTGGAAAGCGCCGGTCTTGACGCCCTGCTGATGCAAACCGCCACGGGCGACGATACGCTGGCAGCTTTTGCACAGCGTGTGCTTTCCTTGCTCCCGCAACCGGACGCCGGGGCATCCACACCCACCGCTGCACCGGCCCCATCGCAAAGCAATCTGGCTGAGCCATTGAGCGTGCGCGAACTCGAAGTGCTGCGTTTGATAGCGGCTGGTCTTCCCAACAAGGCGATTGCCGAAACGCTGGTCATTGCCCCTTCGACCGTCAAGACGCACGTCAATAACATTCTCGCCAAGCTCGGTGCAACCAACCGCACCGAGGCAGTGGCAAAGGCGCAAGCGTTGGGACTGCTGACATAGATTTGGAACGGTGAATCGTACATCGTGACTCGTGAATTGTGAAGTCTCCCCCTTCCCTTCTCCACCTCAATCCACCCTCTGATCCACCCAATGGCGGATGATTAGCCTCGTATGCTGTGCGACAATGGTGGACATAGGAGGTGCACTATGGCAAAGTCAATTGCAAAGCGACAGCAGGTGCGGCGAGGGCTTCTATTGGTGACGATGCTGCTCTTTCCACTGATTTACTATTTTCTTTCTCCCTATCTGATTATCGATGCGGCGGTGCGCGGGATTGTCAACGGCAGTTTCATCATGTTTGCCTTGCTTTTCGTGAGCGGGCTGATCGTCGGGCGCGGGTGGTGTGGCTGGGTCTGTCCGGGCGCCGGGCTGCAAGAAGCCTGCTCCGCGGCGCAGAACAAACCGGCGCGCAGCGGTCGCCTTGACTGGATCAAATGGGGCATCTGGATTGTCTGGATCGGCGGCATTATAGCCGCAATCATCTTCGCCGGCGGCTACCGCGCGGTGGAGCCGCTCTATCCCAACAACACATGGATCTCGATCATCGAACCGGCTGGCTTCATCGTTTATTACATCGTCATCGGGTTGATCGTGTTGCTGGGGCTGGTCTTTGGTCGCCGCGCCTTTTGTCATTACGGCTGTTGGATGGCGCCATTTCTGATACTTGGACGCCGCATCCGCAACACGCTCAACCTGCCAGCGCTGCGGCTTAAGGCAGACTCAGCGCGCTGCGTCGGCTGCAACGTCTGCACGCGCAACTGCCCGATGAGCCTGGATGTGATGGCGATGGCAAAACAGGGAAAGCTGGAGCACCCGGAGTGCATCCTCTGCGGAACCTGCGTGGATGTGTGCGCCAAAAATGTGCTTGCCTACAACTTTGGGCGTGAAAATTGAGGGAGGAATGACGAAATGAAGGCACTAATTCTGGACGGCGCACTGCCCGGCGACGCTACTATGCCCGCCATTGCGCAGCATCTGCAACAGGCGCTGAGTGCTTCGGGTTGGAGCGTTGAGGTCGTCGCATTGCGCGAGCAAAGGATCGCCTACTGCCTTGGCTGTTTCGACTGTTGGACGAAGTCGCCGGGGTTATGCAAGATCGACGACGACGGGCGCACGGTGACGGCGGCGATGCTGGCAAGCAATCTGGTAGTCTACCTGACGCCGCTCACCTTTGGCGGCTATTCCTCCGAACTCAAGAAAGCGCTAGACCGCAGCATCTGCCTGGTCTCGCCCTTTTTCACACGCATCGACGGCGAGGTGCACCACAAGGCGCGCTATGATCGTTATCCGGCAGTCCTGGGCGTTGGCGTGGCGGCTGCACACACTGCCGCCCAGTCAGCGATCTTCACCCGGCTGGTCGAACGCAACGCACTCAACCTGCACGCACCGGCGCACGGCGCATTCATCGTCCGTGCAGACGATCCGGCGCCGACCATTGACCAGGCGTTGCGCCGTGCACTGGCGCAACTGGAGATCCACACGGGGGTGATGGCATGAATCGTATCGAACGCGCTGTGTGCTTGATCGGCAGCGCCAAACGCAAAGGAGAGAGCACATCGGAGGCCTTGAGCAGCTATCTGATGGCAAGATTGAACGAGCACGGCATTGCAACCACGACCTTTGCCGTGCACCGTGCGCTACGCACACCCGATCGCACCGCTGCGTTGCTGGATGCCGTCAATGCGTGTGATATTTTTGTGCTGGCGTTCCCGCTCTATGTCGACACATTGCCCAGCCTGGCGACGCAAGCGCTGGAGACAATCGCTCTGCGACGCAGTGAAGAGCTCAACGCGCGCAGACCGTGGTTCCTTGCCATTGCCAATAGCGGCTTTCCAGAGGCTGAACACAACGACGTGGCGCTTGCGATCTGTGAGCAGTTTGCGGATATAGCCAAGATGCGTTGGGCGGGCGGACTGGCGTTGGGCGCAGGCGGGGCAGTAAACGGCGGCGCAATCCGTGACCGCAGCATGACGCACAATGTCGCCAGATCGCTTGACCTCACTGCGATGGCATTGGCGGCGGATCGACCGGCGCCCGTCGATGCGATCAATCTTATGCGCCGGCCGCTAATGCCGGAACGACTCTATCTGTTCATGGGCAACCTGGGCTGGCATCGCATGGCGCAGGTCAACCGTGTGTGGCGGCGTCTCGGCGACCGCCCATTTTCAACCTCCAATCCGTAGCAGAGGAGCAGAGAATATGGCTGAACAACAATCTTCAGGCGTGCCAAAGTGGGTCAACCGCATGATGAGCGGTATATTGCGTTCACCGCTGCACGGGATGGTCAGCGACAAAATTCTGTTGATCACCTTCACCGGACGCAAGAGCGGCAAGCCATACTCGACGCCGGTCAGCTACACGCGGCGCAACGGCGAACTGCTCGTCTTCACGCATGGCAAATGGTGGCGGAACCTGCGCGGCGGCGCTCCGGTCAAGGTGCGCGTACAGGGCAAAGATTTGCAGGGATGCGCTGAGCCGGTCGATACGGACACAGCCGCTATCGCAGCGGGGCTGGCCGACCATCTGCGCCACGCGCCGGGCGACGCCAAATTCTACAACGTCACCATCGGCGAAAACGGCGTCCCGAACGCCGACGAAATCGCACGCGCCGCCGAGGACACCGTCATGATTCGGATCCAGATATAGTGTGCTATACTCCTGCCGCGGCAGCATCACGTCGCCGTCGAAGAGGCAGGAATCAATGCGCAACGCACGCAAGCAGGTCACGATCTATACCGACGGCGCCGCCGAGCCAAATCCGGGGCCGGGCGGCTACGGCGTAGTGCTGGTCTATGGGCCGCACCGCAAGCAGATTTCGGGTGGTTTTGCGCGCACGACCAACAATCGCATGGAGATCACGGCGGCGATCAAGGGGCTGGAGATGCTCAAGGAGCCGTGTGACGTAACGTTAGTCAGCGACTCCAAATATCTGGTCGATGCGATGACGCTGGGCTGGGCGAAACGCTGGCGAGCGCGCGGCTGGATCAAGTCAGACAAGGAGCCGGTCGTCAACCCCGATCTGTGGGAGCGGCTGCTCGACCTGTGCACCATCCACAACGTCAACTTCAAGTGGGTCAAGGGGCATGCCGGCCATCCCGAAAATGAACTGTGCGACCAACTGGCGACGGCGGCGCTGCAGCAACCCAACCTGCCACCGGATGAGGGGTTCCTGGCGGCGCAGCCAGACCCGGCGCAACAGCCAACGTACCCGCTGACTGGGAAGTATTGCCCGGCGTGCGGCGTCGAGTTGGAGCGCCGCCCGCCGAAGAGCAAACCGAAGCCCGGGCAACAGTATCGCTACGAGTACTATCACTACTGTCCGGGCTGTGGGCGGATGTATCTGGTCGAGGAAGCAAAGCGCCTCCTCGACGCAACTTCCTCACGACTGCTCGATTGATTGCGCTGATTGCGAGCGCCTCTCCATTTGTACGAGCTCGTGACGCGCGGCGTTCAGCTCAGCTTCCAGCCAGGCGATGTGCGCCTCCAGCGCAGCGCGGCGCTCGGTGGGGCTTGTGGGTGCGGCTTGCGCCAGTTCTGCGTCGGGCAGCTTCTCGAAACGCCCATCCGCACGGATCGCCAGCAGATGTACAGCCCACAGCACGGCTGCCACGGCGCTGTCCGCCAGCCGATGCGCCAGCTCGTTGGAAGAGAGCGCCATCGTTGGCTCGCCCATCAACGTCAGCAGCACACGGTAGATTACCTGCGCCAGCGTGAAGAGCAACACCAGCGCGCCAACCAACGCCACACCGTAAAGATAGAGCTTGCGGGGCCAGGAGTCGCGCTCGCCAGCGCCAGCGGCGTCGTTGCCTTCGGCGATCGACTGAACGCGCCGCCAGAAGATCGTCCAGATCGGCGCACCGACGGCGAGCAGGGCAATGCCGTTCGCCAGCGGCTCGCGCCAGACATCCCCGCCTGTCAACGCCGCGTCGATCAACGCATGGAGCAGTTCCACTGCGCCTACCCACAGCAACGCCAGCCCCGTCGCCGCCACCAGATAGGCGTAAATGCGACGCACCATCACGCTCTGGCCGCTGTCGCCGTAGGCGTCGGTCTCGCGGCGCAACGTTGTCCAATACCAGCGCCAGACCACCGCGCCGACCGGTATGAATGACACCGGCCCCACCATGCGGTCGAGCAGTTCGGCGGTCGAACCGCCGCCCGCACCGAAGAGCATCAGCAGCCCCTCGCGCAGCAACAGCGCCGCCGGCGTCAGTGTGGCGATGGCGCCAACCAACACACCGATGTAGAGGTAAATGCGACGCAGCACGGCGCGACCTTCGGCGGCGTTGATCCGCACCACCTCCTGCCATTGCTGCCAGAGGGCGTGCAGCAGCCACAGCCCCACCAGCGACTGGCTCCACGCGCCGCCCAACGGCAGCCGCCACCAGTTGAGATCGGTCGCACCGATGACTCTATCGACGAGAACTTGCAAGCCGATCTGGAGCAGCGTGCGCGCACCCCACACCACAATGCCCAGTCCAACCAACCCGGCGATTGCCAGGAACAGTTGACGAACAAAGCGCGCAGCGGACGCCTCCTTGCCGAAATCACCATCGTTGACCAAAACGTTGTGCCAGTGATAGATCAGCCCAATGCCGACCGCGGCCATAAAGCTCCAATGCAGCCAGCCAGCCGGAAGCAGCTCGGTCGCAGCGACCGGCGCACCAAGCGCCAACCAGCCCAGCTCACGGATCAGGGTATAGGCGTTCGTGAGCAGCACGACCAACCCTGCGGCGGTTGAACCGTAGAGGAAGAGCTTGCGCAACACCGACTGACGCTCAGCTGCGTCATCGCGAAAGCGCTGTCCGAGCCACCAGTGAATCAGAAAGATCGGCGTGGCGACGACCAGCACGCTGATCGCGTTGGCGGTGGCGGTGCGCAAATAGAAACCCGCCAGCACGCCGTCGGGCTGCAGCCACGACCGGCTGAGCATATCGACAAGATCATTGACGCCGACCAGCATCGCTATCTGGCTGACAAACGCCACCAGATAGACATAGAAACGGCGCACCGCCGCCAGCCGGCTGGTTTTCGAGTTGGTTTGCATATTAGTAGAAGTACTCCTGCGCATTGATCTTCCATGCGCCGTCTTCGCGGATCACCTCCACGGTGCGTTCCGAAGTCCAGGTCGAGCCGCTGTTGAAAAGGCCGCCGGTCGAGTAGACGTCGATGGCAACGGTCACATAGGCGCGGTTGGCGTCCTGCGGGTCGGTGTTGACGTTGATGATGCGCATGCGTCGCGCGCTGTCACCGTAGATGTAGCTTTCGCCGCGCAGCGGCCCATAGCCGCGCTCGCCGGCTGCCTCTTCCAGCACTTGCTTGCTGTACTGGGCGCGCGCCGTGGCAATGTCACCGCTCTTCAGCGCTAAAAATGCGTTGTAGACAGGCGTCTCCGGCGCATCTTCCGTGCGATAGGTTTCGGGCGCCTCACCGCCTGCGTTCAAGTTGACGGTGATGACTGCCGCCGCAATCAGCAGCCCCACAATCGCCAGCACGATGATAGTAAATTTATCGAGTCGAATGTTCACAAAAAAACCTCCTGTTTTCGATGTCCGAATCTATCACAATCCTAGCCACAAAGTTGTTACATTTCAAGCGCCAGGTGTGCATCATTCAATGGTGCACTCACGATCGGACGCAACCATCAGAAGCGGTGTTTCATTGAGAAGACACAAATGCGTGATGAACGCTAGCGCAGCCATGCGAAGGACACGCTGCGCTGACGGATGGGTTGTCATCTACTGGCTGACGACGTAGCTCTCCAGCTCGTACGTCGCGCGGTTGCGTCCGTCCACATACTTGACCAGTGGATGGGGCGCATCTTTGGCGATCCACAGTCGGCTGATCGAATTGCCGGTGTCGAGGGTGACGACCCAGGCGTCGAAGTCGCCAACTGTGGTTTTGATTATTTCGTCACCGACAACGCGCACAGTCACCCGGTCGAGCAGGCCTACGATAGGCAGAAACGCGTTCAGCCGCGTGGCGTAGTTGCGCGCCAGCGGCAGCGCGCGCGCGATCATCGGCAATGTGCCCGATTCGCGTACATCGCTCGGAACCTCGAAGCGTTGGGTTGTCGTCACATCGGCGCGCGTTGTCAACACCATATCGACGGCAGGCCCATTGTACTGTGCATCGACCGTCTCGCGTCCGGCCGCATTTGAGCGCTCGAGAAACGAAGATTGTGGACGAAACCCCATCGCCAACACTTTGACGGTCAGATCCTCTTGATCGCCCTGCGCTAGTGTAGTGCGCGTGATCGACCACAGCGGCTGTCCCTGGTCGTTCACCCCTGCAGTCATAGTGTAGCGCATCGTGCCGGCGAACCTGCCCTCGACATCAGTGATGCGGAAGACATGCTCTTCTCCGTCCTGCCAGGGCGCCAGGTTGAACACCAATCCAACCGGCGTCGCCTGGCTGCAACCTGCAATAAAACTTGCAAATAAAAACAATATCAGCAGTGTAAAGTGGCGATCGGTTGTTTGAGTGTTGCGTATCGGTTGTGAAGAAAAAAGGCTGATCCAGTTCATCGTTTTGTTTCCATCCAGCGCAATGCCGTCAACGCCAGCGCCGCCGCGCCGATGGGCAGCGCATCTTCGTCCAGGCGAAAGTCGGCGCGATGCACGGGATAATATTCTTTCCAGCCTGGATTGTGGACGCCCAGCCGTAGGAAGCAGCCCGGCGCCGCCTGCGCCATGTAGCTGAAATCTTCGGCGCCCATGATCAGCTCGCTCTCCGCCACATGGTCGTCGCCGAGCAGCTCGCGCATCGTCGCCATCATGTGTTCGGCAGCGGTCGGATCGTTGACGGTCGGTGGGTAGCCGGGGTGGATCGTCAGATCGGCGCGTCCGCCCAAAGGCTCGACGATGCTGGCGGCGCGTTTCAGCTCGGCGTGCAGCACCTCGCGCGCTCTGGGCGTGAAGGAGCGGATCGTGCCGGTCATCGTCACCCGGTCGGGGATGACGTTGTCGACCGTGCCGCCGTGAATGGTTGCAATCGTAATCACGCCATGCTCGGTCGGATCGAGGCGGCGGCTGACGACCTGGTGCACGGCGTTGATGACGTGCGCCGAGAGTGCAATCGGGTCGATGGTGCTCTGTGGCCTTGCTGCGTGTCCTCCCGAACCGGTGACGACCAACTCAAATTTATCGGCGGCGGCCATCATGGGGCCGGGTCGCGTCGCCACATAGCCGACATCGTGGAAGGAGTCGACGTGCAGCCCGAAGACGGCGTCTAGCCCTTGCAGCACGCCTTCTTCCACCATGCGCATGCCGCCGGACTTGCCTTCGCTGTCCTGCGCCTCCTCACTTGGCTGGAAGAGCAGCCGCACCGAGCCGGGCAATCGTCCCTCATCCGCTAACCCTTTGAGCAGGGTCGCCGCGCCGAGCAGCATGGCGGTGTGGGCGTCATGGCCGCAGGCATGCATGATGCCGGGGCGGGTGCTGTCGAATTCCGTGCCGTTGACCTCCTGGATCGGCAACGCGTCCATATCGGCGCGCAGACCAACGGTGGGGCCGGCGCCGCCGCGGATGTGGCCGACGACGCCGGTCTTGGCGACTTCGGCTTCGGTCTCGACGCCGAGATCGACGAGTGTGGCGTTGACCAGGCTGGCGGTGCGCTGCTCGGTGAATGTCAGTTCTGGAAAGCGATGGATGGTGCGCCGCCAGGTGCGAATGTCTTCATGGATGGCTTTGGCGCGGTCAAGAAGTTCTTTGGATGTGATCTGGCTGGACATGGCAACCCTCAGTTCTCTGGGCAGGTGCAACACTGCCTGGGATTAACGTATGTTAACCATTATGATGGCAGATTGCGCCATTGCCAAGCCGTGAGACTTCATCCGATCTGCAATGATTGCATCCTCTTAACAAGCCGACAAGAATGTATTAATCCATCTTGATTACACTCACAAGTGTTTGGGTGAATTGTTCAGCCAAGGGGGGAGTGCATCTGTCGTGAACGTTGAAGATGTCACTGTCGTTCTGCCAACCAGGAACGAAGCCGACAATATCGTCCCCTTTCTGGCTTCGCTGCCGCCCCAGGTCGCGCTGATCGTGGTCGACGCCAGCAGCGACGCCACGCCTCGCCTGCTCGAAGCCAACCGGCCCGCCCGCACAACGTTGATACGCAGTCGGGCGCACATTGCCGAGGCGCGCAACATCGGCGCCCGCGCCGCACGTACGTCATGGCTGCTCTTTACTGACGCCGATGTGAGCTTTGATCCCGATTACTTTGTGCGCCTACATCAATACGACGCCCAAGCTGCTCTCTATGGACCGAAGCTCGCCCGCGAGGAGTTTGCCACGTACTATCGCTGGTTTGTGCGCGGGCAGAAATTGCTGGCGGCGCTCAGCATTCCGGCGGCGTCAGGGTCGAATCTGCTGGTGCGGCGTGGGGTGTTCCTGGCGGCGGGCGGCTTCGACCCGACGCTGCGCTGCAACGAAGATTCGGAGTTGGGCTGGCGGCTGGCGCGACGCAACGTCCGTGTGGAGTTTGCGCCCGATCTAGTCGTCTACGAACGTGACCATCGCCGTTTGCGTCGTGGCGCTGCGCGCAAAACGTTGCACTCGCTGGTTCGGTGTACGCTGCTCTATGCCGGTCTGTTGCCGGATCGGTTGCGGCGTGGAGATTGGGGATACTGGTCATAAACCTATGCGCATTGCCTTTTTCAGCGAAACATTTCTGCCTAAAATTGACGGCATTGTGAACACGCTCTGCCATCTGTTCGATCATTTGGCGGCGCGGGGCCATGAGAGCATCCTATTTGCGCCCGATGGAGGACCGCCGCGCTACCGGATGACCCGGATCGTCGGACTGGCGGGCATACCTTTTCCGTTGTATCCGGAGCTGCGCCTGGTGCCGCCGGTGATCAACGTGCTAGACGAGCTGCGCGCCTTCAAGCCTGACCTGATCCACGTGATCAATCCGGTCTCGCTGGGCTATGTTGGGCTGCGCCATGCACGCCGGATGCGGCTGCCGTTGGTGGCTTCCTATCACACCGACGTCCCAGGCTTTGCCGCACGTTGGGGACTGCGTTTTCTCTATCACCCGTTGTTGCGCTTTTTCCGGTGGATGCACAACCGCGCCGATCTGAATCTCTGTCCTTCCACCGTGACCCAGAAACAGTTGGTGGCGCAGGGGTATCGGCATGTCCACGTGTGGTCGCGCGGTGTGGACAATCAGCTCTTTCATCCCGACCGGCGCAGCGGCGAATGGCGACGCCGGCTGAGCGAAGGTGAGGTCGACAAGCCGTTGTTGCTCTATGTGGGAAGGCTGTCGCCAGAAAAGCGGGTCGACTGGCTGGCGCCGGTGCTGGATGCGTTGCCCGGTGCGCGTCTGGCGATTGTTGGCGACGGCCCGGTGCGTCCACAGCTTGAACACCTTTTTGCGCATCGTCCTGTCCATTTCGCCGGCTATCTGCGTCACACCGACCTGGCCGCCGCCTATGCGTCCGCCGACCTGTTCGTCTTTCCCGCTGCCAACGAAACGTTGGGCAACGTCGTGCTGGAGGCGATGTCTTCCGGGTTGCCGGTGGTTGCCCCGCGCGCAGGCGGCTTGCTCGACTATGTGGTGGACGGCGACACGGGACTGCTCTTTGAGCCGGAATCCCAGGCGTCGTTGGTGACGAAAGTGCAGCAACTGATTGCTTCACCGGCAACGGCGCGCGCGTTCGGCGTGAACGGCCGCACACGGATGCTGGACAATAGTTGGGATCGCGTTCACGACAATTTGCTTGACCAGTATAGTCGGCTGGTGCATCCTGTCGCCAGTTCATCGTCCGCTACGTTCTCCCCACCTGCGACGCAATTATGTAGCTCAAAGCGGCCGTCGATGCAACCCTGAATCTCCTCGCCCATGCGCATTCCAGGTGTGGCGTCATAGAGATGGCGCACCGTTGCAAACTCCAACACATTGGTTTACTGATTGCTAGGCAGGGTTTTTATGTTTTCAGTGTTGCGTGCTACGTGTTGCGTGTCAGAATCTCTTACGCACTACCCACCACGCACCACGCAACATTGCGCTCATAGAATGTCAACCTAGAAATCAGTAGATTCAGGAACGCACCGGCGGTGAAGCGCCGCCGGGATTGCCAGAAGTTTTCCCACAGCATACTTGCGGTAAAATGGATGCAACACAATCGATCATATTGATCCGGAGAAACTTCATGGGGCTTGATTATAACGTTGAGCACGCAGGGATCGGACTTATTCGCTACAGGGCTGGAAGTCATCTGTCATCTGCGTGACAATGCAAACTCCTCATGGTTATGGCATGAAATTTTGATTATTATGTACACTTCCTATCACTCACCTAACACACTCGACGAAGCGCTCTACCTGAAAGCCAAGTACGGCGATGAAGCGCGCGCCGTCGCCGGCGCCACCGATCTGCTGCTGGAGATCGAGCGCGGGGTGCGCAAACGCAGCGACGGCAGCGCGCCCGGCATGATCGACCTGACGCGCATTCCCGGTCTGGCAACCATCGAGGAGCGCGACGGCTGGATTCACCTGGGGGCGCTCGTCACACACAACCAGTGCGTCGCCAGCCCGCTGATCGTCGCAAAGGCGTTTCCGCTGGCGCGCGCCTGTTGGGAAGTCGGCGCACCGCAGATTCGCAACCGCGCCACTGTCGTCGGCAATGTCATCACCGCCAGCCCGGCGAATGACACAATTGCGCCGCTGTTGGCGCTTGACGCGCGCGTGACGGTGCGCAGCCTGGAACGTGGGGAGCGCACGTTGCCGCTCGACGCCTTCATCACCGGCTTTCGTAAAGTCGATCTGGCGCCCGACGAACTGGTCACAGGGCTGTCATTCTCGGCGCTCAACGAACGCAGCGACGGCATCTTCATCAAGCTGGGGCTGCGCCGCGCCCAGGCGATCAGCGTGGTCAACGTAGCGGTGGTGGTGGAACGCGAGGGCGCGGGTGACGATGCGCCGGTTGTGCGCGCGGCGATTGCGCTTGGCGCAGTGGCGCCGGTCGTGGTGCGCGCCAGCGCGGCGGAGAGTTTCCTGGTCGGCAAGCCGCTCAACGCAGCGACGATTACCGAGGCGGCGCGCCGCGCAATTGAAGCCGCCGCGCCGATCGACGATATCCGCAGTAGCGCCGACTATCGCCGCGCCATGGTCGAGACGCTGACCGCGCGTGCGTTGCATCAGATCGCAGCAGGCGAAACGCGTGTGGGCTGGCCTCAACAGCCGGTGATGCTGTGGGGCAACACCGGCGGCGTCTGGCCCGTCGAAGCACAGCGCCGCCGCACAGAAGCCGGCGCGGCCAGCAAAACTAACCAGACCGCGCTGGTCAACGGCAGCGTCATGGCGCTGCCCGGCGCAATGACGCTGCTCGACAGTTTGCGCGCCGCCGGGCTGATCGGCGTCAAGGAAGGCTGCGCCGAGGGCGAGTGTGGCGCGTGCACAGTCTCGCTGGACGGTATGGCGGTGATGGCGTGCATGGTGCCGGCGGAGCGAGCGTGGGGCAGCGAAGTAATCACGGTCGAAGGGCTGGGCACAGTGGCGCAGTTGCACCCTGTGCAGCAGGCGTTCGTGCAAAGCGGCGGCGTTCAGTGCGGTTTCTGCACACCCGGCTTCATCGTCAGCGCCGCCAAACTGCTGGAGGAGCGCCCCCACCCCGACGCTGCCGCCGCCGCCGAAGCGCTCACCGGCAACTTCTGCCGCTGCACCGGCTATCACAAAATCCTCGACGCCGTCGTATTGGCAGGCGAACTTCAGAGCGACGGCACGGAATAGAGCGCGGATGCAGCAGATTTATGAATAGTAACGAATAGATTCGGTCGTCGTAGATGCGGTTTGCAACCGCATTTCCTCTGCTGGGCGAGAACGTGCGGCTCCCAGCCGCACCTACGTTGATTGCCGGGTTCATTTGTGAATCCTTATGAATCTGCAAATCCGCCGCATTCGCGCTCTATTTTTTTTCTCTACCGCATTGTCAACGCCATGACCGCCTTCTGTGCGTGCAGGCGATTTTCCGCTTCGTCGTAGACGACCGACTGTGGCCCATCGATCACATCGTCGGTCACTTCGATGTTGCGGTCGGCGGGCAGGCAGTGCATGTAGATCGCCTCCGGCTTTGCCAGCGCCATGCGCCGCTCGTCGGTGATCCAGTTCGTGTACTTTTTGCCGATTGCGGCGCTCTCGGCGTTGTCGGATGTCGTGAGCAGCGCGCCCCAGCTCTTCGGGTAGACGATGTCGGCATCCTTGAAGCCGGCGTCGAAGTCGTCGAGAATCTCGAAGCTGCCGCCGTGTTTGCGCACATTGTCCTTCGCCTGCTGCACGATGTCGGGCATCAGCCTGTACTCCGGCGGATGGGTGAGGCGCACGTTCATGCCGAAGCGCGTCATCTGCAAAATCAGGCTCTGCGGCACCGAGATCGGCTTCTGGTAGCTGCTGGCGTATGCCCAGCTGACGTTGATCGTCTTGCCGCGCGGGTCGCCCACCTTCTCGATGATCGTCATCAGGTCAGCCAGAATCTGGAAAGGATGATAGACGTCGCACTGCATGTTGAGCACGGGCACGCGGCTCGCCTTCGCCACTTCGTTGATGTACTGGTTGCCAAAATTCCAGTCGCACTGGCGGATGGCGATGCCGTCGTAGTAGCGCCCATAAATTTCGCCGATCTCCTTCGCTGTGTCGCCGTGGCTGATCTGCGTCGTGTCGGAGTCGATGAACGCGGCGTGGCCGCCGAGCTGCGCCATGCCCACCTCAAAGCTAGAGCGGGTGCGCGTGCTGGTGAAGAAAAAGAGTAGCGCCAGCGTCTTGTCGCGCAGCAGCGGATGCGGAATGCCCAGTGCGCGGTCGCGCTTGAGCTTGAACGCCACATCGAGGACTGTCTCGATCTCCTCTTTGCTGAAATCCATGTCGCTGATATAGTCGCGACCGCGCAGATCGGTTTGCATATGCAAAATCTCCTTGATTGGTTATGATGATCGGGCAATAACATTCATGTGTGGTATTGTATCCGCACTTACAAAGCGTAAACAAAACCAGCTCAAAGAGTAGCGAGGAATCGATCCATGACCGAGAGCAAACTTGCCCGACCCCACGGCCTTTTCTTCGAGGAGTTCATCGTCGGCGACCAGACCGAGAGCGTCGGGCGCACGATCACCGAGGCGGACGTCGTCAACTTCGCCGGTCTCTCCGGCGACTACAATCTGATCCACACCGACGCCGAATACAGCAAGGGGCAGATGTTCGGGCAGCGCGTCGCCCACGGCCTGCTCGTGCTGAGCATCGCCAGCGGCTTGGCTGTGCGCCTCGGCTTCATGGAGAATACGATCCTGGCGTTCCGCGGGCTGGAATGGAAATTCACCGCCCCCGTCTTCATCGGCGACACCATCCGCGTGCGCGTCACCGTCGAGGCGACCAAACCGATGCCGCGACTCGGCGGCGGGCTGGTGACGCTCAAGATGGAGGTCCTCAACCAGAAAGATGAGGTCGTCAACCGCGGGACGTGGGATGTACTGTGCCGAGGGAAGGGGGAATAGAACGCAGATTTTGCGGATTGAGTGGATCGGCGTGGATGGTCTCTGGGTGGTCATTGAGAGGAACTGCCTGATGCTGATCCAGGCGGATTTGCGTTAGCTGGTGGCTCATTTATCCCTTTCAAAGGGAGAACATAAGTTCAAAATATACGGCTGAGTGTGGGTGCGTTATTCGCCAAAGCGACGCAAGGATACGTACGGGTTTGGTCTGCCAAACCCTGCTGGCGAACTATCGCCAGAAGGGGCATGAAGTTTCATGCCCGTACGATGACGCGTATCTGTGCATGTCTGTAATCGCTTTGCTGCATTTGCGGACTCCGATTATCCTTGTGATGCAGAGTATCTTTAGCCCTGAGACGCAAAAGGAGATGAACAATGCTTCGCCACCATGAAAGTGTGATCGAGCAGGTGCACCAGCTTGCTGCGCCGCTCACCAGTACAGAGCGGTTGGCGTTGATTCAAGCCATCTTCTCACCTTCGTTTCCTCGTCTGCCTGTCGTGATCAGCCAGCCAGATCATCCCAGCTCCGTGGAGTTGTCCAGCCTGATCGACACCGGCGCCGACGCCACACTGGCGCCAGTAACGCACCTGTATAGTGCGGACGCAGTGAAACTCTATTTGTCGAGTCGCCCCCGTCGCCGATGACCCTATGCTCTGGCTGCTATTCCTTATTGTCCTCCTCGCCCTTGCCGGCCTTGCCCTCTACCTTTGGGGACGCCGCCAACAGCGCGCGACCGGGCTGCCAGCGGGACGGGTGACCTACAGCGACACCGGCGCCGAGCACGCGGTCACGCAGCCGCTGATCAGCCTGCGCTACGGGCTGGTCGGCAAGCCGGATTATCTGGTGGAGGCGACGATCGGCGGGCGGCGCACGATGATCCCGGTCGAGGTCAAGAGCCGCCGCGCACCGGTTGCGCCGCTGCCCGGCCATGTGCTGCAACTGGCAACCTACTGCCTGATTATCGAGGAGGTCTATGGCGCTGCGCCGCCTTATGGCATTCTGCGCTACGCCGACAAGTCGTTCGAGACGCCTTTCACGCCCGAACTGCGCCGCGCTGTGCTCGACGCCGCCGAACACATCCGCGCCAGCCAGACTGCCGCCGACATACTGCGCAGCCATCAAGAGCGTCAACGCTGCGCGCACTGCGGCTATCGCCATGCGTGCGGGGATCAGGCGCTGATCGCTTGAGGCGTTGCGCTCTTTGCAGCAGGTCATCGCCTCCGGCGCATCTGAAGGGGTGCAATAAGCTTGCAGACCAGACTAGGACAGACTATACTGCAGAAGGTATTGATTGACACCCATGTTCTGCTTTGGGCGCTGGATGACGTCACGACGCTGCGTGCGTTGGCTGTCGAGACGCTGCCACCGCATCACGTCGATCCTTTTGATCGACTGCTTGTCGCCCAAGCGCAAATGGAGAAGCTCACCCTGGTCACGCGTGATACACGGTTGCAGGCGTATGCTGTACCGATCATCTGGGCATAAAGCAGCACGTCGCCAACACCAGCATTCCAAACATGGGCGCCCATGACCGACCACGATCGCACACGCTGGAATCAGCGCTACCGCAGCGGCGACGCGCCAGTGGAAGCAAAACCGAACCGCTGGTTCGCCGCACAGGAGTCGACGATTGCGCGCATCGCCGATGAGCAACGCATGTTGGGCAGAACGCCCACCGCGCTCGACATTGCCTGCGGCGCGGGCGGAACCGTGCTCTGGCTGGCGCAACGCGGCTGGTGCGCCGCAGGCGTCGATGTGAGCGATGCAGCGCTGGCGTTGGCGCAGGCGCACGCTGAACGTCTACAACTCAGCGCGCGCGTACAATGGATTCACGCCGATCTCGACGCGTGGCGACCGCCCGCCGACGCCTTTGACTGTGTGACCTGTTTCCATTTTCTGGAGCGTCGCCTGTGGCCCGCCCTGCGCGCTGCAGTGCGTCCTGGCGGGCTGCTGGCGCTGCAGACCTTTCATCGCGGCGCGCTCCATATTCGACCGGCGGCGAACCCCGCGTACTTGTTGGAAAAAGACGAGCTGCTCAATTTGGTCACAGGCTGGGGCTGGACAGTGCTCGCCATCGCTGACGCCGCCGCAGCGCAGACGACCGAAGCAGTGCTGGCGCAGCGACCCGCAAACAAATGAATCAACATAGGGTGCGTGACCAATCTGATCCACGGAACACGCACCACGGAACACGGAACACGCACCTCGCACCAACAATTGCCGCCCAAATTTGGCTGGATCACCGCTGTGCGGTATACTTTTTGCAGTGAGTCAGGCTGGTGGGGGATAGTTTAATCGGCAGAACACCTGACTCTGGATCAGGCAGTTGGGGTTCGAATCCCTGTCCCCCAGCCAAGACAACGGCAGCCCAAGAGGCTGCCGTTGTTCTTTTTTTGTCGCCATGCGTCATCGCCTTGACATATTTTTACTGATTGCTAGCAGAGTTTTTATGTTTTCAGTGTTGCGTGCTACGTGCTGCGTGTGGGAATCCCTTACGCAACACGCAACATTGCGCTCATAAAATGTCAACCTAGAAATCAGTAGAGAGTTTTTCAAGGGTTTTGCGCCATTATTTTTTCACGCGATGCTCCAGCCCTGGCATGATCATCCGCTCGTCGTCGTCCCAACCGGGCAGCGGCGACGAGCCATCCATGCCGTGGCGCGCAAAGAGACGGTTGAGGATCAATACGATGCTGGAAAGGTAGACGGCGCTGCCTGCAACCCAGATTAGCCCGCCGCCAAGCGATTGATCGTCGACGATGGATAGTTGAGGGAGCAGGCGATCTCGCGCGGCAAAGGCGGCAACATAATGTGTGTAGTGCGGTTCGGTCGAAAACGCTAGCGGCACAGCAATCGACATGCTGGTCAATTCGATGATCAACAGTGCAATCGCAGCGAGCCAGGGCGACAGCTCGGTGTGCAGGCGTGGGCCCGTCCCGATCAGGTGCCACCAGAGCAGCATCGCCGCTATGCCTAACGCCAGCACCGACGCCGTGTGCAACAGGTTGTCCGTCAGCAGCCAGCCAGCGATCTGGCTGTCATACCAGGTCACAAACACCACGATAAAGAGAATCACTGCTAGCCAGGGGCGCGTGGCAGCGTGGACGCCGCGCCGCAGCGCGCCCTTGCTGCGCATCCAGCGCCCAACGGCGCGTCGCCCGCCTGCCGGCAAGCTCCACAACATCACGTCGAATGCACAACTGATGAAATAGGCCGGGATGGCAAAGAGACAAAGCAGCACATACTGCGCCACGCGCACGAAAAAGTAGTCTCGATTGAGCCAGTTCAGCGGCGACAGGAAAACGACGGCGGTCATCGTCACGGCAAAGAGAAAGACGGCAAGACGCGGCAGGTTCGCAAACGGCACGCCGCGTCGACGCAGCCGCAGCCAGCCGCGCAGGTAGAAGAGCGTCACCGCCACCAGAATCAAGCCAACCAGCACAGAGAGGATGTTCATTCGGGGTCTGGCGCCTCCCCGCCTTGAACGAAGGGCAAATAGCGACGTTCACCGATCGTCATGAAGATGGCGGTTGGCACGCCCCATGCACCAGCCGTGTCCTGTGCCTCGACCAGGAGGATATGCTGTCCCTTTGCCCAGCCCTGCGTGTCGATGAGTGCAAATGCCGACTCGACCGATGAAGTAAACGCGCCATGCGTCGGCGTCATCTCTGTCGTCACCGTGCCGGTCATCCAGCTCGGCTGTCCCACCGCATAGCGCATCGCCTGGATCGGCTGCACCGGTTCGGCGCCGTAGCCGCCGGAATAGAAGCGGGTGTCGTCAGCGGTGGCGGTCAACGTGACAACCTGGCCCGGCGCAATTGCGTCGCCGACAGAGAGCGAAACGTTGATCACTTCGGGGCCTGAAGGCGCGCGATAGGGCTGAACTGCGGCTTTGGCGGCGTAGGTCAGGCTTGCCAGCGTCGGCGTGATAATCGTGGACTCGAAGGCTGCACATGGCTCGAAGAATGTATTGCCAAGCTCAAAGGTAAAAGCCGCCACGCCCAGCTCGCCGTAGGCAAAGTCGTCGGTCGTGCCGTCAGTCAGGTAAATGCAGCCCGGCGCGCCCGATTGACAGGCCGGATAGTTGGTATAGTAGCCGAACTTGCGCGCCAATGTCTGCAGCGCCGCACCGTTCGGCGCCGGCGTTTGCGTCCAACCCCACGGGAAAAGGATTTTAGGGTAATAGCTGTGCAGCGAGATCATTACGCCGGTCGCATCGTCGGGCGCAGCATCGCTGTCAAGAGAGCCGCGCACGTCGGCAAAGATCGTACGCATGTACGCTTCCAGCGCCTGCACCTCCGGCTCCGAAGCCGCGCTGGCGCCGCGATAGACGATCGAACAGGCGTCGGCGCTGGAACAATCGACGCCGGTGCACTGCGCCCACTTGAAGCTGCTGTTGCGGTTGAGATCGACGCCGTAGCTCATTGGATTGAACCCACACAGGTCGTTGTTTGTGTTCTTGCGCCAGAGCAGCCTGCCTTCAGCGCGCTTGCGTCCGTCTGGGTTCGCCTGTGGGACGACATGAATCTCGGTGTAGTCGAGCAGCCATGTAGCATCGGCGTCGACGCCGTAGCTGTGCACCAGATGCTCGGCGAAACGCATCGCCGTCTCGGCGGTCGTGTATTCGCGTGCGTGGATCGCCGCCATCAGAAAGAAGACAGGTTTGGGGCCAGGCGTCGCCTGGTTGGTGAGCACAACGCCAGGAATTTTGTATCCTGCTGCGCCGCTGCTGCGTTGAAACTCCCAACTTTCGCCCAGAACAGCTTCTCGCACGAGCGTGGGGAATTCTTGAGCGAGCTGCGCCATGCTGGCGTAGGTCTCTTCGACGGTGCGATAACATGCATAACCAGGGATGCCGCCGGTATTGGCTGACGTCTGCACAGTTGTCTGTGCTGCCAGCAGATCGCTGGTGGCTTTCTGATCGACGGTGATCTGGCGGGCTTGCGTTTGAAGCCGCTGCAGCTCCCTCTTCGTCACCCACAGCGTCGCCTGTTTTGTTGTATGGTCAACGCGCCAGACGTCAAACTGCGCAACCAGTCGCTGCAAGTCGTCTTGGTCGGTGAAAGAAACCTGCACCACGACGCCATCCAGCATCGTCGGGAGGAATGGCTCACTTTGCGCTGCGGCTGGTGCAGGCATGGTCAGGAACCAGCCAGTCAACGCCACCGCCGCCAGGATCACTTGTGCAAACTGCGGAATGTGCATCTGCTTTATCGTCCGAAGCCAAAATCCAGCGCGCTGAAAAAGAGCGGGATCATCAGTACACCGCCGAGCAGGATTACAGCAATCTCGATATAAACCCAGCCCTGTGCTGCACGCAGCCATTGACGCTGCCAGGAGTTGGGCGCGCGATGTTTTGCCTGGTAAACGTAGCGGACAAGATACATCTCCTGTTCGCGCACCGACTCCAGCGGCTGCACATCCCAGCCTGCGTGTTGAAACGGGCGCGGCAGTGCAGTGACGGCGCGATGCGCCAGCCAGCCAAACGGCAGCACAATCACGAACAGAAACACCACTGCGCCGAACACGGCATCCAGCCAGTACCACGGGATTGGGCTGTAGTGCGCAAAGAGATCAATCCACGCCCACAAGATAAAGATCAGCAGCGGCGACGCCAGCAGCCACATCCCCAGCGCGCCAGGGGTCGCCTCGATCAAATCGGCGGGCACCTGTCGCCGCTCTAGCTTCGCTGCACTCACGCTTTCACCTTTCCTCTATCGATATCCAGATCATGAACAGTCAGGGTGATTGTGGCTTACTTTGCCTCTTGCGCGCCGTCATCCAACTCACTTTTCGAGCGCCTGTTTCCAGTCTGGAATCACATGGCGATGACGCCAGCGCCACCAAAGCCCAATCGGATAGCCCGCCATCTTTGCCAGGTCGCCGGTGACGCGGATCAGCGGCACGAGCGTCGCCGCCGCCAACCACTCTGGCGGCGTCAGTTGTGCGCCGAGCACGTGCAGTCGTTGCCACGGACGCCCACAGTAGAGCACGACGCCCGCCAATAACCCAAGCCAACCCAGCCAGCGCGCAAAAAAGCCGAAATACGCATGCCCAAGCAACATCGGCAGCGCCACGAAATAGGTGGCGTAGCGGATGGCGTGACGCTTGCGCCAGAGATCAGCCTTGCCGTCCCCGCGCGCATAGTGATAGTACTGCGTCCAAAATTTGCGCAGCGACTCGCGCGGGCGAAAATGAACCAACGCATCCGGCGCCCATGTGAAGCCCGACGGACGCTCCGGCGCCTGCGCGTTGATGGCGAAATCAAAGAGTAAATCTTCGCAGTAGTCGAGCCATTCGGGATAGCCCCCCGCCCGCTCCCACGCCGCTTTGGTGAAGGCGACTGAGCGACTGCTGGGCAGAAAGCGGTCGGGATCGATGTCCTCGCGCAGCGGCAGCACCGTCGCCGCCATCGCGGTCTGGAAGACGCCCTCGACATCGGGCGCAAAGAAACCGGCCACAGCCAGCGTGTTTGCATTGCGCTCCCACGGCTCGATCAGCTTCTCCAGCCAGTTCGCTTCAAGCCGCACGCCTGCATCCGTGGCGGCGATGATCGGGCCTTGCGCGGCGGCGATCGCCAGGTTGCGCCCGCGGCTGATGTTGGCGCCGGGCGCCTCGATCACACGCAGGCTGGGCAGGCGCTCGGGATGGCTGGCAGCAAAGGAGCGGATCACATCGACCGTTCCATCCGCGCTGCCGCCGTCGCAGATCACCACCTCATCTGGGCGCCGCGTCTGCGCAGCCAACGACTCGAGCAGGCGGTCGATGCTGTTGCGTTCATTGTAGACTGTAGCGATCACGGAAACGTTCATGTCCCCATTGTGCCGCAATACGCCAGCATTGACAATCGTTGCTGACGCAAAAGGCCGCTCTTCGCCGTCACCGCTGCCAACCGCGCGTCAGCTCGCGTAAATTGTCCCAGAGGATGTAGATTGCCAGCGTCAGGATCACGGCGCCGACAACCCACCAGAAGAACTCGTAGAGAAGCACCAGCGCGGCGACAATGGCGAGGGCGGCGGCGAAGCTGCTCACCATGCGGGTGAACGCGCCGCGCACGCCCGCCTCGATGAAGGCAAAGAGCGCTAGAATCGAGACAAGCCAGATCGGCAAAAAGCGCGGGTTGAAGTAGAAAAGCAGCACGAACGCCACCAACAGCACGGTCACGCTGATCGCTGCCCACAGCTCGGCGACCTGGCTGGCGTGCGCCGGGTTGGGTGTTGCCGGCGTGTGGGCGCGGCGGATGTGCGCACGCAGCGACGGTGCACCGCCGCGCGTCAGCGAAAGTTCGTGACGGTCGAGGTTTTCCAGCAACGCGTCGGCTGCAGTGATCTCGGCTTGCAAGGCGTTGATCTCGCTGGAAAGCGTTTCAATTTCGGCGTTCGTCTGCACAAAGAGCGCACGCAGGTGCGGCTGGCTGCGAATCGACGTCGCCTGCAAGTGGAGGCCGCGCAGAATCGCCAACTTTTCATTGACCTGGTCGCGCAGCAGTGTGCGTTGTTCGACAATCTGCTGGCGACGCCTTCGCGCCACATCGACCATCACTGTGGCGGGCGGCACTTTGTCCAGCCCGGCCCAGCCGACGGGGTCGTACCAGGAACGGCGCACCGTGCCATCGCGATTGAACATTGGCCCGGCAGGCGCATCTTCACCGGCGAAGGGGTCTTGCGTGTACAGACCCCACAATCCCCGATAGGTGCGCACCCAACCAACGCCCTCATGGATCAATCGCGGTTCGCCCCACGGCTCATCCTGTTCTGGCCCGATTGACAGTCCGTCGCCGCGTGCATAGTCGACAAAGGGAATCGCCAGCGCAGGTTCGTGAATGTGCTCGGTCCCGGCGGATTCGTCTTGACCATTCGTCTCGCGCATGATGCGTTTCCATATCTGCTGGATGCGCCGGATCGTGCGCGTCACCGGCGCCAGCGCGTTCAGTTCGATCTCGGTCAGGTATTCGCCAGGGCTGAAATAGGCGGCGTGTGAGCCGGCGCCGGCGTAGATGACAGGGTGGTCGCCGACTTTCTGCACTTCGGGGTCGCTCCAATGACGGCGCAGATCGTCGCCTGCGTAGTCGTGCGAGGCGTATGCCACCCACTCCGGGCGTAACAGCCCGACATTGTCCGGCGCCAGGTAGATGCAGACCATCTCCCAGTCTGCCTCGTGGTCATTGGCGCCAGAGAAGCGCGAGCGCCAGTTGTTGTAGAGATAGAAGTACCAGTACTGCAGGACGACCCAGCCGTTTTCTTCGACGACGCGACCATGGTAGATGTGGCGGTGGCCGTGCTGCATGAGCGTGCGATAGCCCATCGACGCCGCCGCCGCCGCATCGCCGGGCACACGGCCACGCGCCAGCAGCGCCACACGAAAGAGCGCATCGACGACGCGCGACATATAGCCGACGCGCGCCAGCCGCCCCTTGCCGGTGCGGAACTCGACATCCACATGCTCACCCTCGCGCCGCTGACGCAGCGCCTGCACCGCCATCTCGGCTGCGCTCAACGGATCGGTGAACTTGAGATAGCGCACTGTGCCAAATGCATCGGCGTAGGGTTCAGCCAGCGTCTCCGGCGTGAGCAGGCTGGCAGGCGTCAGTTCCTGGGGCTGCTCGCCAGCGCGCTTGATCCACAGGCTGCACGCGCGGATATACGATTCGGCGTCCATTGGGAAAAACTCTTCGCCGCGGGTAAAGCGAATGATCGGTTCATAGCGCCGGAGCAAGGTGCGCTGTTGTGTTTCCTCCATCACCCGATTCACCCGTTGCTGACTTTTTCCGGCTTCGGGCTGAGCAGCAGCCGGCCCTCCGGCGAGTTCATGAAGATAACCACCAGGATCGCGCCGAGCATGTAGAGGAAGAGCATCGGGCGATCTGTCAATACTTGGTTGCGATCGGAGAGATAAACCTGCAGCGCCACCAACAAAATCAGCGACTCCGTGATCATCGCCATATGCCAGCCTGCGCGCGGATGCACGAGACAAACGACAGCGCTCACCAGAACCAGCAATGCAAACGGCAGCAGCACCACGGCTTGCTGAAACTGCTCCAGCACCGCCGGGGGCGGGTCTTCGAGCACATCGATCATCTCCCATTCAATCGTCGCCAACAGAAATGCTGACACGCCGAGCAAAAAGAGCGCCTGGATCAGCAAGATCGACAGCGTGATCCAACGCGACCAGCGATATTGCTGGTTGCTGCGGCGGATGAAGTCGGGCAGCGGAATCTGCTGCGGCGCAGGAAGTTCGTTCACAGATTGTCTGTCCTCAATCAAACGCAGATGACGCGGTTCGGGCGGATTGTCGCGGATTTGTTACGCGCCTTGCAACTTGCCTCTCGCGACTTCACCCAACACTGAGCGCGAGTTCTTCGAGCGAGGCGTTGCCGCCGCTTAAGATCAGCGCAATGCGCTTGCCAGCAAGCCGCTCCTTCATCTTGCATGCAGCCGCCAGCGGCGCCGCGCCGGCCAGTTCCGCCAATGTCTTGGCTTTTTCCAGGTAGATGCGCACGGCCTCGATCATTTCGCTGTCTTCAACGAGAACGAAATCATCCAGAAGCTCCCACATGATCTGTTGCGGCATCATGAAAGGTGCGCCTGTGGCAAGACCGGCGGCGCGCGTCGCAATCGTCGCAGTGCGGGCGTCACGCGCCTGCCAGCTTAGAAAGCCGGCCGGCGCTCCTGCCGCCGCCACACCGATTACCTGGATGCGCGGGTTGATGGTTTTGGCGACAAGACATGCGCCAGCGCATCCGCTGCCGCCGCCGACCGGGACGACGATCACGTCGATGTCGGGCTGCGCTTCGAGGATTTCCAGCGTGTGTGTGGCAACGCCAGCGATCAACAGCGGTTCGTCGCCCGACGAGATAAAGCGCAGCCCTTGCTTCTGCTCCAGCGTTGCGCAGTAGCGTTTACTTGCCTCGAAGTCGGCGCCGTGAAAGACTACCTCGGCACCATAGGCGCGCATCGCATTCACTTTGACAGGGTTTGCGCCCTCCGGCACGACGATCACGGCGCGCACGCCAAAAAGCTGCGCGGCGTAGGCGACCGACTGGCCGTGGTTGCCGGTCGACGCAGTGACGACGCCGCGCTGACGTTCTTCCGGCGCCAGGTGCGCCATGAAATTGACGCCGCCACGCACCTTGAACGCGCCGATCGGCTGGTAGTTTTCGTGCTTGACAAAGACCGTGGCGCCGAGTAACGCATCCAACTGTGGGTGATGATGCAGCGGCGTCGGCGCCAGATAGGGAGCGATGGTGCGGCGCGCCAGCAAAACATCGTGAAACGTGGGCAGCGGTTTCGACACAGACGACCCTTTCTGAATGATGAAATCGGGAATAGAACGCTGATGACGCGGATTTGGCGGATGTTCGCTGATCTTCTTTTTGATCCGCGTGAATCCGCCTAATTCGCGTCATCCGCGTCATCAGCGTTCTATCTGCGAATCTGTCTATCCTTCGCGGCTGGCGCGCGCCATGTGGCGATAGGCGATGAACATCGCGCCCAGCGCGGTGATGGCGGCAATCGCCACCTTGGTCAGGTCGAAAACCGGCTGCACGGTGACGCCGTGCTGGTCGATGGCAATGACGGCGACCGGACGTCCCATGGCGAAACCGCCGCCGCTGCCGCCGCCTTCCTCTTTGTCCTCGCCTTCGCCGCCGCCAAAGCCAACGCCCATGCTCACACTCAATTCTGAGGCGGTGATCACGGTCACGCCGCCCTGCGTCAGCGGATGGCTGTAGACAGCGTCGGTGCGCGCCACGTCAAACAGCCGCCCGATCAGCCGCCCAGCTTCATCAACTGAGCGCACGGGCAAGGCAAAGAACGATGCGCCGTTGTTGTCACTCATGCGAGCCTCCCTGTTTCTGTCGCCCCATACTGGCGACCACGACAATCGTTGCCACCGCCAGTCCAAGCTGCATCAGACGCGTGCTATCCACGATGCGGCGTATCTCGGTATGACCTCGACGCTGAACGTGCAGCGCAATCGGCGTATTCCACACCAGCCCGCCGCCGGACCAACGCGCCTCCACGACCAGCGACTCGCCGGTGACGGTGTAGAACCCTGCAATTTGGGGTGCGCCGCGCTGACGGCGGATCGAGAACCGTGGCATGATCCAAGTATATCATACTGCGATCCGTAGTTGTCCAGCCTCAACCCTGATTACAGGGGGTGCTTCACATTTGGGGCAGAGTTTGTTGGTTCTCTTGGATTTGGCGTGGTTGCGCCGAGCCAGGCTACAACGGATGCAGACAGGAACGGATTCGCTACACTGGCAGAAACGCTAATCCGCTGCCGTCCAAATCCGCTGTAGCCGTTGACCACATCAATTCCGGTTGATCCAGTTTGTTTTGTAGGTTATCGCCTCCGACATGATATGGCGTCCGTCACGCCGGAGACGATGACCTACGACACGCGCCCCCAACTTGAAGTACACCCTGATTGCAGAGCATGAACCTGCGGCTTGCTTTCGAAGTGCGGAGGTAAATTACTTCACCGCACCATCGCCGCCTCCGCCAGCCGCCGCCCCTGCTCGGTGAGACGAAGCAACCCGCGCTCTTGCTGCACGGCGCCGCTGCGTTCGGCGGAGCGGATCACCCCTGCAGCGAAGTCGGGCTGCCAGCGCAGGTGCACCTGCAGATGCTCGGCGCGGCACTCTACAGCGGCGTCGGGTGCACCTTCATGGTGCAGCAGGTGGATGAGGAGCATAATCTGGGCAAAGCGCCACCGCTGGCGCGTCTGACGCCGCAGCCTCGCCAGCAATCCGCGCTGCGGCGCCAGCATAAAGACGACGAGGAAGATGACGCCGGTCATCGTAGCCATCGAACCGGCGATGTTGGCGTCGAGCAGTCGTGCCAGCCAATAGCCTGTCAGCGCGCTGCACGCGCCGATTGCGACGCTGAGCAGCAGCATTTTGCGCAGGTCGTCGGTGAGCAGATAGGCTGACGCGGCCGGCGTCACGATCAGCGCCACGACCAGGATGGCGCCCACCGCATCGAACGCGCCGACCGACGTCACCGAAACCAACGCCATCAGCCCATAGTGTAGCAGCGCTGGCGAGAAACCGAGCGCAGCCGCCAGCGCCGGGTCAAAGGTTGCCAGCTTCAGTTCCTTGTAAAAAATTACGATGAAGGCGACGTTGATCAATAAAATGGCGGTCAGCGTGACCAGTGCGTGTGGCAGGTCGAGGCCAAAGATCGTCACGCGGTCGAAGGGCGCCAGCGCCAGTTCGCCCATGATCACCATGTCGACATCGAGGTGCACCCCGCGCGCATAACGGGAGATCAGAATGACAGCCAGGCTGAAGAGCGCAGGAAACACCAGACCAATTGCGGCGTCCTGCCTGACCAGCTTCGTGCGGTTCAGCGCCTCCACCAGGCTGACCGTGAGCAGCCCCATCGCCGCCGCGCCGATCAATAGCCACGGCGACTGCAGATCCTGCACCACAAAAAAGATCAACACGATGCCGAGCAGCACGGTGTGGCTGATCGCGTCCGCCATCATCGCCATGCTGCGCAGCACCAAAAAGACGCCCACCAACGCACACGCCGCCGCCGCGGTCACGGCGATCAACTGAATCTCAAGTGCAGCACTCATCTGCATTTCCCTCCAAAGACAATAGAACGCGGATTTTGCAGATTGGGCGGATCAACGCGGATTTCTTCTGATCGGCGCAAATCCGTTCAATTTGCGTCATCCGCGCCCCATCAGACTTGCCCTAATGTGGCAATCCGTTGTCGATTGCGCAGCCACGTCCAGAGGATGCCGCGGTTTGGCGCCAACAACAGCGAGACAAGCGCAATGACGCTGATGCACAGCACGATCACCGGGCCTGTCGATAGACCGGCGCCCAGGCTGCTGAGCAGCGTTCCCGCCACTCCCGCCGCTGCACCGAAGATCGCCGAAAGCAGCACCATCACGCCCAGCCGATCCGTCCACTGCCGCGCGGCTGCGGCTGGCGCTACGATCATTGCGCTCATCAAAATCACGCCGACCGCCTGCAAGCCGATCACAATGGCGATCACCAGCAGCAGTGTGACCAGTACTTCCAGCGCCATCATCGGGAAGCCGAGACTGGCGCCAAAGTCGCGGTCGAAGCTGAGCAGCTTCAGCTCCTTCCAGAACAGCAGCATTAGCCCGACCGCGGCTGCGCCAAAAACGCCCATCATCAAGACATCGCGTTCCAGCAGCGTGGCCGCCTGGCCGAAGAGAAAATGGTTCAGCCCAGCCTGGCGTGCGTCCGGGTTGCGCTGTAGAAAGGTGAGCAACATCAACCCGAAGCCAAAGAAAGCCGAAAGGATGATGCCAAGCGCGCTGTCCTGTTTGAGGCGCGTCAGCCGCGTCACTGCGATCACAAGTAGCACGCCGGCAATGCCTGCCAGCGCTGCGCCGCTCATCAACGCCAGCGGCCCCTTGAGGCCGGTGAGCATGAAAGCGAGCACCACGCCAGGCAGCGCCGCGTGCGAAATGGCGTCGCCGACCAGACTCTGCTGACGCAGAAAGGCAAACGCGCCGAGCGCGCCGCTCACCAGCCCTAAAACCGCAGTGCCCAGCGCCACCGTACGCAGCGTATAATCGAAAAAGAGATCGTTCAACAATTCCATCACTGCCTCCAGATCGTGACCGATAGACCGCGGATGACGCGGATCGGGCGGATTAACGCGGATCAATGCGAAGAAGAAAATCTGCGCATATTCGCTGAATCCGCGTCATCCGTGGTCTATTTTGTTCGCTACGCGCCAATTACCGGCGACGGTGCGCTGATGCGGCCCGGCATGGGTTCGATGCTCTCCGCCCGACCGACGAAGGCGATGCGTCCGCCGTAGGTCTTGCGTAGATTCTCGTCGGTGAAGATCCGGCTCACCGGTCCGCTTGCCACGCAGCGCACGTTGAGAAGGGTCACCCAGTCGAAATATTCGGACACGGTCTGCAAATCATGATGCACAACGACGACTGTCTTGCCAGCGCTGCGCAGACTCTTGAGCAGGTCAACGATGGCGCGCTCTGTCATCGCATCGACGCCCTGGAACGGTTCATCCATAAAATAGACATCGGCATCCTGCACCAGCGCGCGCGCCAGGAAGACGCGCTGCTGCTGCCCGCCCGAAAGCTGGCTGATCTGACGTTGGGCGTACTCCGCCATGCCGACTTGCTCCAACGCCTGTATCGCCAGTTGCCGGTCGGTTTTGCCGGGGCGTCGAAACCAGCCGAGTTTGCCGTAGCGCCCCATCATCACCACGTCAAGCACACTGGTTGGAAAATCCCAATCCACGCTGCCGCGCTGTGGCACATAGCCAACGCGTTGGCGCTGCGCATGATACGGCTGTCCGTGGATTAGCACCTGACCCGCCGTCATCGGAACCAACCCCAGGATCGCCTTAATCAATGTAGTCTTGCCAGCGCCGTTGGGTCCGATGACCGCCATCAGAATGCCCGGTGGCGCATCAAGATCGACATCCCACAGCACCGGTTTGTCGTCGTAAGCCACGGTCATGTCAGTTACTTGGATGGCAGCGCAAGTTGTCGCCACTGGAAAGTGTGCGTTCATCGTTTTTACCTCTCTCCTTTCAACCCGTCGACAATCGTATCGATGTTGTGTCTGACCATGCCGATATAGGTGGCGCCGTCACTGTTTGCATCCCCCAGTGCATCCGAGTAGAGTTCGCCGCCAATGGCGACGGTATGGCCGCGCTCCGCCACGGCGGCTTGCAGCGCCTCGATCGTGCGCACAGGCACGGAGGTTTCGACAAAGATCGCTGGAATCCGCCGCTCAACGATAAAGTTGGCTAGATCGCGCACGTCGGCGGCGCCGGCTTCAGCGGCGGTGCTGATGCCCTGCAAGCCGCGCACCTCGAATCCATAGGCGCGGCCAAAGTAATGAAAAGCGTCGTGCGCGGTGATCAGGACGCGCTGCTCGGCGGGGAGTTCGCTGGCGCGCTGCTGCACATAGGCATGAAGGTCGGCAAGCTCCTGCAAATAGGCGTCGGCGTTGGCGCGATAAACGTCAGCGTTGGCGGCGTCGGCTTCAATCAACGCGTCGCGCACGACCTCCACCACGCGCATCCACAAGGTCACATCGAACCAAACGTGTGGGTCAAATGCGTTGCTGTACGCCGCCCAGGGAAGCAACAACTCAGGGTCGATCTGTTCGGCCACGGCTATGGTTGGCTTGCGTTCGCCGAGCTGGCGCAACACTGACGCCATCTGCGCTTCCAAGAAAAGGCCGTTGTAGAAGATTACGTCGGCTCGCTGTAAGCGGTTGACATCGCCTTCACTTGCTACAAAGAGATGCGGATCGACGCCCGGCCCCATCAGCACATCCACCTTTACACGCTTGTCGGCGACCTGCATCACCACGTCGCCGATCTGCCCGGTGGTCGCTACGACGTGCAAAATGTCATCGTTGACGTCCTGACTATTGGCGGCCTGACTGGAGCTGCAGCTTGCAAACATCGGCATCGTCGCCAACACCAATAGGAAAGAAAGGTAGTGGAAAATTGTCTGTCTGTTGAATAGCATGATCATCCTGTTATTAGGCTACTTGAATTTTAATTTTAGTTATAGCTAAAGAAACTATATGCATCAAAAAAATTTTTGTCAAATTCCAAAAGTTGTCATTTTACTGATTTCTAGGTTGACATTTTATGAGCGCAGTGTTGCGTATTACGTGTTGCGTGAGGGGTTCCGACACGTAGCATGCAACACGCAACACTGAAAACATGAAAACTCTGCCTAGCAATCAGTAGTTGTGAATTGGCGTGCTTTGACATAGAATTAAAGCCAGCTATTTTGTGTATTCCTTCACAAAAAAGGAGGCGCTCCCCATGAAAACAATGACAGTGTTGGAAGCCAAACGCTTTGGCGTCATTACCTGTAAACCTCAGCAGACCCTGATGGCGTCGGCGTGTATGATGCAGGAGAACAACATCAGTGCATTGGTGGTCGTCGATGAGGAAGGGTTTCTGGCTGGCGTGATCACCCGCACCGATCTGGTGCGCGCCTGTTACGAGCAAGAGGATTGGGAGCGTCACTTGGTGAGAGATTACATGAACGCCGATGTGGTCACCGTGCGTCTTGATGATCCGCTGATCAAAGTCATGGAGCTGTTGATCGATCGACACATCCACCGCGTCGTCGCCGTAGAGCCGGTCGGAGATAAACTCAAACCGAAAGGCGTCCTCTCCGCCGCCGACATCGTTTATCACATGGCAAAATGTCAGTGAGGTGTATGCTGTAATGAATTGCTGTTGCAGGGCACAGATTTACGCAAGAGCCAGGCCGTCCTGCATACCTGCGTAATTCTGTTTTCCCTTTAGAGGTCGTTGCCGGAATAGGACTGATTGAACGACTTGTTGCAGAGCGGAAAGTCCGGCACAATGTTTTTGAGCAGCGCAAAGGAAAGCGCCGGCCAGTTGGCAAAAGACGGATCCTTGACTTTGACGCGATAAAGCCGCCCGGCGGCGTCAGCCATCACCCAGTGCAGGATCATTCCGCGCCAGCCCTCGACGGCGCTGAAAGCTGGCTCCCATGCCGGCAGCTTTCCCACCGGCGCCGTGAGCGCCCCAGACGGCAACGCCGTCAACGCCTGTTGGATCAACTTCACCGAGGCGCGGAACTCTTCGACGCGCACCATGGTGCGCGCATTGACGTCGCCTGAAGTGAAGACCGGCGGCTGCACCGGCAGTTCAGCGTAAGCCGCAAAAGGATGGTCGCGCCGCGTGTCGATGTCGATGCCCGAGGCGCGCGCCACGTAGCCAAGTACGCCATGATCGATGGCAGTCGACGTGGTCAGCCGCCCTGTGCCTTCCAACCGGTCGCGCAGCATGGTGTTGCCCAGGCTGATGGCGGCCACTTCGTTGAAGTCAGCCAGGATCGCGTCCAGTTCGGCGCTCAGGTTCAGGCCAGCGGGCAGGTCGTGCTGCACGCCGCCAAGCACAATGCCATTCCGCAGCAACCGGTTGCCGGTCAGCCGCTTGTTGAGGCGCAACAGCCGCTCGCGGATGCGGAAACACTGCGAGTGCGCAAAGGCAAAGCCAGTGTCGTTGCAAATGGCGCCAAAGTCGGCGACGTGATTGTAGAGACGCTCCATCTCCAGCAGGATGGTGCGCAGATAGCGCGCCCGCGCCGGAACTTCACAGCCAGCCAGCGCCTCCACCGCCTGACAGTACGCCAGTGCATGACCAATAGTCGTGTCGCCGGAGATGCGCTCAGCCAGCTCGACGCCTTCTGTGGGCAGCCGCCCCTCAAAGAGTTTTTCTGTGCCTTTGTGCGTAAAGTAGAGGCGAATCTTGAGGTCGATCACCGTCTCGCCCACCACGCTGAAGCGGAAATGCCCCGGCTCGATGATGCCCGCGTGCACCGGCCCCACCGGAATCTCGTAGACGCCTTCGCCGCCGACGGGCAGGAAGGGGAAGCGCGTGCCGTCGTCGCGAAAATCGGCGGGCGGCGTTGCGTCCTTGCGCAGTGGATGATAGCTTTCGGGCCAGAAGCCATGCCGCACCAGCGGGCGTTCGTCGGGCTGGCCGATGGCGCGGATGCCAAACAAGTCCTTGATCTCACGCTCGAAACGCGAGGCGGGGTAATAGAAGGTTGCCATCGACGGAATTGTGGGATCGTCGGCGGGCAGATGTTCGGTGGCGTGCAGAAACCAGTGCTGACGCGGGTTGTCGAACAGGTAATGCACCTCGAAGACGCCCAGGTCGGCGCGGCGGTCGTTGGCGACGAGCAGCGCCAGCTCGGTCTGATAGTCGGCGCGCAGCAGCTTCGCCAGTTGCGGGGCGGCGCCGCGCGCCAGCCGACAGTAGAGTTGCTGCGGACGCGGGGTGTGGAAGTCGCTGACCTCTGCCGGCAGCGCCGCCGTCAATGCCTGTTGCAGTTGCACAAGATCGCTCATGACACTCACCATCAATTCCCAGGCACGATAATCGCCACGCTCTGATTGAGCAACGTCGCCAGCGGCGTCGGCAGCGTCAGCCCCAGCACGACCAGGACGATCACGCCTGGCAACAGCAGCGCCAGCCGCCAGTTGAAACGCTCGCCGCTCGTCACTTCGGCTGGCGCCTCGCCATAGAGCATGTGGTTCAGATGATTGATAAAAGAGACAAAGACAATCGCCAACAGCAGCAGCGCTGCGCCCATCAGCCAGGGCTGATCGAGCAGAAAGCCGGCGCGGAAGATGCCGTATTCACTGATGAAGATGGCGCCTGGCGGCAAGCCGATCAGGATCAGCAGCCCGATCGCAAAGAGGGCGCCCGTCCACGGCAGCGTCTTGAGCAACCCGCGCGTGTTGACGATCAGCGGCGTCGGGTAACGCCGTTCGATGTTGTCGACCAGCAGGAACATCATCGACTTGGCCGCTGTGTGGTTGAAGAGGTGGAGTAGCCCGGCAAAGACGCCCAACGGCCCCAGCGCCAACCCCAGACAGATCAACCCGGTGTGTTCGATGCTGGAGTAAGCCAACATGCGCTTGTAGTTCGTCGCCAGCACCACGCTGAACGCCGCCACCACCAACGAGAAAGTGCCCAACGCCAGCAGCAGATTGTCGGTGTAGCGGTCTCGCAGCGTGATGTCGGCCACCGTCTTCCAGCGGATGACAGCGTACATGGCGACGGCGAAGAGCGCAGAGGACATCAACGCCGTCAGCGTGGGCGGCGCTTCGCCGTAGGCGTCCGGCTTCCAGGTGTGCATCGGCGCAATGCCAGCCTTCGTGCCATAGCCAATCAGGAGAAAAACGAAGGCAAGCTGCATCACTTCCGGTTGCAAGTGCGGCGCTATCGCGACCAATTCGGTGTAATTCAACGCAGTTTCGACGCGGCCAAATAATGAAAAGAAGTCAAAATAGGCAAGCACCGTACCTGCAAAAGCCAATGCAATTCCAACTGATCCCAACAAAATATACTTCCACGACGCTTCGACCGATGCCTTGGTCAATTTGAGCGGAATGATAAAGGCAGAGAAAATCGTTGTCGCCTCGATGGCAATCCACATCACGCCGACATTGTTGGCAGCGGCGGCCAGCAGCATCGCTGCAATGAACAGGTTGACGAAGACCTGATAGCGGCGCAGATGCGCCGCGTTGAAGCGCCTGTCACCGCCCAACCCCGGACTGAGGAAGAGCGTCAACACCGCCACGAAGGTGACGCAGATCAGGATCAGGGCGGCCAGACTATCGGCGCGCAGCACTTCCTCCAGGTTCAATATGCCAAAGACGAAGCCCCAGGTGGGCGCCTCCTCCGCATTCATGGCCTGCCCTGCCAGGATCAGCGCTGCGACCAGCGAGAGCATCGACAGGCTTGCATTGACCCAGCCCACCCAGGATCGATAGGGGCGCACCAGCCACGCCAACAGCGCCGCCAACAACGGCGGCAGAATCAACAAAAAGAAGATCATAGCTTTGCTCTCAATGCTTCAATTCGCTCAACTGATTCACATCGATCGACTCGAACGTGCCGTAGATGTGGTAGACAAAGACCTGCATCACCAGGAAACCCATCAGGACATCCAGGAAGACGCCCAGTTCGATGATAAAGGGCACGCCGTAGGTGCCCAGCGCCGCCAAGAGGGCGATCCCGTTTTCCATCACCAGAAAGCCAACGATCTGGGTCAGCGCCTTCTTGCGCGTCACCACCACCAGCAGACCGACGAAGATCAGCCCCATCGCCAACGGCAGACCGCCGCGCGTGGGCAAGGTGCTGACCGTCACCAGCGGGCGCGTCACAGCATAAGCCAGCAGCACCAGCAGCCCGGCCAGGATCAGCGAAGTGGCAATGTTGATGTATGGCTCGATCTCGTTCACCACTTTGACGCGCGCCTGCAGCCGCCGCAGATAGATCGGTAGAATGATCACCTTGAGCACGAAGAAAAAGACGGCGACAAAATATAGCTCTGGGTCGTTGCCGTAATAGCCGATCAGTACAAAGAGCGCCGAGAGCACGAGCGACTGCCAGCGAAACGCATCGATGTAGGCAGTCAGGCTGCGTCGCCACAGCAGGGTGATGCCAAAGAGCAACACAACGCTGGAACTAAGTGTGGCAAGTTGGGCAAATACAGTTGTGTCCATTTCCGTGTCACCTGATTTCAAGAGTTATCAGTTGCGAGAGGCGAAACGCCCGGCTGCACCGCACCGGGTGGGGCGTTCACGCAAGAACATTCATCGCCCCTCGCAACTCGCTCCTCGCCCTACTTCAACAAGAACGACGACGTGACGGCAAGCAGCGCCAGCACAAAGGAGACGCTGAGCAGCTCCGGCACACGGAAGAGGCGCAGCTTCGCCACGCGCGTTTCGACGATGGCGACCACGATGCCCAGCACCGCCAGTTTCAACACCAGGGCGCCGATGGCAATCAGCAGGTCGCCCGGCGTCAGCGTCGTCGCCACGCCCCACGGCAGGAACAGGTTTGCCAGCAGCGTGAAGAAGATCGTCAGCTTGAGCCACGCCGCCCACTCGATCAGCGCCAGGTAGCGCCCCGAATATTCCAGGATCATCGCCTCGTGGATCATCGTCAGTTCCAGATGCGTGGCCGGATTGTCCACTGGCAGCCGTCCAGTCTCCGCCAGGGTGACGATGAACAGCGCCGCAAATGCCAGCAGATGCCCTGGGCTGATGACCACGCCAGGATCAGCCAGCGTCTCGGTGACGATGCGCCCCAGGTTGGTCGAACCGGCGCCCAGCGCCAGCCCGAAGATCGCCAGTGCAATCGTCGGCTCGGCGATGGCGGCGACGGTCATCTCGCGGCTGGCGCCCATGCCGCCGAAAGCGGTGCCCGGATCGAGACCCGCCAGCGCCAGAAAGAAGGTGCCCAGCAGCAGCAGGTAGACCACCACCAACAGGTCGCCGATGGCGTCGAAAGGCAACGGCGCAGCCAACAGCGGCGTCAGGAACACCACCGCCACCGTGCTGGTAAAGATCAGGTACGGCGCAAAGCGAAAAAGCCACGACGCGTTGTTCGACATGACCACTTCTTTTTGGAAGAGCTTGGTCAGCTCGAAGTAGGGCTGCCACGGCGGCGCGCCATGTCGATTTTGCAGCCGCGCCTTCAGCCAGCGGATCAGCCCGACCAGCCCCGGCGCCAGCGCCAATGCCAATGCCACCTGCACAATTTCCAGAACGTATCCCATTTCAGAACCACCTTGTCGCAATCAGCAACACCAGCAGAACGATCACAACATAGACCAGATACAGATGCAGCGAACCGGCTTGCAGCCGTCGCACCTGGAACGCCAGCCTGCGCACCAGCCCAATCAGCGGTTCGTACAGCCCGCGCTCGAAGACCGGCGTAATCTCACTCTTGTACTCGATCGACTGCACGAAATACTTGGACTCAGGGTGAAAGTCGATGGTCAACTCCTTCGTCGGGCGATAGAGTTCGGCGAAGACGCGGCGCAGCGGCTCGGCAAAAGCAGTCGCCGTGTACTCCATGCGCGGGGTCTGGCCGATGCGGCCGCAGCCCCACGTATCGCCCACACGCAGTCGCCACTCCACGCGCAGCCAACGCATCAGCAGCGGCGTCAGCCCCAACAGGGCCAGCAGGAGCACCGCC
>CALJMI010000061.1 GCA_937981885.1 uncultured Caldilinea sp.
CGGCGCAGCAGCGCAGGTGACGCCCGTCAACTCGGCGCTGCGCTGCACCTGCCAGGATGCGCCGCCATCATGCGACAGACAGAGCGCAGCATCGGTCACCGCCAGGATCGACGGTTGCTGAGCGTAGGTCGGCGCCAAGAAGAGCGCGTTGATTGGGCCAGATGTTTCCCATCCCGACGCCGTGCGCCAGGTGACGCCGCGATCCACCGACAACCACAATCCGTTGGTCTCCGTGCCGGCGAACATCGTCCCGTCGGCTGTGAAATTGGGGGAGATCGTCAGACTCAGCACCGGCGCGCACTCCATTGGGAAGGCGGTCTCGCGCCAGGCGCGGCCGCCGTTGCTGCTGCGGAAGACGCCGCTTTCGACGCCAACGTAGAGCGTATCGTCGTGGGCGAAGTCCGGCGAGAGCGCCAGCGCATAGACGTTTAAGTCCAGCAACCCAAAGTTCCACGCCGCCCAACTGTCGCCTCGATCCCAGGAGCGCAGTACGCCGTCCTCCATCGTGCCGGCAAAGACCAGGCCATCCTCCAGATAGTGCGGCGAGACCGCCAGTGCGGTCACAAACGGCGGCGGCGTCGGCAGGCCGGCGATGCGCCATGTCTGCCCGTCGTCGTGCGAACGCAGCACCCCGCCCACAGCGCCGGCAAAAATCGTGCGATCACTGTCGCCGCGCAGAGCACGATCCTGTGCAAACGCAGGCGACAACGCAAGGGCAGTCGTCGTCAGCGCTTCACGCAAGCCGAGCGTGGCGTAGGCGTCGCGCCAGGTAATTCCGCCATCGGTGGAGACCCGCAACCCATCGCTGCCAGCCGCAAAGCAGAGACCATCCCGCTCGAACGTGGGCGACGCCGCAACTGCATGGATCGCGGTCAACCCTGTCACCGCTTGCGTGATGCGCGTCATAGTCGCTTCCTCCTGGCTGGCGGCGGCGGCGTTGCGTGCGAAGGTTGTTCGGTGCGATGCACCATCACGTCGATGGTCAGCGCAAGGGCGGCGCTGGTCAGCCCGGCGTAGGTTGCCGCTTTGACCACGTTGGCTGGATCGACGATGCCAGCCGTGCACATCTCGGTCACACGCCCTGTCAGCACGTCGAAGCCGTAACCAGGCCCCGCCATACGCACCTCAGCCAGCGCATCGCTTGGGTCGTAGCCGGCATTGGCGACGATCGTGCGCAACGGTTCGGCGACGGCGCGCAGCAGTATCTGGTAGGCTGCGCGCGCTTCCGGGTCATTCGTTGCGTCGATCCGTCGCTGGAGGGTGGGACGACAGGCAAGCAATGCCGCGCCCCCGCCAGGAACAACGCCTTCCCGGATAGCGCCGCGCACCGCCGCGGCGGTGCGCTCTGCCAGCGCTCTACGCTCCTCGATCTCGCGCACAGTCACGCCGCCCACACGCAAGGTCGCCGAACCGCCCATCAACCGGCCGATGCGTTCGTGCAGCTTGCTGCGCAGGGCAAGGTCATCGGTTTCGGCGTGCGCGGCGCGCAGCGCCGCAAGATGACGGCGCACCTGACGTGGGTCGCCCATGCCGCCGACCAGCCCAAAACTGCGCAGGTCAGCCCAGACCCTCCGCGCGCGCCCAAAATCCTCGCTGCGGATTGACCTGAATGTATCGCCAGCCGCGCGTAAAAAAGGTCGTCCGCCGCAGAGCACGGCGGCGTCGACGAGAAAATCGGCTTGTTGTTCGCGGCCAAAGCCCGGCGTCTTGACCGCCAGAATCTGCATGTGGTCGGGTTTGCTGTTGGCAAGCAGCAACGAGAGAGCGCTATCAGCAATCTCGTCGGCGACGATCAGCAGCCGTTTCAGCCCGGACTGAAACGCAGTGACGAGCACGGGGAGAATCTGCTGCGGCTCCTGGATGTGCAGGTCGCTGAGTACGATGGCGGCGTCTTCCAGCTCGCTGCGCAGCCGTTGTGGGTCAGCGACCATCTGGCGCGAGAGAAGACCGCGCTCCCAATAGATCCCCTCGACATATTCTCGCTCCAACCCGCGGCTGCTGCCTTCGCGTATTTCCAACCGCCCGTAGCCGCCCACAATGCTGAAAATCTCGCCGAGCAGATCGCTGAGTTCACGATCCTGGCAGACGGTGAACGCGACCTGTGACAGATGGCGCGCATCGCTCACCGGCGCCGCTCCCGGAAACACAGTTTGACGGCGCAATTCGTCGAGGATGACTTCGATGCCTTCTTCCAAAAATCCTTGCAGCCGGCGAGCATTCAGACCGGCAGTCACCAGCCGCACACCTTCGTTGAACGTCATCTGAAAGAGCACCGCGGCGGTGGCAGTGCCGTCGCCCTCCTGTTCTTGCAGCCGCCAGAGCATGTCGCGCACGAACATGGCGCCGACATCGGCGCGATAGTCGGGCAATTGAATGATGCGTTTGGCGATCACGCCGCCGTTGTCGAGCACTTCGGGGCCGCGATGGTCGAGTGGTCGCTGGATCGCCACCGTGCGCGCCACGGGACCAAGCGTTGGGCGAATCGTAGCAATGATGCGGTCGGCGCCCGCCATGAAGGCGCGGTAGGTTGCGGGCTGGAAAACCGGCGGCAGACGTAGGTTGTTCGACATTGCGTCCTATCCCTTGATTGCGCCGGCCATGACGCCTTCGACAAAGAAACGACGAAACATCAAATAGACCAGCACCAGCGGCAGCACGGAAGCCAGGATCGCCGAGTAGATCAACTGAAAGTTGGTCGAGAATTGTCCGACCGCGCTTTGAATAAAAGGCAACAACGTCGTATTCGCCGGGTCGAGATAGACATACGGCTCCAGGAATTGGTTGTAGATCAGCGGCAACATAATCACGATGATGCTGACGATCGGCACCTTGAGCAGCGGCAGCAAAATGTAGCGGACATATTGCCAGCTCGACGCGCCGTCGATGCTGGCTGAATCTTCCAACTCTTTCGGCACGGCGGAGATGGCAGCAGTGAAGATCATGGTGGAGAGCGCCGTCCCCTTGATGTTAATCAAAATGATCGAGAGCAACTGCAAGCCCCAACGCGTTGCACCTGGATCGCTGTACCCTGGAAAGAGGCGGAAGAACCACTGGAAGATCAGAAACTGGGGCAACAGAATCAGCATCGCCGGAATGACCATCTGCAGCAGATAGATATTGTAGACGAGCATCTGGTCGCGTCGACGCAGGCCAGAAAGCCCATAGCCAGTGCAGATCGATAAAATAATCGCCAACGTCAGGCTGATGACCGTGATCAACAACGTGCGTCCAAGCGCCGCCCAAAAAGTCGTGCCGTAGAGACTGCCAGTCAAGAGCGTGCGCCAGCCGTTGAAGGTGTAGAACCCCTCGAAGTAGTCTTTGATTTGCTGCTCTGGGATGTTATATTTTTCCGCCACCTGACGCAGCGTTGTGCGCGCCATCAAAAATTCAGTTTGCGGAATGCCAAACGCATCCTTGATGACCGCCATGTCCAGGTTGTAGAAGACGCCAAGATTGCCGACCTGCATGTCCATGCTCACTTCAGCGGCTTCGGGAATCCATAGGTGAAGTTGGGCGGCGTCCCTGGTGCTGACAAAAGAGCGCACGAAGAGCGCATAAAAAGGAAAAAGTGTAAGCACCGTATAGACGAGCATGACGATGAGGGCGATCACGCGCAACAGGCGTCGGCGGCCAGCAATACCCAGACCCCGTTTGCGCGGTGGAGAGGCGAGCTGTCGTTCGGTTGCTGCACTCATATTCTTTCCGATCCTCTCTAACTTACTGATTTCTAGGTTGACATTTTATGAGCGCATTGTTGCGTATTACGTGTTGCGTGAGGGGTTCCGACACGTAGCACGCAACACGCAACACTGAAAACATGAAAACCCTGCCTAGCAATCAGTAGTATTGTTTAGTATTGCAGCCGACGCTGCAGCCGCTGCAAAAAGACGCCCAAGATCACCAGCGGCACAAAGGTGATCACCGCCAGCGTCATCCCCATCGCCAGCCGGTTGACCTGAAATCCATACGTGAAAAAGAGGATGCTGAGCAGCTTGGCTTCCGGGTTGACGTAGAGCGCGCCCATCGCCACCAACTCGTCGAAGACGGCGAATGAGCCGATCAGACACATCGTCGTCGCCAGGATGAAGGCCGGCAACATCTGCGGGAAGTAGACCTTCCACAGCCGTTGCCAGTAGCTGGCGCCGTCCACAATCGACGCCTCGATCGTCTCGTTCGGAATGGAGAGCAATCCAGAGAGAAAGATCGCCATGTTGTAACCGGCGTAGCGCCAGCCGACCAGCAGCGGCAAGATGAAAGCCGTCCCTTCCGGTGAGTAGATGTCGATAGGCGTCCGGATCAACCCAAGCTGACGCAGGAGCAAATTGGCGGTGCCCGTCTCACGGGAAAAGAGCATCACCGCCATGTATCCAACCGCCAGGCCAGAGACCATGAGCGGAAGATAGACGATTGTGAAGAAGCCGCCGCGGAAACCCACCTCGAACATCAACAATGCCAGCGTCAGCCCAAAAATATAGACGGTCGTGTAGTTGAGCACGACGAAGACCAGTGTTCGCCGCAGCGCCGGAAAATAGTCGGCCTGAACGCTCGGATCGGTGAAGAGCGCCGTGAAGTTGCGCATACCCACCGGCGCCACAGTCGGATCCGTGAACGACGCCATATCTGTGAACAGAATCGGAATCGCAACAATGAAGGGAACAATGGTCAACAGCACGTAGAGCGAGAACTGGGGTAAAATAAAAAGCCAGTCGCGCAGGATGCGCCGCCGCTCTAACGTGCTGGCTTTGCGCGTCGTATTCTGCTCAACACCTTTTCTTTGAGCGATCCTGGTGTATGTCATCGGTGGTGCATTCTCCTGGCGGCAGGTCATTCACCTTCCAGGAAATCCATGGACTGCCTGGAAGGTGAGAGTGAACAAGCGATCAGCTTGCGGGCAACCCCTCGAAGCTCTCGTCCCAGTTGCGCTGGGCGATGTCCAATGCCTCTTGAACGGTGATTTTGCCTGTCAACAGTTGCGCAAAGACTTCATTGTTGCCGTTGGATTCCCAGTCCCATACGCCGCGTGAACCCTTCTTGCGATACGGCCCGGCCACAATGTTGCCGGTGAGGCTTTGTTCAAACTGGACGTTCTCCCATTTGCCGCCTGGTTCGCCGATCTCTTTGAGCACCTGCTGATATTGTGGTCCCTGCAGGTCGAGCGGCTCGTCAAGCTTGTAGAGCGGCACGCGGCCTTCCGCCTGTGCTCGCATCGGGACAGCTTCGGGGCTGAAGAACCAGTTCCACGCATAGACGGTCTGATCCCAGTACGGTGTGTTCTCATTGCCAGCGCGGATGAACCACTGATTGTCGATGTTCGGCGGCAGGGCGCTTTGCATCCACACCCCCTGACCCTCGGCCGGCGGCGTGGCAGGCAAGCCGGCCTGCATGTTGCGCACGGCAAAGTCTGAACCGGCGGCCAGCGCCTTATCCCACACCCACGGCCCGTGCAGCATCATGACCGACTTGCCAGCAATGTAGGAAGCTTCCATGTCGCCTTCCCACTGCCGCGTCCACATGCTGGGCGGCATCCAGCCGTTGTCGTTGGCTTCCTTGAAGAACTCATAGAAGTGGCGATAGGGCGAGTCCTCGGCGTTGAACTTGGCTTTGCCCAGCCAGCAATCGCGCTGGCGCTCGCGCTGCCCGTCGGCAAACGCCAGCGGGATCGCATCCGAGTAATTGTTGCCAAACACCCAGTTGTGCCATGCCTGATTCCAGAACCAGTCCACGCCGTCAGTCTTGGCGGCCCATTCGGCGCCGGTCGCCAACCATTTCTTCAAGTCGTCCCAGGTCTTGACATCACGCTGCGGGTCCAGCCCTGCCTTGTCCATCAATTCTTTGTTGTACTGCCACGTCATGACAAAGCCCTGGAAAAAGTCCAGAGAGCGCGGCCCAGGCAGTTTGTGCAGGTCCGACCAGGCATTTCTGACATCAAACTCCCAGCGATCCCACCATTCGAAGGGGATTTCGCCCAGGTTGACTGCCATCTCGTAGTTGCTCTTGTCGAAGAAAATCTGCATTTCCTGCGTCAACTCGATAGCTGGAAGATAGCCGCCCGCCACTTTTGCTTCATGTGCAGCCGCCGTATCTTCATTGATCGAAAAAACATTGATCTTGATGCCTGGATTCTGCGACTGGAAGTAGTTCCAAATCTCTCGATAGGGCGCCTCGTACTCAGCCAGGGACATTACGTCCAACGTAACAGCCGCCGCTTCCGGCGCCGAGGCTGCTGGCGCCTGTGTTACCGCCGCCGGCGCCGGTCCGGCGGCGGGCGCTGCACAGCCCGCCATTGTCACGCTGACCGCCGTGAGCGCGCTGATGCGCAAGAAATCGCGTCGGCTTAGATTGTTTGAGTTCATACTTTCCTCCTGAGAATCTGCCTCCAAATACGAACGGTAGCGGTATACAGCGCACCTAAGCCTTTCTTACCTCAACCCATGCACAACCTCCTTCCGCTCGCACCGCCACAGATATCACCGCCACATCTGTGCTCATGCGTGGTGATACACTTCCCATCCGAGGTAGGTTTCGAACGCTTCCGCCAACACGCCGGCGACGTGCGACCGCGTCATGGCAGCGTGATGGGCGAAGCCGTTGCGACAAATCGTGCGCAGCAATTTCTGCAATTCCGGCACCTCGACGACTGCGTGCGAACCAGAAATCGTGGAGAGTGGATCGTCGGTGAAGCGACCTTCGCCGACGTAGGTGTGGATGACGCCGCGACGGTCGTCGGTGTCGATGCGGGCATAGGTGAGCGGCCCCGGCGGCGTGCGTCCCTGAATGGCGCCCCATGTGTTGTCGGCCCCCAGCGTGGCGCCGAGCACCTCCGCCGAAATCAGTTCGATCTCGGAGATCAGGCTCTTCGCCCAGTTGCCGCAGTGGAAATAGAGGCACTTGTCCGGCTCGTCGTTATAGTTGTTGTTCCAATCCACCAACGCGGCCGGCATTCCGGCGGCCAGCGTCAACGCGTACATCGAGGCTGTGCCGGCAATGTCCACCTCGCACGCGCTTGGCATCAGCCGCTCACTCATCATGCTCATCACCGTGCAGACGTTGATGCCGTAGTTCTGCTGGATCGAATCCCAACACTGCAGCGCGGTGGCATCGATGGCGTTGGCGTCCATCCAATCGTCGAGCACGATCGCCAGCTTCGCCATCAGCGCCAGCTTTTCCTCCGGCGCGCCGCGGTTGACGGCGTAGCCCTTGATCTCATCGACCTTGCCCTTGACCCGCGCATCGGCGTTGTCCAGTTTCTGCGCCTTGCCGATCACTTCGGATAAGTCCATCGTCGAAACGTTGATCCCCGACGCCTGGAAGAGCTTCTCGCTGTAGCGCACCGTCTGGAACGCATTGGGCCGCGCGCCGACTGCGCCCAACCGCGCCGAGCGCATCCCGCCCACCGTGCGACACAAGCGCACAAAGCGGTCAATCTCGCGCTTGAACTCGTCCTTGTCCGGATCGACGGTGTGATTCTGAGTCAGGCTGAACTTGATGCCGTACTGGTAGAGATTGTTGGTCACCGAGAACTTGCCGCAGAAGGCGTCGCGGCGACCAGCCACCGTCAGTTCGCTGGTCGTGTCGGGGAAAGCGTGCACCAGCACCGGCACGTTTAGCCCAGAAAGATGGATGGCGTCGGCGATGCCCTTCTCGTCGCCGAAGTTGGGCAACGTCACCAGAATGCCGTCGATGCGGTCGCGGTTGCGCTTGAAGAGATCGGCGCATTTTTGGGAATCGGACCATGTCTCAACCGCGCCGAGTTTGGTCGTCTGCTCATCAACGATCACGACGTCGATGCCAAATTCCGCCAGCTTTGCCAGAATCTTCTTGCGTCCCTCGGCGACGAGCGAGTCGGCAAAAAAGTTGCGGTTGCCGACGATGACGCCCAGGGTGGGTTTTGCATTTTTCATTGGTTCACCTCAATTTCGTCTACTGGGAGCGACTGAAAAAGTTGCTATCGATAACAAGTCTCACGGCTGAAAAACTGCCTTCAGCACCTTGCCTTCCAACGCCATCATCGCCCCTTGCTTGAACTCCGCCAGCGGGAAGCGATGGGTGATGAGCTTGTCCACCGGAATGCGGTTGGACGCCACCAGCTTCACTGCCAGCCGATAATGGCGCGGGGCAAAGGTGGTCGTGCCGATCAGCGCCAGTGCGTTGTAGTGGACGATGTTCATGTCCACCGGCGGCTTGCTGTCGTCTTTGGGCAGCCCGCCAAAGAGCAGGATGCGCCCGCCCTTGCGCGCCATCTCCACCGCCTGCACGACCGCCGCCGGCGCCGGCGTCGCGGTCACGATCACGTCGGCGCCCTTGCCGCTGGTCAGCCGGCGCACTTCGCTCACGAGGTCAGTTTTGGAGACATCGATGGCGGCGTCCGGTTCAAAGGACGCGGCCAGCCGCAGCCGCTCCGCGTTGATGTCGGCGATGATCACGCGGTCGGCGCCGTGCAGCCGCGCCAGCGCAATGTGGATGCAGCCGATCGGCCCCGACCCGATGATCACCACCGTGTCGCCAAGCCCCACCTTGCCGCGCTCCTGCGCGTTGAGGCACGAGGAGATCGGCTCTGCAATGGCGGCGCTGCCCGGATCGACGCCCGCCGGCACGCGCTCGATGACGCCAAGCCGGATCGCTTCCGGCGGCACCGCCATCTGCTCCGCCAGCCCGCCCGGCCACGCCTGCGCAATCTCGCGGTAGTTTTCGCACAGCTCGAACTGTCCTTCCAGGCAAAAATCGCAACGCCCGCAATAGACAAGCGGCCCCATGCTCAACAGGTCGCCGACCTGCCACGGGCCTGTATAGCCCGGCCCCGTCTCTGCCACCACGCCGCAGATTTCATGGCCGATCACATAGGGGAAAGTCACCTTGCGATGTCCGCTGCGCAACGTACGCAAATCTGACCCGCACAGCCCGCACGCTTTGACGTCGAGCAACAACCCGCCGGCCGGCATCTCCGGCGCCGGCACTTCTTCGACATCGAACGCCATCGGCGCTCGCACCACCACTGCTTTCATTCGCGTTCGCCCTTCTTTTTTGCGCAGACAACGTCTCAAGTGTTGGTCACAACAAACGACTCAAATAGACAGCAACGATTCGCCCCTCGCAACTCACACCAACGTTTCCTGAAGTTGTCGCAATTTATACACGAGCTGCGTTGGGTCCGGCGCAAAGTTATCGGTCGTCAACGGTTCGCCGCGCGCAATGTCCTTGAGCACGCGTCCGCCCGGCGTCAATCCCATCGGTATGCCGCGCAGCGCCTTTGCATCTTCGGCGGTGTAGATGCGGCTGAAGAAGTCGTAGCCGCCGATGCCATCCACCTTGTCGCCCACTTTGAGATCACGCTTGGCAATGCTCACCAACTCCGCCACCATGCGCTGCGGCTTGAGCACGGCTTCGCCGTAAATCACCGCCTCGGCGACGGCTTGCGGCGTTTCGATGCTGCACAGATGGAAGGGGCGATAGAGCGTGTAATAGGGACCGTCGCCCATGGAGTAGAACTTGAGGTCGGCGCGAATGTGGGCGTCCGGCGTGGAAATAACAGCGAAGACGCCCGGCGCCACTTTGCCGACCGAATACTCGACGCAGCCGCGCCGGCTCAGAATGCCGCCGTCCTCCTTCGGCACCAACACCTTGTTGAGCTCGGGCACATCCACTTTGGCGCCGTGCGCACCCGGTGTATCGGGCACGAGGCCGGTGGCGTTCGCCATCGCCGCCAGCTCGACCATCGTCTTGGTGCCGTCCTTGAAGGCTGCCAGCATCTTGGGATTCATGCGCTTGCTCTCGGCTTCGGCGCGGCAGCTTTCTGGCGTGGCGTAATAATCGATCGGGTTGTTCTTGCCCTTGCCCAGACAGACGACCTCAAAGCCGAGCGATGTCGCAAAGTCGTAGAGCTGTTTGCAGACGCCTGGCTCATCGCCGGTGGAGGCGGTGTAGACGCAGCCCATCTTCTCCGCCATCCGGCTCAAGATCAGCCCAACCGTCACGTCGGTTTCGACATTGAGCATCACCACATGCTTCTTGTGCATGATGCCGTGCCAGGCAAGCTGCGCGCCGACCTCGGTCACGCCGGTGGCTTCGACCAGCGCATCGAGGCTTTCGAGCTGTGGCAGCAGCAGTGCGTCCTGCGTCACCACATAGTGGCCGCGACGCAGCGCGTCCTCCGCCGCGTCCACCCGGTCAGTGACACAAATTGACGATTCTGGAATGCCTACATTCTGCAAAACACGCAGTGGGCGTGAGAGGTCGATATCGGCAATGGCGAAGGTTTCCAGTCCCGCCATCTGCCGCGTGACATGCACCATGCCCGACCCTTCCTGACCACAACCGACCAGCCCCACGCGGATGGGGCGACCCTCGGCCTGGCGCTTGCGCAGGTGATCCAACAACTCCATATAAACACTCGCTTTCGTTTGCCTCTGAAGAGGCTTGAAGAACTATGCGATTGTTGCGACCACCAGGCTGAGTTGTCAGAAGGATCGGGGGGCGCCTTATGCCAGGGCGAACTCCGATCCCGGCTCCTTTTCCTGGATCAGTCGGATGGCCGTCAATTCATCCGTAATCAATACATCGATGAGATGGCCGCGCACTGCACCGCGCACAACTTCATACTTTCCATTCCCGCCGGCAACGCCGACAACATGCGGGATGGCTTTGATCTGATTCAAATCTAGCCCTATGATGCGATCGTTGATCGGATGCTCAATCGGGCGACCGTCCGCATCGAAGAAGCGAAGGGCTATATCCCCAACCGCGCCCAACGCCTTCAGTTCGGCCAGATCGGTCTCTGTCAAAATCCCGGTTTGCATGACCACAGCGCCAGGCTGTGGTGCGCCGATGCCGACGACCGCAAGGTCTGCGCGCGCCGCCAGCGCCAACGTATCGGCGATGTTGACATCCTGCAGCAGTGCATCGCGCACCAGTTTGCTGGAGACAATGCCGGGCGCTGGCAACAACCGCATGCGTGCGCCCAACGTCTGCGCCATGCGCATGGTCAGGTCGGCGCCGTACGTTTCCGACTCCGGTCGCCCCAGGCCGCCGAGCATCTGCACCACGCGCAAATCAGGCAAGTTCTGCGGCGCCAATGCTTCGACCATCGCCAGCAGCGTCGTTCCCCAGCTCAGGTCGAGCACCTGTTGATCCCCCAGACAGCGCGCCAAGTAGTTTGCCGCCGCTGCGCCAAGACGTGGGACAACATCACTTTGCATCCCGCTGGCGTTGCTGACAACGATGACCTCGTCCAATCCAAAGGCTGCCTCTAGCTCGCGTTCTAGATCGCCGAAGGAGTCCGTTGGCGGCGTAATCGTGATCTGCACGACCCGACTCTGCCGCGCCTGTTGCAGCAGCCGCGAGATCTTAATGCGCGATAGACCAAATCGCTTGCCGATCTGATCCTGCGTCAATCCATCTTCGTAATAAGCCTTCGCAATCTTGTAGAGGAGTGTGTTGTCAGTCATGGTGCACCCTACGGTTGTTCACGTGAACACCATTGAACAAGTGACCGATAGCAAGAGTAGCACGATTTGCGCCCCATGTCAAGTGTTCACACGTGTTCATTTGATCGGACTGTCGTCCAGTTCACTTGGACAACAAATAGACGCTTTGTGGAAAAAGAAATTACTTTACGAGTCTCTTGAGTACAAATAGATTGTCAACAATGCATCACTTTCACAGTTTCGATTGTACGGCCGTTGTTCGATTGTACGACTGTTGAGTTTGCAACTCAAAAGCATCACCTTGTCCATTTTTTCGGTATTGACATCTCAAAAACGGTATGCTAGAATCCTGTTCAGTTGTTCATATTCGTTCATTTGAACGAAACTCTTTGCCAAGCTTAGCAAACCCAATTTCGACAATCGTGAATGAAGTATCAATACGGCGGCGCAGGCTCTTGCGCTAAGTTCGCCAAAGCGGGCTGCACGCTCGTAGTGTGCTCATCTAGTGAAAAGGGGCTGAATCATTGAAAGTATTACAAGGTATGCAAGAGCAGAGAATTGAAAAAGCCAGACCTGCTTCATATCGATTGCGAAGCATATCCAATGAATGGATTATTGCGCTCGTTTTTTTGTTGCCGGGTTTGCTTCATTTCTTGATTTTCAAGTATTACCCGGTGGCCTATTCTTTTCTGTTGAGCCTGCATCGCGGACGTCTACTCGATCCATTTGATCGATTTGTCGGCGCCTATCACTATCAATTTCTGCTTAGAGATAGTTATTTCTGGCAAGGGGTCACCAATGCATTTCTCTATGCGATTGCCAGAGTTCCTATCGGTGCAGCAATTGCGTTGGCTTTGGCGCTTCTCCTTTCGCAACACTATCCGGGGCGCCTGTTCTTCCGGGTGGCATGGTATGTTCCTGTTGTGATTTCGTCCGTCGCACAAATTCAGATTTTTATCTGGCTCTATAATCCAGAATATGGCGTTCTGAACTACATCTTACGGAGTCTTGGTTTTTCTCCATTGCTGTGGGTAGCGCACCCGACCACTGCACTGTTATCGTTGATCTTGCTTGGACTTTGGGCTGCAACGCCCTTCATGACAGTCATCTACATGGCTGCATTAGGCAGTATTCCGGAAGACTATTACGAGGCTGCGAAAATCGATGGCGCTGACGCATGGCAACGGTTTTGGCGCATCACGCTTCCTCTGCTGATGCCCACCACATTTTTCGTCATGATCACCCAAACCATTCAATGTCTCACGCTGTTTGAGCCGATCTATTTGATGACTGGCGGTGGCCCGATGGGTTCCACCACAATGCCGGGCTATCAGATTTACGAGGCGGCTTTTGAGTTCAACTTGTGGGGACGCGCATCTGCGTTGGCTGTCATCTTTTTCTTTATCGTGTTGACTTTCACGCTCATTCAGTACAAGTTTACACCAGAAAGCTATACAGATTGAAGCTGTAGAAATATTGACTGCTCTGCCTAGTGCAAGGACTCTCCAAAGCGATACGCTTTTTCACGATACCCAGGTGACGCTATGTCCACGACGCAATCTCATCTTGATGCCAAACTCAAGCGAACGGTCTTCTTTATCTTGTGGTTGGTTGCCTGCCTGACGATATCGGCGGTTTACATCGGCCCAGTGCTGTGGATGTTGCTGACGGCGTTCAAACCGCTGCCCGAAATTCGTGCATGGCCGCCGCAGTTGCTCCCACAGAACTGGACGATAGAAAATTTTGAACGCGCCTGGGTCGCCATGTACTGGCCGCGGCTGTTTCTCAACAGCGCGTTTCTCGCAACAACTATCACTGTACTCAACCTGACGGTCAGCTCTCTGGCGGCGTTTGCATTTGCCTGTCTGCGTTTTCCGTATAAGAACATCGTGTTCATGCTTGTGCTGGCAACGATGATTGTACCAGAGCAGGTCGATCTGATCCCACGCTTCTTGATGATGAACCAGTGGGGGTTGGTAAACACGTATGTTCCCCTCATTCTTTTGGCAGCAGTACATGCGTTCAATATTTTTCTCTATCGCCAGTTTTTTCAGTCGTTGCCACAAGAATATTTTGACGCTGCACGGGTGGACGGCGCCAGCCTCTTTCGCATTTATCGGTCGATCGTCATGCCATTGGCCTGGCCTGCCACAGCCACGCTCTTCATTTTCAGCTTTTTGGCGCACTGGAATGCGTTTCTCTACCCGTTGATCTATCTTCACAACCAGGATCTTTGGACTGTGCAGTTGGGGCTTGCCTTCTTCAGCTATACGCAGGCTGGAATCCCGATCGGGCCGATGATGGCAGCCTCTGCCTTTGTGGCATTGCCGCCGGTGATCGTGTACATCATCTTCCAGCGGTATTTCATGCGCGGCGTTGTCATGTCGGGTGTCAAGGGCTGACGCGTCTGGAGAGACATCGAGCCACCTGACAATCTGCCATAACAGCGATATCCACAACAAACGTCAGTGTAGGAGGAACATGGAACAGACCTTGAGATCAAGAGCACATCGATGACAGAGTGCGCATCCCCGTTATTGAAAGACTTCGAGATTGTCAGCAATGGCGCTGAATTCTGAATGTTGCCAAACACAGTTTTTAGTTTTAGCAGACAAAAGGAGGTTATTTGATGCGTGTGCGAATTGTGGTGATCCATAGCCTGATTGCATTGATGCTTTTGCTGGGTGGCTGCGCTGCACCTGTTGCGCCTGCGCCTGGCCCGGCAGAGAGCGGAGCTGCGTCAGCCGGACCGATCGAGATGGACTTCTGGTTCTCAGCGCCTACTGCACAGATGGAGTATATGGTGGCGGCAGTAGAGGAGTATAACAATCTTCAGGACAAGGTGCGCATTACAGTGGTGGAGACTCCGCCGAGCCGTGAACGCATGGCGACGGCGCTTTCAGCAGGACAAGGGCCGGACCTTTTGTGGTACAATCACAATGTGCCGTGGTTCTTCGGCATCGAAGCTGTCTATCCACTGAATGAATTTGTCCTGGACTCTGAGATCGGCATTGCGCCTGAACTTGTCTTTGACGCCTCCCGGCAGACTGTGCAATATGCAGGCATCATTGAGGCCATCCCAATCAATCATTGCCCAGGCGGTTTGCTCTACAACCGTGCAATCTTCCAGGAAGCTGGGCTCTCGGATGAAGATGCGCCGGAGACCTGGGCAGAAGTTGAAGCGCTCGCAGTCCAGTTGACCCAACGCGACGGCGACCAGGTTACCAGGTGGGGTCTGGTCAATGGATCGATTGACTGGATGCTCCAGGAGATCGTTCTCAGCAATGGAGCAGACTGGGTGAACGAAGACCTGACTCGTTATCTAACGCATCCAGAGCGGCTGGTCGAAGGGCTGACCTGGTGGGGCAGCCTCTATCACGACAAGGGCGTCATGCCTGTGCCAAGCGGCGTGACCTGGGCGGGCGTTGAAGCCATGCAGGCTGGCAGTGAAGCGTTCATCCGTGGCGACGCCGCTATGTCTGGTTTCCACGGACTCTGCACTGCGGCTAACATGCTGGACCAGAATCCCGAACTCGATTTGGGTGGTGTTGCTACGCCGCTCGGGCCAAGCGCAGATGGCAAGCGCACAATGAGCCTGGGCTTCGATGGCATTTTTGTCATGGCAGACGCAGCCGATCCACTCGAGGGTTATCTCTTCGCCAAATGGTTTTTTGAAAACAAAGGGATTGGGTTGACGCTGGTTTCTCCGGGCAAAGTGCCTGCGATGCGCGCAGCATTGAATGATCCAGAGATATTGAGCAGCCCAATCCTCGGCTTTGGCAGCGTACTGGAAGCATTGGAAAACGCCAAATTGCGCAATTTCCATGTCTTCCCTGGACGGTTGGATGTACGGTCGCAGGAGCCGCCGATTGCAGAGGCTGTTTTCCTGGGGCAAGTTGCACCGCAAGATGCAGTGGATGCGTTTGTGAAACATGCAGAGGAAGTCTTCAAGCTATATGAGGAGGACCTACGCGAGTTCCGCGAAAAGCATCAAATTGTCTGGTAAATCTCACATTTTTGGGTCGCCAGCAGTTGCTGGCGACCCAAAAATCAGTCGGTGAAGCCTGACCTTCACCACCTCTCCCGGTGATTCCGCCCGTTCTACTCTCACCGATGGCTGTCGCCCGCAAAGACCGAGCAAATCATTCGCTGACGCATAAATGGTCACAGGGTGGACACGCGCATCTCTGGCTTGAACTGACTGCGCATTTCCTGCAACCTGGCGATGCGCTTCTCCGTGGCCGGATGGGTGCTGAACAGCCCCGCCATGCCGCCGAAGACCGGGTTGACAATGTACAAATGCGACGTAGCAGGCGACACATTCATCGGACGCTGCTTGACGCCGATCTCCAATTTGCGCAGCGCATCCGCCAGCGGCTGCGGGTCGCCGAGAATGCGCGCCCCCTCGGCGTCAGCGACGAACTCGCGCGAGCGCGAGATCGCCATCTGAATAATCAAGGCGGCGATAGGCGCAAGAAAGAGCATCAGGAACCCACCGGCGCCTGCCCCTTCCTCCTCATCGCCGCCGCCGAAGATCATGCTCCAGATCGCCATGTCGGCGATCATGCTGATGGCGCCGGCGATGGTGGCGGCGATGCTGCTGATCAGCGTGTCGCGGTTCTTGATGTGTGCGATCTCGTGTGCCATCACGCCAGCAAGCTCATCACGGTTGAGCATCTGCATCAAACCGGTGGTGGCGGCGACCGCGCCTTTGGCGGGCGAGCGTCCGGTCGCAAAGGCATTGGGCGTCGGGCTGTCGATCAGATGCACGCTTGGCTTGGGAATCCCTGCCCGTTTCGCCAATACCTCGACCAGCCGATGCAGCTCCGGCGCTTCCTGCGACGTCACCTCGCGCGCACGGCTCATCTTCAGCGCCAGCTTGTCGGAGAACCACCACGCCGCCATATTGATGCCCATGGCAAAGACCAGCGCAATCACCATGCCGTTGGCGCCGCCCAGCAAGCCGCCGAAAAAGACGAAGAAGCCTGTCAGCAGCGCCAGCAACAATGTCGTTTTTGTCGTATTCCAAAGAGTGTTCATCGTATTCCTCCTGTGCCTCGGTTGCAGTTGAACAAGAATAAAAAAGACAGTGTTCAGTTCAGGTTAGTCGAGCAGACCGCGGCGCAAGAACGTTTTTTTTCATTTCCGAATTATAACATCATTTTGTGTAGATATTAACAAACTTGTGGGGAAGTGGTGTAAGTGAAAGTCCAATTCAGCCGACAGCAGGCTGACATGCACGAAAAAAAGTACGGACACGATATCACGATATAACGTAATAACGTACGGGCACGATATATCGTGTCCGTACGTCCGTACGGTCGGCTGTGGAGGGGGCGTTGAGAAGATGCGAGCGCAGTTATTCTGGAATGCCGATCAACCTGACGGCGTCGATCTCGTTCCAACCTGGCACGGATGGTTCGTCGATGGTGAGGCGCACCTGGTTGGTGGCGAACTCAACGGTTGAAAGCGGAGGGCTGAAGACGGCGATCTCTTCACCCACGGTGTCGGCGACGCCCTCCCACACAACGATCCATTCATCGGTGTTCAGGTTGAGAACTTCAACCTTCACAATTGCGCCAGGATTGTAGGTCTCGTAGATTTCGATGCCAGTCGGAATCACCGCCACATCAAAGGTGAGCACCAGCGTCTCCTCTTGCACGTCAGCATTGAGCGCAGCCCAGGCTGTAATCTTATCCCCTGCTTCGAGCGTATCTGGCGCGCCAGTTGCCTGTTTGGCTGACCACGAGTCGTCGGTGTATTCGCTCGACGCTTCGGCGGCGCTCGCCCACTGCTCGATGCTGCCGTCGGCGTTCGGCGCAGCCTCGCCTTCTGCCATGGGTGTCTGACTTTCGGCGCTATCTGCGGCGCCAAATCCCTCGACCTCAGCCAGCAGATGCGCCACGAGACCATGCGAGGCAAGGAGCACGAACTCGACATCTTTGTCGGCCCATGAGCCGTCCACCGTGACGAAGTACTGCGCCGGCTCATCTGCGTACAGACCTACGATTTCGCGTGAACCGAAGCTGCGGCTGCTGTCGCTGGCGACCTCGTCGCCATCTTTGTAGCGGCTGACCGCCAGGTCAATGTCACTGTCATCAGCGCCGACCAGCACCACGATCAGGAAACTCTCCGGCTCTTCCACGTTCACGATGTAGCCAGTGGAACTCCCCGCAGGCGCCTTACCGACAGTTGGCTCATTTAGCGCCAGGTTAGCGGCGCGTCCGCGTTCTTCGACTTTGATCGTGTAGGAGGCGCCAGCTTCAGCATAGGTCTTCACCTCGACGTAGTAAACGCCGGGCTTCGGGGCAATAAATGTCAACACGGCCGCGTCCGAATCGCTGCCGTAGGCGCTCCATTTGCCCACGCCCGGCTCAAACCCCGTGTGAAGTTCGATATCTGCGTCCGCCGAGGCGACGATTTCGATCACTGCGCCAACTTCCTCGACCGTGAACTGGTAGGTGTTGCTGTCATCAGGCGTGATCTGCCCTTCGGTCTCGACGCCGAGTTCCAACACCGGCGCAGGTCCACTCAAGAAGATGCTCACCTGCAACAACTCTCCGCCTTCAATCGGCGTGATCGTGAGCAAATATTCGCCGCCAGTAGTGATCATGCGCAGGTGATCCGAAGTGTCGGTCGAAAGAGAGGCGTAGTCGAAAGATTCGGTGCTTGTGAGTTCGGCCTCATAAACATCGCCGTCGCCGCCCTGCACCAACACCCCCATCTGCTGAGGGTAGGGCGACTTCTCGATGGTGACAATGGCGTAAAGTGGTTTGCGCACATCTTCGGTCAGAAAAGTGACGCCGTTGAACAGCTGCCCCGGTGCGTCGGGATCAGCGGTCATCGACCCACCTTCGACGCCGACCACAAAGCCAAGCTCAGCATCAGCTTGCGCAGTGAACAGGAAGAGATGCTCACCCGCCGCAAGCTCGAGATTGACCTCAGGCGCCATTGCATCGCTATAAAGTTCGTCGCCGGCGGCGTCAATAATTGTCATCAAGAAGGTTTCTGCGCTGTCGCCGCCAGTGTACACGAATGTATAGACGCCGTCATCAGGGATCATCAGCGTGTAGGCGGCCTCGTCCCCTGCCTTCATCTGCGCGCGGGCGAACTCACCAAGCAAGATCGGTGTGGCTTCCACCTGAGCAAAAACAGGCGATATCACAGTGAACAGCGGCGCCAACCCAAGCAACAGGATCAAGAAAACCTGTGCAACCCGTTGGCGGCGCACCGGTGCGTTCAAGTCGATCTGACTCATCTATCTGCTCCTTTTATCATGTAGCAATCATGGCGGAAAGTAAACCCCTTGCCTGGTCGCAAATTGACACATTGCGCACTTATAGAGACAATCCAGGTTTGTGAATGATGCAGCGTTGTACATAGATAGTGTACCTGCATCGGCGAAAATTCGGCAATTGATTGGATGCAACAACAGTGATCGATTATCAGTTCATCGAGGCGGCGGCGGAAGACGGTGAAGTCTGGAAGATGTCGCTCCTCGAACCGCTGGCGCCAGGCGCGCTGACGCCATTCACCGCCAGCCTGCTTACCGAGGTGACAGCGCGCGCCTGGTATCTCTACTTCGACCGCCTCGGTTTTCAGCCCGCGCCTCGCCAACGCATTGTCCGCATGTACGAAGGGCGGCCGTTTGTCAATATCTCGATTTCAGCTCGGCTGGACGCTGAAAACGCCGGCGTTGCCCCACCGCTCCTGCAAATCGACGGTGTTGAAAGATCGATCATTGCGTGGGAAAAACCGGGCTTGCTTGCCGGTATGAGACTGGGGCGCGGCGCGAAAAAGATCGAGGAAACCCTCACTACATTGCTTCGCGAGCTGCCCGACATCATCGCCAAAGCTGACGCCTGGCATCAGCGCGTGGCCGGATTGCGCTGGTCGCAGGCTGAAGTGCTGCAGATCATGGAAGAGATTGAGCGCGTCGGCTCAGCGGCTATGCTCCCATACTTTGCTGCTCGCCACAATCTCGAAGTCGCCTGCCGTCGTCTGCTGCAACTGCTCGATGCGAGGGCGCCGCAAAAGAGCGTAGCCTTGATCGCACGCGCGTTGGGCGGCATGAAACAGGGCGTCGAGCTTGACATGGCGCAGCGAATGACAACGCTTGGCAAACACGCCGCTGACGATGACTCAGTGGTAGACTGGCTGCGCGCCGATGCGTTCGCTGGTTGGGAAGAAACGTTACCAGGCGGCGCGTTCGCCAACAGCATTCGTGACTTCCTGGCTGTCTACGGTCATCGCACCATTGGCGAAGGAGAGATCGCCCTCCCGCGCTGGTCGGAAGCGCCACAATCGTTATTTGCTGCGCTGCGCGTTTGGGTCGAAGCGACGCCGCAAGTTGCTGCGCCGATTGCACCAGATGTTTCGGCATTGCTGGCGGCAGTTGATGGCAAGGCGCGCAAAGAAGCACAACAACTTGTCGAGCGCATGAGGATGCTGATCGATCTGCAAAGCGGCGCGTTGCACGCGTTTTCGTACATTCTGGCGGGAACGCGGCGCTGGGCGTTGGCTGCTGGTCGCGAGGCGACAGTCGATCGACGGCTAAAAGCGGTTGACGATGTCTTCTTCTACGAGATCGAAGAGGTCAAAGAGATGATGACCGGCGAGTGGAATATTAGCGATCTTTCGGGCATTCACGCTGTCGCTGACGAACGACGCGCAACGCTGGCAAAATGGCGCGAACACAAGCCGGTCGATCTACTGTGGGGAGATCGGAAAGCCGTAGCGACGACGGCGCTGCCAGTATCCGCCGGTGTGGCTGACGGCGCAGTCTTCACGCTGCACGAACTAGAAACGTTAAATTGCGACAGAACATCAGCGCGACGAGTGTATATCGGTGCAGCGCCAGAAAGCGCGGCTGCCGTTGTGTTGCCTGCCTGCGCCGCCTTCGCCACCGCCGGCGGGAGTGTGTTCGATCCGCTGGCCGCCAGCGCACGGGCGCTCGGCAAGCCAGGCATTGTTGCATGCGGGGCGGACCTTTTGAAGACAACGTCTATTTTAATGATCGATGGCGATTCGGGGAAAGTGACAATAACATGAGCAATCGAGCACAACAGCCGGGACACGCCCTGCGCATGACGCTTGCGCGCATCGGCGGATTGGACGCACCTGCGAGCGAAGCGGCGCAGCGACGACAACAGAGTCTGACCAAACCGCCCGGCGCGCTCGGACGGCTGGAGGAGCTGAGTATTCAACTGGCTGGCATCACCGGTTCGTTGCGCCCTCCGCTGCGCCCCTGTCGAGTACTCGTTTGCGCCGGCGATCATGGCGTGACGGCTGAAGGGGTGAGCGCCTACCCGTCTGAGGTGACCACGCAGATGGTGCACAACTTCCTGGCAGGCGGCGCGGCGGTCAACGTATTGGCGCGGCTCTTTGGCGCTGATGTGACAGTCGTCGACGTCGGCGTCAAGAGCGAACTGCCGGATCACCCACAGTTGGTCAAAGCCAAGATTCGGCCCGGCACAAACAACTTTTATCGGGAACCAGCGATGACGCGCCATGAGGCGCTGGCTTCGATCGAGGTTGGCATCGCCGTTGCAGAGTCAGCCATCCAACAAGGAGTGCATCTTCTGGTGACGGGCGACATGGGCATTGGCAACACGACAGCCAGTGCAGCGATCGCCGCGGTGCTGACCGAGCTGCCGGTCATCGAAGTCACAGGGTTGGGTACGGGCATCGGACGCGACGGCTGGCGCCATAAAATCGAGGTGATCGAACATGCGCTGGAATATCTGATGCCCGACATTCACGACCCTGTTGATATTCTGAGCAAGGTGGGCGGGTTGGAAATCGGCGCCATCGCCGGGATCATTCTGGCAGCGGCTGCAAATCGCACGCCGGTGATTATCGACGGCGTCATCTCGACGGCAGGGGCGGCGCTTGCGGTGGGGTTGTGTCCGGCAGTCAGGGCGTTCTTGATTCCCAGCCATCAAAGCCAGGAGCCTGGACACCGCGCGTTGCTGGAGCAAATGGATCTGCGCCCGCTGATGAATTTGGACATGCGGCTCGGCGAAGGCACCGGCGCGCTGTTGGCGTTGCCGCTCCTCGACGCTGCGCTGGCGACGCTCAACGAAATGGCAACTTTCGACGAAGCTGGCGTTTCGGGGCCGGTGGAGTAGAACAAGGAAATCAATGAGATGGCGCTCATGACCGAAAACGACGCACCGATGGTCAGCCACGCGCAGGAGCCAACCGCCGCAAAGAGTGTACGGCCGCGAATCAGCATCGTCATTCCGCTTTACAACGAGGAGGACAGCATCCCGCATCTGGCGGAGGCGCTCGACGCCGCCATTGCCAATTGCGGCGAACCGACCGAAGTGATCATCGTGGATGACGGCTCGCGCGACCGTAGTTTTGCGCTGCTCAGAGAGATCGCTGAACGCGACCCTCGTTTCACCATCGTGCGCTTTCGCCGCAACTTCGGTCAGACCGCAGCCTTTGCCGCCGGTTTTGCACAGGCGCGCGGCGAAGTCGTCATCACGATGGACGCCGATCTGCAGAACGACCCGATGGACATTCCGCTGTTGATGGCAAAGATCGACGAAGGTTACGACATTGTCAGCGGCTGGCGCAAGAACCGACAAGATCGCTGGCTCGACCGCAAGTTGCCCTCGATGTTGGCGAACCGCCTGATCTCCAATGTCACCGACGTGCGACTGCACGACTACGGTTGCTCGCTCAAGGCATATCGCACCGATGTACTGCGCCACGTGCGGCTCTATGGCGAACTGCATCGCTTTATCCCTGCGCTCGCCAGCCAAGTCGGCGCCACTGTGACCGAAGTGCCGGTCAATCATCGTGCACGCAAGTACGGTAGCTCAAAGTACGGCATCAGCCGCACGATCCGCGTCATGCTCGATCTGATCAACGTCTGGTTTTTGGGCGCCTATTCCACGCGCCCGATCCATGTCTTCGGGACGCTTGGGCTTGGCTCGATGGCGTTGGGCGTTCTGACAGGGCTGTATCTGACGGCGCTTAAAATTTTCTGGGGCGCCAGCATCGGCAATCGCCCGTTGCTGCTGCTGGCCGTCTTGCTGGTTGTCATCGGCGTACAACTAGTGACAATGGGGCTGCTGGCAGAGATGATCACCCGCACCTATTATGAAAGCCAGAACAAGCCGATCTACGTCGTGCGCGAGATTGTCAACAATCACAGCGACGACGCATTGTAAAGACTCTACTTCGCATCTCGTCGCAGGTCACACCGGAGGCGATGACCTGCGACGAGATGCAATTCAGTTGCTCAACGCTGCACGCTTGGCAGGAAAATTTCCTGATCACAGAGCAGGTTGGGGGCATTCATCTCGATCACGCAAACCCGATCTGACCACTCGCCGCCAACTGGCACGCGGCCAAACGCCCCCCACCTCGGGCGCTCATCCCAATCGAACTCATCGATGACAATCGTGCCCTGTCCGCCGAAAATACCTACATAATCGCCGTTGTTTTCCAGCCGATTCATGACATTGCCGGAGCCGACGTGCCAGATCAGGTCGCTGCCTCTGGAGAGATTCTGCCCGACGTCGCCGTCGATCAAGAGAGTGAGCAGACCGCGCGCCGGCACGACAATCCCTTGCGGAAGCGGAAAGAGCAGCGGCCGGCTGCGGCGATTTGTGATCGACAGCCCGTCCATCGAAACCGGAATATTTCCAGGGTTGTAAATCTCCACCCAATCTGGATATTCGCCCGGCTCGTCGGGGTCAGGCAGAACGTCGTTGCGCGAGACGATTTTATTGAGCAACAGACGAGGCGGCTGATAACCGGACAAAAACGCATAGGCGCGACCGGGCAAGGTCGGAAAACGCGTGCTGTCGCCGGCGACATCGCTTGCTTCGACATAGTAGCGCACCAGCGTGCCCGGCGCCGTGCCTGGAATTACGGCTTCGTAGCGGTCGGCGCCGACTGCCGTCATCGGAATCGGAACCCACGACGCAGTCAGATCGGTGAAGGGCGCAGTTGCGGTCATATAAAAAAGGTTGGCGGCATCCACGCCGAAGTCGTCGGTGATCACAGCGCTGACCGTGAACGGATCGGTGGGCGCTGGCTGATCGGGATTGACGTTGGGTGCGGTGACCTGAGAAATCCATGGCGGGTTGATAGTGTTGCTCTTGCCTGGCGTCGGCCGTGCAATACGCCAGACGCCGCCGCCGTCGATCGACCGCGCATAAGCGACATCGCGCCCCAACTCTGGGAAGGTGACTTCGTCGATAGCGACGGCGTTGCCGGCGTTGTCCAGCTGATAGATGCCGAACGACTCGCCCTGTCTCGACAAGGCGAAGTCAAGATGCTGTGGGCCGCGCTGCGGCGCATTATCGGCGTAGAGAATCAAAAACCCTTTGGCGGGAATGGTGAGGCTGGCGGTGATGATATGTTTGTTCGGGCGCGACGGATCGTCGCTTACCGCCAACCCCTGAAGCGACACAACTGCATTGCTGGTGTTGTAAATCTCAATCCAATCCGGCGTGCGGTCAGGGTCGGCTGGATCGACCAGCGTTGAGCCATTGGAAGCCATCAATTCGTTGACGCGCAGCGCAGTCGGGGTGGCGACGCTGGCTGGCTGCTCCTGCGCCACGGCGATGGAGATTGCGCCAAACAGTAGAACAAGCGTCAACGCACTGCCCAATAGCAACGCCGACGCCAGGCGAACTCCTTGAAGCATGGACTGACTCCTTCTTTGTGAAATTCTCTGCACAAATGTCAATTGCAAGCATCACCGCCATTTGTGATCGACGGCAGGAAGACGAACGAGGTGGGCGTAAACGTCATGTTGTGACGCCCAGGCGACGGCATGTTGAACGCCATCCACTCGTCCTGATTGAACGGCGACCTGCCCCACGAGACATCGGGCTGCATCGGGCCGAAGGTGACCTGGTCGATCACCTGGTTGCCGCGCTCGTCGATGTCGTACAGTACAAGCGTCTCGCCATCTTTGCTCAGATTGAACGTCACGTGCAGCGGCCCTTGTTCCGGCTCGCTGTCGGCAATGAAGAGCAGATAGCCGCGCGGTGCAATCACCACGCCGTCGGGAATACGATATTGGCGCAGGTTGGCTGGATCGTCGGTGAGATACATGCCGCCCATGTCGATCGCCAGATTGCTGAGATTGTGCAACTCAAACCAATCTGGATATTCGAGCGGCTCATCCGGATCCTCCAACGTAGAACGGTTGTCAGCCATGATCTCATTGATCACAATCGGAGGCTTACGATTCTGGGTGGAATCATTCGCGTCGTCGAGTGAGCGCATATATTCTCCCAACAGCGGAAACCCTGTCACACCATCGATTGCCGTGCGCCCGTTGACAACAATCGAGGCGCCGATGGCGTCATAGTTGCATTGCGAGTCACGCAGTTCCGCCACGATGAAATAGCGAGATTCGCCGCCTGGCGGCGTTGCAGACCCTGGCAGGTCGATGAACATTTCGCCGTTGTTGACAAGGAAGAGCGTCTCGCGGCGCACCAGGACGTCCGTCGATGGATTGAACTGACTGTCGCCGTTGTCTCGATAGACAAGCAGAGCGCTGAATCGTTCTGACAGTTGATCGGGCGTCAGACGTTGCCCCTGTCCCGACTCGAAACGCAACGTCAGTGAGTCCAGCAGAAGCGGGGGGTTGCCAGCGCGGCCGCGATGGGCGATCACAGCGTCGAGCAGCACACGTTGGGCGCCAACGTTTTGATTCGACGGTGTCTGCGTCAACCGGAACTGACCGCCGCGATTTTCGTGCCATGCCACCTTGCCATCCTCGCGCGAGGCGGAAAGCACATCAAGGTCGCCATCGCCGTCCAAATCGGCGACGAAGACGTGGTGCGCCACCTGTGCAAAGGGACTGATCAGATGCTCTTTCCATGTCGGGACGACGCCGCCCAAATTCTCGTACCAGACGATCTGGTTCGAGTACTCGATTGCCGCAACGATGTCGATGTCGCCGTCGCCATCCACGTCAGCGCCGATAGCTGCATGGACGCCGTATGCGGTGTTGCTGACCACATATCGTTGAAAACCAAGCCCGGCGTTCAAGCGATTGGCGAACCAGGAAACGGTGTTGTCGCGCTCCGAGGAGACAATAATATCGATGTCACCGTCTTTGTCCACGTCGGCGGCATGAATAAACTGCGCGCCATTGGCATTGGCGTAGATCGTTTCCTGTGTGAATGTGCGCGGGCTGGTCTGACGAAAGATGGTGACGCGATTGTCGCGCGCCGAGGCCGACATCAGATCGAGTCGCCCATCGCCGTCGAGGTCAGCCGCAAAGGACGAGCGCGGGTAGCCGATGTTTTGCGTCACGATATGTTTCACCCACGAGCGCCCTTTCCCATCGACATTCTCATACCAGGCAATCGTATTGTCACCGTCGGAAGCTGAGTAGAGATCGAAGTCGCCGTCGCCGTCGATGTCGGCGATGTTTACATCGCGCACGCGCATAGCTGTGTCCGTCACAACACGGGGAACGAAGCTGGGAGCGCCTGTCTGACGCAACTGGTTCTCATAGATGACGATGCGATTGGTGCCGCGATCGGCTGCCACGATGTCGATGTCGCCGTCGCCGTCGATGTCGCCCGTCGCAACCCAGCGCCCCCCGGTAAAGCTTGTGTCGATGATCACCGACTCAAAGTTGGGTGGACTGCCGCCGACGTTGCGGTGCCAGGCGACAATTTCGTTCGCTGTGGAGACAATGTCCATCAATCCGTCGCCGTCGATGTCGGCGGCAGCCACCGCGCGCGTCTGTCGATATGTGTTGACGACGCGCTCACCTTCAAGGATCGCCGAACGATGAATCGAGCCGTTGACATGCAGCACAATACGGTTGTCCTGGCGCGACGCAACCACCACGTCGATATCACCATCGCGGTCAAAATCGGCGGCGTGAACGCTGCGCGCACCATACGCCGCGGTTGTGATCACTTTGCGCACAAATGTCGCCGGACGCCCCCCTCGATTCTCAAAGAGCGCTACGGTGTTGTCGTCCGATGAAACCACCAGAATATCGAGATCACCATCGCGATCAATATCGGCGAGTTTCACTTGTTTGACATGGTCTGCGCCGGTGGTAAGAACATGTTCGATAAACGACGCACCACGCCCCTGATTCTCATACCAGCCAACCATATTCTCATTTTCCGAACCGAAGACAATGTCCAGATCGCCGTCGCCGTCGATGTCACCCACGGCGATGGTCTTGGCATAGTCGAGGCGCGGGTCTGGAACCGGCCCGTTGCGGATAAAGCGACGCTCGAACGTGGCGGGGCGGTCGCCGTTGTTGCGATACCAGGCGATCTGATTGTTGTTTTCGCCCGCAGCCAAGATATCCGGCTTGCCGTCGCCATCGATGTCGCCGGTGGTGACGAAGACCGCCCCCGACAACTCGCCATCGATCACGCGGCGAGTGAAGGTTGGGATGCCGGCTGCGCCGTTGTTCTCGTAAAGCAACACCTGGTTGCCATCGCGCGTCGTCGCCAGCACGTCGATGTCGCCGTCGTTGTCGATATCGACTGCGTGCACCGCCACCGGATAGTCCAGCCCGACATCGATGTCGAAGCGCGTAAATTGCAACACTTTTGCCCCAAGGTTGTTGCGCAGCCAAAAGAGTGCGCCGCCGCCGGAAGCAGGGGACACTGTCTGTTCGGTCGGTGGTTCATCGGTTGTTGCAGCGGAAGGCGCCAATGCACCCACAGCCACCACCAACACATCCGTGAAACCATCCCGATCCAGATCGACTGGAATCGCCATATACGCCCCGCCAGCCACCGCCAATTCGATCGGTCGGAAGCTCAGGTTGCCAACGTTGCGATGCCAGACGATCCGCCCATCTTCGCGCGAGGCGGCAAGGATGTCGATGCGGCCGTCGCGATCAAAGTCGGCGGATGCGACCGAGTGGGCGCCCATTGCATTGTCGGCAACGACGATCTGATCTGAAAAAGGCACGGCCGTATCGCTCTGCGTCGCTGGCATCAAAGGTTGACCAGGCGCCGTCATCGGCTGCACATTGCCAGACGCAGCCAGCGCCGGAATTGCGTGAAGCGGCCCTGAAGTGAGCCAGATCGCCGCAATGACGAAATAGGTCAAAGGGCGAAATAGATTTTGCATGGTTGGAAGCCTTCTGGAACAGAAATTGTGTCAACGGAAGAGGTGTACATCACGACAAGTTGATTCGAACGAAACTCAATCCATTCGGTATAATAGCGTCGATTTGCTTGCGCGCCAAAGTCGGGCGCAAAATGAAACTGAGGAAAACAGCGATCAAAATGAATCCAGCAAGCACTCTCTCCACAGTGCAACCACCATCGGTGCAGTTTGAAGTGCGGTCTGTCGGCGTGCGGTTGTTGATGATTTTGAGCCTGCTGATGCAGACGCTGCCAACATTGACATCGCCTGCATACGCCTCCGATGACGTGTCGTCAGCCGCGTACACGGGCGATCCGGTCGTTATCAACGAGATTCACTACGATCCCACCCCCAGCGACCCATCGGCGGAGTTTATCGAGTTGTACAATCCCGGCGACAGAGCCATCAACCTCTCTGGATGGGCGTTGGCTGGCGGCATCACCTATGATTTTCCCGCCGGAACGCTGCTGCCTGCGCGCGGATATTTGATCGTGGCGCGCGATCAAGCGGTGGTGGAGCGCGTCTTTGGCGTGCGGGCGATCGGGCAGTTCAGCGGGCGGCTCTCGAATGACGGCGACAGCATCACCTTGCGCAATGAAAACGCACAGGAGGTGGACAGCGTCGAGTATGGCGTTGGGTTTCCGTGGCCGGTTGTCGGCTATCAAGCCGAGCGCTCGATCAATTTGTTGCACTGGAGCGCCGACAATTCGCTAGGCGGAGCATGGCGGGCTGCGTCGCCGACGCCGGGTCGCGCCAATGCAGTCGCGGTCGACAACCTGCCGCCGATCGTCCACAGCGTCAGCCATTTGCCGCAGGCGCCGACTGTCCGCGACAGCGTCAGCATCAACGCACGCATCACCGACAGCGACGGCGTGAGTCGAGTGACGCTCTGGCTGCAGGTCATGCCGCCGGGCGCCTATATTCGCATCACCGACCCGGCGTATGCCAGCCAGTGGTCTGCCTATGAGATGCAGCAGGTGAGCGACGACCGCTACACCTTCACCTTGCCCTCCTCGATCGTGCGCCATCGCTATCTGATCCGTTATCGCGTCGAGGCGTCCGACCGCGCTGGGCGCAACGTCGTTGCTCCGTTGCCCGACGACCCGCAGCCCAACTTTGCGCTCTTTGTCAATGATGGCCCCATCATGTGGCCCGGCGCTGTCAACCCGCACGAAGGCACGCCAAGAACCATCCACCGCTTCGAGCAGATGCGGGCGCTGCCGATCTACCACCTGATCGCCAACCCGACCGATATCGCCGATGCGCAATTCTTGCCGCCTTCAACGCGAGAGAGCGGCTACATGGGAACCGAGTATCTCTGGCGCGGCACATTTGTCTACGATGGCATTGTCTACGATCACATCGGCTTTCGTGCGCGCGGTCAAGTCTACCGTTACGCCACCGGCAAGAACAAATGGAAGTTCAACTTTTTGCCCGGACATCGCCTGAAAGCGAAAGACAATTTCGGCAATCCATATCCAGTCGAATGGGACAAGCTCAATCTCTCTGGCGGTATGCAACACGCCAATCGCGGCTATCGCGGCGATCACGGCGTCTTTGAGGCGCTTGCATTGCGCATCTTTGCAATGGCTGGCGTCCCTGCGCCGGCGACGCACTTCGTCCATCTGCGCGTCATCGACCAACCCTTCGAGATCACGACCAACCAGTACGAGGGCGATTTCTGGGGGCTTTATCTGGCTGTCGAGGAGATCGACCGGCGCTTCTTGCGCGCGCGCGATTTGCCCGACGGCAACCTGTACAAGATGAAGGACTGGAGTGGCGGACTTGAAAACCAGGGAGCTGGTCAACCTGGCGACGGCTCCGATCTTGCCGCATTTATGGGCGCCTACGCTGCGCCACAAGGCGAGGGCTGGTGGCGCGCCAACTTCGATCTGGAAAATTACTACCGCTTCCGCGCTGCGCTGGAAGCGGTGCGCCATTACGACGTGGATGAGGGCAAGAACTACTACTATTTCCGCAACCCCGAAGATGGACGCTGGTCGATCTGGCCTTGGGACACTGATCTGACCTGGGCCGATCGCTTTTTTGGACGCGGCGCCGAGCCGTTCCGTGACCGTGTCCTGCCGATTGCGACCTTCGCTAAGGAATACCAAAACCACCTGCGCGAACTACGCGACTTGCTCTTCAATTCCGAGCAGATCGAGCTGCTCGTCAACGAACACGCTGCACTGATCGACACGCCCAGCGACGGTCCCAGCATGGTTGATGCCGACCGCGCCATGTGGGACTACAACCCGATTTTGCGTTCAAAATATGTGATAGATTACCGCGCCCGTTGGGGTGAATTCTACCGATATTCGCCGACCGGTGATTTCCCAGGCATGATGGCATACATGAAAAGCTGGGCGAACAGCCGCATGGCCTGGATCGATCAGACTCTTCTCACCGACCAGGGCGCTCCATCGACGCCATCGGTTGCGTACAGCGGCCCCGTTGGCTACCCGGCCGATTCGCTCAACTTCACCGCCAGCGCCTTTGCCGACCCGCAGGGCGACGCCTTTGCCGGCATCCAATGGCGCGCCGCCCAGGTTGTCTGGCCCGGGTTGCCGGGTTACTCGGCGAACGCACCCAATCGCTATGAGATCGACAACGCGTGGACGTCGCCGGTGTTGACGCAGGCAACGCCGTTCACCGTACCATCGGGCGTCTGCGCGCCAGAGCTTGCCTGTCGCGTACGCGTGCGTATGTTGGACAGCACAGGACGCTGGAGCCACTGGTCGCCGCCGCTCCACTTTGTGGCAGGAGCACCCGCAACGGCGCCGATCAGCACACTCAAGATCACCGAGATCATGTACAATCCGCCCAACCGTGGCAATACACCCAGCAAGGAGTTGGAATTCATCGAACTGAAAAACACCGGTGCAACGACGCTCGATCTGAGCAACGTGCATGTGCGCGATGGCATCGACTATCGCTTCCCAATCGGCGTGAAGCTGGCGCCGGGGACGTTCATCGTGCTTGCAGAGAACCCTGCACGGTTTGCGGCGCGCTACGGCATAGAGGCGTACGGCAGATACAGCGGACAGTTGAGCAACAGCGGCGAAACCATCGAGGTGGTGGATGCATTCGACCGCGTGATCACACGCGTCGCCTACAGCGACCGAGGCGCATGGCCCGTCGAGCCGGATGGCGGGGGCTGGTCGTTGGTGGTCGTCGAGCCAAACGCCAGCGCCGACCCGAATCTGCCGACAAGCTGGCGCGCTAGCACTGTGATCGGCGGTTCGCCCGGCGCCGACGATCCTGCGCCGATCGTGCTCAATGAATTTATCTTCGACCCGGCAAGCAAAGAATTGCGCGCTATCGAGCTGTACAACCCTGCGCCCCATCCGGTCGATCTGAGCGGTTGGGTGGTGAGCGACCGTCAATCCACCATGTCGGTGTTTGGCGCCAGAATTGGGGAGGCCGCCCAAATTCCGGCTGGCGTCACGATTGCCGCTGGCGGTTATCAAGTTGTGACGCTTGCACAACTCACTCGCCCGCTGCAATTTGGCGCCGGCCCCGGCACAGTGATGATCGGTTCGGTGATGCGCGGTAATCTCTCTAGCGGCTACGCGCAAAGCGTTACACTATACGCGCCAGCATACGGCGATAGCATCGGACGGGTGGCGTTACAGAACGGCGGCTTCGCCTACGCGCCCCAGACCAGCACACCCGGCGCGCCGAACAGCGCACCGCTGCCTGCGCCGGTCACGATGACGAAGGTGCGTTTGCTTGCCGACAACGCTGGCCCCGTGCAATGGATCGAGTTGACCAACCGCAGCGACGTCGCCATCCCGCTCTATGCGCCGGGCGCCCCAGCCGAGACATGGATGATCGATGTGCTGTCGTTCCAGTTCCCACCGGCGACAACGCTGCCGCCGCGTGGACGCCTGCTGGTGACTGTGGGGACTCCCTCAACGGTGTGTGTCAGCGGTGCGGCGCCGGCTGGCTGGCAGGTCACCGGCCCGTTGTCGCAGCCGCTGCCCGTGGGCGGTGGGACGTTGCGTTTGCTGGCGCCTATGCTCGATGCAACCACCGGTAAGTCAACTCGCCTGCTTGTCGATGAGATCCGCTTCAACAGCCTCGAACGGCTGCAAACGACGCCGGGCGCAACCTATTGGCAACGTATAACCGACGACAGTTTTGGCGCTGACGCTGTGAACTGGCGTCCAGCCAATGAGCCGTTGCTCGGCGGCGATAGCGTCGACGACGGTTTGATCGGGCTGTGCAGCTTCCACGCACGCCGTGTCGAAGCCAGCGCTATTCAGATCGAGTGGACGGCGCGCTCCGTGCAAGCGGAGCAGCAATTTGTTCTCTGGCGCAGCATGACCTTTGATCGCGGTGCAGCGCAGCGCGTCAACGGCGAAATTCAGAACGCTGCACAGGGAGAACCGGCTGCGTTCCGTCTGATCGACTACGAGGCGCCGGAGGAGGGACGGCCTTACTACTGGCTTCAAGTGGTGGGCGGAGGCATTGAGACCGACGTCGCTGTGGTCGGTCTATCCTCGCAAGATAGCGTGCTCTATCTGCCGGTGGTCACCCGATGATGATCGCACAGCCATGAGTGAGTGGATATGTCCGACCTGCTAAAGCGCAGCCAGACACGCCCTCTATCCTGGTCGGCACGGTTCGCCGCGCTGCTGGCGGTGGGGCTGTTCTTCGTGCTCCTGTTGGGTCTCAATATGCGGCGCGGCCTCAACCACGACGAGCACCAGTTTGTGGGCAGCGCCGTCTTGATGGCGCGCGAAGGATTGCACCCCTACGTTGACTTTGCCTATTTTCACGTGCCCGGCCAGACGCTGCTCACAGCTGCGTTCCTTGCCGTCTTTGATCGCTTTCTGCTGACAGCGCGACTGATCTCGATTGTGAGCGGTTGGTTGAGCCTTGCGCTGCTAGTGTGGATCGGCGTTCGTGACGCGCCGTTTGTGCGCGGGTGGATCAGAATCGGTTATGCGCTGGCTGGCGTTCTCACGTTGCTCGCCTCGCCGATGCTTGTACACACAAGCGGTCGCGCCTGGAACCACGACCTGCCGATGCTGCTGACGCTGGCAGGGCTGGCTGTCTTTCTACACGCCGTTCAACCCGCTGCTTCCAACCCGCCGCCGTTGACGCGTCGCACCGTTGGTTGGTTTGCCCTGACAGGAGCGCTGCTTGGATTGGCGGCGGCGACGCGGCTGAGCTATGCGTTTCTGGCCCCTGCCTTTGCGCTTGGCGTCTGGCTGTGGGGCAGCGATCGTGGATGGAACGACCGCGCGCAGCGCGTGCTCTGGCTGTTCGTCGGCGGCGTCGTGGGTATGGCGCCAGTCTGGTGGGCGCTGCTCACCGCACCCGATGCGTTTCTGTTCGGCAATGTCGTCTACAACCTGCGGCTCAATCCGCTCTATTACGAAACGGTAGGCAGTGCGTCCTCGATGACGATGCCGACGAAGCTCGCTTATCTCGCCGAACTGTTGCTCGTCCGCCCAGCCAATCTGGCGCTGCCGCTGCTCTTTGTCGTTGCGCTTGTCCCGGCGCTGCCGCATCTGCACAGCCGCGCTGCAATTCCGCTGAAGATGGTGTTGTTGCTATTGCCGTTTGCCCTCTTCAGCGCCATGAGTCCGACGCCGTCGCAGATTCAATACTATTTCGTGCTCTATCCGCTGCTGCTGCTCGGCTTCTTCTTTGGCGTTGCATTGTGGCCGCGGCGTCAGCATCTTGCCACCGCCACCGCGGTCGGCGTTGCAGCGGCGGTCAGCATTATCGCAACTGCTGTCAACTACGGCGAGGGATTGGCGATTGTCTTGCAACCCAATGAATGGTATCCGGTCAAAACGCACCAGCGCAGCCAGCTCACCGCCCGGCTCGCCGATCATGGACGAATCCTCACGCTGGCGCCGATTCACGCCATGGAGGGTGGCGCCAAGACCTACCCGGAGTTCGTCACCGGGCCAATGGCGTGGCGGGTGGCGCCCTTTGTCTCCGCCGAAGACCGAGCGCGCTTTGGTTTCGTCGACGCAACGGAGATGCCCGAATTGCTGGCGCAGAAACCGCCGCGCGGCATTTTGACCGATTTCAAGGAGGACGACGCCGAACTTGAGCAGATCTTCATCGACTACGCACGTCAGCACGATTTTGTGCCGACGCCACTGGTTGGCGAGGGTGTGCTGTGGCTTTCAGGCATGTTCGATTGGAACGACGCCATCCGTCTCGGCGGCGTCGACCTGCCGTCGGCCCCGCTTGCGCCTGGCGACGAATTTGTCCTCACGCTGTTTCTGATGAAGCGCGCGCCGATTGAGCAAAATCTCAACGTGCTCGTACGTCTGGTGAACGCCGAAGGCCGCGTCGCAGCGCGCAGCGAAGGCTGGCCCTACGGCTCTGCAACGCAGACCTGGCAGGAAGGCGTGATGTGGCCCGACGGCCACCGCCTCGTCATTGACGCGCAAACACCGCCAGGCATCCACCGCCTTGAAGTGAGTTTCTACGACCCGGAAACGTTAGCGCCTTTTGGCGATACGGCTGTCGCAGCCTATCTGTTTGTCGGTGAGGAATCCGCTCCACAACCCGCGCAACCGTTGGCGACCTTTGAGCAAGGTCTCGATCTCCTGGCTGTGGAAACCAGCGCCGAACCGTGGCATGCTGGCGTGCAGAACGTCACGCTTACCTGGCGACCGACGCATGCACTCGACGCCGCATTTACGATCTTCGTGCATGTGATCGGACCTGAAGGCCAGCTCGTCACTCAACGCGACCAGCCGCCGCTGCAAGGTTTCTATCCAAGCGATCGCTGGCTGCCTGGTCGTGCGTTTGAGGATGTTGTCACGTTGGAGATTCCCGCTGACGCGTCGCCAGGGGCCTACCGTCTGAGCATCGGTCTGTATGAGCCAGTGACCGGACAGCGATTGCCGCTATTGGAAGATGACGCTGTCGTTGGCGACGCCTTCCAACAGATCACGCTCACCCTTCGATGATCTCTGATACGTCAACAGGGTGAGCCATATCGCATTCGCAGCTATTCGTCGACCTGTTGATACATTTTGGAAACCCCCTGCGTCACCACCATTTTGTAGGGCAGGCCAAGGTTGCGAAACAGGCGGATCGCATTCTCGTTGTCGGGTTGGAAGACTGCCACAATCGTGCGCACCTTCATGCGCCGGGCAAGCGGAACCAATTGGCGCAGCAGCTGTGTGCCCACGCCCTGACCATGGTAATCGTCGCGCACCACAACCGCCGCTTCCGCCTCGGGCGAGTCTGGCTGACCGGGCGGGCGCGACAGGCGAACTACACCGATGATCTCGCCGTTATCCCGATCGCCGGCAACCGCCACCACTGCGCCCTGATGCGTGCGGTTGTCGACATCCGCCATTTCCAGCGCGCGACGGCGCACCTCCTCCGACGAGACATTGTCGGCAAGCGCATGAAATCTCCGCCAACGCGTCTCCGATGAAAGTTTGTAGAAGAAATCCTCAAGCTTATGCGCATCATCCGGGCGCATCAAACGCAATGACAGCGTTTCGCCATTGCGCGTCTTAAACGTTCGTTGCATCCGTTTGGGCAATCGTCTGATTAGATTCATCCTATTTCCTGCTGCTCTCGCCAACTCATCAAGAACGTTGGATCACGCATCTCTGACAGTGAAGCCAGCGCGATGCACCTACCTGCATGTCTGTTCGCAAAACACAATTTCAATTCATCATTCTTTGCGTTCCTGCCGACAGCAACGCCGTACATGCTGAGGCGCTGCACGACTTCGATGCCGTGAATACTATCCTCGTTGACAAGGCGCTCTGCTTTGCGCGCCGCCATCTCGATCATAGCATATGCATCTACGCCAAGATGTTCGGTCAGGATTTCGGCGTTGTTCCGTCCGTAGTTGGCAAGAAAGCGCTGATAGCTCAGCTCGATATTATAGCGATGCATCGTTGCTGCCAAGCCTGATTTAGAAAGCAAAAAGTCCCATCAACTTAATGTTGATGGGACTTGTAATTTGCTGAAAGCCCTGAGGCTGGGCGCCTCAGAAGCTTTCGTGTGCCGATGAGAAGGGCATCGGCATCGGAACAACAGCGCATTTGTAGTATGCTGGGTTTGGCTGAAAATTGGGTGAATAGATCATAAACGTTTGATTAGGAACGTTTATAGTTGACGCCAATATCATCGCAATCATTTCAGAACTTGTTGCTGTTAGTGTAAAGCCGCCAGGCTGTGCAAAACTATGCCTGGCGCGTATCTTGCATGAGATTCACCCACGTTCATCTGAGGAAGCGTATGAACAAGTCAAACGGCGATCTGCCGTACTACAATCTGTACATCAACGGCCAGTGGCGCACACCGCTTGCTGAGCAATATCGTGCGACGACGGATCCATCCACCGGTGAGGCGCTTGCCATGATTGCGCAGGCGGATATTGAGGACACAAGGCTGGCGATTCAAGCAGCGCGCGCTGCGTTCGACGATGGCTACTGGCCCGGAATGTCGCCCGGCGAGCGTTCACGGCTGCTGCACGCAGTCGTCGACGCGCTCGAAGCGCGCCAGGATGAAATCGCCGAGGCGGAAATGCGCGATGGCGGCTGTACGTGGCGCAAGGCGCATCTGCTCGACATTCCAGTTGGGTTGATCCATTTTCGCCACTTTGCCAAACTGGCCGACATGGAGCCTCTGGAGCCGGTTCCGCAGATTACCTTCCCGGCGATGTCCTACAATTTTGTCGTGCGCGAACCGATTGGCGTCTGTGGGCAGATCATTCCGTGGAACTTCCCGTTCTTGATGGCAGTGTGGAAGATGGCGCCTGCGCTGGCTGCGGGCAACACCGTCGTGATCAAGCCGGCCACGTTCACGCCGCTGAGTTTACTCAAGATGACCGAAATCATTCACGAAACGGGTCTGCTGCCGCCGGGCGTCTTCAACGTTGTCACCGGCCCAGGTCAGGTGGTGGGACCGGAAATCTGCACCAACCCGCTGGTCGATAAGATCGCATTCACCGGCAGCACTGAAGTCGGGCGCGAGATTATGCAGCAGGCTGCCAGCACCATCAAAAAGGTGACGCTGGAACTGGGCGGCAAAAGCCCGAACATCATCCTTGAAGATGCTGACCTCGACCTGGCGATCGACGGCAGCCTGTGGGCGACCTTTATGCACAACGGGCAGGCGTGCGAATCGGGCACACGCCTTTTCGTGCCGGCGAGCATCTACGACGAGTTCGTCGAGCGGCTGGTCGACCGTGCGTCCAGGCTCAAGCTGGGTTTGTCGAGCGACGGCGACACCGATCTCGGCCCGCTGATTTCCGCCGGACAATTGAAGTCCGTTGAGGAATACATCCAGCTCGGCATCCAAGAAGGCGCCCGGCCTGCGCTGCTCGGCAAACGCCCCGACGACCCGGCGCTGCAAAACGGATATTTCATTTCGCCGACGATCTTCACCGACGTTGACAACTCAATGCATATTGCGCAGGAAGAGATCTTCGGGCCGGTGCTCTGCGTGATCAAGTATGACGGCGTGGAAGAGGCGATCCGATTAGCGAACGACACAATCTACGGTCTGGCCGCTGGTGTGTGGAGTCGTGATGTGGACACGGCGATCAGCGTGGCGCGACGCATTCAAGCTGGCACAGTCTGGATCAACGACTACCACATGATCAACGCTGAGGCGCCTTTTGGCGGCTATAAGCAGAGCGGCATCGGTCGGGAGCTGGGTGCATGGGGTCTCAAGGAGTACCTGGAGATCAAACACATCCATGTGCCGCTCAACAACGAACGCAGCGGCAAGTTCTGGTTCGACATTGTTGTGCCACAGACGTTTGACTGACGTTTTTTATTCACAACAGAAAATGCAATTTCAGCGGGTCGTCGATTTGACGACCCGCTCTTGTTGTCGAGAAAATGATGTGTTGTTGTCCACCAAGTTTCGGAGCGGCGTATATGCGCCTCGCAAGGTGCTTTGTGGCGTGCTTTTTTTATCTTCGCTGCTCGACGTCTTTACGTTGAGCCGGCTGCGTGAGTGCGGGAGCTCCGAAAATGTGGCTGAATTGGCTTTTGTTGGCAGGTGGATTGGTGGTATTGGTGGCTGGCGCTGAACTGCTGGTGCGCGGCGCCAGCCGGCTGGCGGCTGCGCTTGGCATCGCACCGCTGGTGATCGGCTTGACCATCGTTGCCTTTGGCACCAGTGCACCTGAGCTGGCGGTGAGCGTACAGTCGGCGCTGCGCGATCAGGCGGATATCGCGCTGGGCAACGTTGTTGGCAGCAATATCTTCAACGTCCTTTTCATCTTGGGGCTTTCGGCGCTCATCGTACCGCTACTGGTGGCGCAGCAGTTGGTTCGCTTTGACGTTCCCTTGATGATCGGCGTGTCGGTGCTTATCTGGCTGCTGTCGCTCAACGGCCTTATTGAGCGGTGGGAAGGCATCTTGCTCTTTGCAGGCATCCTGGTCTATACGATCTTTCTGATTGTGCAAAGCCGGCGTGAACAGAACAAAACGAGTGCGAGCGAATTCGAGGCCGAGTATGCCCTGCACGAACCAGTCTCCTGGCAACGCACAATGCTGAATGTCGGACTGGCTGTCGGCGGTCTGGCGTTGCTGGTGTTGGGGGCGCGCTGGTTCGTCGATGGGGCGGTGGGGCTGGCGCGCATCCTGGGGCTGAGCGAGTTGATCATTGGGCTGACCATCGTTGCGGCTGGCACCTCCATGCCAGAAGTGGCAACTTCGGTGGTGGCTGCGCTTCGCGGCGAACGCGATATCGCCGTCGGCAACGTCGTTGGCAGCAACATCTTCAACATTCTGGCTGTGTTAGGAGTGACGGCCATTGTGACGCCGGGAAACGGGGTCCCAGTCGCTGACAACATGCTCGTCGTCGATATGCCGTTCATGATTGCGGTCGCCATCGCCTGTCTGCCAATCTTTTTCACCGGCCACACCATTGCGCGTTGGGAGGGCATTCTCTTTCTTGGCTATTATGCGGCATATACGATCTACCTGGTTCTCGACGCCGTGAACCAACCAGCGATTGTCCAGTATCGCGAATTCATGTTGTTGTTTGTTGCGCCATTGACCTTGATCACGCTCCTAGTCAGCGTGGGGCGCGAGATTCGCCGCAGGCGCGCCAGCGCCAAAGCTGACGCCGTGTCACTCTCTGGCAAATAGGAGCGAACTGACCTATGTGGATGACGCTGGGATCGATTATCGGTGGATTGATAGTGTTGGTGTTGGGCGCCGAGATTTTGGTGCGCGGGGCAAGCCGTCTCGCTGCTGCGTTGGGAATCTCACCGCTGGTGGTCGGGTTGACGGTGGTTGCCTTTGGCACAAGCTCGCCCGAACTTGCCGTCAGCCTGCAATCGGCGCTGAGTGGTCAGCCAGATCTGGCAGTCGGCAATGTGGTCGGCAGCAACATTCTCAATGTTCTGTTGATCCTGGGATTGTCGGCGCTGATCACGCCTTTGATCGTGGCGCAGCAGCTGGTGCGGCTCGATGTGCCAATTATGATCGGCGCATCGGTGCTTGTCTGGGTGTTGGCGCTCAACAACGTCATCAGCCAGCTTGAGGGCGCATTGCTTTTCACGTTACTGATCGCCTATCTGGGTTTTCTGATCTGGCAAAGTCGCCGCGAGCAAAACCCGGCGGTCATGGCGGAATATGAGCAGGAGTTTGCTGGCGACAAACCGAAAACGCTGCGTCAGGCGCTCCTCAACCTTGCCCTGGTCGTGGCTGGGCTGGCGATGCTGATTTTGGGATCGCGTCTCTTCGTGCAAGGCGCCAGCGACCTGGCGCGTCTCTTCGGCCTGAGCGAGCTTGTGATCGGGCTGACAATCGTAGCGCTGGGCACCTCTCTGCCCGAAGTGGCGGCGTCGATCATGGCAGCGATCAAACGAGAGCGCGACATCGCTGTGGGCAATGTCGTCGGCAGCAACATCTTCAACCTGCTGGCGGTGTTGGCGCTGACTGCACTCGTTGCGCGTGGCGGCGTGCCAGTGCCATCCAGTGCGCTGGCGCTCGACATCCCATTCATGACGGCAGTGGCGATTGCCTGTCTGCCGATTTTTATCACGCGCAATCTGATCGCGCGCTGGGAAGGGGCAATCTTTTTCGGCTACTATCTGGCGTACACCGCTTATCTGTTGCTGGCGGCCAATGAGTATCCTGGTGCGGTTCAATATCGAGACTTTATGCTGATCTTTGTTGCGCCGTTGACTGTGTTGACGCTGGCGGTAAGCCTCTGGCGAGAGTGGAGGCGCCGCCAGCTCACATGACAGTGACCACGCAGGTATTCCAAGTCGATCCGGAGAATATCGATAGCGCAGCGATTGCCATCGCGGCACAAATGCTGACAGCAGGGCGGCTCGTCGCCTTTCCCACCGAGACGGTTTATGGGCTTGGCGCCAATGCGCTCGATGTGACTGCCGTCGACCGTATCTTTGCCGCCAAGCAGCGACCTTTCACCGATCCACTGATCGTGCATTTGGCAAACGCCGAACAGATCGGCCAGGTGGCAATGAACGTTCCTGATGTGGTCGCTGCGCTGGCGGCGCGTTTCTGGCCGGGGCCGTTGACGCTGGTGCTGCACCGTGCGCCAGCAGTGGCGCCAAATGTAGCGACCGGGCGCGATACAGTGGCGGTGCGCGTGCCGGCGCATCCGGTGGCGCACGCCCTGCTGACGGCATGTACGCTGCCGATCGCAGCGCCCAGCGCCAATCTTTTCAGCCGCCCCAGCCCAACGACTGCGCAGCACGTGCTCGACGACCTCTCTGGCCGCATCGACATCGTGCTCGACGGCGGGCCAACGACGATCGGGTTGGAGTCAACCGTGGTCGACCTGACGACGCAACCGCCGACGCTACTACGACCGGGCGGCGTCGGGATAGACGCACTACGTGAGCTGCTGCCCGACCTGATCGCTCCCGCCGCGCCGCTGGTGGTGGCCGAGACAGAAGCTGCGCCCTCACCCGGCGCGCTGCTCAAGCACTACTCGCCGCGGGCGCCAGTCGTGTTGTTGCGCGGCGACGCCGAAGCTGTGCGGCAGTGTATTTACACCGTTGCGCCTGTACTGCATGAGCGTGGAAAGCGTCTTGGCCTGCTGGCGCCCGACGAGGAGTTCAACAACTACACTGACCTGCGCGCCGAACTGGTCTCACTCGGTCCGGCGCACGACCTGACCGTAATCGGGCGATATCTGTTCGCACGCCTGCGTGAGCTAGATAGCATGGGCGTCGATGTAATCGTGGCGCGAACAGTGGGCGAAGGCGACGCGGCTGGCGAATTGAGCATGGCGATCTGCGACCGTCTCTTCCGCGCCGCCGAAGGCCGCGTGCTTGACGCCAGCGATCCTCACGCGCTGGAACTGTTGCTCACCCTTGCATGAAGATTACGTTCTGCTCGTTGCTCCGCTCACCGCGTTGGGTGCATTGGCATGACAACGTGCAAAAATTCCTCTTCGCCCATGCCGACGGGTCGGATGGTGCCGGGGCGGGTGGGTTGCGTCGTTTCGATTATCACCTGCGGCTCATCGATCTGACTCAACACATCGATCAGATACTTGGCGTTGAATGAAATCTCCAGGTCATCGCCTTCGACCATCGCATCAAGTTGATTGACGCTGTCGCCCATATCGGCGCTGGTGGCGGCAAGGTTAAGACGACCCGGCGTTGAGCCGTTGGCGGGCTGTATCTTGAGTCGCACGATATTGGCGTTGTCGCGTGCAAAGAGGAATGCCACGCGCACTGCTTTGAGCAGCGCTGCCGTGTCCACCACCGTACGCGTCGTGTGCGTCTTGGGAATGATGGCGCGGTAGTCCGGGAAGTTGGCGTCGATCAATTGGCTGGCAAGCTCGACGCGGTGGAATGCGCCGCCTTTGCTCTCGCTGCCTTTGCCCCAAATCTGGAAGAGAATTTGATTGCGCTCCTGCGTGACGAGCACCTGCACCGGTCGCGTTTCATCAGCATCGGCGCTGATGCGCGCCAGCTCGCTCAGGCTGCGCGCCGGCACAATCACCGTCGTCGGTGTGGCGGGCAGGACGCCATCGACAATCGAACTGCGCACGCTGAGTCGATAACCATCGGTGGCGGCCATTGTCAGGCGATCTTCTTTGAAGGTCACTTCGACGCCGGTGAGAGTCGGGCGGCTTTCATCAGTCGAGGCGGCAAAGACCACCTGATCGACCATCTTGCGCAGCCCAGATGACGGCAGCTCGATCTTGAGTGGTTCGAAGCCGTTGTCGGCGCCGCCCATCACACTTTCAACGGTTGGGATGATCGGAAAGCTGGCGGCGTCGATGCCCTTCATGTTGGCGTCAAACGAGGCGCAGCGCAGGTTGAGCGTCTGCGTGCGCACGATCAGTTCCATATCGATGCGTTCTGGCGGCAGACTGTTGACGAACTCGGTGAGCAGTCGGGCTGGCACCGTAATCGAACCGGGATCTTCGACTTTGGCCCCAATCCAGCAGGTGACGCCGATCTCGAGGTTGGTGGCGGCCAGACGCAATTGATTGTCGCTCGCCTCGATCAGGATATTTGCCAGCACCGGCATTGTCGAACGCGACGAAACCGCGCGCCCGACAATCGATAGCCCTTTCGCCAGATTCTCTTGAAGACAGCTTACCCGCACGGTGTCCTCCGCTTTGTTGTGATGTGGAAAACAGCAGCAAGAGGCAAATTGCGAAGGGCGACGCCGGCTGCCACTGTTTTCATCTGCAATTTTACTGTAATTTTACTGTGTCGTTGACGGGCGCAAACCCTGATGATTCATCTGTCGTTGGATTGACTACGTCGCCGGGAAGGCTGGAAGCGCACACCCTTCCCGCGCAGCGTATCAGGAGTATATCACAACGCCGTTAAAGTGCGAACTTTCCCCGCGTAGACACGAGAATTCTGGGAGAGCGCGATACGGGAGAACGGGAGGGGAAGATGAAAGCAGGAATGTTGTGCTCACGATTCACAATTCATATTTTCGGAATCTCCAGTCCCTCTATCCTTACTCGCTGCGCTCGCCTCCTACGGTCTTCATGCGCACCCAAAAGCGACTGCCGTGACCGATGACGCTCTCAACGCCGACTGAACCGCCGTGCGTTTCGACGATCTCCTTGACGATGGCAAGCCCAAGACCAGAGCCGCTGCGCCCGGTGCGTGCGCGGTCGATGCGATAGAAGCGCTCCCAGATACGCTCCATCTCTTCTGATGGGATGCCTGGACCTGTGTCGCTCACGGTGTATTGCACCTGACGCCCATCTTCAGTCACCTCAACCGTCACCGTCACTTTGCCGCCGGGCGGAGTGTGGTTGAGCGCATTGTCAAGAAGGTTCGCCAGTGCACGACGCAGGCGGACGGCATCCGCCATGATCGGCACGGGCGTGGATAGGGGCGACCATTCCAACGTCACGTTGGCAGCCTCGGCGAGCGGACGTAAGCCCTCGACCGCTTCGGCGCCCAGCTCGTTGGGGTCAATCGCTTGCAGGTGAAGATGCAGACTCCCGCTCTCCAGCCGCGCCAGGTCGATCACTTCTTCGACCAGGTGAGTAAGGCGCTGCGCCTCCTGGTTGATGATTAGGGCGGCGCGTTGCTGTGCATCGGGCGTGCTGACCGTACCGTCGAGCAGCGCCTGGCTATACCCCTGAATGCTGGTGAGCGGCGTCTTCAGATCGTGGCTGACATTGGCGACGAAATCGCGCTGCGCCCGCTGACTCTGCTGTACACGATCAGCCATTTGATTAAAGCTGGCGGCCAATGCGTTCACTTCAGCCAGCGAGACATGAGCGGCGTCAACGCGATAGGCGAGGTTGCCGCGCGCCAGCGCGCGTGTAGCCTCCATCAGCGGTGAGAGGTTGCGCGTCACGGCGCCTGCTGTCCAACTGCTGAGCAAAAAGACCACCGCCGCCAATGCCAGTAGCCCACCGATCAACAATCCACGCGGGAGCTCGGCAATCGATTCCCCCATCGAATGCAGGATGCCTGGCTGTGCGCGAAGCATAACCAGGTCAATGCTGCCGTCATGCAAGGGGAGCAAAATCGTGGAAACATAATGCCAGGGGCTGCCCTCCAGATCGATGACGCCGCGCGTCGCTTCGACGGGCATCCCCATCATGGCGCCCCCGCGCATTCGCCGCGGCGAGAACTCGAAACGCCGCGCAGTACCCGCCTGCCAGGTCCGACCAGTCAGCCGCTCCTCACTGTCGAAAACGATGGCGCCGCCCGGTTGTGTGACGAGCAAAATACGTGCATTCTGCGCATCTGCCTGTGTGCGCAAATAGTTGAAGAAGCGCGCCGCAGTTGCGTCGTCGCCAGCAGCGCGCAGGCTGGCGAAATTGGAGCGCGCCAAGACGACGGTCGGCTGCAGCCATTCCGCCATGCGCTTCAACATGGTCTCGGTGCGCAACGGCGCCTGGATGATAAGCAGCAGCAGCGCCGCCGCAACCAACACGGTCAGCGCGACCAGCATGTGGGTGAAGAGCAGACGGTTCTGCAGCGTATTGAAGAAACGATTCATGATCTTCGTAGCAATTACTGATTTCTAGTTGACATTTTATGAGCGCAATGTTGCGTGGTGCGTGGTGCGTGAGGGATTTCGACACGCAGCACGTAGCACGCAACACTGAAAACATAAAAACTTTGCCTAGCAATCAGTAGCGGCGTGACTTCGCCGCACTTACTGGCGGCCCGACCAGCTTGTAGCCGACGCCCCACACCGTTTCCAGATTGATGTTGCTGTTGCGCAGTTCTTTACGCAGCGATGCGACATGCACATCGACTGTGCGCGTTCCGCCGGCAAAATCGTAGCCCCACACCTGGCTGAGCAGTCGCTCGCGTGTCAATACGATGCCGGGATTCTCCATCAGATGTTGAAGCAAGTCGAACTCTTTGGTGCGAAGCGCAATTTCTTCTTCGCCAACCCGTACGGTGCGTCGCGCCGGATCGAGCGTCACATTGCCAAGCTGGAGCGGCGGCGCCTCTGGCGCATCAGCGGCGGCATTGGTGCGTCGCAGCACGGCGCGCACGCGCGCCACCAGTTCACGCGGGTTGTACGGTTTGGTCACATAATCGTCTGCGCCCAATTCCAGTCCGAGGATGCGGTCGATGTCCTCGGTGCGCGCTGTGAGCATAATGATCGGCGTCTGGCTCTGGCGGCGCACCTCGCGACAGACCATCCAGCCATCGGCGCCGGGCAACATCAGATCGAGCACGATCAGGTCGGGATGCTCATGCTCAAAACGCATCAATGCCTCGGCGCCTGTGCGCGCTGCAATCACGCGATAGCCAGCGTTTTCAAGATACATCCGATTCAACTCGACGATATTTGGCTCATCATCTACGACCAGGATCGTTGCGTCCAAAGCAACTCCTTCCTCGCAACTCGTCTCTCCTCAATCTTCCTATTCAGATGTTAGCCCGGAATGGCGTATCTGTAAAAGAATTGTAAAACGCCTGTGTGGAACTTCGTGTTTTCAGACGCAAATATATTCTGTCAAATCACTGCAACGGTGCTATACTCCGAGATCGATGGAGAAACCAGCGATGCGCGCAGCAACGCCGTACGACGAGGGAAGCGAAGACAACCAGCGCGTGCAAGCGATCCGAAGGCTTGAGGCGGAGATTGCTGGCTGCCGGCGTTGCCCACTTGCTGTGGGTCGCATACATGCAGTCCCTGGCGAGGGCAATTTGGATGCACTCGTGATGTTCGTGGGCGAAGGCCCCGGCGCAGATGAAGATCGACAGGGGCGACCGTTTGTCGGGCGCAGCGGTCAATTCTTGAACGAGACATTGGCGCGCCTGGGCATTGCACGCACCGACGTCTACATCACAAACGTGGTGAAATGCCGCCCGCCTGACAATCGCGATCCGCTGCCCGACGAGTTGGCGGCGTGCGATGATTATCTAGCGCGTCAAATTGAAATCATCAACCCGCGCGTCATTGTGACGTTAGGGCGCATCAGCATGCGGCGCTGGTTTCCGGAAGGCGGCATCACACAGCTCCACGGACGTGTGCGCAATATCGGTCGCGGGCGTATTGCAATAGCGATGTTTCATCCGGCGGCGGCGCTGCGCAATCCACAGTGGCGCGCCGCATTCGAGCAGGACATGGGGCGGCTGCCTGCACTGATCGAGCGAGCACGGCGGGCGAATGAAGCCGCCGGGCGCGGCGAGGCGCTGCCTGCTGGCGTTCCTCATCCAGGCGATGCAGATTATATGGATGGAACGACATAGATAATAGATAGGTGTTGCGTGTTTACGTGATGCGTGTTTGCGTGTTTACGTGTTGCGTGTTTACGTGTTGCGTGTTGCGTGTTTACGTGATGCGTGGTGAAAAACGCATCTGGCGTCGAACACCGGATATCAACATTCGACACGCACCACGCTGTATTGACGCTCACAGGAGCGCTGCGCTGCGCTCCCGTTTCGTAATAAACTGAGAATCAACCAAGGCTGTTGAGGAGAAATTTAGCGTATGACAAAACAAGAACGATCTGCGACCGAAGTGGTCGCACCCTTGCTGCGCGTCATCCCGCTGGGCGGGCTGGGCGAAATCGGCAAGAACATGCTGGTGCTCGAATCTGGAGAAAATCTGCTGATCATCGACGCAGGGCTCATGTTTCCCACCAGCGAAATGCACGGCATCGATATCGTAATTCCTGATGGCGCCTATGTAATTGATCGGCTTGAACAGGTGCGCGGCGTGGTGCTGACGCACGGGCACGAAGATCACATCGGTGCGCTTCCCTATTTTGTCGAACAGGGACTGCGCGCACCGGTCTATGCAACGGCCTTGACGCAAGGGCTGCTCGAAGTCAAGCTGCGCGAGCAAAAGCTGCTTGGCGAGGTCGACCTGCACGTAATCACCGCTGACGACGTGATCGAACTCGACCCTTTCACGGTGGAATTCTTCCACACGACGCACAGCTTCCCGGACAGCGTCGGCGTTTCGGTGATGACGCCGGCTGGCCGCATCATCCACACCAGCGACTATCGCTTTGATCCGACGCCCGTCGATGGCCGACCAACCGAAGAGCATAAGCTTCGGAAGTGGGGCGATGAAGGCGTGTTGCTGCTACTGGCCGACAGCACCAATGTTGAACGTCGCGGCAGCACCGACAGTGAAGCCACCGTGGAAACAATGTTGGAAGAGGTGATGAGCCAGGCCGAAGGGCGCATCCTGCTGGCAACCTTTGCTTCCAACCTGGGGCGCGTGCAGCAAGTGATCAACGTGGCGCGACGTCATGGCCGGCGGCTAGGCGTGATCGGACGCAGCATGGTGAACAACGTGCGCATCGCCATCAAGCTTGGCTATCTCGACATTGCGGAGGACGAGCTGCTCACTGCCGGCGAAATGGAGTCGCTGCCCGGCAACCAGGTTGTGATCGTCGCTACCGGCAGCCAGGGTGAGCCGACCAGCGCCATGGTGCGCATGAGCATGGGCGACCACCGTCAGCTTGTGCTGCGTGAAGGTGACACAGTCGTGCTCAGCGCCACGCCGATTCCTGGCAACGAAGAACTCTTCAACCGCACAGTAGACAACCTCTTTCGGCAGGGTGCCAACGTGCTCTATCACGAGCTTGGCAACGTTCACGTCAGCGGACACGGCGGGCAGAATGACTATATTCGTATGCTAGACTTGACGCGCCCGCGCTACTTTGTGCCCGTCCACGGTGAATATCGTCATCTGGTGCTCCATGCGCGGCTGGCGGAGCGTTGGGGACTGTCCAAAGATCGCATCTTTGTGGTCGAAGACGGCGAAACGCTGGAATTTGGCGACTTTGCCAGCGCTGGCGAGATTACGGCGCGGCGCGGCGAGAAACTGGAAGCCGGACACGTCTACGTCGATGGCCTTGGCGTTGGCGACATTGGCAACGTCGTCTTGCGCGACCGCAAACAACTAAGCCAGGAGGGCTTTATTGTCTGCATCATCGCCGTCGACGAATATGACGGCGAAATCATTTACGGGCCAGAGATCATCAGCCGCGGCTTTGTCTATATGCGTGAGCAGGAAGACCTGATCCGTCGCGCCCAGGAAGCAGTTTCCAAAGTGATCAAAAAGAAAGCGCCCACTGCTGTGTTGGAGAACAAAATTAAGGACGCTCTCGGCAACTTTACAGCGCGAGAGATCGGCCGTCGGCCAATGGTGTTGCCGCTTGTGATTGAGGTGTAGGGCGGAAAAGGGTTCGGGTTTTGGGGTGATGAGGCCTTGGGGTGATGGGGATGTTGGGTTTCCAGACTGGGGGAATGTCTCAAACGCAAGACCCCCAACACCCTACTACTCAATTACCCAAAATCTCACAAAAAACATAGATGTCCAGACCAACAAAGTACATTCCCTATTACGACGATATTATCGAGGCAATGGCGACTCCCGGCTGTGCGTTTTGCAAGCTGCAGCAGCGCGCTGCGGAGCGCTACCTCGATGCATTTTTGTGGGAGAGCGTCAACGACCCGCGCCTGCGCCGCGAAGTGAGCGCCGCACGCGGCTTCTGCAGCAATCATGCCTGGCTGCTGGTGCGACCAGGCGCGGCGTTGAGTGCGGCAATCATCTATAAGGATGTTATAACCGGGACGGCGCAGGTTGTGAAGGCTGCTGCAGTGGGCGCCAGCGATGGGTCGTTCTGGCAACGGGTGCGAACGTGGCTTGGGCGCAGCCAACCTGTCAGCGATCCGATCGTCCGCACGCTTGTCCCGCAGCGACGCTGCCCCGTCTGTACAAACGCCGCCGAAGTGGAGGAACATCTGTGCGCCACGGTGCATTCAGCAATGAAACAATCCGACGACTTCCTCACCCACTATCGTAGCTCGTCGGGTCTTTGCGTGCGGCACTTCTCCGCCTTGATCGCTCACAGCCGCCAACCGCAGCAGCGCACAGCGCTAATCGACGCCCAGCTTGCAATCTGGCAGTCGCTCGAAGGCGAGTTGAGCGAGTTCATCCGCAAGAACAACCATCGCTTCCGCGGCGAGAAATTTGGCGACGAGCGCGACTCGTGGGAGCGGGCGATCGCGCTCACCTCTGGACCGCAGCCTGCCAGCACGTCTTCGCGCGGTGGATTGACCCAGACCGGCTAACTGGAGTCAACAGCATTTCGGTGCGATAGCTTACTCTGACTTGCGCCTTGCGCTGCCAGCGCGCTCGGTCAACATTCCAGCCGCGACGCCGAGAAGAGCGGCGACGATCAGCCCCAATTGATTTGGCAGCCCGGCTAACAAAATTGCGACAACGCCAGCCATCAGCACGCTTGCTGTCACCGGCTGACTGCGCAGCCCCGGCGCCACCATGCCGATAAAAGTTACGATCAACGCAAAATCCAATCCCCAGCCTGCCGGGTTGGGCAGCGTCTGCCCGGCGAAAATGCCAACCCAGGTGCAGATCTGCCAGTTGATATACATAAAAAGCGCCGAACCCAAAAAGAACCACTGTTTGTGGGGCGAAGCGTCGGGCTGTCGATAGCGTTCGGCGACAACGAGGAAACTTTCGTCGGTCAGCCAGAAGCCAAGCGGCGCAAGCCAGCGCTGTGGCAGGTGTTTCATGTGGGGCGCTAATGTGACGCTATACAGGCTGTGGCGCGCGTTGACGACGAAGGTCGTCAGCACGATAATCAGCATTCCGGCGCCGCTGCCGACCAAACCTGCTGCAATGAACTGCGACGAACCGGCAAAAACAAAAGCAGACATCGCTGCGGCCGCGCCTGCGCTTAGCCCGCTGTTGACAGCCAGCGCGCCAAAAATGATTCCAAACGGGATCGCGCCCACGACCAATGGAAATGTCGCCCGCACCCCATGCCAGAATTCGGCGCGCCGACTATGCAAGACATCGGGCTTTTCGCCAGCCGTCAATCCCCGGATTTCCAAGTTGCTCATTCGACAACGATCTTGTCCAACCCCGGCTCAGCCTCCGGATAGCGCATGTCGAGTCCTTCCAGCGTCTGGATGATGACATGCGAAATAACCAGATTGCGATACCATTTGCGGTTGGCGGGCACGATATACCAGGGGGCGTAGCTGGTGCTTGTTTTGCTCAGGACAGCCTCGTAGGCAGCCATATATTGATCCCAAAGCTTGCGCTCGGCAAGATCGCCCGTAGAGAATTTCCAGTTCTTTTCCGGCGTGTCCAATCGCTCTTGCAGCCGCTGACGTTGCTCTTCTTTGCTGATGTGCAAGAAAAACTTGAGGATCGTTGTTCCTTCGTCCGCCAGCAATTTCTCGAAGGCGTTGATATGCTCGTAGCGACGCCCCCATACTTCGGGCGGAACAAGATTGTGTACACGTACGATCAGTACATCCTCGTAGTGGCTGCGGTTGAAGATTACAATCTCTCCACGCCCCGGCGTCTGTTTGTGGATGCGCCACAGAAAATCTTGCGCCAGCTCTTGTGGCGTCGGCGCCTTGAAACTCGCCACCTTCACCCCCTGTGGATTGACGCCGTTGAAAACATGGCGAATCACGCCATCCTTGCCAGCAGTGTCCATCCCCTGCAGTACGATCAGCATCTTGTGTTTGCCCTCGGCGTAGAGCAACTCCTGCAAGGTCTCGAGCCGTTTGTTCAGTGCAGGCAGCGCGTCTTGCCCTTGCTGTTTGCCGCCATCAAACAGGTTTTTGTCATCCGCATCCCATTCTGTCAAGACGATCTTGGCGCCAGGAGCAACCCGGTACTGTTCCACATTCATGCTGCAACATCCTTTCGCAAAAACTACATAAATTTAAAGGAGCGTACACGACAGCCAAACATCAAGTGAAGCATCTGGCTGATCAACTCGAACGGTGCACGCCTGAACAATTGTTAGGTGCCGAAGCCGCATCTGCGCAGTTTTGGACAGTGAGAGACCTGGCTCGCCTGGTTGAACGTGACTATGCGATCATCTATAATAATGCCATCAGCCACAACCATCGCTTTGCTCGTCTGGAGACCTTGGCCAACCAGTTCCTGACCTATCCCTCCAAGACTCGCTTTCCTTCTCTCTTGCTTGACATCTATGGGTACAACCACATTTGTTCAATGTTTTCAATGTTTACTTGATGAGTCTATTATATACTATGGAAGCGCGGTTCTGCTTGAGATGCCAACTTGTGAGGAGCTATGCTCAGACGTCTTGTGTGGATGTTCAGCGCAGTCGGGGTTGCTGTCACTCTGAGCGCGTGTGCGTTGCTGGCGGCGCAGGCAACCTGGCGGCAGACTGACCAGCCGTCTGACGCAGTCATCTACGACGACGCGTTGACGCTCTCATTTCAGAGCTGGTCGTTCGACGCAACCGTGGATTTCGCCGCAACCACTGCCTATTCCGATAGCCAGCGCGCCATTGGCGTGACCTTCCAGCCGGGCAACTGGGGCGCACTCTGGCTGGTGCGTCCCGGCGGCGACCTCGACCTGACCGGCTACACGGCGTTGCAGTTTGCTGTGCATGGCGGCAGCGCAGGCGGACAGTCGATCTTCGTGCGCGCCGGCGCTGGCACAAATTTTCCGGCGCAGAGTGAAGTGAATCTGACAGAGCATCTGGGCGGGGCGCCGGTCGCCAATGCCTGGCGCGTGGCGACGATCCCGCTGACCGATCTGGGCGTCGAGGGCGGCTCGCTTGGATCGATTGCGCTGCAAAGCTCAGTCAACAGCGGACAGCCAACCTTCTACATCGACGACATTCGCCTTGTTGCGGGAAACGCACCAGTTCAGCCTCCGGTGACGGCAACGATCCGGATCGACGCAGGAGGGTCGGTGCAGCCCGTCCCCGCTGAGATGTTGGGCAGCAACTTGCCTGCCTGGCTGGGACGCAACCGCTTCCGCGACAATACATTGCGCACACGCACGGCGGCGGCGGGGTTGACCATGCTGCGTATGCCCGGCGGCAGTTGGAGCAACAGCTACGCCTGGCTGAGCTGCGAGCTGGATCGCGATGTTGCGGGTGCGACACCCTGCCCGTGGAAAGGGTGGGTGGCGCGTCCGACCGATTTCATCGACTTCCTGCAAGCCACCAACACGCAAGGCATGTGGGTCGTCAACCCCAACGGCACGGCGCTGGAAGCAGCCGCGGCGGTGGCGTTCTTCAACGGGGCTGTCGATGATGAACGCGCGCTTGGCGTGGATATCCGAGGTGCGAACTGGTACACCGTCGGACACTGGGCGCAGTTGCGCGCCGCGCACGGCAACCCGGAGCCGGTCGGCGTCAAGCTGTGGGAGTTTGGCAACGAGGTCTATGGCGGCAAACCTTCAGCAGGCGGCGCCCAATGTCTGGCGTGGGGCTGGGAGGATGTCTGGACGTGCGACGGGACGGAATATGTCAACGGCAAGGGCAGCGGCGCAGCCCGACATGAAGGCTATCTGGAGTTTCGCGCTGCCATGCGCGCCGTCGATCCGACGATCCTGGTCGGCGCGGTCGGCTACGAAAAGCCGGGCACTCCTGGCGCACCTGACTGGAGCAACTTCAACAACTGGGGCATCAAGGTAATTGCTGCGGCCGGCAATGCACTCGATTTTTACTCGATTCACCCCTATCCCTACTTTGAGCCGCCGCCGAACAACGCGGCCGGGCACGCGGCAATGCTGGCGCAGCCGTCAACGCACTGGGCGAGCATCCGTCGCGCGCTGGATGATTCGTTCGACGCCCATGCCGGGGGACGCCGCGCACCGGTTGCTGCAACGGAATTCAACCTGATTTCGGTGCAAGATCAGGACAACGCGCAATTGATGACGCGCGCCGTCAACGCGCTTTTCCTGGCTGACTCAATCGGGCAGGCGATCCAGCACGGTTACGCGATGTTCAACCAGTGGGATTTGGTGAACGGGCGCGCAAGCAACGGCACCGAGTATGGGCTGATGCACGAAGACAACGGCTTCTTCCGCGCGCCGCAGTATTACGTCTATCCGCTGTGGGCGCGCTTTGGCGCCGAGATGCTGCCGGTCACGAGCACCTTGAACGCAGCCACGCAGCTCAGCGTCTATGCTGGCCGCGTCAACACGACCACGCTGTCGCTGCTGGCGATCAACAAGAGCGCAGCCCCCATCACGGCGACGATCACGGCGGAGGATGCAGCGTTGACTGGCGGTGTGGCGTATGTGGTGCAGGCCGCGTCGCCGACTGCGCAGCGCGTCTCCTACAATGGCAACAGCGATCCATCCGACGCGCTGGCCGAGCCGCCGACGCCTGTCGCAGCCGGCGATGGTACAGTCACGCACGAGTTTGCGCCGTGGTCGATTACGCTGCTGCATCTGCATGGCGATGTGCAGGTTGCGCCAGCGCCAGCGTTCCGGCTGCATTTGCCCACCGTGCAACGCAGCCATCCATAACAGATCAGCAGCCATGCCCCGCGCGATCGACACGCGATCTGCGCCTGGGCTGATCCAAACGGTTATGATCCACAGATTGCGTAGATTACGCAGAGAAGGCTTGTTTTCTACGCACTCTGCGGACTATCGCTTATCGTCGGCTTCCAGAATCAACACCCAGTCTGATCCTTTGTAGCTCCGAGTAGCGCATGTCACATGGTTACGAGGGGATGCGGTTTTCGAGCAGCAGATCGAGCAGATCGCGGTCGACCTGGTAGCCGTGCAGCGTCTCGAAGCGTGCGCCCGGGCGACCGTGTCCGATGATCCCGAACGGTCCCGCGAAGTTCCACAGGCTGTAGCCCCAGCCGAATTCACGGTAGAGGCTCAGCAAATCAGCCAGCCACGCCAGCGCAGTGTCGTTGGACGTCTGATTGTAGCAGCCGAACTCGCCGATATGGATCGTGCGCCCGGCAGCCTGCACGGCGCGCCACGGCTGGTAGAAGCGGCGCAGCGTCTCCCGGTTCCAGACCACGCCATCCCACACGACGCCGGGATAGACCGGCGGCTCCGTCACCAGGTGGACGTCGGGCCACCAGCCCGCCTTGTAATGGCTGACCGCCATCGGCTGGTAGCCGCGCCCGCTGTGGATCACGTCGAGGTCTGCCAGCTCGGGCATGGCAAGATGACCGCCGCCCAGTCCGTCGATCTGGATCGGTCGCTGCGGGCTGATGGCGCGGATCGCCGCCGCCGTACGCCGAACCAGCGCAGCGTGGATGTCGCGCGTCATGCCGTACTGACCGGGGGTGGGCGGTTCGTTGAGCAGGTCGAAGCTCAGCGCCGTCGCCGGGACATGCGCATAGCGGCGTGCGAACTGTTCCCACAGCCAGACAAAGGCATCCTGCGCCACGGCGTCCTGCCAGAGATTGTGGCGTTCCAGGTGGTTGGCGTTGATGCAATAGCCGGGTGCGCGGTGAAAATTCAGACACATGTGCAGCCCGCGCGCCTGGCATGCGTCAAGATAGGCGTCGATCTGCGCCCACACCGTTTCGTCGGGATGGAAGTAGTCAAAGGTATGGGTCCAGAAGCGATAATCCGTCGGAACGCGCACAAAGTTGAAACCGAACTCCGCCAGAAAATCCAGTGCGCGCTCGTCGGGCGCCTGCGCAGGCTGCCCGTTGTAGGAGAACATCCACAAGAAGTTGAAGCCGTAATCAGTCATAGCGCATTCCATTGAAACGCAACTGTGATCAGTTCTACACCTGGCTCAGCCAGTGCTGCGTAGGTCTCGGCGGCGGCTTCGGGCGGGCGCACCGCGCTGATGACGCCACTGACGTCGAGCACGCCGCGCGCCATCAAGTCGAGCACGGTGCGGAAGTCGCGCGGCTGGGCGTCGCGCGGCATGTGAAACGACAGCTCGCGGCGGAAGGCAGGCTGGTAGGGTACAGAGAATGCATCGGGATAGCTGCCCTGGATCACAAACCGCGCACCGGGGTCGGCGCTGTCGTCCCACGGCTTTTGTTTTGCCACCTCGATGGCTTGCGGCAGCACGGATGGCGCGCCGGTGGCGTCGACCACGACGTCAGCGCCGCCGGGCAGCTTTGCGGTAAACGCCTCCGCCAGCGTGCCTTGCGGGACGAATGCCTCGACGCCGGCTTGCTGCGCCAGCGCCACGCGGAAGGGCGACAGGTCGGCGGCCACAACGCGCGCACCGGTGAGTGCGTGCAGCCGCGCCGCCAGCGCGCCGATGGCGCCCAGCCCGATCACGGCGACCGTCTCGTGCGGTTTAGGCTGGCTCAGCCGCACGCCGCGATAGGCAATGGCGGCGAGATGTGCGGCGCTGGCGTGCAGCGGATCGAGTCCGTCGGGAATGGGAAAGAGTTCGCGTTCGGCGCGCACAGCATGGCTGACATGCCCGCCCCACGCCAGGTTGATGCTGGCGGCGCTGGTTCCATTGCAATAGACGAGCGCACCTTCGGGAATCGTTGCGTCTTCTCCGCGCGCCAGCACACGCCCGACAAACGAGTAGCCGGGAATGAAGGGGAAGACGGCGCCCTCCTGTTTCCCAGCGCGGCAGCGCAGATCTGTGCCGGGACTGATAAGCGTGTAAAGCGCCTCAAGCAACACCTCGCCCACAGCGGGTGACGGAATGTCCACCGAACCCAACCTTACGTGATAGGGCGCATCGAAAATAATTGCACTCGCTTGCATTGTGTCCTGTCTTTCTAAATGGAACTGTTTGTATTTTACATAAATTTACGGGGTGTTGCCCTATCGAAAGTACGCTCAAGAGACCCGAAAGCAGCGCCGTTCATCGCCGCTGCGGATGAATGTCCTACAGGCTGAGAGCGCTCGCTGCGTCCCCAGCAAGTTGCAACGGACTTTGCAGACAGACCCATAACTTTATCCAACCCTGGCGCCGCTTCCGGGTAGCACATATTGAGTCCTTCGAGCGTTTTGATAATGATATGCGAAATCACCAGGTTGTGATACCATTTGCGGTTGGCAGGGATGATGTGTCACGGCGCGTATTCGGTGCTGATCTTGCTCAGGACAGCTTCATAGGCGGCCATGTATTGATCCCACAGCTTGCGCTCCGCCAGGTCACCTGTGGAGAACTTCCAGTGCTTCTCCGGCATGTCTAGCCGCTCTTGTAGCCGCTGGCGCTGTTCCTCTTCGTTGATATGCAGGAAGAACTTGAGGATCGTCGTCGCCTCATCTGTCAGCAGTTTCTCGAAGGCGTTGATGTGCTCGTAACGCGTCCCCACACCTCGGGCGGAACAAGATTGTGTACGCGCACGACCATCACATCCTCGTAATGGCTGCGGTTGAAGATGACGCTCTCTCCACGTCCTGGCGTCTGTTGACGGATGCACCACGGATAGTCGCGCGCGAGTTCGTGCGGCGTCGGCGCCTTACTGACCTCTAGGTTGGCGGCTCATCTTCCCGGAAGCTCCGGAGCTTCCGGGAAGATTGTGAGCGATATGACGTGACAATCTAGAAATCAATAAAACTTGCCACTTTCCCACTCTGTGGATTGACGCCATCAAAGATGTGGCGGATCACGCCATTCTTGCCGGAGATGTCCATGCCCTGTAGCACGATCAAAACCTCGCGCTTGCTCTCCGCATAGAGCAGCTCCTGCAATGCTTCAAGCTGTTTGTTGAGCGCAGGCAGCGCTTCTCATCCTTGTCTCTTGTCGTCGTCGAACAGACTCTTGTCGTCTGCATCCTATTTGCTCAGGTCGATTTAGGCGTTGGGCGCAACTCGATACTTTTCCACATTCATTTTCATTCTCAAAACTCCTTTCGTTTGCATTGACACACTTGTGGTGGAGTAACTCGGTCAAAGTCCAATTTTGATCATTGTATCGAAGCCGGGGTGCACTTCACGGTGGAGGCTTCTTGCCGGAGGTGATGATCTGCGAAACAAACCCTGTCCCGGCTGTCAGGTAGACTCTCAAAGCATTCACAGATGGATAAACGTTATTATAAAGAGTATAATGCCAGTTGACGAGTTCTATCATGACGCTCGCTGCAAGCACACAATGTCACCTATGCCAGGATTTGCCACCGACCCAACCTATCTCGCCTATCAGTACGGTACAGCCGAGAAGCTACGTATCCGCCAGGAAGCGCACGAACGCTACAGCGAACGGCCCAACGACTTCTTTGACTGGGCGCTGGCATTCCTTGACCTGCACCCTGGCTTGCTCGTCACCGACATTGGCTGCGGGCCTGGCGCGTACCACAGCCGATTGAGCGCCAACGGCTGCACGGTGATCGCCGTCGATGGTTCGTTCGGCATGGTGCAAGAAGCGCGGGCGCAGGCAACCCAACAGATGCTTACCGTTGATCCGCTGCAAGCTAACGCCGAACATCTGCCGCTCGCCGATGCCAGCGTCGACCGACTGATGGCGAACCACATGCTTTACCACGTGCCCAACCAGGAAGCTGCGCTTGCAGAGATGCGCCGTGTGCTCAAGCCCGGTGGCGTCGTCATGTTGGCGACCAACGCCGCCGATGCAAACGCCCTGCTGCACACCGCCCACAGCGCCGCCGCCCGTGAACTTGGCTATACACCTTCCGCGCGTATGACCGATCGCTTTCATCTCGGCCATCTTGATCTGGTGCGCCGCTTTTTCCCTGATGTTGAAGTGCATGTCCGCCCCGACGCCTTTCTTTTCCCGACTCTTAACGCTGCGCTGCGCTACTATGCCAGCGCCAACATCGACGCGCTCGACGACCTGCCAGCGGATGGCAGCCACGCGCCCCGCCTGCTGCCGCGTGTGGCGGAACGGCTCCGCCCCCATCTCGACGCCGACGGCCGTCTGCGCGTTGCCAAAGATGCAGGTTGTTTTGTGGCGAGAACGCGGTAAAATTGAGGAACTCGGTTCTGGGGCACACGGTGAGCTGGCGGAAATGAGGGCATGATGGCTGTAGATAACAATGTGCTATCAACTGTGCAGCGTCTGCAACAGTCGCTGTCGCAGGCGTTCGCTGAAGATGTATCGGTTGTCTTATTCGGCTCGCACGCCCACGGCGATGCTACGCCGAAGTCGGACATCGATATGCTGGCTGTGCTACCCGATCTTTCGCCATCATCCATATCAACCGCGCTGGATATTGCCTAGGAGATCGGTTATGAGGCAGGTATGGTGATCTCGCTCATTCCAACGATGAAAGATGAGCTTGGCGTCGATTATCGAGAGATGTTTGAAGTCTCACAACAGCAAACAGACGAGATTCTCCGAGACGCAGAGCAGTTCGTACAGTCCATTACAGCCTACTTCAGCGATCTTCCCACAAGTTCGCCGGACCAGACATGACGTCTTCCACGCTCGAACGTATGCGCCGGCTGCAAGGGCTGCGCCCCCAGAAAGGCACGCCGGAGCTAACCTACACACCCATCGACGACGCCGGCGACCCGCTGCCGCCGCAGCGTGAGCCTGTGCGCGGGCGGCTGGAAGAGCTGCTGCCTGGCGCCGAGGTCACGAACGCGGCGGGGCGTTGCTATGTTGTGACGACTGCAACACCGCTTAATGAGCTGCGCGGCGACGATCGGCTGGCGAGCGCGCTGGCTGCATCACCCACGGTGCTGGCGCCCTTTCATCCCAATTTTCGGCTGGAGCCGGACGCCAGTTTTGCCGACGCCGTGTTCGTGGACACCGAAACCACCGGGCTGGGCACAGGCGCGGGCGTCTACGCCTTCATGGTCGGCGTTGGAACCTTCGAGCACGTTGACGGAAGCGTGAATCGTGAATTGTCAATGGTGAAAGATGAAGTCGTCGCCTCACGCCCCACGCCCTGCGCCCCTTCTCACTTTGTCGTTCGTCAATTTTTTATGCGACATCCTGGAGAGGAGGCAGCGCTGCTTGCGGCAGTAGCTGAAGTAGTCGGGGCGCGGCGGCTGGCGGTGACCTTCAACGGGCGCGGTTTTGATCTACCACTCCTGCGCGCTCGCTATCGCCAGAACCGTGTGCTGCTGCCATTGGCGCTGCGCAGCGTCGAATTATTCGAGGAAGGGCGGCCTCATCTTGACCTGCTGCTGCCGGCGCGTCGACTGTGGCGGCGGCGGTTGCAAAGCTGCCGGCTGATCAACCTGGAGCGGCAGATTCTCGGCTTGACGCGCACTGAAGACGATGTGCCCGGCGCGCTGATCCCGCAGATGTACATCGACTATTTGCGCACGCAGCAGGCGGGCGAGATGCGTCGCGTCTTCTACCACAATCGTGAGGACATTGTCTCAATGGTGGCGCTGGGCGAGCGGCTGGTGCGCGCATTTGCGACTTCGTTCGAGCAGATCGATGGGCTATACGCCGAGGAGCTGCTATCGCTGGCAGCCTGTCATGTGCAGAGCGGCGAGATCGCGCTGGCTGAGCGTGCGCTGGCGTGCGCCGCTGATGTGGCCGAGGCGGATCGACTGCGCGCCGAAATTTTTGCACGGTGGTCGATGCTGCTCAAGCAACAAGAACGGTATGCTGAGGCCGCCGAGCTGTGGCAACGTTGGCTCACATCGATCGGCGGCGCCGATGCAACGCCGTTTATCGAACTCGCCAAATATCACGAATGGCGTACGCGCGACCTCGAACAGGCGGAGATGTGGGCGGCGTGGGGCGTGCACACGGTCGAGTCTGCACCTGCACATCAGCGACTGCCCGGTCAACTTGCCGACCTACGGCGCCGGCTGACGCGTATCCAACGCAAGCGCAGAAATGCATAATCGGCGTTTCTGTGACAGAATGGCAACACCGCCAACACATTGTTTGAACATAATCAGACACCATCAACTTTGAGATTTGAACTGGAGGAAAATCAATGAGCTACAAGTTCCCCAGCCCAGAATGGGTCGAGGTATTCAACGAACAGATCAACAGCAGCGACGCCTACGCCAACGCCGCCAAGACCTGGGAAGGCGACATCACGCTGGTGATCGAGGGCGGCCCCGGCATCTATCTCGATCTGTGGCACGGCAAATGCCGCGCCGCCGAGTTTCTGACCGACCCCCATGTAAAAAGCCCAGAGTTCAAGATCACGGCCGACATGGAGAAGTGGAAGAAAGTGCTTGCCGGCAAGCTCGACCCAGTTCAAGGTATGGTCACGCGCCAGATCAAGCTGGACGGCAATCTGGTGAAAATCATGAAGAATGTCAAGGCGGCGCAGGAACTGGTGCGCTGCGCCACGCGTGTGCCGACAGTCTACGAGTAGAGAGTATGTGGTACTTTTCATCACCGTTTGTAGTCTTCGGCGAGGAGGCGCTCAGCCATCTGGAGCAGTTGAGCGGCGAGCGCGCCTTAATCGTGACCGACGCAACACTGACGAAGCTGGGCATCACGGCGCGCATCGAAGAGGCGCTGCACAAGGCGGGCATTGCCACGTGCGTTTTCGACGAGGTCGAGCCGGAGCCAAGCCTGCAGACAACGCAACGCGGCGCGGCGGTCGCCATCGATTTCCGCCCAGATTGGATCGTCGGTCTTGGCGGCGGCAGCCCGATGGATGCGTCGAAAGCGATCTGGGCAATGTACGAGCATCCAGAACTTGACCCAACCGAGATCAACCCGATGGTGACGTTGGGGCTGAGCAAGGCAAAGCTGATCGCCATCCCGACGACCAGCGGTACGGGTAGCGAGGCGACGTGGGCGCTTGTCCTCACCGACACCGAGGAGAAGCGCAAGTTCAGCACGGGCAGCCGTGAGCTGGTGCCGACGCTGGCGATTGTTGATCCAACGCTGACGCAGGGACTGCCCCCGCGCATTACCGCTGACACCGGTCTCGATGCGCTGACGCACGCCATCGAGGGCTACGTCACCACCTGGCACAACGACTTTTCCGATGGCCTCTGCCTGAAAGCTGCACGGTTGGTGTTCGAGTATTTGGAACGGGCGGTGCGTGATGGCAACGACCTGGAGGCGCGTGAACACATGAGCAACGCCGCCACTATCGCCGGGCTTGGCTTTGGCAACGCCAACCTGGGGTTAGGACACGCCATGGGCCACAGCTTTGGTGCGCTCTTCAAGCAGCCGCATGGTCGCGCTGTGGCGCTCTATTTGCCCTACACGATCGATTACACAACCAACGCTGGCCTGGGCCGCTACGGCGACATTGCCCGCTTCGCTGGCATCACCGATAGCCGCGACGAAGAGGAAGCGGCGCGGTTGCTGGCAGCGCGCGTGCGCGAACTCGAACGCGCCGTCAGCCAGCCGATGAGCATCGCCGACTTCGGCATCGACCGCGCCGATTTCCGCGAAATACTGCCCAAACTGGTCGAATACGCCGAACAGGACACTCAGTTCTTCACTGCGCCACGCATCCCCGAATCCGAAGAGCTGGCGCAGATGTTCGAGTACATCTACGAAGGGCGCCCGATAGATTTCTAACATTTCAGCAGGTCATTGCCGTCGGTGACACGGCGGTGATGACCTGTGCAACCACCCCTGTTCCTGTCGTGACGTTCACCGCACCCGCTGGCGTTTGAATGATGGCGCACTCCAGAGTACAATGGCGCAACTATGGACACAACCTATTTGCTATCCGACTACGACGAGGCTGCCGCCTTTATCCGCGATCGCGCCCCCCACCGTCCGCGCGTCGGGCTGATCCTGGGCAGTGGATTGAGCGGGTTGGCTGAACAGATCGCTTATGCCGACATCGTTCCCTACGCTGAAATTCCGCACTTCCCAGTCAGCACAGTGGCCGGTCACGCCGGGCGTCTGGTGATCGGCGATCTGGCTGGCGTAACGGTGTGCGCCATGCAGGGGCGGTTTCACTACTACGAAGGGTACTCGATGCAGCAGGTGACGCTGCCGGTGCGCGTGATGCAGCGGATGGGCGTCGAGATGCTGATCGTCACCAACGCAGCCGGCGGTCTCAATCCCAATTTTGCGACGGGCGACCTCATGTTGATCGAGGATCACATCAATCTGGTCGGCATGGCTGGCGCCAACCCGTTGCGCGGTCCCAATCTTGATGAGTTCGGACCGCGGTTTCCGGCGGCAAATCGCATCTATACGCTGCGGTTGCGTCAGCTCGCCCAAGAGGTGGCGGCAGCGGTCGGCGTGTCATTACAGCGCGGCGTCTATCTCCAGTTGTCCGGTCCGAATTTCGAGTCTCCGGCCGAGGTGCGCATGTTGCACCGCCTGGGCGCCGATGCCGTCGGCATGAGCACCGCAGCCGAGGCGATGGTGGCGCATCATGCTGGAATGGAGGTGCTGGGGCTGAGCACGATCACCAACGTCGCCATTGACCAACTGGAGAGCATAGGGCAGCCCACGCACGAAGAAGTCATCGAGGCAGGCAAGGTGATCGTGCCGCGCCTGACTGCGCTGCTTCTCGGCATCCTCGAACGAATGGCGTCAATGTTGGATGAAGGGCAAGGCTAAACCATGCAGTTGTTCAAGAATCTTTTTGGCGCCAAAGTGGATGGCATGGCGCTGGCGCATTCCCAGGAACTGAAGGAGTACGCGCAGATCGAGCTGTTGGCGCACTTTGTGCAACCTGTAGCTGCTCATGACGTCAACGTGCAGCGCGCCTGGAGCCGCGTCCTGCCGCGTTCTTATTCAGAAATGCTGGCTTTCTTTCAGAAGCAGGGCTGGCTAACAAGCACACCGGGTGGTTATGTTGTCACCGATGCTGGCCGGATGTTTGTCGATGCCTATCGCCAACGCACGGCGGCGGAAAAGCAGGCGGCAATCGAAGGCGTCCATGCCGCACTGGCGCAGATGATGACAAGCGAGGCGCTCACCATCCGCCGTCAATACGAAAATCGCACGCCATTGGGCAAAGCCGACTGGACAGGGCCTGAGCCGCAGATGAACCACAGCGCGGTGACGCGACGCATCTTCTTTCTCGATCACTGGCTGTTCGACGGCTTGAGCGAAGAAACCGTGAAGTGGCTCAAGCTCTATGCCGCCGAGCAACATTTGTGGGGTGTGCACTGGCGGCTGACGCCTGACCAGATCCCGCCTTTTGTTGCGCAGGAGCTGGCGCGTCCCGACATGGACATTGTCGAGAGCGTCTATTGGCGCGCTCATGCCGTTGCACTATATGTGGACAATCAGGAAACCTGGCAGCGCGTCAAGGGCGGCGATCATGTGCGTCGGCTGGAGATCGTGGGTCCAGACGACGAATACACCTGTGAACACTGTCGTCAGACGCTCGGCAAGCAATTCCTGGTTGCGCGCGTCCCCGAATTGCCACACCGCGAGTGTACGTCCCCGCGCGGCTGCCGTTGTCGCTACGAGCCGGTGCTGGAAGCGATAGAAGAAATCCCTCTCGTGGCGGGATAATTCACCGAATTCTTCTTTCGCGCAGATAGCGCCGCCAGGCAACCATCCCAATGTGTTGACAGTGAGCGCAGTGCACGCCAGGCATCTCCCGGTAGGGTCTGACTCAGTCGCTTTGCTCCGCGGTCAGCCGATAGATTACGCCGCTGCCATAATCAAGCGCATAGAGTTCTCCAACTTCGTCTTCGCCAAAGGAGGAGAGCGTCAGGTTTGAATCAAGCACCTCGGCGTTCGACCAGCCGCCGCTGCCATCCGGCGCCAGCGCCCAGATGCGCCCGCTGCAATAATCGCCATAGAAATAGATGCCATTCCACTGGGGAAACGCGCTGCCGCGATAGACATAGCCGCCCGTGACCGAACAGTTGCCGCCGACATGACGGTAATCAATCACCGGCAGCATTAGCCCGCTCTGATCGCAGTTCGCCGTATTGAAACAGCTCAGCCCTTCCATGATGGGCCAGCCGAAGTTATAGCCGCCCGGCGCGCCCGGACGAACAACATTGACTTCTTCGATCTGATTTTGCCCGACATCGGCGATCCAGAAATCGCCGGTCACGCGGTCAAAACTGGTGCGCCACGGATTGCGCAGCCCGATTGCCCACACCTCGTCGCGCACAGGGCGACCGTTCCAGTCTGCGTTCACGAAGGGATTGTCCGCCGGAATCAGGTATGGCTGCGTCGGGTCGCTGGTCACATCCAGGCGCAGGATCTTGGCGAGCAGCGTGTCGGGATTCTGTCCGTGACCGAAGCGGTCGTTGGCTGCCCCGCCATCGCCTAGCGGCACGTAGAGGTAGCCGTCCGGCCCGAAATCCAACATGCCGGCGTTGTGATTGCTGGCAGGCTGCGCCACGGTGATCACAGTGAAGGCGCTTTGTGGGTCAGCCAGGTTGCGGTCATTGTCCGAAACCGTGTAGCGTTCGACGACGGTCGTTCCTTGTCGGTCGGTGTAATTGACGAAAAAGTGACCGCTCGCGGCGAAGTTGGGGGCAAACGCCATACCCAACAGCCCCTGCTCGTTGCCCGCAGTCGTAATTTTGTCGCTCACATCGAGGAACGGTATCGGCTGCACTGCGCCGCCGTCGATCACCCAGATTTTGCCCGTCTTTTCAACCACGAAGCTCCTGCCGCTGCCGTCGCCAGCATGAGTCAGAAAAACCGGAAGCTGAAACCCCTCAAAGACCGGTTCCAGCCGCAACCGCACCTGGTCCGGCGTTACTGCGAGAACGTCGGACACAGGCGTCGGTGTAGGCAGGGAGACGCCCGCAGACGCTGTATCGGTCGGGGTGGCTTCCGTCACCGGTGCAGCAGTCGGCGCCGCCATTGTCACAACCGATGGGGCGCTCTCACGCGCTGGCATTGGCTGTGTACACGCCGACACCAGCAGCGCAAAAAACAGAAATGAGGCAGATGTTCGCTTGATGTGCATTGAAATCCTTCCTGCTATGACGAACGGACACGCCCACCATTACGGCAATGTGTGATGCACAACTGACGTCACGTGTGCAGCCACTGCGCCTGCATCTGTGCCCGCAGCGCCAATTTTGACACAGCCAGCACATGCGATTGTGTAACCGCCCTCTCTGTGCGGTCGCGCAGGTCGTTGAGAAAGTCCGTCATAAACGGAAGGGGAGTTTGCGCCGCATCAATGTAGCATTCCCCATCGCCATCCACCAGAAAAAGATGATCCGTGCCGGCGCGTCCCTGTATATCCCACGTTTTGCGCACCTCGATGTACCCTTGCGTGCCGAGCAAAAAGAGACGCACATCGCCCCATGTGTTCAACCCCGCGGGCGAGAGCCAGTCGACACGGATGAAGCCGGTCGCCGCCTCCCCACGCAGCAACAACTCGCCATAGTCCTCGAACCCGGCGAATTGTGGGTGATGATGATTGGCGACTGTCGCCGCCACGATCTCGGCGGTTGCGTTGCCGGTGAAGTGTAGAAACTGGTCGATCTGGTGGCTGGCCAGGTCGTTGAGGATGCCGCCATAGCGGGCGCGCTGAAAGACCCACGCCGGACGTTCGACGCGACCAAAGAGGCGATGTGGCCCAAAGCCGGCTGTATGCACAACGCGACCAATGGCGCCGCTATGCACCAACTCACTCGCGCGCACCGTCGCCGGGTTGCCGAAGCGCTCGCCAAAATAAACGATGTAGCGACGGCCCGTCTCCGCCTGCACACGACGCACTTCCTCCAGTTGTTCCAGCGCAGTGAAGCCTGGCTTGGTGCAGAGGAAATCCTTGTCGTGTTGTATGGCGCGGATGCCCAGCGCCGCGCGTTCGTCGTGGATCGCGGCGCTGACGATCAGGTCGATGGTGCGATCCTCCAGCAACGCATCGACCGCGCGCGTGGTGTCCGCAGACGGGTAGGCACGGGCAAAGGCAGCCAGATTGACCGGATCGTCGTCCCAGCAGGCGACAAGTTCGGCGCCGGCATCCTGCAAACGCCGCGTCATGTCGAAGATGTGACCGTGCGCCAGGCCGATGGCGGCAAACCTACTCTTCATAAGGCGCCCCGTTCATCGATGCGTAGAAGGGATCGTCGGACGTGATCGAGCCGCGACGCACCGGCTGCCGAGTGAGGGCCGACTTGTACAGGCTGGCGATGAACTCCACGATGCGTCGCGCTTCGGCGCCGCTGACGAGTGGACGTTCGTTGCGATCCATGCTGTCAAGCAGCGCCGCCAACTGCGCCGTGTGGCTGCCGACGCGATCGCAGGAGATCGCCTGCCACGCTGCTACCAGCGCATCACCTTCGGCGCCAGGCAACGCAGTGAAACGCCAGTCGGCATTGGCGTAGCGATAGAGCGCCTTGACCTCGGCGGTGGCGCGCTGATAATCGAGCCGCAGGTAAGTTTCCTGGCGCGGGGAGAGCGCGCTGTTGACGATGCTGCCGAGCGCACCATGCTCGAAGCGCACCAGCGCCATCGAAATGTCTTCCACCTCGATGGCGCGGTCGAGCGTGGCGGCGACAGCCTGTACTTCCCGCCATTCGCCCCAAAGCCAGAGAAAGAGGTCCATCAGGTGAATGCCGAGCGTGGCGGTCGGGCCGCCGACGGCGGTGGCGTAGCGGCTACGCCATTCGACCGCATAATAGTCTGCGGTGCGATGCCACAGGGTGTGACAGATGCCAACGAGCGGCCTTCCGAGCAGCCCCTGCGCCATCAGGCTGCGCAGATGCTCGACGGCGGAGCCAAAACGCCACTGAAAGACCGTGCTGACGTAGCGGCCCGTGCGCGCCTCCGCAGCTGCAATCCGGTCGAATTCCGCCAGCGAGCGGCAGAGCGGCTTTTCACACCACACCCAGGCGCCTGCGTCGAGCGCAGCCAGAATCAACGGCAGATGCGTGGCCGGCGGCGTCAGAATGTGCACCAGATCAGGTCGTTCGACCTCCAGCATAGCGTAGGCATCGGCGTAGGCGTGCACATCGTCCGCCTGATTGCACACGGCTTCGGCCCGCGCAAGGTCGCAATCGACCACCGCCGCCAGCTTGAGACGATCCGCATAGGCAGCGATAGCCTCTAGATGATTGTTCACCACGCTGCCGGCGCCGA
>CALJMI010000062.1 GCA_937981885.1 uncultured Caldilinea sp.
GCGAACAGTCAGGGCTGCCGCGACATGGGCGTGCTGCCCGACCGTCTGCCCGGCCACGCCGCACTCGACGACCGCATCGCTTCCGACCTGCTCGGCAAGCTGTGGGGGTGTGCGCTGCCCGTGCATCCAGGCAAGACGTACAAGCAGATGCTCGACGCCGCAGGCAGCGAGGTCAAGGCGCTTTTTGTGATGGGCGCCAACCCCGCCAGCGAACGCCCAACCTGGGCGGAGAACCTGGACAGGCTCGACTTTCTGGTCGTGCAGGAGCTTTTCCTGACCGAGACCGCCGCCAAAGCTGACGTGGTGCTGCCGGCGGTGAGCTGGGCGGAGCAGGACGGCACCTTCACCAACCTGGAGCGCCGCGTGCAGCGCGCACCGAAGGCGCTGGGCAACCCGCAAAGCAAGGCGGCGCCGGACTGGATGATCCTCGACCATCTGGCGACCTACTTCGATGCGCAGTGGGGACACGCCAGCGCCCAGGCCGTGACTGCGGAGATTGCCCAGGCTGCGCCGATCTACAACGGGCTGACCTGGGAGGCGCTCGGCGACCAGGGGTTGCAGTGGAGCGTGGCGGATCACAGCTACGTGCAGTCGGAGATGAGCTACGCCCGCGCCGTACAGCCTGATCTGCCCAAAGCCGATGGCGGGCTGACGTTGGTGAGCGGCGCAGTGCTCTACGACGGCGGCAACCTGTTTGGCTTGACCAAACAGATGAAGAACATGGCGTTCGGCGCCGAGGTGCGCTTGAACCCGGTGGACGGTGAGAAACTTGGCGCGACCGAAGGCGCGACCGTCACCGTGCGCAGCGAGTATGGCGCGCTCACGCTGGCGGTCAAGCTCGACGCCACCGTCAAGCCTGGCGTCGCCTGGATTCCTGAAAGTCTGCCCGGCGCACCCGTCGGGGCCTTGTTGAATGGCAGCGCAATTGCCAACGTGTTGATCGAGAAATAAATTTGGAGATTGGAGATTGGAGATTGGAGATTGGAGATCGAACGATTAGGCGATTGAGGGATTGGGACATCGTGCATCGGTGCATCTGGTAGCGCACGAAATCTCCAATCTCCAATCTCCAATCTCTTGATCTCATAATCTTTCAATCGCCCAATCTCCCAATCTCTCCCAACACTCCAGGTGCACTTATGGATTGGTTGAACCTGATTGTTATCCCGGTCATTCGGTCGGTGGTGTTGATTGTGGTGCTGCTGACCGGCTTTGCGTACCTGACCTGGTACGAACGCAAACTGCTGGCGCGCTTTCATGTGCGCTACGGCCCGAACCGCGCCGGACCCAAAGGGCTGCTGCAGCCGGTGGCTGACGCAGTGAAGGCAGTCTTCAAGGAGGAGATCATCCCTGGTCACGTCGACAAGGTGGTCTACCTGCTGGCGCCGGCGTTGGCGCTGGTGCCAGCGCTGATCATCTGGGCGGTGATCCCGCTGGGCAAAGGCTTCCCGGCGGTGGCGGATGTGCCGATCGGTTTCCTGTGGATTCTGGCCGTGGCGGGCATCGAAAGCTACGGCGTGATCCTGGCGGGCTGGAGCAGCAACAACAACTACTCGTTGCTCGGCGCGCTGCGGTCGTCGGCGCAGATGATCTCCTATGAGATTCCGCTCGGCCTGTTCTTGATCAGCATCCTGCTGCTGGCGGGTGACTTTAGCCTGGTCAACCTGGTCGAGTCCCCGCGCGCCTGGTGGGAATGGCTCTGGCTCTGGCTCATGTTCCCGTTCTTCTTCATCTGCATCCTGGCCGAGACAAACCGCAGCCCCTTCGACCTGCCCGAAACCGAAAACGAGCTGGTCGCCGGTTTCCAGACCGAGTACGGCGGCATCAAGTTTGCGCTCTTCTTCATGGCGGAATACATCAACATGATCACGACGAGCGCGATCATGGCGACGTTATTCTTCGGCGGCTACGCCCTGCCCTTTGGCATCGGCAGCGAGATCATGCCGTGGCTGGGACCGTTCATTTTGGCGGGTAAGATCGTCGTGCTGCTCTTCCTCTTCATCTGGGTGCGCGCCAGCCTGGGTCGCCCGCGCTACGACCAGTTGATGCGCTTCACCTGGAAGATTCTGTTGCCCATCGCGCTGGGGTACATGATCATCACGGCATTGTTGACGGTGTTTTTTAAGTAAGGAAAAATCGGCATGGCACTACGAGACCTTCTGAAAGGCGCAACCGAGATCGGCAGGGCGATGGGCGTGACGCTCAAGGCGCTCACCGAGAAGCCGGTGACGACCGAGTACCCGCGCGACCCGGTTCCACTCTACCCGCGCTTCCGCGGCAAGCACGAGCTGCGCCGCTACGAAAACGGCATGGAGCGCTGCATCGGCTGCATGCTCTGCGAGGCCGCCTGCCCAACCGGCGCCATCTACGTCGAGGCGGCGGAGAACGACCCGGCGCACCCGACCTCGCCTGGCGAGCGTTACGCCACAGTTTACGAGATCAACCTGCTGCGCTGCATCTTCTGCGGTGATTGCGAGGAGGCGTGCCCGACGGAAGCGATTGTGCTCGGTCATGACTTTGCACTGGCGAACTACAACCGCCGTGATTTCATTTTGACTAAGGAGCAACTGCTTAATCCCGGTGAACCAAACGCGGTGATCCGACCGGAATAAACTGTAAATGGAACGCGGATGACGCGGATACAGCGGATTTTCGCTGATTTGATCCGCGTTCATCCGTCCGATCTGCGTCATCGGCGTTCTATTCTTTTTTAGCTGAAGTGAGTCGCTTATGGACTTTGCAATGATCTTCTTCATCCTGGTCGGCGCTTTGAGCGTTGCGACGGCGGTTGGCGTCGTCACCAGCAAGGTGGCGGTGCACAGCGCGCTCTTTCTGCTCGTGCACTTTGCTACGCTGGCGATCCTCTACGTCACGCTCAACGCGCAGTTTCTGGCGGCCGCGCAGATTATCGTCTATGCGGGCGGCATCGTGATCCTGATTCTCTTCGTAATCATGTTGATCGGTTCAGCGCCGATGGAGACACGGGCAGGCTACCGTTCGTGGGTTCCTTACGCTGGACTGGCGCTGGGTGTGCTGATGCTGGCGGGCATGGCGCTCACCATCCTGCAAATGCCGTTGACGCCACTCGATCCGGCTGCCAATCAGGGTGGCGTACCCATCGTGCTCGGCGTTGAGATTTATGCGCAGAATATCTTGCTTGTACAACTGGCGGCGGTGCTGCTGCTGGTGGCGTTGATCGGTGCGCTGCTGCTGGCGCGGCGGCCCAAGTCGGAAGAATCTCCAATCTCCAATCTCCAATCTTAAAGACAAAGATTGGAGATTGGAGATTGGAGATTGAGAGATTCTTGGAGGAAGAACTCGTGGTTCCAATTAGCTATTATCTCATCCTGAGCGCCATCATTTTCACCATTGGTGCAGTGGGCGTGCTCAGCCGGCGCAACGCGCTGATCATCATCATGTGCGTCGAGATGATGCTCAACAGCGTCAATCTGACCCTGATCGCCTTTGCCATGCAGTGGAACAATCTCAACGGGCAGGTCTTCGTCTTTATGGTGATGGCTGTGGCCGCCGCCGAGGTTGCCGTCGGACTGGCGATCCTGATCGCACATTACGGCATCTCCAAAACAACCAATATCGACGACGTGAATGTGATGAAATGGTAAAGACAACTTTGCCGGAGAATGATTATGTTTGAGTCAGTCTGGTTATTGTTCGCCCTTCCGGCGCTCGGCGCGCTGATTATTCTGTTCGCCGGGCAGTGGATGTCGCAAAAGGTGGTCGGGTGGGTGGCGTCGGCGGCGGTGTTGGGCGCGTTTGTCGTGTCGGTGATGCTCTTTTTCGGGTTGACCGCGCTGCCTGCGGCCGAACGCAGCATCACCATCACCTGGTGGCAATGGATGACGATCGGTGACTTCGAGATTCCCGCCGCCGTACTGATCGACCCGTTGAGCATCACGATGGCGATGGTCGTGACCGGCGTCGGCGCGCTGATCCATATCTACTCGATCGGCTATATGGATCACGAGCCACGCTACCAACGCTTCTTCTTCTACATGAATTTCTTTATCCTCGCCATGCTCACGCTGGTGATGAGCAACAACTTCCTCGGCATGTTCGTCGGCTGGGAAGGCGTCGGTCTGGCCTCGTTCCTGCTGATCGGCTTCTGGTTCGACAAGCGCGACGATATGTATGGCTGGTACGCCGACTGCGGCAAAAAGGCGTTCATCGTCAACCGCATCGGCGACTTCGGCATGATCCTGGCGATGATCATGGTCTGGTCGACGCTGGGCACGCTGGTCTTCACCGACCTGACCGAGGCTGCGCATCATCTGGCGCCGGCGACTGCGCTGATCATCTGTCTGTTGTTGCTGCTCGGTGCAACCGGCAAGAGCGCACAGATTCCGCTCTACGTCTGGCTGCCCGACGCCATGGCTGGCCCGACGCCTGTTTCAGCGTTGATCCATGCTGCGACGATGGTGACTGCGGGCGTCTACATGATCGTCCGCACCAATGCCCTTTGGCACATGAGCATCGACGCCGGTTTGGTGACCGCCTGGATCGGTATGTTGACTGCGCTGCTGGCAGCCTCGATTGCCATTGTGCAGACCGATCTCAAGAAAATTCTGGCGTACTCGACGGTTTCGCAGCTTGGCTTCATGATCGCGGCAGCAGGTCTAGCCGCCTACGGCGCAGCGATTTTCCATCTCGTGACGCACGCCTTTTTTAAGGCGCTGCTCTTTCTTGCCGCCGGCAGCGTGATGCACGCCACCCACGGCATTCTTGACATCAATCGGCTCGGCGGGCTGCGCACGAAGATGCCGACAACCTATCGCACCTTCCTGGTCGGCGCAGCGGCGCTGGCGGGCATTCCGCTGATGTCGGGCTTCTTCTCAAAGGATGCCATCCTGGTCGCTGAGCTGGAGAAGAACCTGGCGCTTTACACAATCGGCGTCGTCACTGCGCTGCTCACGGCGATCTACAGCTTTCGCGCCGTCTTCGTAACCTTCCACGGTCAACCGCGCGACCAGCACCTTTATGACCATGTCCACGAAAGCCCCAACGTGATGACTATCCCACTCTGGATTCTGGCAGTGTTGAGCGTGATCGGCGGCGTGATCAACCTGCCGTTCATCCACACGCTAGATGGCTGGTTGAAGCCGGTGATCGGCGAGCATGAGAAGATTCCACTGGTGATCGAACTGCTGGGCATCACGATCAGCATCGTGATCGTTGTGGTGGGCGTGCTGATTGCGCGGGCGCTTTACCTGACCAACGAGACGTGGGCGAAGCAACTGGTGGAGCGGATTGCATTCTTGCGCCGCCCAGCCGAGCACAAGTGGTATGTCGATGAGATGTATGTCTTCTTCATCGTCACACCGCTGAAAGGAATTTCGGGCTGGTTTGCGCGCATCTTTGATCCAAAGGTGATCGATGGCGCGGTCAATGGCGTGGGCGGCGTGCTTAGCGATGCGGGCGAGGCGGTGCGTAAGCTGCAAAACGGCGCCATCCCCGCCTACGCGCTGAGTATTTTCCTGGGCGTCGTCGCCGTACTGTTTTATTTCATTTTTATCGGATAAAGTAAGGGATTGACCTTATGACCTTATCGATTCCATATCTGCTCACCATCGTCACCTTCCTGCCCTTGTTGGGCGCAGTGATCGTGATGCTTGCGCCGGGCGACGCAGTGAAGAAGTGGCTGGCGCTGGCGACGACGGTTGTCACCTTTCTAGTCAGCCTGTTGCTGTGGACGAACTGGCAGGACGGCTACGCCGGGATGCAGTTCGCCGAGGATGCCGTCTGGTTTGCGCCGCTGGGCATTCGTTACGCGCTCGGCGTGGACGGCATCAGCCTCTTCCTGGTGCTGCTGACGACCTTCCTGATGCCCATCGCCGTCTACTACAGCATCCTTTACGTCGATAAGCGCGTTGGCGCATACATGGCGTTGATGCTGCTGCTCGAAACGGCGATGATCGGCGTCTTCGTGGCGCTCGACCTGGTGCTCTTCTTTGTCTTTTTCGAGGCGAGCCTGATCCCGATGTACTTCCTGATCGGCGAATGGGGCGGGCAGAACCGGGTCTATGCGGCGGTGAAGTTCTTCCTCTACACCTTCGCCGGTTCCGCGCTGATGGTCGTCGCCATCCTGATCGTCTACTTCTCGGCAGGGACGTTCGACATCGTGGCGCTGCAAAGCACGCCGATGCCGCTCGCCGTGCAGACGTGGGCGTTCCTGGCTTTCAGCCTGGCTTTCGCGGTCAAGACGCCGCTCTTTCCCTTCCACACCTGGCTGCCCGACGCACATGTGCAGGCGCCGACCGCCGGCTCGATCATTCTGGCGGGCGTGCTGCTGAAGATGGGCACCTACGGCTTCCTGCGCCTGGCAATGCCCGTCTTCCCACAAGCCGCCGAGCAGTTTGGGCCACTGCTGGCAACGCTGGCAGTGATCGGCATTCTCTACGGCGCGCTGGTGGCGCTGATGCAGAAGGACATCAAGTCGCTGGTCGCCTACAGCTCAGTGGCGCACCTCGGTTATGTGATGCTCGGCGTGATTGCCATGAACGCGCAGGGCGTCAGCGGCTCGGTGCTGCAAATGGTCAACCACGGGCTGAGTACGGGCGCGCTCTTCCTCATGGTCGGCCTGCTCTACGAACGCCGCCACACGCGCATGTTGGATGAATTCGGCGGGCTGTGGGCGAGCGTGCCGATCTACACCGGCCTCTTCCTGGTTGTGGCGATGAGCAGCGCCGGGTTGCCCGGTCTCAACGGCTTCGTCGGCGAGTTCACGATCATGCTTGGCGCGTACAACTACATGCCGATCTTTGCCGTGCTTGCCGCTGCAGGCGTGATTTTGGCGGCGTGGTATCTGCTCACCGCCTTCCGCAAGATGGCGCAGGGCGAGATCACCAACCCGGCGAACGACAAAGCCAACCTGAAGGACCTCAATCTCAAAGAGTTGACGATGGTCATTCCGTTGGTGATCCTTTTCTTTGTGATCGGGCTTTTCCCCAACCTCTTCTTCGACAAGATCAACCCGTCGGTCGAGGCGATGCTGGCAACGCGCACTGCCCTGATTGAGCAGGCGACTGCGGAACAGATGCCGGCGCTGGAACTCGCCGAGATCGTGGTGACGGAGGCACAATGAACAGCGCACTCACAGAACTCAATCTGAATGCAGTGCTGCCGGCGCTGTCGATGGTGATTGCGGCGGCGGTCGTCATGCTGCTCGACATTCTCAACCGCAAAGGCAGGGCGCCGACGTTGGCAATGCTGCCGTGGGTGGCGCTGATCGGCGTATTGGCGACCGCAGGCGTCTCGATCTGGCTGATCAGCCAACCCATTTCCAGCTTTCAGGGTATGGCGATCAGTGACGAACGTGCGCAGGCGCTCAATCTGGTCGTGCTGACCGGCGCAGCGCTGGCGATCCTGCTCAGCGTGCGCTACATCCCAACCGTCAACCGGCAGACCGGCGAATATTACACGTTGATCCTGCTCGTCAGCGCGGGCATGATGATGATGGGCGCAGCCACCGATCTGATGGTCGTCTTCCTAGCGCTGGAGACCTTCTCGCTCGGTCTCTACATCCTGGCAGGCCTCAACCGCGCCAGCCGGCTCAGCAACGAAGCGGCGATGAAGTATTTCCTACTTGGCGCCTTTGCCAGCGCCTTCTTTGTCTACGGCGCAGCTTTTGTCTACGGCGCCACCGGCAGCACCCGCTTCGACCTGATCGCGATGCGCCTCTTCGACGGTCAGGCAGATATGGCGTTGCTGGCAATCGGCGTCACGATGTTGATCGCCGGGTTCGGCTTCAAGGTCAGCCTGGTTCCCTTCCACATGTGGACGCCCGACGTCTATCAAGGCTCGCCCACGCCGGTGACTGCGTTCATGAGCATTGGCACCAAGGCGGCGGCGTTTGCGGCGTTCTACCGCTTCTTCGCCACCGCGTTGCCCACCGAGCAACCAACATGGGGCATGGCGCTCGGCATCCTGGCGGTGCTGACGATGACGCTCGGCAACCTGGTCGCGCTGCGCCAGAGCAGCCTCAAGCGCCTGCTTGCCTATTCGAGCATCGCCCACGCCGGCTACCTGCTCGTCGGGCTGGCGACAGCGACGCCAGCAGGCATCGACGCCGCGCTTTACTACCTGATCGCCTACGCCTTTATGAACATGGGCGCCTTCGCCGTGGTGATTTTACTCGAACGGCAGGGCGAGATGGATGCGACCGGCAACCGGCTCAAAGGGCTGGCGAAACGTCATCCGCAGGTTGCGCTGCTGATGAGCATCTTCATGTTCAGCCTGGCGGGCGTGCCGCCCTTTGCAGGCTTCTTCGCCAAGTTCTTCGTCTTTGCGGCGGCGGTGCAGGGCGGCTACTCGTGGCTGGCGGCGGTCGCTATGCTCAACAGCGCCATCGGCGCCTGGTACTACCTGCGCATCGTCGTGGACATGTACTTCGCCGAGCCGAGCGAGGAGACGCGCATCGAGGCTCAGCAAACCAGCATCCCTGTCGCCATGACGCTGGGCATCGCCGCCGTCTTCACCGTGGCGTTGGGCGTGCTGCCCTGGCTGTGGACAGGGCTGGTGCAAAGCGGGGCAATGAATGTGGTGGCGCTGCGGTAGGAGTGAAAAGAATCAGCAAAAAGGCGGTGGGCGCAATGTCCACCGCCTTTTTTACATCCTATAAACTTGTCCTGCGGCTGAGCGCTCAGGCGACTATCGAGGCAGGTGTTGGTCATAAGCGACTGCGCCAACCATCACTTGTTGACCAGTGCGACGCGCTCTGCTTGCCCCGAACATAAAGTCCTTGCAGGGATGTATTTCAAGTTTGGGGCGCGTGTCGTAGGTCATCGCCTCCGGCGTGACATGGCGCCCGTCACGCCGGAGGCGATGACCTACAAAATAAACTCTGCCCCTGCGGCGAAATAGACCCTCCCTGCAGAGTCCCTGCAGCAGCACATTGACAGCGCGGGGGAGTCGGACTAAAATCAGAACCCGAATCAGGGGCCTACTTCAGGGGCAAATGGAGGGTCTATGCAACAGGCAAAATTCAGTTTGACGCCCGCATTGAGCGAGTTCGTTGCCAACTATGCCGCGTATGGATTCAAAGACAAGAGTTCTATGGTGCAGGCGGCGCTGATGCAGCTCAAGGCGGAAATTGAGCGGAAGGAACTGCGTGAATCCGCAGAAATCTATGCCGCCATCTATGCAGAAGACGCCGATCTGCAAGCCTTGACCGAAAGTGCAATCGAGGGGTGGCCAGAGTGACAACTCTCACACGCGGCATGGTGATCGATGTCAACCTTGATCCACCACAAGGCTCGGAAACCGGCAAGGTGCGTCCTTGCGTGATTGTGACCAACGACGACTACAATGCGCGGCTGCCGATCGTGCAGGTGGTGCCACTGACTGGCTGGAGTGAGAAAAAAGCGGTCGTGAAGACCAATGTGGCGATTGCGCCAACTGCCCAAAACGGCCTCCTCAAGCCATCGATTGCGGACTGTCTGCAAACGCGCCCGATCGATCATTGCCACCGCATGGTCAGGGTGCGCGGTGCTCTCGATGCAGCGACAATGCACAAGATCGACGTGGCACTGCGCAAGGTCTTTGCGCTTTAGGAACTATCTTGCTGTGCTGCCAGGTTATTCGGATCGGCACGGCGTTGTTCTACATTGCATCCATAGCTTCCCTGACCACCAACATCAAGATCCACTCGCCCCACACAACCTTAAGGCGTGCAACCATGACCTATCTCGACGCCGCATATACTGTGCTCCAGGCCGAAAAGCAACCGCTCCATTACACTGACATCACGCGCCGCGCTTTGGCGCAAGTGCTGATCGTGCCGACCGGTTTGACGCCGGAAGCCACGATGGGATCGCGGCTCTACACCGACACGCAGGAAGAAGGTTCCCGCCTCGTGCGCGCCGGCAAGGGACACGTTGCTCGAAGGGTTGGGATATCCGGCAGACCAGTTGGCAATCCATCTGCAACAGTGATAGATTGCACAGCGTGGCAATCCTACGCCCATAGCCCGGCGTAAACCTTAATAGCACTGTACATGGCTCGGTTCGTTGCTGCAAAAAGAAAACCCGTGCCCTTTTCTTTGTTGACACGGGTTCACCTCTGCTCTGGTGCAGCGCCCCCTGTAGGATTCAAACCTGCGACCCACTGCTTATTGGTTTCTAGATTGTCACGTCATATCGCTCACAATCTTCCCGGAAGCTCCGGAGCTTCCGGGAAGATGAGCCGCCAACCTAGAGGTCAGTAGAAGGTAGTTGGGCTATCCTCTGCGCTAAGGGGGCAGATATTCTGATTGTAACGAAGGGAGGCGGCATCGTCAAACCTCTACATAGAAAGCGGGATCGATGGAAGTTGCATTTGCGTCATCGATCTGGTATATTTGCTTACAATTAGCGTTGCATTGAACTGTGTGCAAAAAAAACGCCACAGATGGCAATGCAGCGGTCTGATGAGCCGGCCGTGTAACAATCGGTTGCCTTCGCTGGACTCCGCAGCGCGCTGGCCCGGTCACCATCAGAATCCCCCTTTCTTCCACGCTGCCTGTTGCGACAGGCAGGAAGAACCACCCCGAGCATCCGGCGCAACCACTTGCCGGATGCTCTTTATTTTATACGCCTGAGGGATGACGTTGCAGGAATTGATCCAGTTTGATCAGCTGCTCGCTTCATCTTGTTGATAGGCTGCATCCAGAATTTCGACGATGTGAAGCACGCGTGTGTCCATGCCTCGCTGCGTCACACCTGCGCGCATCTGGATCATGCAGCCCGTGTTGGCAGAGGCGATCACGTTGGCGCGGGTAGCGGCGCTGTTGTCGAGTTTACGCGCCAGCAACTGCGTCGCCATTTCTGGCTGCAGGATATTGTAGGTGCCGGCGCTGCCGCAGCACATGCTCGATTCCGCCATTTCTACAAAGTCCAGACCGGGGATGGCAGCCAGCACTTTGCGCGGCTGGCTGGTGACCTTCTGTCCGTGCGCCAGGTGACACGGCTCCTGATAGGTGACGCGCCAGGGAAGTGAGGAGCGCGGCGGCTTGGGTCCCAACTCTGCCAGCAGCTCGGTAATGTCGCGCGTCTTCGCCGCCAGCGCAGCGGCGCGCTGAGCATAGACCGGATCATCGCGCAGCAGGTGGCCGTACTCTTTGACATGGTGCGAACAGCCTGCAGCATTGACGACGATTACGTCGGCGTCAGCCGCCTCCAGAGCGTCGATGTTGCGCCGCGCCAGCGCCTGCGCCAGCGCCAGCTCGCCGCCATGTTGATGCAGCGCGCCGCAACACTCCTGACCGCGTGGCAAGACGACTTCGCAACCATTGACGCGTAGGGCGTGAATCGTGGCGGTGTGGACATCAGCGAAGGCGATGCTCTGCACGCAGCCAGTCAACAGCGCCACGCGCCGGGTCGAGCCATTCACAGTGACAGCCAACGGCGGATAGACGCTGCCGTCGGGTACGACAAAACGACTGTCGATGGTCGGCAGCAAGGCTTCGACGCCTGCCATGCCCAGCAGCCGCAGCACCCCAAGTCGCCGCGCCAGCCATTGTAAGCCGCTGCGTTGGTAGAGCCACAGCGTGCGCGCAAAGAGTCGCACCCGCCCAATACTCATAAACAGCCATTGGAAAACCGTCCACTCAATCATGCGACGCAGTGCACCTTTTTGCCGCACCGCCGCAGCCTGCGCGCGCCCTGCCTCATGTAAATGACCGTACTCGACGCCCGACGGACAGACTGCCTGACACGCCAGACAACCCAGGCAGAGATCCATTTGCTGCAGGAACGCAGGCGCCGTCGCCGCCAACCGTTCTTCGCCCACTGCGCGCATCAAGGCGATGCGTCCGCGCGGGGAAGCTGGTTCGAGGTGCAGCAGCGAGTAGGTTGGGCAAGATTCCAGGCAAAGGCCGCAGCGCACGCACGTATCGTACAGCTCGGCGTCAGGCGCATCGACGCCAGCCAGGTGCAGAAAGCTGTGAAAATCGGCGGGAGCGCCAGACGATTTCTGGGCAGATACTGTTTGCATGTTAGTTGACATGAATCGTCTCCTTCGCGGCAAACGATGTGGTGGCAACAGGCGACGCATCGACTGCGGGCAACGTCGCCGACACCAGGTCGCGGCCAAGATTGAGCACACTGTGTGGGTCAAAGTTGTATTTGATCCGCCGCATTACGTGCAAGGCGGCAGGCGGCGCGCCCCACAGGTCAAGCCCCGTTTTCAGGCTGCTGGGCGCCGCCGCTACGACGATTTGGGGCCAGCGAGTGCGTAGCTGAGCGAGCAGTGCTGACAATTGCGCCGCCTGTCCGCGTAGCCTCAGCCAGATTACACCGCAGCCAGCGTCAGCCAGCGTGGTCACGCCCCATCCGTTCTCGTCACAGGCCGCTGTGATTGCCGCCAATGCGGTCGCTGTTTCCTGAATTTGTACGTTCGCACGCAACAGCATTTCCTCTGCACCAATGACAGCCATCTGGCTGAAGTTGGTCAGCGTGGGCCAGAATGCAGCCAGATCCGTAGCGCCGAACGTCGCAATGGTTGCTGCGCCGGCGCGATGCATCCATGCTGTCACCTCGCTGAGTTGACGTTCTACTGCTGCGCCAAGACCGTCGAAGCACACCAACAGCCGCCAGCGCCGCAGGCTCTGTTCATCAGCCGGGGTCGGATCGAGTATACCATCGAAGAGGAGTACAGCCGCCGGTTGCAGCCGTGATTCCCCCAATTGTTGCACCACCACATTGGCTTCCTGTGGCGTAGCAAACGCACCAAGGATGGCGGCGCTGGTTTCGGGAAGCGGGTGCAGTTTGAAGATCAACGATGTGATCACACCGAGTGCGCCGTTTGCGCCATATTGCAGCCGCGCCAGGTCGTAACCTGCCACGTTCTTGACGACCATGCGTCCGCGACGGAAGGTGCGCCCGTCAGGACGGACGACCTGAACGCCAAGCAGCAGGTCGCGCGCCGTGCCATAGGCAAGCCGCCGTAGCCCAGTCGCCAGCGCGCCCATTGCCACAATGCCGCCAAGTGTAGCGCGTTCCGCCAGCGGCGCATCGAGCGGCAACATTTGCCCGGACTTTGCCAATGTGGTGTTGAGGTTTGCCAGCGTGGCGCCAGCCTGCACCGCCAACGTCAAATCCGAGGGGTGGTGCTCCTCCACGCAGTTGAGTCGCTCCAGGCTGAGCGCCAGATCATAACCTGCCAGGATGCCGCCATGATGACAGCAGGTATTGCCGCCGATGGGAGTCACGTGCAAGCGCTGCTCGTGGGCATAGCGCAAGACAGCGGCGACCTCCTCGACGCTGCCGGGGCGCACGACCAGTCGCGGCCGTTGGTCGCCCACAGCGTAGCCTGCGCCATCCTCTATCGAGACCGCATGAGACCCAACCAGTTGCGCCAGCGCACTTGTCAGCGCATCCTCACCAGGGGCGTTGCGCATGAGCGCTGCTGGGGGATGACCGTTGTTTAGGTTTTCCGCCGTTTGCAGTGGCGGGTTGATGACCGGCGCGCCAGGCTGGTAAAAGCGTGGGAAAATCTTGCCTGGATTGAGCCGTCCGCCAGGATCGAAGCTGCGTTTGACTTCCCACATGGCGTCGAGATCATCCTGCGTGTAGAGCAGCGCCATGTAATTCTGTTTTTCCGTGCCGATGCCGTGCTCGCCGGAAACGACGCCGCCAACTTCGACGCACTTTTCTAGGATCGCCGTCGCCGCCAGCTTTGCCCGCGCCAGCGCGTCCTGATTGCGGCGGTCGAAGAGGATCGTAGGGTGGATATTGCCGTCGCCGGCATGGAAAAAGTTGCCGATCGGCAATTGTTGTTGCGTTGCCACTTCCTCGACAAACGCCATCACCTCCGGCAGGCGATGGCGTGGCACCACGCCATCTTCCAAGAAGTAGCTGGGAGCGATACGCCCCATGGCGCCGAGCGCACTCTTGCGCCCCAACCACAGCGCGGCGCGTTCGGCGGCAGTGGCGGCAAGACGCACTTCACTCGCCCGATGTGCCCGACAGATATCGCCAATGCGCGCCATCACGCCGTCGAGACCGTCCGCCAGGCTTTCGACCTCGATCAGCAACACTCCGCCGACATCGGTCGGATAGCCGGCGTGGACTGCTGCTTCGACGGCGCGGCAGACTTTGCCGTCCATCATTTCCATCGCCGTCGGCACGATGCCGGCAGCAATCACCGCGCTCACCGCCTCCGATGCATCTTCGATGGTGGGGAAGGCGACCAGCAGTGTGCGCACTGCCTCCGCCTGTGGCATGAGCTGCACCGTCGCCGCAGTGACAATGCCCAACGTGCCCTCCGAGCCGACGAGCACGCCGGTCAGATCGTAGCCGACTGCATCTGCCAGCGCACTGCCGGTCTGCACCACCTGGCCGTCGGGCAGTACGACTGTCAGCCCCAACACGTGATTGAGCGTGACGCCATGCGCCAGACAGTGGGGGCCGCCTGCATTCGAGGCGATGTTGCCGCCGATCGTGCTGGTGCGCCCGCTGCCGGGGTCAGGCGCGTAGGTCAGCCCAACCCGATTGGCGGCGGCGACTAGCTGCTGGTTGACGACGCCCGCCTCCACGACGGCGCGTCGGTTAGCCGCATCGATGGCGTGGATCGTGCGCATGCGCGTCAGCACGAGCAGGATGCCGCCTTGTAGGGGCAGCGCACCGCCGGACAGCCCGGTGCCAGCCCCACGCGCCGTCAGCGGAATCCCCGTTGTCGCCGCCAGCCGCACGATCTGGCTGACCTGTTCCGTCGTCGTCGGCAAGACCACCACATCAGGCGCGTGCACATCGAATGAAGCGTCGTATTCATAGACCAGCTTTTCATCCGGCGTCGCCAGCACTGCATCGGCGCCGACGATGGCGCGCAGGACATCGACAAGCTGTTCGTGGTTCATGGCATCGCCTCCTCAGCAAGCGGCGCGTAGAGATTGGAGATTCGAGAACGAACTGAATTGTCGCCCAGCGATGGTCAATCTCCAATCTCTAGTCTCCAATCTCTATCCCCACATCGTTACGTTTTACTTCGCCGCCATCAATTGTGCTGCGGTCGCCGCCGTCACCGGGTCGGTTACATGGAAGACATTGATCAGGATGAGGCCGATCAACCCGGCGAACGCCACGTAGTAGAGCGTTGGCAGCGCCGTCTTGCGTAGGGTGACGCCCTCTTTGCCCAGCAGTCCGACCGTTGCCGAGGCTGCCACGACGTTATGGATGGCAATCATGTTGCCGGCTGCTGCGCCGACGGACTGCAATGCCACGATCAGCGCACCGGAGATGACCAGCCGTTCCGCCACACCATACTGGAAGAGGCTGAACATCAGATTGCTCACCGTGTTGCTGCCGGCAATGAAGGCGCCCAGCGCACCAATCGTGGGGGCAAAGAGGGGCCAGATGGCGCCGACGTTGACGGCGACCCACTCTGCCATCGCCACCGGCATGCTGCTATAGCCCAGTTCATTGACGCCCGAATTGATGTAGACACGCACCATCGGCACGGTGAAAATGAGCACAAAGCCCGCACCCAGAATCACCTTGCTCGAATCTCGCACGGCGCTGCCCAGTCCCCGTGGCGACATGCCATGAATCAAGTAGGTGATCAGGACGACTACAATCAGAATTGTGCCGGGCAGATAGAGCGGCGTCGTCGAGGCGGCGATGCCAGTCCCAAAGATGTCACTCCACTTCAGCGCAAAGCTCTTCAGGAAAGCGCCGATCGGCAACGCAGGCAGGCGGGTGAGCACCAAGAAGAGCGCCACCAGCAGATAAGGAATCCACGCCTTCCACACCGGCATCGTTTTTGCCGTCAGGTTGTCGAGCTTGATCTCAAGTTGTCCCAGCCATTCACTGCTCCACTCCTCGACGGGCGGGAAGTCCCATATATCTTTGGGGGTCAGGAAATGCTTGCTGGCCGCGAAGGTCATGATGCCCAACCCGACCAATGCACCGAGCAACGAGGGAAACTCCGGTCCCAGGAAGTAGCCAGTAAGCATGTAGGGTACGGTGAATGCCAGACCGCCGAACAGAGCAAAGGGTAGAATGGACAGCCCCTCAGTCCAAGAACGATTTTTCCCGAAGAAGCGGGTCATCATCATAATCATCAGCAACGGAATGAGCGTGCCCACCACGCCATGCACCAGCGCCGCACGCACCGTAACCAGTTGCAAATATTGACTCATATCCAGACCCGCCAGTGCAAATTGCGCATTGACTTCGGCGCTATCCAGCCCGCCGCGCACTCCCACCAGGATCGGCGTGCCCACAGCGCCAAAGGTGACCGGCGTGCTCTGGATCATCATGCCGAGCATGACGGCTGCCATGGCCGGAAAGCCGAGCGCCACCATCAACGGCGCCGCAATGGCAGCAGGTGTGCCAAAGCCCGCTGCTCCCTCGATGAAGGCGCCAAACAGCCAGGCGATGATCACCACCTGCACACGTCGGTCGGTGCTGATGTTGGCAAAGCCGCGTCGGATCGCCGTCACGCCGCCAGAGTACTTCAGCGTGTTGAGCAACAAAATCGCACCAAAAATGATAAAGAGAATGTCGAAAGTCATCACCAATCCCTGCAATGTCGAGGCCGCCACGCGTGCCGTTGACATCCCCCAAAACCCGACAGCAATCACGACCGCGATCACGTACACCACCGGCATGGCATGGCGTGCGGGCCAGCGCAGCCCTACCAGCAACACTGCCGCCGCCAGAATCGGCATGACGGCTAACAAAGCCTGAAGACCAAGACTCATTGTGGATGCCTCCTTTGAAACCTATTACAGATTCACTTATGTGAAACGGGAAGTGTTGCCTGACAGCATATTGCAGCAGGGTTTGCAATACTATCGTTCGTGGCGAGTCATTCGCGGGAAAAAAGAGGGAAAGGAACCAGAAAAGAACGATGACGACCGCTGGCGCGATTATGGTCAATGCACGTCAGCGGTCGTACAGCTATTGGTCAGATATGCCCACCTGCCAGTTTATTTGTCGGCTGCGCCGTTCAACCATGTGTCTTGTATAGGGAGACGCCCAATGCCGCTAGTGCCATCAGAAAACCGAGCACGACTGCCACGTTATACGGAATTCCCAACCCGATGGGCGAGTAGAGGATGAAGGTAAAACTGACCGCACTCATGAAGGTGGCTGGCAGAGCAACACAATTTTTCTCCTTTGGATGCACAAACCGATCGATAAGAATCTGGGAACAAGCAAACAATCCAGCCGTGATCATAGCAGATTGTGAAATTGTTCACAATTGATCTTGAGCCATTGACGAGAGGGATTTACGCAGGGGGCGTGTGTGCAGAAGAACTAGTTCTTGCGTGCTACTTTACCGCCGTCGCGCCAGGCGCGCAGCCTCGCGTCGGTTGTTCACGTGCAGCTTGGAGAGAATGTTACGCACATGCGCCTTGACGGTGTAGAGGCTGATGTCGAGTGCGCGGGCGATCTCTTTGTCTGCCAATCCCTGCGCTATCAGATTCAGGACATCCTGTTCGCGGTCGGTGAGTGCGGCAAAAGCATCCTCATCCGATGTTGCTGCGGCTGCGTGAGGGGTGAAGCGCCGGAACTCGGCCAGCATCAGCGCCGCAATTTCGGGCGTCAGCGCCGCCTCCCCGCGTGCGGCGGCGCGAATCATTTCCAGCAGTTCATGTGCACGGATGGTTTTGACGAGATAACCCTGGGCGCCATTGCGGATCGCCTCAAAGATGCGTTCTTTTTCATCGCGCATCGTCAGCATGACGATTGCCGTCTCTGGCAGCGCCTGATGCAACAATTTTGTTGCTTCCAGACCGTCGGTTCCTGGCATGTTGATGTCCATCAACACAACGTGGGGACGCAACTCTTGCGCCATCACCAAACCCTCCAGCCCATCTCCGGCTTCACCGACGACTTCGATGTCGGGCTGGTTGCGAATGACGCTGGTCAGGCCATCGCGGAACAGATCGTGATCGTCCACGACCAGGACGCGGATTTTGCGGGTGGCTGTCATCTCTTCCTCTCGTTGGCGGCGTCTGGCGGCAAAGTGGTTTTCAGTGGCCAGGCGACTTCGATGGTGGCGCCACATCCGGGCGCACTGTGCACCTTTAGCTCACCACCGAGCCGTGCTGCGCGTGCCGCCATGACGCGCAGGCCGAAATGTTTGCGTTCTGTGCTGGGCGGCTGCGTCGGGTCGAAACCATCGCCATCGTCATGGATCGTCAATATAGCGCTCTCATCCTGGCGCAGAAAGCGAACGACGGCGCTCCGGGCATGACCATGTCGATGCGCATTGCGCAGCGCCTCACCGACAATGCGCGCCAGCTCCGTGGCGGCCTCGCCAGTCAACGGAACGGTGCGAGCACCATCCAACTGCAGGTCGACATCCAGCGGCAACTCGCGACGCAACGCCTCAACTTCGTCCTGCAGCAAGCGATCGAGCGCTGTTACCGCCGTCGATGTGCTTTGCAACTGACCGATCAGGCTGCGGATTTCTCTGGACAGGTCATCGAGGACGCGGCGTTGTTGGGCAATGCGCTGACGAATCTCATCTGGGCGCAGAAACATGATCTCATTGTCCAGTACGTCGGTCTGCAGATAGAGATAGCCGATCATCTGCGCGGCGCGGTCGTGAATATCGGCGGCCAGGCGTTCACGTTCCTGTACGGCGGCCATCGTCTGCGCCTGTTCACGCACCTGGTCGATCAACGCCAGGTTGTCGAGCGTCAAGGCAATCTGCTGCCCGATCGATTCTGCCAGCGCCACTGCCTCCGGGTTAAAGTCTTGCTGACTTTGGCTGAAAACGCCCAGCACGCCGAGCACGCGTCCCTGGATGCGTAACGGCACGGCAGCAAAGCCATGCAATCCGCGTTCGCGCACTGCTGCGCGCGCCAGGCGCGGCGATTGGGCAATGTCTTCGAGCGCCATCGACACGCCAGATATTTGCACCTGGCTGAGCAGACCCTCGCCGCGCTGATAGTGGCGTAAATCTTCCTCCATCTGGGCATCGAAGCCTGCGCTGGCTGTCAACGTGAGCGCGCCGCCAGCGTCCGCCATCCAGATGCCAGCCATCTCTGCTCCCATCACGCGCAGCGTCTGCGTCAGGGCGGTGTGCAGCAAGTCGCGGCGCGATTGGGTGCGGCTGGCGCTGGCGACGACTTCTGACAGCGCCGAAAGCTCTTGCGTGCGTTGGGTGACGCGGTATTCGAGATAGGTCGCAGCGTCGGCCAGTTCATTGCGTGACCGCAGCAGGCGTTGCCGCATGGTTTCGAAGTTTTCTGCCAGCACGTTCAGTTCACCAGTGGCGTGTACACGGATCGGAGTAGTCAGGTCGCCGCCGGCAATGGTGCGCGCGGCGACGACCAGCTCACCCACAGGGCGCAACATGCGTCGGGCAATCCACGAAACCGTGATTGCCAGCAACGCCGTCACCACCAGCGCCGCCGCCAGACCACCTGTCGTGACGCGCTGCGCTGGCGCCAGCACCTCGGCGGCAGGCAGGAACGCGATCACTGTCCAGTCGCGCTGAGTCAACCGGGTGGCGCTCTCGTAAACGCGCGCTCCATCACCCAGTTGGACGGTTTGCAGCAGGGGCAGCGGTTGCTGCTGCAGATAGTCCCACAGCGCCTGACTGTTGGTGTCCGCCAGGCTCTCAAGCGCGCCGAAGCGCCCGCTGGCCCGAAGCGCAGACCAATCTGCGGGTGCGAGCGGCGTCAGCGTGCGAAAGATCAGGTTGCGATCCCGGCCATGCGCCAGCCGGATGCCCCAGCCATCGACAACAATGGCGTATCCGTTCTCGCCGATGCGCACGCGCTCCACGCGTTGCCACAACGCTGTTGGTGCAACAGCGGTGGCGATCACACCCGCCGGTGAAGATGCTGTGCGATTGCGCGCAGTTGTCACAGCCAGAATGGGGGCAGACAGCCAGATAAGCGGTTGCCCATCCAACGTTGACAATCCAGGATCGGACATGGTGGGGGCAGTGAGTCCACTTTGAAAAAAAGGATGGTCAGCGAAACTGCGCCCAACGTAACCGCCATCGGTGGCGGCAATGACCTGACCATCTGTATCAAGGAGAAGTACAGCGCGGTAGGCTGAATCTGAAGCCAGAAAATTGGTGAAGTCAGCCAGCAGCGGCGTAAATAGGGCTGAGCGTTGTGCAGGTGTGGCAAGGGCGAATTGTTGCACAGATCGCGCTGTTGCCAGGTTGCCAATGCGCGCCAGCTCGCCGTCGATATAGTTATCGAGTGACCTTGCCAGTTCCTGTGACGTATTGATCAGGTTCTGCGTTTGCAGCGCTTCGATCTCGCGGCGGTTTTCCTGGCTCAAGTTGTAGAAGATCAGCGCAATGGCGGCGGCGGCCACCACCAGCATCGGTGCGGTGAGTCGTAAGGAGAGAGGGGCGGCCTGACGCCACCATTGCAGCGTACTCACGGTTGTTACTCCCTGTGCGCCAGCGTAAGGGTGCGTGTCTCGCCATCAAAAAACGCGCGCGGGGTGGCGATGCCATCCTGCATCTGCACGATGACAACGCTGTGTAGACCATCACCGTTGGCGTCGAAGCGATAGACGCCCTGTACGCCGTGAAACGCCTCTGCGCGGATCAGTGCGCTCAGGGTCGCATCGGCGGCGTCTGGTTGTTGACGCCAGCGGTCGGCAAGCAGATGAATGACATCGTAGACCCAGGCGATGTACGTATCCGGGGTGAAGCCAAAGCGCGCCTCAAAGCGCGCTACAAAAGCTGCGCCACTGGCGTCGCTGCGCAGCAGTGCATCTGTCACTACGTAGATGCCATCCTGTGCTTCAGCCGCGATATTGTGGGCGGGTACGGTGGCGCCGCCTGGCGAGGTGATCACAGTGGCGTTGACCTTCCAATAGCGGAGACCGCGCAACAGCCGTCCGACATCGGCGCCATTGGTGCCGTAAATGAGCACAGCATCGATGTTGGTGTTTGCCAGTTGCCGCGCAATCGTGTCCAGTTCAGGCGCGCCCGTGACATAACCGATCTCCACACTGGGGGCGCGCTGGATGGCCGCCAGTTCCTCGCGGATCCGTCTGGCGCCGCCGCTGCCAAAGGCATCCGTGTCATAGACGACGCCGATGCGTTGCGCATCGATCACAGTCAGGGCGAAGGCGACCATTGCCGCCGCCGTCACGCGGTCGCTGGGACGCATCCGAAACAGATTGTGGTCGTTTAGCTGAGTAAGTGTAGCATTAGTGGCGCCGATGAACATGGGCAGCTCAACCTGGCGATGCTCTGGCACGATCTGTATAGCGTATGCAGACTTGAAAGGGCCAATCAGGGCATCGAGATGATCGGTGGTCAGCGCAGTGCGATATTCAGCCAAAGCGGTGGCAGGATCTGAGCGCACATCGCGCACGACTAGCTCAAAGGCTTTGCCTGCTACACCGCCGGCGGCATTGACTTCCTCCACTGCCAGCCGCGCCGCGCGGATCGTGAGGTCGCCAATTTGCGCGCCCTCCCCTGTCACTTCTGTCTGCAACCCAATGCGGTACGCTGGCGGCGGGGTCAACTCTGCCAGAACATCGGTAGTGAAAGGCGTCTGGCTATCGAGCAACGCAGGCGTGGCAGGTTGCGTGCACGCGGCAAACATGCCAGCGAGCAGGCTCGCCAGCAACGCCAGGCAAGCCAACTGCGTCATGCGCCGGGCGACGGAAAGGCTATGCAACCGGGCAAATCGTGTGTGTGGCATGAAATCTAACCAACGCGAGACACAGACAGGTGGGGCACAGTATACAATTGGCGGAAAGTGTTGATCAACTGCTGATACTGCCGGCTAATTTTTTTGTGACTTCATCGCTGTATTATGCGATTCGTATTGCGGCATTCCTCGGTGCAGGTCGTTCATGGCGTCGCAGCCAGTGCAACACAAGCCGGAGTGCGAGTCTGTGCGAACAGTAGTCGTTCGTCGGATGAATGGATATGCTGTGCAATCTAGTCGGTGATACGATAGACAATACCTTCGCCAAACATCTATGGATGAAGGATAACAGGCTGAGTCGAGTGAATCGCACCCGTGCAGGCAACGTGACGAATGATGGCAGCAATAATATGCGGAGCGGGCAATTCGGGAAGCAATTTATTGATTTCTAGATTGTCACGTCATATCGCTCACAATCTTCCCGGAAGCTCCGGAGCTTCCGGGAAGATGAGCAGCTAACCTAGAGGTCAGTAATGGTTTCCTGGACATATTTACGCCCCAGAAAGAAGGCCTTCAAATCCAAGATGTCAGCGTCAGGTTGTGCGTCGTGAAAATCAGCTAGCAAACGGCGGGAAAATCAGTAAAAAGATGCGCAGCCAACTTCCGTCTATCGTTGTGACGTCTGCCACTCCCAGCGTCCCTCCGTAACCAGGCGTGACAGCACCGAGTCGCCAACAGTCACGGTGACCGGCAACGGCTGTGTGCCCGATTGACGCTGCAACACAAGTCGATAATTTTCCGGCGTCAGCGTCGCCGGCAGCAGATAGGTGAACGTCACAACGTTGCGTTCCCGAGGCGGCAGGATAAAGTAGCCGGTGAAAACCTGCGTGCGTCGCTCGCCACGAATGGAGTCAACGCTCTCCGGATCGACGCCAGTCACTTCAAGCAGCGTGCTGCCGGCTGGCGCATAAACGCGCACATAATCAAAGTAGCAACGTTCGATCAGGTCGTTGTAATTTTCGCCGTAACGCGGCGTCAGATCGCAGCCTGGATCGTCGGCGTCGACTGGGTGCGTGTAGGTCAGGGTCAATGTTGCCTGCGCGGGCTGATCCGAACCATCCGGCCAACTGACGCGATAATCCAGCTGACGTTGGATTGCAGCATCCACCTTGTTGTAGCCCATATTGGTGTCGACGACAGCCAGAAAATCGCTGCCCGGCGTTGGGCGCAGCGCGCCATCCCATCCCTGTGCGCGCATCACCGCAGCCGCCGCCGGGTCTGCCAGCCACACCTGAATCGACCGCTCATTGAGCGCCTGCAACGCCGCCGCCGTCAGGCGAAAGACGTTGGCGCGACCACCTTGAACTGTATCAAGCGCTGCGCCGGCAAGGCGCGGAATGAAATCTTTGCGTTGTTGCCACCATTCCCCCAATTCTTGCGCTGTATCTCCACCAGCCTGCGCTGTGCTCTCCGCCGGACGCTCCCAAAGCTGAACGATCTGCGCTTCGATAGTGTCGCCAGTGATCGGTTCATCAATGCCAGAAACCTGGAGCTCGCCCAATGCACCAAATATCAGCTTGACTGCATTCAAGTCCACTGAGATGATCCCGTCGACATCCAGGCCGGCGTCACTGCGGTAGAGCGTCCTCGCCACCAGTGCAGTGGTAGGAAAATCGGGCGACCAATTGGCGTCGCGCATCACCAGGATTGGGATGTTCATATACGTTTGCATTGCAGCCGGCGCAGGCGGATAATTGCCATCGCGCCGATAGATGGCGTAACTATCGACGAAGTCCAACTCGACGACTTTGCCCTTGTCGAGCGTCAGGCGACCGACAGCAGCGATGAACCCACCGGTGGCGCGCAGTTCGTGGTTGTTCTGCACAAGGATCAGATAGGTCTTCGGGCTGTCCATCCCAAGCAATTTGGACAGTTCAGGCCCAAGCTGGCGCGTCACCTCAGCCAGCGTCATCAAATCAGACGCCGACTGTGCGTGAACCGTCGAAGCGCCGGACATCGTCAGCAACGTGACGAGCGTCAGCGCTCCGACCAGCACCTTCAAAAAACTCTGGCATTTCTTCATCAAATTGACATGCATGTTCATTTTTTCACCTGAAATCAACGAATCGCCACAACGGGCCAATTTGCTCAAGTTGGTCTGGTTCAAACTGAATGGACGCGTCCGCAAAATATATTGGGCGGCGACCAGCATAGGTTTCGAGCAGATGCGCAATCGATACATCAATCCCCGGCTCATTGGGATATAGGTTGCGCTGAAGCCGACGATACCAGTCAAACTGATAAAGCGACTCGTTCACCACGATCAGACCGGACGCCGCCTCTGCCAGCGACCGGTCGCCCCACGCGCCGTACCAAAGCGCAAACGTCTCGCGGTCGCCCAACGAAATCACGATGCTGTTTGGTTCTAGCACCTCGGCAACCTGTATAAGATACTGGCGCGCTTCCTCATCGTTGGTGAGTGCAACCGACTCCCACCGCATGGTCGTCGCCAACAAAAGCAGCGCAATCGCCGTGAGCCCCGTTAGCCACATCGCCGCTTTGCCCACGCGTCTAGCCAACCACTCTGCTGAACTCGCCAGTCCAATCGCCATCCAGATGCTGAGCATCCACACGACCGGCAGCAGATAAATTTCGCTGTCGCGCGTATGGTATAGAATGGCGTATACGCTGATTGGCGCAATCCACAGCAAACTGAAATTACGTAGATGCGGCGCGTTGCGATCCCACGTTGCCAGCCCGACAAAACCCAGCGCCAGCCCAAGCGGCGTGAACTGCTCGGTGATGACATACGCCCATGTCGTCACGCGGCTGGCAATTGTTGCCAGCGAGCCGGTTGCCAGATACCCTTGATAGGCCGCCCCAGTCACCAACCAACGGAAACCCTCCCAATTGTCGGCGTAACCCCAGTTGATCGGCGACGGCCCAGACGCAGCCGCCAGCGGCGTGCGCACATAGATCAGCGCACCAAGCGTTACCGCGCCAATCAGCGCCAGCAATGGATGCAGCCAGCGCCGTTCGCCTTCACGCCCGACAGTCAACGCATACAGCGCAGCCGGCAGCAACAGGAGCAGCGTCAGATGATGCGCTACACCCAGCGCAACCGGCGCCACAACAAACCAAAGCTGGCGCGGCTTCGCCAGCACGGCCCAGCCCAGCCCAACAACCAGCAGCGCGTGGAGGCTGTAGACCTCAGTAATGATCGACTGGCTCCATAGCAAAGGCGAAACCGCCCAAGCCATGCCTGCCAGGAGCGCCCACAACCAACGCAGCGAACTGACAGGCAACAAATGCCCGGCGACAATCACGGTGAACGCAACACTTGCCGAGCCGCAAATCGCACTGAGCAGATTGCCCCGCCAGGCAAGGTCGCTTGCAGGCGCCAGCGATCCAACCACGAACAACCACCCCTGCAACGCCAGCATATAGAGCGGATACCCTGGGGGGTGCGGGACGCCGTTGGTGACTGCCGCTGCCAACAATTCACCGCCATCCGCTCCCTGATGCGCCCACGTCAATCCAGGGGCAAGCGACGCCAGATAGAATGCCAGCGCCATCGCTCCTGCGCAGGCGGACGTTGCCAAGATTGTACGGTCGAGCGATGGCGCAACAGACATTAGAATTCAGCGTAATGCGCGCATTAGAGAAGCATCTCGATGCGCGGACGTCTTGTGGGCGCCGATTATCGGAAATCGGGCAACGTAGTTGGCGGCGTGCCCACGACAACCGAGACAAAGGTCGACGCAGCATTGCTTGCCAGCGCCACCGCGGAGCTGCCCAACACAGCGCCGTTGGACACTTCCTTATCCACAGTCGCCGTGATTCGCACCGTAGCATTAGCGCCAGCCGCCAGTTCGGGCCAGGTCACAACCACCAACAAAGCGCCGCTGGCAGTCTCCGATGCCACCACCTCGCCGCCGTCGGTGGCCGATGCGCTGACGAAGCGAAGTCCCGCCGGAAGCTCAAAAGAAAATTCAGCATTTGCAGCGGCTGCACGCCCCGGATTCGCCACTGTAAAGAGCATGACTAGGGGTTCACCCTGCACGGCGGGCAACAGTCGAGGCGGCCCAGTCAGCACAATTGCAGGGCCCGCAGGCGCAGACGCAACATTGGCTGCGGTGGCAGGCGCAGCGACCACCTCTGTTGCAACAACCACCGGAGATCCTCGCCCTGTGACGACGGGCAGCGCCGCCATCCGTTCGGCGCTCGCACTGGACTGCACAAAGCTCGACGCAACCCACACATTGCCAGCGCCATTCGGTGCACAGCAGACCAGCCACCAATCACCTGCACTGTTGCGGCCAAGCACTGTAAGTTGCGCGTTGCCGGTGAATCGCCCAAGAATGGCGGCGTTCGTCGATGGCGCCGCGCGGGCATTGAGCGCAGGCACAGAGACGACAGCGGTCACGGTCACCGACGACGTAATTGTCGCCGATCCACCAATTCCCCCGACCAGTGTCGTTCCGTCATCAACAGGCAGCGCATCCAGCTCTTCGACAGTGTAGTTCGGCGCCACAAACTGCGCGCTGATCCAGCCGTTGATCTGTGTTTCAGGAACACAGCAGACATAGAGCCATGCACTGTCTGCACTGCGGCCTGACACCGTCACTTCTGTCCCTCTGGTCAAGCGCCCAATAATGACAAATGTCGTACCCGGCCCCTGGCGTACGTTGAGCGTCAGCGCCAGCACTGATGCGGTGAGCGGGCTTGCAGTGGTCTGGTTCTCCTCAGCAAGGATAGCAACTGATTGGGCGCCTGATTGCACAGGAGTTGCGGTTGGTGCAGGCTGCTGACCTTGGTTGCCTGTGTTTGGGCGCAAGGTGGGCGTAGGCGTCGGCGGGCGTGGGGTCGGCGTAGCTGGCTCCGTCGGTGTGGGTGTGGGCGGCAGCGGCGGAATCGTCTGATTCAATTCCACACTTCCCCCAGCCGCCCACACCGATGAGCGTTCCACCCACAATGTTGCAGCCAGCAAGATCACTATCAGCAATAACCAATGGCGTCGCAACGTTCGCACAACCACCAAGAGCTTGTCTCCTCCACTCATTGACCGAATCTCCTTTTGTGAAACAAGATATTCCAGGTTGTACAACCTGGAAATATACTGCCATCGCTTTAGTGCGCGCCGTGTCCATGGAAGATAGCAGGAAGGGTGCGCAGTAAAATCTCGAAATCACGGCGCAGGCTGTATTGTTCAATATATTCCAGCTCGAGCTGCAGACGCTCGCCAAAACTGAGATCGCCGCGCCCGTTGATCTGCATGGGGCCAGTCATACCCGGCTTTACTGCCAGCCGCCGTCGCTGATAATCCTGATAAAATTGTACAATGCGCTCTTCTTCCGGTCGCGGCCCAACCAGGCTCATCTCGCCGCGCAACACATTGTAGAACTGTGGTGCCTCATCGAGCGATGTCCGCCGCAAGATTCGCCCGACGCGCGTCACACGCGGGTCATCTCGGAGCTTAAAGGCCGGTTCTTGCAGGTGCTCCAGATCGACCAGTTCGGGCAAACGCTCCTCCGCGTCGACGCTCATTGTACGCAACTTAACAATGCGAAACAGCCGTCCATTCTCCCCCACGCGCACCTGCCAAAAAAAGACTGGTCCAGGCGACTCCAGCTTGATGGCGATCGCCGCCAATGCAACCAATGGGATCGAGATCAATAGCCCTATCAACGCACCGATGATGTCAATGGTGCGCTTGATCAGGCGTTGCCATCCCGAAATTACAGGTTGACGAGCGCCGGGCGTCGTTCCAGAGAAATGGATTGTGCCGGCAAGATAGCCGCTACCCAACGCCAGTGCGCGCACCACAAGCATCGGCGGCCCGATCAGCGCCAACACCGGTGAATGGCGCGCCAGCTTCAACGTGAACGGCGCTGTCGTCAGCAAAAATATCACCATGGCAGCCACAGCGCCCACCCCAAGCCAGGCGAGCGGCGCCCAAACTATCCCAAGCAACGCCGCTGCTGAAAGTCCAACGATGGCTGCGAGCAGCACGATCTGCACCTTGAGCACCTGTGGCGTGTGGCTATCCTGCACCATCCGTTCCGGGTGCCAACGGATCATCAACGCCTTCCAGAAGCCGATATAATACTTGCGGCGACAATATTCGCGCACATTGCTGTCGTGTAGATGCTCGACCTTCGCTTCCGGCGCGAAGACCAATCGATATCCTTTCTGCGCCAGCCGAAAACTAAATTCCTGATCCTCCACACTGGCAGTCGTGAAGATCGGATCGAAGCCGTTGTTTTCAATAAACGGACCGCGCCGATACGCCGCCGAGTAAGTGTCGATAAAGTCGATCTGCTGCTGCCCGGCCATGCGATCGTACCGATCTTCGTATTCAGCCTGTACAAAGCGTGGCGTCAACCCGCGCTGTCTGGTCACATACGCGCCCTTAGCGCCAGCGACATCCGGGTCCGCAAAAGGGGCGGTCAACGCTTCGATCCACGTCGGCGTCGGTGCACAGTCAGCGTCGGTGAAAAGCAGCAGAGATGCGCGCGCTGCCGCAACGCCATGATTGCGCGCCGCTGCCGGCCCAGCATTTTTTTGCGAAACCAACAAAACCTGGATGTGTGGATGAGCTACGCGCCACTGTTCGACAATGGACAACGTCGCATCGGTCGAACCATCATCGACAACAATAACTTCGTAGCGTTCTGGCGCCACCGTCTGCACGGCGAGCGCATTCAAACAGCGTTCAATTGTTCCGGCGCCGTTATAGACCGGAACAATCACCGAACAGAGCAGGTCTCCTGACTGCACAAGAGCATCTGGCTGTACAGGGCGTTCAGTCATATATGGCTCAGACAATCGATATGCAAAAAATTTCAGCGTTTAGGAAATCAGTCACTGCACGCCATCAACCAATTCAGCCACCACGAAGACGCGATGTGTGGTTGTGGCTGCAGGCCAACCTGTTATCAACGTCAGACGGGCGTCGGTGGTTGGGGCTGCGTAGGCGGCAGCCTGTTCAACCTCTGCGTCCGTTGCACCCAACACTGGAATCGGCTCCGAGACTTCAACGACGCGATAGGTGAATGTGTTCCCAGTCTCGTCTGCCAACACCAGCTCCTGTCCAACTTCAACCTCGCCGAGCGCCACAGCCGCAAAAACAGCCGCGCCGCGAGCCTGATGGCCTGCGATCACCACATTGCCCACATCCCCAGCGCGGGCGCTGTTCAGCGCCCAGCCCGCTGCGTCGTCCGGGACAACCCACCGCGTGGTGGTCCGACCCTCAACTTCTGCGCTCTCCCACCCCATCGGCGCAACTGGAATAACGAGCGACAGCGCCGGAATCTCGATCGCAACGGGTGGAAATCCACCCGCATCTTGCATCGTCTCGACGGCAGGTGTTGCTTCATTCGCAATCGGCGTCTCGACGGCGTCTTCCTCTGGAACCTGCGTTGGCAATACAACAACTGCCGACCCGTCGTCAGAAACTATCGGTGCGACTGGCTGGCAGCCTGCAATCAATACGATGAGAGGCAGCAGCATAACAAAAACGAGAACTTTCGGTGATTGGCGCCGTTTCATTGCGGTTGAAATATCCTTTCGGAACAGACCTACATAGACATGAGTAAGTCTAGCTATCAACTGAAATCCTGTCGCATTGTAGTGGAAATCGTCGGTGATCGGCAAAACATTGACGGTTCAAGATAGCTGTGGGCGCGATAATTTTTGCCAACCGCCAGTGTGTGGCTAGAATGAGCAGTGGGGAGGGATGTGTCCCGGTGGATGCCCCGGTCTTCAAAACCGGTGGCAGGCGGCGCTGAGCCGGCTGCGGTGGGTTCGACTCCCACGCCTTCCCGCTCATTTGATCATCAACACTGGAGATCGGCTGAATGGAAATTTCTTTATTTGACAATAACGCAACTGTTGGCATTGAACGTTGCGTGCTCTACCCCTATCCAGACTTAAAACGCATCTGGACTCGCCTCTGGATCACCCCCACACAGGATGACGAAAAGCCAAACCTGGAGGTGATTGTCCTCAACCCGGATGGAAGCGAAAATTGCAGCGTCTATATGATGGCGCACGCCGAAGCACGCGCCGAGACCACGCTCCACATGCGCAACCCGATCCCCGGCGCCACCTATCGAGTGTCCGTGGAGATGACGCAGGGCATCGGTGAAGCACAGAAAATCCTCGATCGCCATACCTTTGAAATGCTGCTTGAATTTCGCAATCCCGAAACAGGCGAACCAGGTTTTGGCTTTGGCGTCGATTGGGATGAACTGGCGCGCAAGACATCGCGTCGGGGGTGAAGCATTGAGTGAATCAATCTGCCCGCTCTGTTGCCAGCCAACCGACCCGCGGTTGCTGACCGCGCACGATCTACTGCCTGCCATCATTGGGCGCGTGAAACGCGTGTCGACCGCCTGGCGCCCAGAGCACGGTCTTTGCCCGGTGTGCGCTGGCATCTATCAGAGTCATCTGAGTGCACAGCGCAGTCACATCTCATTGCACACATCGACCGATCCGCACACAACCTTTCCTTATTATCATCTTGACGAGGAAATGCTGTTGAGCCAGCCCGAACGGCTGCCCGACTACTTCACTTTCACGGGTGCTGGCGTCACGATGGCTTTTCTAGACAGCGGCTATTACCCGCATCCCGATCTGACGCGCTCAACTGCATGGACAGAGCAGACAGGGGGCTGGCACCAGATTCCGCGTCGGCGCTGGCGTGCACTCCTAGAGGCGGCAGGGCTGCGGCTGATCGAATACGCTGACCTGACCGACGACGGCGAACAGATCGGGCTAGATACACCGAGCCTGTGGGATGGCGCAGGCGATAGCTGGCATGGGCAAATGACAACCTGTCTGGCGGCAGGCAATGGCAGCCTTAGCCAGGGACGCTATCGCGGCTATGCACCGCAAGCCAGGATTGTGGCGGTCAAAATCGGACGCGTGGGCGGACGCATTCCGGAGGAGGACATCCTGCGCGGGCTACGGTGGCTACTCGACGAGGATCGCTGGCAGCGCTACGGTGTGCGCGTCGTCAACATCAGCGTCGGCGGCGATTTTCCGCAGGAGTGGAGCGCCAACCCAGTGTGCCGCGCCGCCCACGCCCTGGCGCAGCGCGGCGTTTTTGTGGCGGCGGCGGCAGGCAACCGCGGCGTCGATGAGTTGTTGGCGCCAGCCCAGACGCCAACCGTAATGACTGTCGGTGGTGTGGAGGATCACAACCGGCGTTGGCAGCCGCACTCCCCCAGCAGCGTCGAACAGCTTTCGCTTTACCATCACAACACCGGAACCGTCGTATATCGTCATGCGCCGATCCGCAAACCGGAAATTCTGGCGCTAGGACGCTGGCTGCCGTCGCCGGTGTTGCCGCCCAGCCACGTTTTCTACGAAATGACAGCCATCGACCATGTGCGGCGTGTGCTGCGCGGCGAAGTCAGCGATCTGCCTGCGGATGTCCTGCGCAAAGTCGGGGACGACGAGAAGGCGCTGTCGCCGGACGAGATCATCGTCGATGTCGAACATTGGATGCCAGAGGTGTGGCAAGGGCTGCGCCAGCGCATGAATGCGCACAAATGGGTTCATCGCCACTATCAGCATGTGGACGGCACTTCGGTGGCGGTGACGCAGGTGTCGGCAGTGGCGGCGCAGATGATCGAAGCCAACCCTAACCTGACTGGCGACGATGTGCGGCTTCTGATGCTAGAGAACGCGCTGCCGCTGCCCCATCTGACGGCGCCACAGACGGGAGCCAGGCTATTGCAGCCAGCTTCGGCGGTGGCAGCCGCCTTGCGTGCACCGGGTGGTGCATTGGCTGGCTACCCAGTTAGCGGCGTTATGCTCGCCGAAAGCGAATTGCACAAATTGCTGCTTCACGGTAGAGTAGCGGTGCAGGCGCCGGTCGGCGCCTATGGTAAAGGCTGCACCATTTATCTCGGTTTGCTGGCGCCGCGCGCTCACGCCGTCAGCGTGATCGGTTCGTTCAACCGCTGGCAGCCCGACGCGCTGCCTCTCCAGCGTACGGCAAATGGTTGGTGGCATACGGCGCTGCATCTGCCAGTCGGCTCATATCTCTATCGCTTCTGGGTCAGCGACGAAGAACATCCACGTGGTCGGTGGATGCGCGACCCGGAGAATCCAAACACAGCCGAAAGTGGCTATCGCGAGGCGCACAGTTGGCTGAAAGTGACGTGATGCGGTTCCACGGTGCAATTCAACTACACGAAGAAACATAAGGAAACATCATGAATCGTGAGTATCATAAGTGGTACAGCCCGCGCCTGAACCGCGACATGGAATTACTGATTTTCGGACATGCCGGCGCGCGTGTGCTAATTTTCCCTACCAGCATGGGGCGCTACTACGAGTATGAAGATCGAGGCATGGTCGCCAATTTGGGCGACCAGATCGAGAACGGCTGGCTCCAGCTATATTGCATAGATAGCATCGACGCCGAAAGTTTCTACAACAACTGGGCGCACCCTGGCGGTAGAATCTGGCGACACATACAATATGAAGAATATATTCTCAACGAAGTCTTGCCCTTAAGTTGGTCAAAGAACCAGAATCCCTTCTTGATTGCACATGGATGCAGTTTTGGCGCATACCATGCCGTCAACATCGCCTTCCGCCATCCACACCTCTTTGGCCGAGTGTTGGCGTTGAGCGGCAAGTACGATATGAGCAATTTCTTCGGCGGCTATTACGATGACAACATCTATTTCAATACGCCGAGCCACTTCATCCCAAATCTGAGCGATCACGGACGGCTCGAGGCGCTGCGCCGCATGGACATTATCATCGTTGTTGGTCAGCACGATCCCAACATCGAAAACAACCGGGCGCTCAGCCGCGCGCTATGGGAAAAAGGCATTCCTCACGCCTTCCGCGAATGGGATGGCTGGAGCCACGACTGGCCATATTGGATGCGCATGGTGCGGCACTATATTGGCGGACATGACTGAGGCGGGGGATAGGTAAGTTGTTGCGTGTTGCGTAGCTTGCGCCAGGGTTCGCCACCCAACACGCAGCGTGCATCCCCTCGCTTGATTGATCCAACGACCATCTACTCAAGACTGCATTTTCAGGAGGAAACATGAGCGTCAAGAAAATCGGTTTGCTTGTCGGTCGCGAATGGAGCTTTCCGCCAGCCTTCATCGAGGAGGTGAACAGCCGAGACGCAGGCGTGGTTGCGGAATATGTCAAACTTGGCGGCACGCGCATGAATGAGCCGTGCGACTATGCAGTCTTGATCGACCGCATCAGCCATGAAATCCCTTACTATCGCACTTATCTGAAGAATGCGATGTTGCAAGGGGCGTACTGCATCAACAATCCATTCTGGTGGAGCGCCGACGACAAATTTTTTGGCGCCAGTCTGATCACGCGCATGGGCATCCCATCGCCCAAGACCATTGCCTTGCCGATGAAATCATACCCTGAAGGCGTCATCAGCGAGAGCCTGCGCAACCTGAACTATCCGCTCGATTGGGAGGCGATCGTCGCCTACACCGGGCTGCCCGCTATTCTGAAAGATGCGTGGGGCGGCGGCTGGAAGAATGTGTACAAGGTCAGCACCATCGACGAGTTGATCCGCGCCTACGACGAAACTGGCACACTCTGCATGATCCTGCAAGAGTTTATCGAGTTCGAGCAATTTGTACGCTGCATCTGCGTCGGTCAGACCAACATCATGCCGATCAAGTACGATCCCAAACACCGGCGCTACATTGTTGAGCATGATCACCTCACACCCGAACTTGGCGTAAAGATCATCGATTATGCACGTCGCATCAACCAGGTCAACGGTTACGACATGAACAGCATCGAGTTTGCGATTCGAGACGGCGTACCCTACGCCATCGATTTCATGAATCCGGCGCCGGACATGGACATCAACAGCATCACGCCGCACTATTTCGAGTGGGCGGTGAAGGCAATGGCAGATTTCGCCATTGAGATGGCGTACAATCCGCGCCCTCAGCGCAACGAGCAACGTTGGTCTGGTTTTGTCGAGTGAGCCACCGTAGGGCGCCGGTCATCGTCACAGTGACGGTGACCGTCTGGTGCATCTGGACATTTGTGTTTGCGCGTCGAAGAAACCAATGGATTACCTGTTTGTGCTTCTTGTTGGCATCGCAATTGGTTGGCTGTCGGCGTCCATCTGGTCGATCATTTGGAATCATTGGAAAAGCAGCCTGAATCAGCGTCAATCCTACGAAAAAGCCATTAAGGAGCTTGCAGAGAGAGGCAAAAAGGCAAAAGAAGAGCGACGCAGATCGTTTGGCAGCACCGTGCGCGCGGTGATCGAAATGTTACTGTTTCTCGCCGTGGTTTTGCTCGCGCTGATTGTACTCTTTAATTTGCTGGTTCTAAGTTCCTGATTTCTAGGTTAACATTTTATGAGCGCAATGTTGTGTGGTGCGTATTGGGTAAGGGATTCCGACACGCAGCACGCAATACTGCAAACATAAAAACTCTGCCTAGAATCAGCAAGAGGGGGTTTTATGTCTGACAAGCCGTTGACCGCGCTCGTCGCCTGTGCGGGTTGAGCGTCCAAGCTCTCGCCGGAGACATTAGCGCAGGTCGTGCGCCAACTGGCCGGGTTCTTCCCGGCAACTGAATATCCCGATGTGCTGGTCGGGCTGGGCGAACCGGATGACGCCGCCGTCGTCCGGCTTGATGAAACGCGCGCGCTGATCAACACGACGGACTTCTTCACGCCGATCGTCGATGACCCGTGGACCTACGGCGCAATCGCCGCAGCCAACGCCATGAGCGATGTCTACGCTATGGGTGGCGAGGTGCTCTTCGTGCTCAACATCGCCGGTTTCCCCGAAGGCATGGACCCGGTGACGATTGCACAGGTTTTCACCGGCGGCGCGGCCAAAGTGCGAGAGGCTGGCGCAGCTGTCGCTGGCGGACACACTGTCACTAACCCGGAGCCGTTCTATGGTCTTGCCGTCACCGGCCTGATCCATCCTGACCAGGTGATGCGCAAAGGCGGCGCGCAGGCAGGCGACCAGCTCTACCTGACCAAACCGCTCGGCACGGGCATCATCACCACGGCGGCAAAATTAACGGGGCCGGGCGAAAATCCTGTGCATCGGCTGGCACGTAAGGCGCAGGGCAGGCCCGATCTCGACGTG
>CALJMI010000063.1 GCA_937981885.1 uncultured Caldilinea sp.
GCGAAGTTTGCGCAGTCTGTGAAGCTGCTACGGCGCGGCTGTATTCTACCAGGCGTACGCCTTTGGCGCCTCACCGCCGGGTCCGGGGAAGATTTCGTCCAGCTTTGTCAGCACCTCGGCGTCCAGTGTAATCTCAGTAGCGCGCACGGCGCTTTCGAGCTGCTCGATGGTGCGCGGACCGATGATCGGCGCAGTGACAGCCGGGTTGTGCAGCAGCCATGCCAGCGCCACCTCTCCCGGTTCATGGCCGATTTCCCGGCAGAGATTTTCATATGCTTCGAGCTGTGGGCGTTTCTTTTCCACTTGCTTTGCAAAGTCCTCGCTCATGCGGCGACCAGCCTGAGCTTTCTGCAGCGCACCGCCGAGCAGACCTCCGCCCAGGGGGCTCCACGGGATCAGACCCAGTCCGTAGTGACGGCAAGCCGGAATCACCTCCAACTCGATCATGCGGTTGTCGAGGTGATAGATGCTCTGTTCGCTGACCAGCCCCGTCATGCCGCGCTTCGACGCCTCCTGACATGCTGTGGCAATGTCCCACCCTGCGAAGTTGCTGGAGCCGACGTACACTACCTTGCCCTGGTTGACCAAAGCGCCGAACGCCTGCCAGGTCTCATCCCATGGACAGGCACGATCGATGTGATGCATCTGATAGAGGTCGATCCAATCGGTCTGCATCCGCTTCAGGCTGCCCTCGCAGTGCTTGCGAATCTTGTAGGCGGAGAGACTACGCCCGTCACTATTTGGTTCGGGCAGCGCACCCTTGCGCGTGACAGGATTGTAAACCTTAGTCGCCAACACGACAGCGTCGCGCCGGCCGCCGCCCTGGGCAAACCAACGTCCGATGATCTCCTCGGTTGTCCCATGCTGCACCGCCCATCCATACACATCGGCAGTGTCGAAGAAATTGATGCCCAGCTCAAGCGCCCGATCCATAATGCGAAAACTATCTTCTTCGGAGGTGACCCAGCCAAAGTTCATTGTGCCCAGACACAGGTTGCTCACCAGCGCGCCGTGATTGCCGAGCCGTACATGTTTTACCGCCATAAAAACCTAACTCCTTTATGTTTCGCTGTTTGAATGAAGGATTTTGTTTTCATCATGCTTTCAGTATAGACCATTTTGGCTTTATTGTCACGATCAAGAGGAACATATTTCAGCGGACAACTATCGACGCTGCGCAGCGCGACCGAGGCTGCGCAGCGTCGTCACCAGCGCAGGCGCAGCGGAGCCTTGCAGCTCGCCGCCGCGCATTACCACCTCGATATGCACATCCTCGCGGTCGGCGACGATGCTGACGCGCTGCAACAACGCGCCAAACCGTGCCTGCAAATCGACAAAAACATATTCGAGTGCAGTTGTATCCACCCCACGCACCGCGTATTCGCTATCAATCAGGTCGGATCGCCGTTGCACCCACAACGAGGCGCGCGCGCGGCGCGCTATTGCGCGTTCTGGAATTCGCCCACGCGCCCACACCAACTCGGCGTCGGGGCGTTCGGGCAGCAACGCGCGGATCACCAACTCATCAGTGCGACCGCTGAACATACGCAGCAGCAGTCCAATCGGGTCGACAGTTGCCCCGCCGCGGTAGTGCAACTCCAGATGCACAAACGGTTCCGGCGGCGGCTCAAAGTGCGCATCGAAGCCGCCAGCTGAGGGAGAAGAATCGTAGACCAGACGGCTCCGCGTGCTGCTGTTGAAGCCTGCAGCCAGCGTCTGATTGCGCCGCCGCGTCTGAAGCCTCGCCGCCGTCCATGCGATCACCAACAATAGCGCCAATGCCGCTCCTGCCGTCAATAGCAAGCGTTCATCTATCATGTGCGCTCCTCACATCTGCACTTCACTAGCTCCACTTGAACCACGCACACAGCTTGCAATGGTTCACAACGCCGGATAGACTAGCGGACAATAGATTATATAGCTTGTGGCAATATCGGATAGCGCCGGAGCTTGTAGCATGGCTGAACAATTTAAGAATAATGTCACTCGATTACTCGACAGCAAGAAAGTTCGTTATCAGGCCTACACCTACAACTATGACGCAGGCGCCCACTCCGCCGTCGAAGTGGCTGAGGCGATTGGGCTGCCGCCGGAGCAGGTTTTCAAGACGCTGGTGGTGTTGCCCGAAGAGCCACGACGAAAACCAATGCTTGTCATCATCCCAGGGCCTGTCACGCTTGATCTTAGAGCTTTCGCAAAGGCTGTCAAGCTCAAGAAAGCCAAAATGGCGACGCACGAACAAGCCGAGAGTATGACCGGCTTGCAGACCGGCGGCATCAGCGCGCTGGCATTGATCAACAAAGGGTTCGATGTTTACCTAGATGACAGCGCGCAACAATTTGAATCGATTGCGGTCAGCGCCGGACAGCGCGGCGCCAACATCGTGCTACCCGTGAGCGACTTGGTGCGGCTGGTTAACGCCAGGTTCGTACATCTGGGTGCGTAGAAGTGAGTAGAGTGGTGTGCTAGTATCGCTTGAAGCATACGCCGCGCATCTTCGGAAAGCGCGCTCTATCACACTCTTCGCTCCAACAAGGTGAGAACATCGACAGAATCTTCAGTCGGTTAAATGAGACGACAACCTCGCACCGGCCCCAGCCGGCTGCACCGTTACAAGCAAGGTTATCAACCGTTCACGAAAAAGAGGAACTGCTCATGTTAGCCACGATGGTGGAACAACAATCCGGTCTCAACTTTGACCTAACTGACGACCAGGTCATGCTACAAAATCTGGCGCGGGACTTTGCGCGCAAAGAGATCATTGCGTCCGGCGCAGCCGAACACTACGATGTTTCTGGGGAATGGCCGTGGGACTTATGGAAAAAGGCGCTGCGGGTTGGCCTGGTGAACCTCAATATCCCAGAAGAGTATGGCGGTGTAGGTGCAAGCGTACTGGAGGAGTGCATTGTCGGTGAGGAGCTGGCGTATGGTTGCTCTGGCATTCAGACCGCGCTGATGCTCAACCAACTGGCAGTGTTGCCAATGCTGATCGCCGCCAACGAGGAGCAGAAGCAGCGTTACTTTCCGAAGCTGACCGAAGAGGGCAAGATCATGGCTTACTGCATGACCGAACCCGACGCTGGTTCTGATGTGGCTGGCATCAAAACGACCGCCATTCGCAAGGGTGATCGCTATATTCTCAACGGCACAAAGACCTGGATCACCGACGGGCCGGTCGCCAGCTACTTCACTGTCTTCGCCAAGACTGACCCGAACGGACGCCACAAGGGCATGAGCTGCTTTATCGTCGAGCGCGATTGGAAAGGCGTGAGCACCAGCAAGCCGCTCGAGAAGATGGGACAACACGCAGCACAGGCGTGTCAGGTCTTTTTTGAGGATGTAGAAGTCCCAGCGGAGAATTTGCTGGCGCGCGAAGGCGACGGCTTTATGATCGGCATGAAGGTCTTTGACAAGAGTCGCCCGCCCGTGGCGGCGGCGGCCACCGGCGTCGCCCGCCGTGCGCTGGACGAGGCAGTGCGCTACGCAAGTGAGCGTCACGCCTTTGGTCAGCCCATCCACAACTTCCAGGGCGTAGGCTTCATGTTGGCGGACATGAAAATTCGCGTGGAGGCGGCGCGCGCGCTGACATGGAAATCGGCCTGGCTGATCGACCACGGTCGCCGCAACACGATGGAGGCGGCTGTCGCCAAAGCGTACGCCGCCGACGCCGCAGTGCTCAACGCTGTCGACGCCGTGCAAGTTTTTGGCGGCAACGGCTACAGCCGCGAGTATCCGGTTGAGAAACTGATGCGCGACAGCAAAATCTATCAAATTTATGAAGGCACGACGCAGATTCAGAAAGGGATCATCCTGCGCGAATTGTATAAGGGGTGACCACAGCGTAGGCGTTTTTTTACGGTTTGACGGCTTTCACATAGAAAAGTCGCTGATCAAAGACCAAAGTGCGAGCTTGCCGCCGGGCGTGAAGTCCGGCGGCGTCCGTTTCCAACCCCGCCTCGATCATCTCGCGCACCACTGTGCGCGCACCCGGCTCAGTCTGCATGTCATCCAACCATTCATCCAACTCACGTTCAAACGTGGCAGTTTGCTCGGATTCGATCACAAGACCGGCGCTTGCAATCAGCTTGCGATATTGCTCGGCGCTGAAGACAGCAACATGGCTGGGGTTGCGCTTTTCCTCGATTGCATTCTGCGTGGCGCGCTTGACCGGATCGTCGGCGCTGAGCAGATCAGCCACAATCAACACGCCGCCATGTTTAAGCAGCCGCGACAGTTCATTCAAAATCAATTGCGGCTTGTGGCTGTGGTTCAGGACCAGGCGACAGATAATTGCGTCGAAGCGTTCATCGCGAAAAGGCAACGCATGGGCGGGCGCCAGACGAAAACTCACACGCGCAGCAGCCGGTGAACGGCTGCTAAGGCGCATCAGTTCGGCGGCCTCTAGCATTGTTGGGCTGATGTCGATGCCGACCACCTCGCGCGCGCCCTCCTCCGCCAGAAGCAGAGATAGATCTCCGATGCCTGCCCCGACATCGAGTACGCTGATATCCTTAGGCAACTGTGCAAATCTGAGAAGATGTTGCAGGCGTTGGCGACGCTGGGCATTGGCATGCTCACTGACCTGCGGTGGAATGCGTGCATACGCAGCCACAACATGCGCGATGTCCTGTGCAACTTCGCCACCATCATCCGCCGACTCCGTCGCTATCATCCGCTGCCGCTGAACAGGCCCAGTCCCAACCGGCAAATGTTCGCGTCGATTGACATAAACCAGCGTCCACAGACCGTCCTGCCGCCGAAGCTCGGTGATCGCTGTGTGACTCACCGTGATCGACAGTGCATGACCGCCGGCAAAATGGCGCACAGTCGTAGCCACACCGTTGCCACTCAACACCAGTGCAACCGTCTTGCCCCAATTCGCCTGGACAATCGTCTCAATTTCTTCGATCAGGCTGTGAAGATAGATGCCGTAAGGCGATTCAGGTGCAATGACAGGCGGCGAATCAAAGTGCATAATCGTTCGCTGGCTGCGCTCCCATGCAGCGGGCAGCGTCAAATCGGGTGGAAATCGACCGGGAATGCGTTCGTCTATCGTCACAGGTAGACCGAGCGTCTGCCCGATGCGCTGCGCTGTCAGGCGACTCTGCAATAGGGGCGCCGAGTATAGTGCGTCGATTGATTCGTGGGTTGCCAGCCAGTGGGCGAGTTGGCTTGTCTGTTCCCAACCAAATGCTGTGAGACCGCTGTCAGCCGTCGGGGCGATCTGCTGCACCAGATTGGAGTAGCGATTCTGCACACCTTCGGCGTGACAGATCAGCAGCAGGCGCACTTCTGGCGGCGTCGGCGAGAGGTGATCAACTGAAAGCAGCACAGCGGAAGAAGATGACAACAATGCTTACCTGCGATCCTTAAGCAAGCGCAGCGTCGCCTGTCGCAACGCCTCCCGCTCCGTCTGAAGCCGCTCGGCAGCGTCTTTGAATGCTTGCACTTCAGGCGGATAATGGTCAATGCGTTTGTTGTTGCCCGGCGGTGCATGAAAACATAGACGCTCAACAACCCGACCGCCGACCAGATGCTTGTTCACGATCTCATCCACGTCGTCGGCTTGCACACCGCTGTACCAGATTGCCTCTGGGTAGACGACCAACATTGGGCCATGCCCACACTGGTTGAGACAGCCAGCGCGATTGATGCGCACTTCCTCATTGAGGCCGCAGGCGCCCACCTGCCGCTTCATCCGCTCGAAAATCGCTTCTGTATCGCCGTCGAAACAGCAATATGGTCCTTGCGTACAAATAAAGACGTGCTTCTTGAATTGAGACATAGCGCGATCATACCAAAGGGATAGACAGCCGCAAAACTGCCCGAATTCCTGTCAACTATTGCCAAACACCAAAAACTCGTTTATCGCCCCCCATCGTTGCGCGTCGACCGCTGCACAATCGGGCGACGCATGCAGCGCACGACAACCTTTCACCGCAAACCTTCAGCGATGCAAAGCATCTCCGGCAATTCAGGGTGTGCAAGGCGAACGGCAGCCACAAAATCAACACACTGTGGTCGTGTTTTAACAAAAAAACAGTGGGCAATACAACGGCAATCGGATGCGCCAAAGCGCAAGCGCGGCGCCGGCGTCGCCATTGTGGCGAGCTGCTCCGCCCAGCAATGCTCCCAACATTGCGCGTCGATGACGCACCAGACCTGTTCAACCGTGCACACCTGGCGCAGATAGTCGATGTGCCAATGTGGCCGACGAACCGCCCGCAAGTGATGGCGCAGACGGCCGCGTAACCCGCCAGACCCCAGCGCGCTGCCGACGTAGAGATACCAGCCAGGTGCGACCGTCGCCTCGCCCAACCGCCCAATCGTCACGCGCGTCAATGTGGACGAACGCAGCGTCAGGACATAGCTGCCGCCAGATGTCGGCAGCGCCTCCACCCCGCCAATTAACTCAATCATTGTTGGGGGCAAATCGCGGCGGCCAACCAACCCTGGCTGCTGCTCCCGCCAGTGCGAGCAGACTCGCTGCGCACAGAACCATACCCCACGCTGGCGCCTGCGGATGGTTGTACAGCTCGCTCACCGAAGGCAAGATAAGCAGAAACTGGCGCACCGGAATGATCGTCGCACCGATGCTCAGCGCCACAACGATCACGGCGAACGCTCTGGCTGGCAACAACGCAAGCAGCGGGCTGAACGCCATTGCCGCCAGGCAGCCAGCCAACGCCAGCGCCTGTTGGCGAAATTCATCGGTCAACATCCGTTGGGGCGTCCAGGCCGGCGGCAGTAGATTTAATGCAGCGACAATTGCCAGCGCCAGCAGCGCAGCGCGCATGGGCCACGCATAGTGTAGCTCACACCGAAACGCAGCCAGACTCGCCGCCAGGCTAATAGCCACAAGCGGCAAGTAAAAGCCCTCGCGCCACAACGCAACTTCACCGCTGCGCACCGGCGTCAAAAACTTCACATACTCGCCCAAATCAAGGCCAGTGATCACCAGACCGGCCACCCGATGGTCGATCCAGGCGCCAACATAACCAGCAAACGCCAACAACAGCGCAGTCGGCAACAGCCAGCGCACGATTGTACGACTGGCTGTCGTGCTTGCCCGGTCTTCGACGTCAAACGAAACAGAGGCGGCGCTCATAGCTTGCGCCCCGCTTCCGCCAACCGCAATCGATGACGTTCGGCGCCTTCGGCAAAACGGCGTCGGTCCTCGTCAGTTTCGAGCAGCAGGCCCGGCACTGGGGTTGGGCGGCGATCGCTGTCAAGCGCAACATAGACAAAATAGGCGCTGTTGGTGTGGGTGCGTTCACCCGTCAGCAGATTCTCCGCCTCGACGCGAAGCTCCACCTCAATGCTCGTTCGTCCCACCCAGGTAATGCGACCATGCACCAGCACCAGTCGTCCCAGCATAACAGGATGAAGAAAAGTAACGCGATCCACCGTCACCGTCACCGCCGGACGCCGCGCATGACGCGCTGCGACAATGCCGCCGCATTCATCACACAGCTTGAGCAGCACGCCGCCATGTACATTCCCCAGACTGTTGGAATGCTCCGGCTGCATAAACATCGTCAACGTCAGCGCCGATTCGTCGGCGGAACGCAACAACAGCGAATCCTCAACAATGCTCTGACTCACAACTCCTCCGTACAATTGAGTGGAGAATGGCAAAGCGCCATGTTTCGACCAATTGTATGCGCACAAACACACAGTGACAAGCCAGACCCCGTCGCATTACTCCTCTTGTGATATACTCTTATGCACAAACGACGGATATGGACTCCGTCACGAACTGCGACAATATCGCTCACAATCTCCCCGGAAGCTCCGGAGCTTCCGGGGAGATGAGCAGCTAACCTAGAGGTCAGTAATAACGCAAAGCTGAACAACAAGGATGGGAGCTTGAGTGGAAAGCGAAACGCCAAGAATCAAAATCTCAAACAGATGAACCGCTGGCGCGGCAATCAACCGGCGCGCAACGAAGAGGGCGCAGTCTACAAGGACTGGGGCGGGCGGCTGCGCGTGGCGCTGACGATGCCCAACACTTACTACGTCGGCATGTCGAGCCTGGCGCTGCAAATTCTCTATCGCATCTTCAACGCCGAGGAAGACGTCGTCTGCGAGCGCATCTTCTGGGAGAAAGGTGCGGCGCAGGTGGACAAGCCGCTGCTTTCACTGGAGGGCGAAGCGCCCGCCGCCAATTTCGATGTGTGGGCCTTCACCATCTCGTGGGAGATGGACTACTTCAACGTCGTTGAGCTGCTGCGCCAGTCTGGCATTCCGCCGTTGGCAGTTGAGCGCGCCGCCTCACGACAATGGAACGGCAAGCCCTGGCCGCTGTTGATTGCAGGCGGGCCGGGCGTGACCATGAACCCAGAGCCGGTGGCGCCCTTTTTCGACGCCATCTTGATCGGCGAGGGCGAGGAAGCGGTTCCACACTTTATTGAACTGTGCCGCCACGGGCTGGATGAATCCGCGGCGTTGCTGACGGAACTCGACCGCACGCCCGGCTGGTATGTGCCGAGCCTGCGCCCCTCCAACCGCACGCACCCGCACTTTCGCAAAGTCGAACGGTTGTGGGTGCGCACCCTGCCCGACTTCGACACGAGCAGCACGCTTTACACCGCAGACACCGAATTTGCCAACATGCACCTGATGGAGATCGCACGCGGCTGCGGGCGCGGCTGCCGCTTCTGTCTGGCAGGCTATGTCTATCGCCCGGCGCGCGAACAACCGCTCGACGTGCTGCTTGCGTCCGCTGAACGTGCGCTCTCACTTGGCTATGCGAAGGTTGGGCTGGTTAGCGCCGCCGTCTCCGACCACACGCAGATCGATGAGCTGGCAACCGAATTGCAGCGCATGGGCGCCACCCTCAGCGCCTCGTCGATGCGCATGGATCCGATCTCTGTGCCGTTGATCAAGGCGTTGGCGGAGACCGGCGCCAAAAACCTCACTGTTGCGCCTGAAGCCGGCTCGCAGCGGCTGCGCAACGTTATTAACAAAACACAGACCGAAGAGCAGATGATGCGCGCCATCAGCCTGGCGCAAGAGTTCAACTTCCCACAACTCAAGCTCTATTTCATGGTGGGCCACCCCACTGAAACCGACGACGACATCCAGGCCCTGATCGACTTCACGCTGGAGGCGCGCAAACGCTTCAAGCGGCGCATCGCGATCAACGCCACGCCCTTTGTGCCCAAGGCGCATACACCCTTTCAGTGGGAGGGGATGACGCCGGTCGATACGCTGCGCGCCCGCCAGAAGATGATTTATCAGGCGCTGGCGCGTCACGGCGTCGAAGTACGCGCCGATTCCCCCGATTGGGCAGAGGTGCAAGCCGTGCTCAGCCGCGGCGACCGTGCGCTGGCTGATGTGCTGCTGGCGATTCCTTCCGGCGCGCTGACGGTGAAATCCTTCTTCCAGGCAATGGCTGATCACGGGTTGGAGAAGGAGCACTACACCGGCGCCTGGGAAATCGGCTCATCGTTGCCGTGGGATGTAGTGCAGAGCGGCGTCAGCGAAAACTACTTCCACTACGAGCTGCGCCTCGCCGCCCAGGACAAGACTGGGCTGAGCTGCCCGCCCGACAACGCCGGCTGCATGGCGTGCCAGGCGTGCGACCGCAGTTGGGCGTTCCGCTACGGCGACAACGCCAATCGCCCTGTGCCCGCCGCCAAAGGCGGCCCCTGGCGCGCCGAAGACTGGCGGCCATGGACGCAGATCAAACTGGAGCCGCATCGCGTCGGTGCTTGACGCCCGCCCCACCGCCGAGTACACTACACGACCATGCACATCCATGAGAGCGGATACAAACGGCTGTTCGCCAATCGCACCTTCTTTCGCGATCTGGTGCAGAGCTTTATTGAAGAGAACTGGGTCGAGCGGCTTGATTTCGAGCGTAAGGAATATCGCACCAGAGAGAAGTTGAAGAGCATGATTGTCGAAGCAATCCTCAAACGCGAAGAAGTGATCCGCCTGAAAGCAGAAGCGGAAGCGATGGTTGTGGGTATAGCCAAAGGCAAAGCGGAAGGCAATTCGAATGTCGATTGCACACAAGCTTGAAACAATTGCCCGGCTGCCAATGCCCGGCGACAACACGGCGATTGCCATCCGGCGGTTAGAAGCAGGCGAACTGGTGGCGTTGGACGGCAAGGCAACGCCGCTCTCGCACACTGTGCTTGAGGGACATCGCTTTGCGGTGCGCCGTATTGAGCCGGGCGAGTTGCTGCTCTCGTGGCGGCTGCCCTTTGGCGCGGCGACGCGCCGCATCGAGCCAGGCGAGTATGTTTGCAACGAGCGCGTGCTGCACTCGCTGCGCAACCGCAGCATTGCAGCCGAGTTGCCTGCAACCGCCAACTTTACCGACCGCGCCATCGACTATGCGCTTGACCCGACCATCTTTCAACCCGCACCGCCGACGCCGCGCATCGAACCGGCGCCAACCTTTCTCGGCTATCGACGCAGCAGCGTGCGCGGCGTCGGCACGCGTAATTTCATCGTGCTGCTTGGAACCAGCTCGGCGACCGGCAGTTTCGTGCGTGTGCTGGAGGAGCGGCTGAAAGGCGCCGCGTCAGCCTATGCGAACATCGACGGCATCGTGGCGGCGGCGCACACTGAAGGCAGCACGCCCAATGCCAACAACCGCGCACACGTGCTGCGCACGCTGGCCGGCTTCATGGTGCACAGTAACGTCGGCGCGGTGTTGGCCGTGGACGCCGGCTGGGAGCCGATCAACAACGCCGTGCTGCAACAATTCATGCGCGAACACGGCTATCCACTCGATGAAACACTCCACACCTTTCTGTCGCTGCACGGCGCGTTCGAGGAGAATCTGGCGCGGGCAGGCGAGATCGTACTTGGTTGGCTCGACGCCGTCAACCAGACGCAGCGCGCGCCCGCATCCGCTGCGCATCTCAAGCTGGCGCTACAGTGCGGCGGCTCGGATGCGTTCTCCGGCGTGTCGGCAAATCCGCTGATCGGCTGGGCGGCGCACACCATCGTCGGCTACGGCGGCGGGGCCAATATCGCCGAAACGCCGGAACTGATCGGCGCCGAACCGTACATGCTCGACAAAGTGCGCGATCTTGCCACTGCGCAGCGCTATCTGGCGATCCGTGACCGCTTCGTCGCCTACGCTGCCGCGCACCACACCTCGGCGGAAGGCAACCCGTCGGACGGCAACAAATTGCGCGGGCTGTACAACATCATCCTCAAATCGATCGGCGCGGCGATGAAGAAGCACCCCGACACACGGCTCGACTTCGCCATCGATTACAGTGAACCGATGTGCGAACCAGGTTTCTACTTCATGGATAGCCCGGGCCTCGATCTGGAAAGCATCGCCGGGCAGGTGGCGGCGGGCTGCAACCTCATCTACTTCACCACCGGCAACGGCTCGGTGACCAATTTTCCCTTTGTCCCGACAATCAAAGTCGTGACCACCACACCACGCTACGAGTTGCTCGCCAAAGACATGGATGTCAACGCCGGCGCCTATCTCGACGGCGCGTCGATGGCGGAACTGGGCGCCGCGCTGGTCGAGCGAACGCTGCGCGTGGCGTCGGGCGAACGCACGGCCGGCGAGCGTGCAGGTCATGCGCAGGTGCAGATTTGGCGGAATTGGCGGCAGGGAGGAGAGAAGGAGATTGGGGGAGGGGGAGAAGAGACGGGAGATTGGAGAGCAGAGATTGGTGGGGGGACGCCTCTAGCAGTGAGGCCGCCATTGCGAAAGTTGGAATTTGCGTATCCGGCGCTGGATACACCTGATGGCCCCGTCTTTGAACAGGTGGGGCTGATTGTGCCGACAAGCTTGTGTGCGGCGCAGGTGGCGCGCATGGCGGCGGATCGGCTCAACCGGCGGCGTGTGGGATTGGGGCCGGGGCGGTCGCGCTATGTGGCGCTGGTGCACACCGAGGGCTGTTCCGACGCCACCGGCGAGGCGATCACGATGTCGGCGCCGACGCTGCTTGGCTATGCCACGCACCGCATGGCCGGGCGCTGCCTGCTGCTCGAACACGGCTGCGAGGTGACCCACAACGACTTTATGCGCCGCCGCCTCGCCGAACTTGGCTACGACCTCGACCGCTTTGGCTGGGCAAGCGTGCAGTTGGACGGCGGCATCGCCAGCGTGCTCGACAAGATCGAAGCGTGGTTCACCGAAACCGCTGCTGCCGACGCTGCACCGAAGCCTGTGCAAGGCGGGCTGGCGTCGCTGCGCATTGGTCTGCAGGCGACAGCGCCGCCGCCTGCAAACGCAGCCCACGTCCTGGCTGAACTGGCGGCGAGCATTGTCGACGCTGGCGGTTCTGTCGTCGCAGCACAGTCGGGGCACTTGCTGCACAGCGCTGAGTTCGTCGATGCGCTCTTTGTCGAACCGGCGCGGCTTCAGCCCACGCTCGCTTATTCAAGTCGCATTGCTGCGCCCGGCTTCCACATCATGGCGACGCCAACCGACCATCCGGTCGAGATCATCACCGGACTTGGCGCTGCGGGCGTCGATGTCGTGCTCGCTTACGTCGGTGCGCAGCCAGTGCAGGGGCATCCGCTCACGCCCGTGCTGGAGCTGGCGACCGCAGCCGACTGCCCGCCTGACCTGGCGCCCGAACTGGACTTGCTGCTCGACGACGACCCGGCAGGCTGGGCCACGCAGATTCTCGCCAGGCTAGGTGATCTCGCCGCCCATCGTTACACGCCGCAGCGGATGCGTGCGGGCAATATCGACTTCCAGATTACGCGCGGACTCATGGGAATCTCGCTGTAGCGCACAACCGCCTGAAGTGCTGGCGAAGTCTACCCCAACTGCCCTTCCGCAAACTGACGGCGCAGCACTTTCTTGTCGAACTTGCCAACGCTAGTCTTGGGCACTTCGTCAATGAAGACGATGCGGTCGGGCACCCAGAATTTGGCGACGCGCTCGGCGAGATACGCCTGCAATTCCTCAGCGGTGAGATCCCAGCCGTCCTGTGTGCGCACGACGCACGCCATCGGTCGCTCTGACCATTTCTCGTCGGGGATGGCAATCACGGCGGCTTCGAGCACTTTGGGGTGGCCGATGATGACGCTCTCCAATTCAACCGTCGAAATCCATTCACCGCCGCTCTTGACCAGGTCTTTGGTGCGGTCGGTGATGGTCATGTAGCCATCGGGCGACATCGTCACCACATCGCCGGTGCGGAACCAGCCATCTTCGGTCATATAGTCGGGCGTCAGCTCGCGCTTGAAATACTGGCGGATGATCCAGGGGCCGCGCACCTGCAGCTCGCCCATCGTCTTGCCGTCCCAGGGCAGTTCGCGCCCGACTTCATCGACGATACGCAGCTCGACGCCCAGGATCGGATAGCCCTGTTTTGCCTTGATGTCCCAGCGCGCCGCATCGTCGAGTGCTTCATGCGCCTTGAGCGGGATCGAGACGGTGCCGAGCGGCGACATCTCGGTCATCCCCCACGCATGGAGCACGTTGACGCCCAGCTCCTTTTCGTAAGCTTCGATCAGCGAACGCGGCATCGCCGAACCACCGACCACCAACGCGCGCACACAGGAAATGTCGCGCGGGTTCTGCTTGAGTTCGTGATAAAGACCGTTCCAGATCGTTGGCACGCCCGCCGCAATGGTGACGCGCTCGTTGGCGATCAGGTCGGCGAGCGGCTGCGGACGCAGATGCGGACCCGGCATGACGATCTCGGCGCCCGACGCCACGCACGCATAGGGCAGTCCCCATGCCATTGCGTGAAACTGCGGCACAACCGGCAGCACGATGTCCGACTCGCGCACGCCCAGGGCGTTGGCGGCGTTCTCACCCATCGTGTGCAGGAACATCGAGCGGTGTGAGTAGAGCGCGCCTTTTGGCTCGCCGGTCGTGCCGCTGGTGTAGCACATGCCCATCGCCAGGTTCTCGTCGGTGCTGCGCCAGGCGAATTCCTCGTCGCTGGCGTCGATCAGGTCTTCGTAAAATAGAACGTTGAGCAGCGCATCTTTTGCTTCACGTGGGGCGTTGAAGAGCACATGATATTGCACTCCTGGCGTGTGCGGCGCCACTTTCTGATAGAGCGCAATCAACGTGCCGTCGACGAAGACAATTTTGTCCTCGGCATGGTTGACAATGTAGGCGACCTGGTCGGGAAAAAGGCGGATGTTGAGCGTATGGCAAACCGCCGCTGCGCCCGGAATGGCGTAATACAATTCCAGATGCTGATAGTTGTTCCAGGCAAAGGTGCCGATGCGGTCACCCGGTTCGACGCCAAGCTTGACCAACGCCTTCGCCATACGCTTGCTGCGGCGGTAGAGATCGGCGTAGGTGTAGCGAAAGAGCGAGCCGTCGGGCTGCATCGTCGTAATCTGCTTGTGGGCGTACAGGCGATTGCCATGCTCCAAAATTTTGTCGATGGTCAACTGCCAGTTCATCATGAGACCGTTCATCGTTCGTCTCCTTGTGCGCGCAAAACGCCTTTCACCTAAACTTTATGAGATGGGCTGTTCAAGAAGAATTGGGTGTAGTATACGATGAAACCGCTCTAATCCGCCAACCCGCGTCATCCGCGCTCTACCGCGCCCCGCACGCCTGCAAACACGCCTGCATGTGCCCGCGCGACTCGGCGGCGATGATGCAACATTGCTCAACAGTGTACGCTTTGGCGCCGATGATCTCCAGGTCGAGCGGGCCGGTGTAGCCATGTTCGTGCAGCACGCGGATGTAGCCGACCAGATCGATGTCGCCGCGACCGTTGGCCTGCTCCTCCGGTTTGCCTGGGCCTTGCTGCCGCCCCTTGCAGTCGCGGATGTGTACATGCTTGACGCGGCTGATCACGGCGGCGATGGCTTCGACCGGGTTTTCGTTGGCGCGATGAATATGCGACGGATCCATGTCCACGCCAAACGCTGACGAGGTGATAGCGTTCATCATACGCAGCGTCGTCGGCGTGTTATAGACCGCCTGCCCGACGTGCGCTTTGACGCAAAGGGTGACGCCGTAGCGCTCCGCCTTAAGCGCCAGTTCACCTAACTCGTCGATGGCTTGCACAAGGCTGGCTTCGTCGTCGGACTTGCCGCCAGGGCCGCAGTTGATGATCGGCACGCCCAGTTCGACCGCGGCTTGCATCGCCAGCTCCATCTTGGCGGCATCGCGCGAGGGCTGTTCCATCGCCAACAGCGCCAGCCCATAGGTCGCCGCAAGCTGCTTGATCTCCGGCGCCAACTCACGCCAGCGCTCCAGCACCAGATGCTCGCTCATACCGTCGATGGCGGAAAGCTCGATGCCATCATAGCCAGCCATCGCCAGATAGCGAAAGGCGGTCTCCAACGGGTAGCCGCCGAAGAGAACAGAATTTGCGCCAAGTTGCATCGATTGTCTCCTTATTGATACTAAGTAGATTCTCTCGTAAAAGTCAACTGACAAGATTCAAGTAATGGGTTGTGGGACAGCGACGAAAGGAGTACGAGAGCAAAAGACAGCCCAAGCCCAGACGAGAATCTTGCGAGCAGATGCGACGAGAGCAACCTTTTTCGGTTTACCGCGGTCGACCAAAGCACGATAGAAAGTGCGGAGGGGATTATGGCCCGAGACACCGCCCAACGCAGCCATATAGAGTAGCGCCCTGCCCATCTTGTCGCCCTTCTTGGAAATGAATGAGGGGCGATGTACGGAACGACCGCTTTGATAGGGCACCGGATCGAGACCGAGAAAGGCAACCAATTGTTTCGCTGTACCTTTGCCAGAGGTAATTGCGCGGAAACGATGCAACAGGACAAGCAGAGGGAGGACGCTGTTGGCGCCAACGCCAGGAATGGAACGCAGCAGGCGTTGTTCGTCATCCAAATACGTATGGCACTTGAGAAAGGTCTCGATATCCTTCTCAAGCTGGTTTAGTTCTTGTTCCAATTGCTCGATAGTGCGCTGAAGACTCTGCCGCACACTATCAGGTAGATGAGGATGATGTTGGAGATTGAAATGCCGATTCCGCTCGCTCTGAAGCAGTTCTTTGACATCTTGTTGACGGCGCAGCAACAGATCGAGCGCCTGCAACTCGGCGGCCACTTCTTCCTGCGGAGGAGGTTGCATACGCTCGCCGTACTCTGCCAGCATCAATGCGTCCTGAACGTCGGTCTTGGCGCGCTTGCCAGCACTTTGCGCCCAACGCCGCACCTGCAAGGGGTTGACCTGCGTGACTAGCCAACCCCGCCGATAGGCAAAGAGGAGGAGACCTGTCTGATAGCCTGCAGTCGGTTCGACAATCAAATGGATAGCTTCTGCGCCTTCCGCTTTGCGCAACGTCTCGATTCGCTCGGCAAACTGGCGATAGCCAGCCGTTTCATTGACATAATGATAGATTTGTCTCTGTGACCGTTTGCACCAGGCTACGCCATCGAAGCTGGCCTGCGCAATATCCACACCAACGTAGAGGATTTTCATGTCTATCTCCTTTCCTTATCACTCGTGCGCTGATTCGGCTTGGCGCCATCGATGCGATGCACCTACATCCTGGTATGCTGGCTTTATGCCCATGATTCTCTTCGTTCGCACCGGTGGGGGGCAATTGCCCTCTTTCAACCTGTCTAGTTTCAAGCACCTACTTCGGTGCGGCTGCGGTTTCGTTTGCTGCCGAACCCGCACTTCACACAATAGCTGTCTCTAGTATAGCGAGTATCGTTGTGAGCAGGCAATTGACCCATCTACGACGCAATCTCGTTCAATTCGCTGCGGCTCCGGTCTATTACCTGCTCACTTTTACGATACCAGCTGCGGCTCGCAGCCGCACGGTCTCGGTCAAACTCGGTCAAACAGTCTCGGTCAAACAGTAGGTGCGGCTCACAGCCGCACGGTCTCGGTCAAACTCGGTCAAACAGGAATGTGCGGTTGAGAACCGCGCCTACTTCACATACACGACCGTCTCTTTTTCCAGCGACTCGATGGCGGCGGCAAGCACTTTCTGCGCAGCCAAGCCATCGGCGCCGGAGCCATCGATCTCCTCCGGTTTGGCGCCAGCGGTGAGCTGCTCCAGGAAGCGGTGCTGACGGTTGAGAAAGGTCTCCTCGAAGTCGCGCATCCCACCGAAGACCGGATTGGTGTAGACGCGCTTCTCCAGGTCGCCCGCCGGGTAGAGCGTGACCTCACGGTACATATCCTCGATCACGAAGCGTCCTTTCACGCCGGCAACCTCGCAGCGCTCCATCGGATGGCCGCGCTCGATGTCGTAGCTGCCGGTGAGCGTGCCGACGACGCCGTTCTTAAAACGCATGTTGAAGGTGGCGGTCGACCAGATTTTGCGGCCCGGCGCTTTGGTGGCGAAGCACTGCACTGCCTCGACATCGCCACAGAAGTGACGCATGATATCGACCGTGTGGGGGTGCAGCGCCTTGATCTGAAAGTAGGGCGAGCTTTCGCGCGGGTTCATGATCCACATGCTCATGTTGACAAAAAGCAGGTGACCAAGCCGCCCCTCGTTCTGCCAACGCTTGGCAAGATAGGCGGCCGGCGTAAAGCGGTGGTTGAGGTTGATGCCGTAGCAGACGCCCTTCTCGCGCGCTTTTGCGACCATCTCTTCTGCCTGGTCGATGCGGTTGGAGATCGGCTTCTCACCCAACACATGGCAGCCTGCCTCCAGCGCCTGCATGGTGGGTAGGTAGTGGTCGCTGCCGTATTCCTCGCCGCCTGTCGCCACGACGCACATGTCGGGCGCCAGGCGGCGCAACATCTGCTCGACATCGTAGAACGCCGGCACATCAAGTCTGGCTGCGGCGGCGTCCGCACGTTCACGGATGATGTCGCAGACGCCCACCAGCTCCGCCAGCGGGTCGGACCTGAGCAGGTTGGCGTGCCGATTGCCGATCGGCCCAAGACCAATCACACATGCACGAATCATGTTCTTTCCTCCATCAACAGGGGCGAGGGGCGACTTGCCGACGCCGTGAAAGTATACCTTCCCGGAAGCTTAGAGGCTTCCAGAAAGGTAAAAGCATGTTACGTAGTTCTCTTGGTTACGGTGTGGTTGCGCCGAACAAAGCTACAACGGATGCAGACCGGAACGAATTTGTTACGTTGACCGAAAAGCGAATCCGCTGCCGTCCGAATCCGCTGTAGCCGTTGACCACATCAAATCCGGTTGAGCCTGTTACGTTTTATAGCCGTCCAACAGTTGACGGCGCGTCCATTCGTTCAGCAGCGGGTCTTTGGTTTCCTCCATCCATTCCGCCAGTTCACGACGCAGCGCGTGCAGAATATTGACGCAGCCTGGATTCACAGCGCAGTTTTGCAGTTCACCGGGATCGACGGTCAGGTGATACATCTCGTCCTCCGCCGTTGGGTTCCAGATGTACTTCCACTCACGCGTGCGCACCATGCGCTGACTGTATGCGCCGAACTGTGCACCGTGATAGCTGCCGAAAACCTTGTCGCGCTGCGGTGGGCCACCATTTGCCAGTTCGACCAGATCGTGCCCCTGAAAGGTGGGTGGCGGCTCTGCGCCAGCCACCGCGCAGAAGGTCGTCGCCAGATCGAGTGCCGACGTGACGAACGCATCGACGGTGTATCCCGCAGGCAACCGCCCCCGCAAACGCATGATCAGCGGCACACGCATCACATCATCATACATCACATAGTGCTTGTCGATCATGCCGTGGCCGCCGCAGAGATCGCCATGGTCGCTGGTGTAGACGACGAGCGTCCGCTCCGCCAGCCCCAGCGCGTCCAGCTTTGCCAGGATGCGCCCGATCTGATGGTCGATCAACGCCACGACGCCGAGGTAATATGCCACGACCGGCGCCCAACGCTCCCACGTCCAGCCGTCGATGCCCCACGAGCGAAGTTGCTGGCGCTGGATGGTCGGTTTGCCTTGCAGCGGGTCAGGAAAGCTCCGCCAGGGTGGGACGTGCTCCGGCTTGATCGACGATGCAAAGGGTTCTGGCGGCTTCGATGGCAGATGCGGCTCATCAGGGTCCCAACGCAGAAAGAATGGGACGCCGGCGTACCGCTCCAACAAAGTCAACACCTGATCGGCGCCCCACCCCAGTGCGCTCTGTTCCGGCGTGACGCCCGTGTCCGGTTCGCCAAACCAGCCATTCGTACGCGGCGGTGGCGGCAATCCTTGCGCTGCCCGCCATCCCCGATACGCCGAAGCGGGGATGTAATCGTCGAAGCCAAGCATTGCAGGCGATGCGTCGAGCCCGATCCCCCACTTGCCGACGTAACCGAGCGTGTAGCCCGCCGCCTTGAGCGTGCGGCTGAAGACAGGCAAATCGCTGCACGCAAGTCGGTGGCCCTCAACGCCGTCATTGACAAGACAGCCGTGCTGCGTGGCGTAACAACCGGTCATCAATGACGTGCGCGCCGGCATGCAGACGGCGATGGGGCAGAAGGCGTGCGTGAAATTCACGCCTTCCGCCGCCAGCCTGTCCAGGTTGGGCGTGTGCGCTGCCGGATGCCCATTGACGCCCACGCAGTCGAAGCGGTGCTGATCGACGTGGATCAGCAGGATGTTGGGTGGTTGCAAAAATTTTTCCACGTGTTGCGTGGTGCGTGGTGCGTGTTTCGTGGTCCTGAACTCACGACTTACGCAACACGCAACAATTCACTCATTCCTCAATCGTTGGGTAGACCTTCGGGAAATATTTCCCTTTCAGAATCTCGCCGTCCGCCACTTCGACATAGGACTTCATCACGTGGTTGCCGCTGGCGACGTAGCGCGTCTCGCCGGTCATGTAGTGCAGGGCGATGGCGCGACGCGGGCGACCGCTTTTGTTGGCGTGGCTGCCGTGCCAGGTCAGTGCATGGTGATAGTGCACCTCGCCCTTCTTGACCGGGCAACGGATGACCTTGATCTCGTGGCCGTCAAACTCCACAGGCATGTCCTCATAGTTCTTGAGCGTGTGCAGAAAGTCGATATTGTTGCCCCACAGGTGCGAGCCAGGCACCATGCTCATGCAGCCGTTGTCTTCATCGGCGTCATCGAGCGCCACCCACGCCGTCACCTCGGTCATCGGCTCGATGATGGGCCAGTAGGGCGCGTCCTGATGCCACATGTTGACGCCGCCGATCTGCGCCGGTTTGTATTGAATCTGGTCGTGCCAGATGCGCAGTTCGCTGGCGTCGGTGAGCTGCGCCAGCCCCTTTGTGATCTTGGGGTGGCTGATCAGCTTGTGAAAGGGCGGGCTGGACATCCAGATGTCGACGATCTGCCACACAGGCGACGATTCATCCCTGGACAGGTTGCGCACCAGCACGGGCTGCGGGATGTCGGTGCGGTCGCGCTCCTCGATGGTGCGCATGATCTCGGCGCGCAGGACTTCGACCTCATCGTCGCTGAGCACCTGTCCGCCGTTGACGTAGCCATTTGCCTTGAAGTAGTCGATCTGTTGTTGGGTGAGCATTTTGGTTCCTCCTTGTTGCGTGTTGCGTGGTGTGTGTTGCGTGGTGCGTGGTGCGTGGTGCGTGGTGCGTGTGATTTCGTTCGCTGACGCAACACGAAACACGAAACACTATCTTGATCTTGATTGCAGCCGCGCCGCCTGCGCCGGGTCGCCGATATGCAGGGTGTCGTAGGCTTGCTGCGAGCTCGTGAAATAGTCAATGCCTTCCGTGCCGTGCCAGCCGGGCTGGTTGTAGATCGGGTTGGGCAGGCCTGTCTCCGTCTCGCGCTGGGCGATCCAGGCGTGCATGCGCCGCGTCAGTTCGGTGACAATCTCCGGCTGCGACTCCGCCAGGTTGACCGTCTCCTCTGGGTCCTCGAAGAGGTTGTACAACTCGACCGGCGGCTTGAAGTGAAAGTCCGGCTCCAGCGCCACGATCAGCTTCCAGTTCGGCGTGCGCCAGCCGTGTTTGCGCATCCATGTACATTCGGTGATGTAGAACTCGCTTTCGTGCGAGGCGACCTCCTCGCGCACCATCGGCATGAGCGAGCGCCCATCGAAGCGCAGATCGTCGCGGCGAATTTCCGCCAGCTCTAGCAGCGTGGGAACCAGGTCTTTGTGTTGGTTGTAGCCCTTGATGCGCACGCCGGCGGGAACTTTGCCCGGATAGCGGATGATCAGCGGCACGACCAACGTCGGCTCGTAAAGGCCGTGATGGTCGAAGTAGCAGTCGTGGTCGTAGAGCGTTTCGCCGTGGTCGCCGTTGACGACGACGATGGTCTCCTCCGCCAGCCCGCGCGCTTCCAGCGCCGTGAAGATGCTGCGGATGGCGGCGTCCATGTACGCCACCGCGCCGTCATACTGCGCAATGATGTACTCCTTGTCGGTGACGCCTGGCGGCATCCAACTGGCGAAGAAGTCGCGGAAGGGCTTGAAGGCCATCACCGGCTCCATCGACTTGTTGCGCTTGTCGAACTCGTTGCCGTGGTAGAACATGCGCTCAAAGGGCGCCGGCGGCAGATAGGGCGAGTGTGGATCCATATGGCGCAGGAACAGAAAGAACGGGTTGCGTTTGCGCGCCAGCCGATCCAACTCCGGCAGCGCCACGTCGTTGAGATTCTGCGCCTTGGGGCTGCGTCCCTCGTTCCAGCTTCCCCACGCCGGATAGTCGATGTACTTATCGAAGCCGCGCGAGCTGGGGTTGCCCGTAAAACCGACGCAGGTCGTGTCGTAGCCCTCCTCACGCAAGATTTCCGCCAGCGTCTTGACCTCGGCGCGCAGCGGCCCCTTGTGGCGCAGCGCAACGACCTGCGTCGTGAAGACATCCTGCCCGGTCAGCATCGAGGCGTAGGCGCTTGTCGTCGGGATGTAAGGACAGAAGGTCTGCTCGAAGAGCGCGCCCTCTGTGGCGAACTGATCGATGTGCGGCGTCGTCAGGCGATGATAGCCATAGCTGCTCATGTGGTCGCGGCGCAGCGAGTCGATGCCGAGCAGAACGATATTTGGTTTTCGGTTACGGCGTGCAGGCATAACTTGTTCCTTCCTAAACAATTGTGTCGATAAATGTGCCAATAGAACGCGGATTATGCGAATTTGGCGGATTTATGCAGTAGGTCATCGCCTCCGGCGTGACATCGGTGATCAGCAGCGGCGTCCGGCTGGAAGTCGAACGCCGCTGCTGATCACCTTCCCGGAAGCTCAGAGCTTCCGGGAAGGTTGGCGGCATTTTCATGATGCCTATCCAGGGATTTCATAGCCGAATTCGCGCATCCCTTCTTCCAGAAAGTCGAAGTAGCTGGCGCCCTCAGCGCGGTCGTAGCGTCCCACGACTTCGCGGCGCACGATGATGCGTCCGAGCGGGATGCCCAGATAGGCTTCCAACCGCGCCAGCGTCGCTTCCTGCTGGTTGACAAAATCCTCGAAGCGCACCGCGATCCAGTTGGCAGGCTTCGGCGTGGCGGCGACGATGGCGTGCTGATATTGCCAGGAGACGGCGCGGCGCACGCGCCAGACCAGCTCCTCGAACTGTTCCGGCGTAGCGGCGGCGTCCACCAGAGCGGGGTAGCGTTCGCGCAGCAGTTGCTCGGCGTCGGGCTGCGGCACACCGAAGTCGCCCAGGTCGTCGGTGAGGTGGCGCGACAGGATGTTGTCGCGCGGGTTGCGCACCCAGTGGATGTACTTGATGTCGGGGAACATGCGCACGATCCAGGGAAAGACCAGCGTCGTTTCGGGAATCTTCCAACCCTTGTGCTCGTCCTTCGCCGCCAAAACTTTCTTCAGATATTCGTGGATCAGGTCGATGAACTCCTGCGGGATCGGCATGGTGTGCAGCGCGCTGAAATCCCATTCCAGCCCGCCCTTCCACTCGACGTAGCGCGCCAGCACGCGGCAGGCGTCGTACATCGGCTGCGGCGGCAGCAGATCGCCGGAGCGGTTGAGCGGCTCGCCCATGTAGACATTGCTGGCGATCAAGGTGTGGGAGATGGCGCGCGTCCCGCCATGCCCGCGCCCGATAATTGTGATCAGTGACATTGCACTTGCCTTCTGCTGATAGACCGCGGATGACGCGGATTGGGCGGATAGACGCGGATCAGATCAGCGAAAATCCGCCCAGTCTGCGTCATTCGCGTGCCATTGACTTTATCGCTCATTCAACCAACGGGAAGTGTATTCGGCGCCCCTCACGCGCCGAGCGGTAGGCGCCGAGCACCATCTCGACCGACACGCGCCCGTCGTATGCCGTGGTGGGCGGCGGCTGGTCGTGGAGGATGCAGTCGACAAAGGCGCGCGGCACCGCGGCGATGCGCTCGGCATGGCTGGCGGGAATGGCGACGCCCTGATCCTGCCACTGATGGTCGCCGCGCGCATAGAACTTCAATGCAATCGGATGGGGCGGCAGCGGGCCATTGGTCGACACCAGATCGTCGTGGTTCTGGATGATCACGCCCTGGTCGCCGTAGACCTCGGTCGTGTTCTCACCCGCCAGCGTCACCGAGGAGTTGACCAGCACCGCCATGGCGCCGCTGGCGTAACGATAGATGGCGACGCCAGTGTCGTCGGGCGCAACGTCCGTGATGGTGTTGTCGATCTCCGCCATCACGCTGGTCGGGCGCCCCAAAATCCAGTGGAGAAAGTCGGTGGCGTGGCTGGCGTCGTCCATGAACATGCCCATGTTCTGCACCGGGTCGAGATGCCAGCGCGTCGGCCCGGTGACAAAGCCTGCGTTGAAGAGCACCGGGATGCAGTGCCGCCGACGCACCAGACTGATCCGCCCAACTGCGCCGCTGTCGATCAGCGCCTTGATGCGTTGGTTCGACGGGTCGTGGCGCATCTGATACGCCATCATGAACTTGACGCCCGCCACCTCGACTGCCTGGATCATGCGGTCGCACTGTGCCAGCGTCAATGCCATCGGCTTCTGGCAAAGGATATGCTTGCCCGCTGCGGCCGCCGCCAACACCATCTCGGCGTGACGGTTCGTCTCGCAGGTGACGATCACCGCCTGCACCGCCGGGTCGTCGAGCAGGTCTTCCAGATGCGGCGAGTAGCGCATTGCATACTTCGTCGCCGCCGCGCCGCCGCGTCCCTCATCGTCGTCCCAACAAGCGATCAGCGCGACATCGTCGAAGGTCGCCAGGCGGTCGCAGTAGAGATTGGCGTGCCCGTGCGCAAAGCTGATCACGCCGAGACCGAGTTTTGCCGTCATCCGTGCTCACACTTTCGCTCGATCCACCCTGAGCGCCGGTGAATCATGAAGATTAACAAAATAACCCAATCATGTAGCTGCGGCTCCCAGCCGCAGGTTCTGGCCAGACTCTTCACACCACCGGCACTTCCTCGGCGCGCCCCGTCTGGAACGAGCGAATCGCCGCCTCGATGATCTCCTGCACCGCCAGCCCTTCATGCCCCGACGCCTCCAGTTGTTCGCGCGGCACGCCGGCGCTCACCTGCTCCAGGAAGCGATGGATGCGGTTGCTGAAGGTGGCGCTGAAGCCGCTCAGCCCGCCCATGATGCTGTTGCGAATCACGGTCAACTCATCCGAATCACGCGGATAGAGCGTCAGCTCCTCGTAGAGATTGTCGAGCACAAAGCGCCCCTTCGTGCCCATCACCTCGCATCGTTCCAGGTTGTGGCGCGGGTTGGCGTCGTAGCTGCCGGTCAGATGACCGACCACACCGTTGGCAAATTGCAAATTCACCTGCACGTTGGAGTAGCAAATGCGCCCCGGCGCTCGGTTGAAGAAAGCGTGGACGCGCTCGACATCGCCGCAGAAGTAGCGCATGATGTCGAGCGAATGAGGGTGCAGCGCACGGATATGAAACCACGGCGAGCTTTCGTTGGGATTGCCGATCCACATCGTCATGTTGATCAGCAGCAGATCGCCCAGCCGTCCCGCCTCGACCCATTGTTTCGCCTTCGCGGCCGGCGGCACAAAGCGATGGTTGAGGTTGATGCCGTAGTAGACGCCCTTCTCGTCAGCCTTCGCCACCATCTGCCGCGCCTTCTCAATCTCGTTGGAGATCGGCTTCTCGCCCAAGACGTGCAGCCCGGCTTCCAGACATTGCATCGTCGGCTCGAAATGGTCGCCGCCATTCTCCACGCCTGCCGAGCAGATGCTGACGGCGTCAAGTTGCTCGTGCTTGAGCATCTCCTCAACGCTATAGTAGGCGCGCACGCCATAGCGCGCGGCAGCTTTGTCGGCGCGCTCCTTGATGATGTCGCACACGGCGACCAGCTCCGCCAGCGGGTCAGCTTGATAGACCGGCGCATGGGTATTGCCGATGTTGCCCATGCCGACGACGGCTACTTTCAACATAGTTCGCTCCTCAGCTTGATCATGGCGATTGCCGACGCCACAACTCGTAGGCGCCGGTGGTGAGTGACTTGCGATAGTGTTCGCGAATGTAATCGTCCAATAACGTAACGCCGCTGTTGAAACGGCTGGCATTCGGTTCGTTTGGATTGCCCCACGTCAGCAGCACCAACCATTCTGGCTTGTGCGTAGCAAATTCGGCGACCATCTCCTCCTGCACCGGTCGCGTGGTCGTTACGCCGGGATGCAGCTCGTGGTAGCGCGTGGCGATTGGGCGGCCAGCCAGAAAGTAGATGCTGACATCGTTGACAAAGACGTTGTCGTGGCGCAACAAACCCGAAAAGATCGGACCACGATCTGGCGACTGCCGATCAAGAAGCCGCACGATCTCTTCCTGCCCTGGCAGCGTCGCCACGCAGCCGGCGCGCGGCAGCGTCGAAAAGCACGCAGTTGGCGGGTGACGACGCACGTACTCCGCCAAATCCAAATACGGCGACACGAAATAGAGCAACACCGGTGTGAGCAGCACAATCACGACCGGCGCCGCCACAATCGGGCGATCCCATTGCCTGGCAGGGATTTGTCGCACCAGCCACGTGATCAGAATTACCACGACCAGCGACGCCGGCAGCACATGAATCTCGTCGTACCGGCTCAACGCCTGCACGAACATCCCGACGCCCATCACGACCAGCGACGCCGCCATAACGTCGGTGCGTGCAAACCGCGCTCCACCACGCAGCGAACGCACTGCCGACCAGACCAGCAACAGCGTTGACAGCCCGTACACCAGCAGCGGAATGTAGAAGCGCAAGTAATCCCCCAACATCCGCTCCAGTCGAACATCGACGCCGCCTGGCCCCGACCAGATCGACCAGTCCGGCGTCAGTGCGGGATAGGGAAGCCAGCGCACGGCGCGGAAAGTGGTGGCAGGAAAGACGAGCAAGTTGTCAACCATTACGGCAAACCCTGCCACGCTGACAAGATAACCGTAGAAGGCCACGATCAATAGCAATGCAGGCGTCGCCGCCGCTGTCACATCGACCAGCAGATGTTGAGTGCGATGGCGCCATCTGCGGCTGTCGTCGGGTGGCAACAACCAGATGAGAATCAACAGCACACCCACCGACGCCGCCGTGTAAAAGCCGAGGTCGAGCCGGAAAAACGTTGTAAACCCGGTCAATACGCCCGCGCCGACCAGCCAGCGCCGACGACTGTCATCCACATAGCGGAAGGCCAGCGCCAGCGCGGCAAAGCCAAGCAGCAGCGCCGGAAAGACCGCATAGCCATAGAAAGTGGCCGCCGCCAACAACACAGCTGCAGCCACATAGGGCGCCAGCGCCCACTGCCACGAACGCAGCAGCTGCGCCGCCAGCACGTAGATCACCAGCGCCAGCGCAATGCGCACCAGCGTGTCGTAGATGCGTTCGACCAACACCGTCTCGCCTGCAACCGCAAAGAGCGCCGCCAACGCGTAGGATTGACCGGGCGGATAGATCGCCCAATAGTCACGAAAAGGAATGGCGCCGTTTAGGATGCGCATTCCATTGACCAGCGCCAGCCCTTCGTCGTAGAGGTTGATCGGGAATTTGATCGGCAACACAATTAAGACGGCGGCGCCGATCAGCGTCGCGGCGCGCGCCGCTTGTGTCAAAGTCGTCTGACGTTGAACATTCGATGAAGATGAAGAGTGACGGTGGAGAATTGTGCGCGTCCAAGCGTAAACGAGCAGCACAACGACAAGGATCAGCACGCTGATCAGATTCACCGCGCCGGCGATCACTTCGAGCGCCAGACGCAGCGTCTGCACCGATGTCAAAATCAGCGCCAGAAGGCCGATGACGCGTGCAAACCGCGTAAAGACGTTGCGTTTCGGCACGCCGTGGCGGTAATACGCCTCGCTGGCAACGACAAGCGCGATCAACGCAACCGCAAGCGCGACGACGCCAAACTGATTGAACAGATGAACGGCGTAGCGATCCCAGGTCGTGAAGACCATCGCCATCTGATAGAGGTCGCGCACAGCGAAGGCAACCAACAACCCGACCAGGAATGTGAAAAACCACAATCCGTACGCAAGGATATAGGCGCTGACCGGCGGCTGTGCAAACTCCTGCCCCGAATTACGCCGCGAGAGACTTGACACGTGGGACAACGCCTCCCAATGAGAGTTCTTCGGCAAAGTGGCAACTGACAAAGTGCCCGGTCTCCAGCTCGCGCAGTTGCGGCTCTTCTTCGGCGCAGCGGTCGTGCGCATATTTGCAGCGCGTGCGGAAGACGCATCCCGACGGCAGGCGCGCCAGATCGGGCGGTTCGCCAGCGGTGACGGTGCGATGGCTGCGACGGCGATCGACCGCGCGCGGCACAGCCGCCAGCAGCAGCTCTGTGTATGGGTGTTTCGGGCGCGCCAGCAGCTCGTCTTTAGGACCCAGCTCGACCAGCTTGCCAGCGTACATCACTGCAATGCGGTCGCTGATATAGCGAATCACCGACATATTGTGCGAGACAAAGATGTAGGTCAACTCTTGTTGCGCCTGCAAATCCTTGAGCAGGTTGAGAATCTGCGCCTGGATCGACACGTCGAGCGCCGACACCGGTTCATCGGCGATAATCAGCTTTGGCTCGACCACCAGCGCGCGGGCAATGCCGATGCGTTGGCGCTGTCCGCCGCTGAAACTGTGTGGATAGCGCCGCAGATGCTCGACGCGCAGCCCCACCTGTTGGATCACCTTCGCCACGCGCTCTTCCAGCTCGCGACCACTGGCGATGTTGTTCACTCTGAGCGGTTCGCCGACCGTCTCCAACACATTCATGCGCGGGTTGAGCGAGGCGTATGGATCCTGAAAGATCATCTGCACCGAGCGCCGGAAGGTGCGCATCTGCTCACCACTCAATTCGGTGACAGGCAGCACCTGATCGCCAGTGTTCAGAACGATATTGCCCGCGGTCGGTTCGTAGACGCGCACCAGGCAGCGCCCCAGCGTCGTCTTGCCGCAGCCGCTTTCGCCGACGACGCCCAGCACCTCGCCGCGGCGCACGCGCAGGTTGACATCATCCACAGCCTTGATAAAGGCGACGGTTCGTTTGAAGAAGCCCTTCTGGATGGGGAAGTACTTACGCAGTCCCTCAACTTCCATCAGCACGTCGTTATTTGCAGTCATAAGCTGTGCTTTTCCTATTTTGAATCCGTGTAGAGAAAGCAGCGCACCCAATGTCTGGGACGCGCCTCAATCATCGGCGGCCGCGACTGGTCGCAGACGCCCTGAATGCGCTTCTCGCAGCGCGAATAAAACGGACAACCCTTATGTACGGCAAAGGGGCTGGGCAATGTGCCGCGGATCGGCGTCAGTCGATCCAGATCGCCGTCGATGGTCGGGATCGAGCGCCACAACGCCTCGGTGTAGGGATGCAGCGGGTTGTCGAACAACTCGTCCGTGGACGCCTGCTCCATCACCAGCCCAAGATACATCACTATGACGTCGTCGGCCACACTGCCGACGACGGTCAGGTCATGGCTGATATACATGATCGACATACCAAACTCGGCCTGCAAATCCTTGAGCAACTCCAGGATTTGCGCCTCGATGGTCACGTCGAGCGCCGTGGTCGGCTCGTCGGCAATCACCAGGCGCGGGTGGCAGACCAGCGCCATTGCAATCATTGCGCGCTGGCGCATGCCACCGGAGAATTGGAACGGATAGGCGTCCACGCGCTCCTCGGGCCTCGGAATGCCGACGCGCCGCATCATCTCGATCGTGCGGTCGCGCGCCTCCTGCTTGCTCACGTCAGGATAGTGAATGCGCACCGCCTCCATGATCTGGTTGCCGATGGTGTGCACCGGGCTGAAGGAGGTCATCGGCTCCTGGAAGATCATGGAGATTTCCTTGCCGCGAATGCTGCGAATCTCCGACCCACTAGGCGGCAGTTCCGTCACGTTGACGACGCGCACGCTGGCGCCATTTTCGGGTAGATTGAGCAGTACACGCCCGCCTGTCACCTTGCCCGGCGGCGACGGGATGATGCCCATGATCGCCTGCGCCGTGACCGATTTGCCCGACCCACTTTCACCAATGACGCCAAGAGTCTTTCCCTGCTGAATCTGGAAGCTGACGCCTTCAAGCGCGTGCACTGTCCCCTCATGCAGGTTGAACTGCACCTTCAAATCTTGCACATCGACCAATACATTGTTCGTATTTTGCATAATCATTCGCTCTGATGGGTTTCAACCGATGCGAGAAACGGTCACGCCGAATACGGGTCGGCGGCGTCGCGCAGACCATCACCGACGAAGTTGAAGAGCAGCACGGTGCCGATCACAAAGACCGCAGGGATCAGACGCCATGCCTGCTGCGCCACCGCCATGAGATCCTGCGCATCTTGCAGCAGCACGCCCCAACTCACGGCCGGCGGCTGGATGCCCAGACCTAGAAAACTGAGCGCGGTCTCACCGAGGATGGCGACCGGAATCGCCAGCGTGATCGACACGATCAGATGGCTGGTGAAGCCTGGCATCAGGTGTCGGAAGATGATGCGCGTCTTGCTGGCGCCAGCCACCTGCGCCGCCAACGCGTAATCTTCTTCACGCAGCGCCAGCAACTTGCCGCGCACCACGCGCGCCAGCCCCGTCCAGCCAACCGCTGCCAGAATCAACGTGATCGCCAGGAACGTTTGCGTTGATGACCAGGTGCGCGGCAGCGCAGCCGAAAGCGCCATCCAGAAGGGGATCAGCGGGATGGAGATGATCACATCGATCAAACGCTGAATGATCTCGTCGGTGGTGCCGCCAAAATAACCGGAGACGCCGCCGATCGCCACACCGATCACGAAACTGATCAACACGCCGAGGAGGCCAATCGAAAGCGAAATGCGCGATCCAAATATCGTGCGTGAAAAGATGTCGCGGCCAAGCTGATCGGTGCCAAAGAGCAAGATCGGCGGCGCGCCTTCGCCCGTGCCAAACAGGTGAATGTTGGTCTGCCAGGAACCGAACATGGTGTACGGCTCCCCTTCCACAAAAAATCGGATCGGGTATGGGGTAGTGGCATCCTCGGTGAAGACATATTTAAATGTCGCCTGATCCAGCGTTCGCTCCACCTGATAAATAAAGGGGCGATGCAGCCTCCCTTCGTGAAAAATGTGGATAGTGCTTGGCGGCGCCATTTGCATGCCAGCCATACGCGTGGTCGCTGAATAGGGGCTGACGAACTCTGCGAAGATAGCGCACAGATACAGGGCAACGAGCACGAACAGCGAAAACATTGCCAATCGATGACGCTGGAAGCGCCACATAATCAGTTTCCACGGATTGGCGTAGTAAAAGCGCTCGTCTGCAGCTTCCAGCCGCTCATCAATCGCGCCAAGACTGCGATCTTCGATTTCATCAAACAAGGGAGCGCCGCCGGCAACGCTGCCTTCAGTGCGTTCGGAAATCTGTGTGCTCATTTGCTGAGACCTCCATAGCGGATGCGCGGATCCGCCCAGGCCAGATAAATATCGGAAATCAAGCTGCCAATAATCGTCAGTGCACTCAGGATGAGCACGATGCTGCCGGTCAAGTACATATCCTGCGCCAACGTCGCCCGCAAGAGCAACGGACCGATCGACGGCACACTCAGCACAATCGAGATGAGCACCTCGCCAGCAAAGATGGCAGGCAACAACCAGCCGATCGTGCTGAAGACCGGGTTCAGCGCCAACCGCACCGGATACTTGAACAGGAGCCGAATTTCCGACACACCTTTTGCTCGCGCGGTGACAACATATTGTTTCTTCAGTTCGTCGAGCAGATTGCCGCGCAGCACGCGGATCGTGGAGCCGGCGCTCGCCATGCCGATAATAATCAGCGGTAAAAGCATGTGTTTGAGCATATCGATGGCTTTGGCAAGGCTCCAGGGTTTGTCCAGAAACTCTTTTGAGTAAAGCCCCAGGGCAGAGAAACCCAAATATTGGTTTGCCGCCCAGGCAAGAATCATCGCCAACAAAAAGCCTGGCGTCGCCAACCCGATAAACCCGATGAAGGTTGCTAAATAATCAACCAACGAATATTGGTGGGTGGCGGAATAGATGCCGATCGGGATAGCAATCAACCACGAGAAAATCAACGCCATCAATGAGATTGCCAGCGTGATCGGCAGCCGCTCGGCGATCACATCGCCTACTGGTCTTCCCCACTGAAACGACCAGCCAAAATCACCGCGCGTCACAATGCCGGACACCCATTTGAAGTAGCGCATATAGGCGGGCTGATCAAACCCGTACATCGTGATCAGACGCTGCGCTTCCTGATCGGACAATTCAATGCCGGACGTGCGCAACTGCGTAATATATGTCGACACCCAGTCGCCAGGCGGCAGTTCAATCACGAAAAACGCAATGAACGACACCAGAAACAGAATTGGGATCAGCATCAGCAGACGGCGGATAATATAGACAAGCACGTATGGCTACCTCCTGGAAGACAACAAATCCATCCTTCACAAATCGGAGAGCAGAACATGGTGAACATCCCCCACCGGTCATTGCAAGCCGGCGTGTTCGCCATGTCCTGCTGAAGCGTCGTCGCAAGATCATGTCATGCAGTCAGAGCTGGCTGATGAGAGTATTTATCCTTTTCAGCCAGCTCTACGATCTACTTGACTACTGCTCAAACCACAACTGTTCACCCGCGAAGTTCGAGGCAATTGCATAGCCGGCGATCGCCACATTGCGCAGATTCTTCGCCGCAATCATCGGATATTTCACCTGTTCGACGATTGTGATCATGGGCAAATTGGTGCGCGACCAGGCAAAGGTCTCTTCCTTGAGTTTATTGAACTCATCCGAACCGGAGACCGAACTCCACCGTGCGGCGTCCAGTGCGTACATGTCCTTGACCCACTGCGGCGGCTCTTCACCCTCAGAGCCGCCAGTGTTGTACCAGAGCTGCCAGGCGCGCCCAACGCGATTCATGGCATTGCCGCTGTAGTCGCTGTCCCATCCCTGGTCATGACCCCAGAACATTGTCGCCATGATTTCGTTGGCGTTAATTCTCTGTCCCCAAAGGGTCGGATCAATCTGTTTCACCTGCACATCAATTCCTACATCCTTCAAATGCTCTGAAACCAGTTCCGCCACAGGCGCCAAGTCTGGGGCATGCGCGCCATGCTCAAGCAGGATCGAGAAAGACTGGCCATCAACCATGCGCATACCGTTGGCGCCGCGTTCGGTCAAGCCCATCTCGTCCAACAGCGCATTTGCCCTGGCAACATCATATTGCGAGAATTCCTCTCCAACGCTGACCAGCGGTTTGCTCGCAAAGCCATAGTAAACGCTCTCGATGATCTCGTCGCGGTCAATGGCAAGGCTCAACGCCTGACGGAAACGAATATCCTGCGCAACCTTGCGCCAGGTTTCATCGGGGAAGGTCTGGTTGAGATAGAGGATGCTGGAGTCGACATGCATGTCGGTCAACACTGTACGGAAACCGCCGCGCTCTTCATTTTCCTTGTAGAGCGGCACTTTGACCAGCGCCGTGCTCTCACGCAGGAAGTCTACATCGCCAGCCAGCACGCGCTGGTTGACCATCTCGACATCTTCCACCTGCACTGAGACAATGCGGTCGATGTACGGGAGCTGCTTCCCCTCAGTATCCACTTTCCAGTAGTAAGGGTTGCGGTCAAAGACCTTGACGCCGGTCGTCTCGGACGGGACGGAAATCCAGGGGTTCAGCGTGGGGAACCCAATACAGCGATCGGCGGTCACATGCCAGTTCTCACACCGCTTCTGGCTGGTGAACAGCGTCCACCACTCATCAGTGAGGTTGTTCTTTGCCAGTTCCTCGGCCATTTCTTCAATCGGCGTGAAATCCGGGTGCCATTTCTTCAACACATGACTGGGATTGACCAACACCGTGTACCCATTCCAGCCTTCGATGGTGATGTTGCGCAGGAAGCCACCATATGGCTTGGTCGCAGTGAGCTTGAAGTTGTAATCGTCCAGAATCTCGAGCGTCATCGGGTCGCCGCCCGGATCATAACCTGTGCGGAAGCGGGCTGGCACGCCGCCAGGGAAGAGTTTGTCGTTCCCGTAGATATTCTCCCACGTGAAGCGCACATCCTCTGTCGTCACTGGCACGCCATCCGACCATTTCAGCCCTTCGCGCATCTTGAAGGTGAAGACGGTGTTATCGTCGCTTACCTCGAAGCTCTCCAGCACATTGCCGCGAATGCCCTGGACGCTCAAGTCTGGCGCCGATAGCAGTGGCTCATTGAGCATGACGAAGACATCCGGCGCCCAGTCTGCCACGCTGTGCGCGGTGTTCAAAGTGCCGCCATATTGACCCGGCGCCCAATCCGGCACATTTTCTGCGCTGAGCAACACGCCAGGCCCCACCACAAACGGCACTTTCGGCAGACGTTCCTCCAGTGGCGGCAACGTGCCAGCCGCTACAGCGGCCGCCAGCGATGGCGCTTCCTTGGCAACCTCGCCCGACGGCGCCGCCGCAGCTGGCGCTTCCGCAGCGGGCGGCTGTGCAGCCGGCGCCTCGGCAGCGGGTGCGCCGCCACAAGCAGCAAGCAGCATGACCAGAATGACAAGCAGACTCGCAAACTTGACCTTTCCCATAGGACTCCTCTCCTTGTTTAGAAACACGTGAATGGATATGAAAAACAGCGATCTTCTGCTGTACACCGGGTGTAGCCCACCGCAGAAACAGTCAGAGCACACTGTGAACCAACGCGTGCTTGCTGACAATGAGATGCGTCTCAGTTGAGCCGAATCACATTGTCAAGTCAAGCGCTCCATGGGGATTGCAGTCGAATCGCAAAACCTCGCCGCCAGAACGCCACGGCCTATGCAAAAAGCAAAAAACAGAAAACCAAGTTAACTATTATGTTTTGCTTGCGAACCAACAATGATTGCTTTCGATCTGGGAAACTGTAAACAATTTAACATACTTTCTAGCCAGTGTCAATCAGCGTTTCAGGAATTTTCAGACGCGAATCTCGGAATTGAAGCGCACCTTTCTCCAGCGCCGGACGTACACAACAACTGGCGGTTGCGCTACTGTTGCAAGAGCACGACCGGCCCAATCAGCCCAGAATTGCACTGACCAGGAAACACATAAAATGTCGGACTTTGAACGTTTAGATACGGCGCCAGCGTATTCAAGACCAGCACCTCGACCTGGTTCTCGCCAACCTGTAAGAGCGCAGTCACGTCGAAGCGATAGGGCGACAGCACACGCACGCCCGCAGCACGACCGTTGACCCACACCTCCGCCGTGCCGCGCACCCGCCCCAAATCGAGCCAGACCTTGCCCTGCGGCCGCGCTTCGAGATGGACGCCTGTCCGGTAGCGAATGCCGCCTGCATAGCTCTCCAGCCCTTGCTCGGCCCACAGCCCGAAACGCATGCGCCCTTCGCCAGTTCGATAGCTGACCGGACCACGCAACAGACGCCCACCGCTGTTGCCACGCGTTGTCTCGACGCGCATGACGGCGACGCGCGCCGCTGTCGACGCGTCGCCAGGATGCACGACGCCCTGTTCTGTGATTTCATGCTCAACACCGTCGATCCAGATGCGCGCCCGCCCGACAACAGGGATGTTCAGTTCCTGTGCGCCGGGCGGCAGTCGCCAGCGCAGCCACTCGACACGCGTCGCTCCGCCAAACGCATCTGTCTCCACAGCTATGACGGTGTTGTCAGCCGATTGATCCTCCAGCCAGGCGGCTTGCGGCAGCGGATGCGGTCGCCGCCACAGATGCGAGAAGGCTGGATCCATGTCTACAAAAATGGCGTTGACGAAATCGTACATCATGTCCGCCCACTGCCGGCGGCGCAACTGCACCGGAGTGACCGGCGCATGGTCACGACTCACCTGCCAGGCAGGGCCGCTGCTCCAGGTGAAACGCTGCCCGTCGGCGCTGATTGCGACGCCATCCGCCAGCACTGCCGCCTTGCGCCCGACATCCTGCGTCTCCAGCTCGATGCGGTTGCGCCCTTGTCGGAAGTTGGATACTGGATAAGGCTGCACGCGCGCCGGGCTGTGGTAAGGATCAAAGCCACCCTGCCGCCCGATCTCCACGCCGTTGACCAGCACGCGGCAAGGTGCGTCTGCGCCCACCTGCAGTGTGGCGCGTTCAGGCGTGAACGGTATGTCGATGTCGCAAGAGAAGCTGACGCGCGAATGCAACACCGGCTCGTCGGGCGTGGTCATCCATTCGGGGCGCGCATAGCGCGCCGGCGCACGCACCAACGCCCACGACGCACGTAGATTCAAGTTCTGTTCTGCGGTGAGGCGAAACTCAATGAGGTTGAAACCTGCCTTCAGTCGCACCGGCGCCAGCCACAGGTAGCCGGGCGTCGCGCCTGTCACTTCGGCGCCGTTGATCCACAATTGCTTTGCCGTCGGCGCGCCGAGTGCAAGCGTCAGCGCCGTTTCATCCTCCATCCAAACGCCGGTGCGGAATTGCACAGCCTGACCCGCTGGTACACGTCCAAATATCAGGAACTCTTCAGGTACGTGCCCCTTCGGGCCTAGAGTCGGCAAATGAATCGGGTCACGCAGCACGCCACGCGACGCAGAGTAGATGGCAGGCTGCCAGCCATCAGCCTGAAGCGCGCTGTGCTCATCGCCGGAGGGTTGCAGCGGTGCGGGCGTCTGCTCGGCTGACAGTGGCCCTGTCCACCAACCTTGTGGACCAAAGGTCGCCGTCACTTCTTGCGCCTCCGGCCATGCAGCAAACTGCCAGCCTTCCGCCAGACCATCCTGCCCAGCCGCTTCGATGCGGTGTTGGAAACGCCAGGTCTGCACCGGCGGCGCGCCCGGATGCGCCGGGCGCGCCAGGTCGCCGAAACGATTGTCGATCGTCGGCTCGATCGTGACAGACCACTCACCGTTCAGTTCGCACACAAGCGAGGCTTCACCGGTTGAGGAAGGCCGGACGGCTGCTTCGGTCGCCTGTTCGGGCCAGATCAACAGTGCGGCCGGCCCCGTGTCGAACGGAATCTCAACGACGACGCCGTCGGCGGTCTCCTCGATTGGCGGCAGCAGGCTCCGCGTCCCGTCGAAGGCGTCCCAGAGTTCCGGCGCGCCATGCACCCCGCGCACTGTGACGCGCATCCCGCGTTGATAGTCGCCCGGATCAAAGGTGTACGCCACGTCCAGCCAGGATCGATTCCGTTCCTGGCGCGTGGCATAGGGCGCAGCCGCCGGCACAAAGACAACATCCCGCCCATCGATGCGGCGGTGCAGCGTCGGCACAGGCGCATCCACGACGCGCGGCAGTTCCGCCAATGCCGCCGGCAGCGCCTCGACATCGTCAAGTTGGCGGGCGCGTCCATCGGCAAACATCTGCCGCAATCGCCGCACGCCATCTCCTTCAGCGCCGACGCCGAGCCGAGGCAACGCACCAACAGCGATCAACCGACCGCCGCCTTCCACAAAGTCAGCCAGCTTTGCCGCGGTTGCGCTCTCCAGCACGCTGCCGCCGAGCACAACCAGAGCACGGTATCTTTCTGCGCCGATGACCAGCGCCCCATCTTCGATAGCGCCACGTTGGAGCGACGCATCGTCAAGCACATCGTAATCGCGGCGGTCGCGGTCGAGCACGCCTGGGCGCATATTCTGCCAGAACATGCTGCCAACCAACTTCTCGTAGGCGTCATGCGCCGCCTGTGCGTCGGGCAGCACGATTCCCTTCGGGTCGGGCAGCAGCCCCGCCTGCACGGTCGTGTTCGGGAAGAGCACGCCGATGTCGCAGATGTGATGCCCCTGGCTCAACACATAGCAAAGCCGGCTGACGGCGTTGGCAAAGTGCGCGTAGTGTCGCCAGTACGGTTGCCGCCAACAGGTCGAGGGCGGCGCCCATTCCCACCAGCCGCCGCGCGTGCTGTAGTAGACGGCGTGCGGGTCGTAGAGCGTGGCGCCAGCGCGCAGCCACGGCAGCAGCCAGTCGAAGGTCTCCTCCAGCGTACCGCCCCAGCCGCTGCTGTGAAAGGACTCGATCCAGACGCGCGGGCGGTCGTAAAGATGGGCGAGCGAGCTATGAATCTTCGCCTCGCCGTGATGGTCGCTGCCGGGCGCGGTGAACCAGCGGTGTGTGCGCAGATAGTCGGCGTATAGACCAACCGAGGCAATCGGATGGCCCGCACGCGCCGGGCCTTGTTGATCGAAACCGCACAGCAAATGATGGCGTTCGTGCCAGTCGAAGAGCGGCTTGAAGAAAGCCTCCTCCGCCAACGTGGCGCGCACCCGGTGAAAGTCGCAGCGCAGACGGTCGGCGGCGTCGCCGCGCCCGTCCCACAGTTCAACAAGATGCGGGATCAGGTCATAGCCCATCTGCGCGCGAAAGGCTTCGGCGAAGCCCTCGCCCCACGAAGCCATCGACGGCAGCTCATCCTGAAACGAACCGACGATCACGTCGCCAAAGAGATGGCCGGCGCGACGCTCGAACTCGCCGTGCACCATGTCGAGCAGGCGCGCACAGCCCTCGACGCTGAAATAGTCGAAGCCACGGCGCACGGCATAGACAAGCCGCACGCGCTGGCGCTGACCGCCTGGAACTGCAACCCGGCCAGCGCGGATCTCAAGCGGCTGCGGCGCGCCCACTGGCTCGCCGTTGTCGTCCAACTGCGTCACGGCGGCGGCAAGCGGCGTCCCTTCCGCCGGGCAGACCAATTCAGCCGGTTCGTCGCCCTCGTAGACAACGCTGTCAAGCCACTGCCCGGCAAAGCGGCTGTTTTCGCGCACCACCTGACCCTGAAAGTTGGCGCCTGAAAAGCCGATCTGGTCGTAGAACCAGATCGACACGCCCAACTCGCGCGCATCCTCGCACATGCCCAGGAAAAGCTCCCACCATTCCTCAGACAAAAAGGACGGATCGTCCGGGTCGGAGCCGTAGAGGGGACTGGTCGGCGCCAGGTTGAGCACGATCAGGTTATAGACGCCGCCTTCGGCAAAGCGTTCGAGCTGCCAGCGCAGCCGTGCGCGCTCGATCCGCTCCCCGCTCCACCACCAAATCGGAACCGGCGAAAATGCCTTCGGCGGCGACGCAAAATTGTCGAACAGCATATCAGCAGGCATGTCAGTCAACTTTCAGCAGATCAGGTCATCGCCTCCGACGTGACAGCGTGACCTACTCAAACAACCAAATTCCACAGCGATATAGTGAAGATTTACGAGCGTCACCTTCCCGGAAGCTCTCAGCTTCCGGGAAGGTCGCACGCCAGAGGCATTGACTTACAAAGCAGGCGCCTCAAACAATCAAATTCCACAGCGACGTGTCGCCCCTCGCAACTCGCCCCTGACTTTGGATCAGTCCAGGTGAAACACTTCTTCCAACTCCACCAGCATCTGATCCGGCCGCGCGTTGTCCGGCGACTCGAAATAGGGCGCCATGAACTCCTGCCAGCGCGTGTTGACCTCGGTCTCCGCCATTTTGGCGGCGGCGGTCGCCAGATCGTGCGGCGTCTCGAAGTAGCCGAAGAGCAAGCCGTCCGCACGCAAGAAGAGCGAATAGTTGTGCCAACCGGTCGCCCGCAGCGCCTCCAGCATTTCGGGCCAGACATGGCGGTGATGTTCTTTATACTCTTCGATCTTGTCCTGCTTCACCTTCAGAACAAACCCAACCCGTTTCATGGTGGCCCCTTTCTCAATAGCCGCTTACCCCACAACCGCCAGTTCCAGATTGAGCAATCGCGCCAGCTTGCGAATTTTGCCCACCTGATGGCCGACGCCCAACGCCACGTGATGCGTCGGCCCATGTTCGCACCAGCGATCCATGAAGGTCGCCGGATCGAGGCCAAAGCGCAGCCGCGAGTTGGTGTTGCCGATCTCCAGCCGACTGCCTGGGATCGACTCGCCCTCGGCAGCCAGCAGCTTCAGCCGGCCATCGGCGGTCTGCGTCATGCCCAGGATCGTGATCGGCCCCATCTGCACGTTGAATTCGACCGAGAGTCCATAGCCGCGCTTGCCGTGGAACAGCCCCAACCCACGCAACACCGGCCGCCCTGCACTGATCTTGACGTGCCCCGGCCCGTCGTGCCCCATCAAAATAAAGTCCTCGTCGAAATCCATTGCGTAGAACTCGGTGTAGGAGCCGCCCGCGCCCAGCCGATCCATGATCAACATCGCCATGCACGTCTTGAGGTCGCCCTCACCCGAAGCCGGGACGCCGCGCGCGGTCAACAACGAGTTGCCGACGATCAACGACGCGCCCAACTCCTCGTTTTCATTGCCGTTGAGGCCGCGATAATAGTAGGTCAACCCGTTCAGGTTGAAATCGCGCACCAGTTTGTCCAGCCCGACCGCCACCGTCGCCGACCAGCGCATCGCCTCGTCGGTCACCGGCTGCGAAATCCTGTCCTTGCCGGGCGCGGCGATGTCAAAGACGCTGTGAATCTCGTCGATCTTGGCGGCAATCTCCTCCTCGGTGGCGGCGCGCACACGCACGTGCAGGTCGTCCATCTCCAGCACCTCGATGTGCGCGCCAAGCTGGGCGTGGTGCATGGTGAAGTCGGAATACATGTCGAGCATCCCCGGATAGGTGTGCCCCAGAAAGCCGACGCGCGCATAGTTCAGCTCGCGCATCACGTTGGCCGCCTTGACCCAATCCTCGATCTCGCGCCAGCCGCGCACGTAATATTGCGCCGCGTTGCCTTCCGCCGGGAAAAGCAACCCGGACACCACGTTGAACTGGATGCGAGCGCGCGCAAACGCGTTGGAGATCTCCGGCACACAGCAGGCGCAACAGTTCGCCAGCCACGCCGCCGTGTCGGTGTTGGGATAATCCATCGACGCAACCGGCTGCAAGTTGAGCACGAGCACCGGCGCGCGCCGCCGCTGCACCGCCGGCAGCACCTGCGACGAGGTCGAGTAGGTGCCGACATAGCAGACGATCAGATCGACATTCTGCGCGGCAAAGAGGTCGCCAGCCGCCTGCGCCGCCTGCGCAGTGTCCACCAGCCCCGCCGACACGACCTCCGCCCCCATCTCGCGAATACGCCGCTCTACTTCCTGCTGATAACCAACCAGCAGATCGCGCAATCCCTCGAACTGAGGCCAGTACGCCGCCAGGCCGATGCCAAAGACGCCCACGTACGCCCGCGACTTTGTGGCTTCTGCTTGACTCATAGCATCACCTCAATTATTGTGGCGCCAACGCTGTATCATGCCAGTCATAATGGCGGCCCTGGAGCTGTCAGAAGTAAATTTTTGCTTTTTATTGATTTTTATCGGAAATTTTTGATATAATAACAGAGCGTCATTTTTTTGTCAATCCCTATTCCATATCAAAATTTCACATGATTCCATTTGAGCGCAGGCAACAAATTTTGCGTACCCTCCAACATCAGCCGGGCACGCGCGTCTCCGAACTGGCGCGCATCCTCGATGTCACCGAGGCGACGGTGCGCGCCGATCTGCGCACGCTTGAGCGCGAACAGCGCGTCAGGCGCGTACACGGCGGCGCCGTGGTGATCAACGGCGCTGCCTTGCTGCCAGACGCGCAGGAAACTCCCGCCGACTGGATTGTCCGTGAGGCGGCTGGTTTGGTCGAGGATGACGACGCAATCTTGCTCGATGCTGGCGCGCTGTCGCTGCGCCTGGCGCGCCGCCTGCACAGCCGACGCTTGACTGTGGTGACCTACAGCCTGGACATTGCACAGGCGCTGGCGGCGCAAGGCGGGCACACGGTGATGTTGCTCGGCGGCGTGCTGCGCGAGGATGGTCGCGCCACATTGGCGGGCGTGCAGCCGCCTGCCGATTTACGCGTGCGGCTCGCCTTTGTTACGGGAACAGGGTTGACGGCGGAAGATGGCTTGATGGATGACATTCACGAAGCGAACTGGAAGGAAGCCCTGCTCCCCATCGCCGATCAGGTGGTGGCGCTGATCGAATCGACGCATGTTGGTCAGCGTTCCGGCGCCGTCAGCGTGCCACTCGAACGCATTCATCGCATCTTCACCGATGCAAACGCTACGCCAGAGCAGTTGGCGCACCTGCGCCGGCTGCCAGCAAAGGTGAGCGTCTGCAGCGCTGACGCCATAACGGACCTGACAGCCGCCTCAGCAACAACCCGTTACAAGATCGGTTTTGCCAACCTGAGTGAGGAGATTCCATTTGCCGTCGATGTGCGACGCAGCCTGGAGCGCGCCGTTGCGCTGCACCCGGAGTTGGAACTGATCGTGGCGGACAATCGACTCGACCAGACGCAGGCGCTGCACAACGCCGAAACTTTTGTCGCTGCCGGCGTCGACCTGTTCATCGAGTATCAGATCGATGCGCTGATCGGTACGGCAATCATGAATCGCTGCCAGCGCGCTGGCATCCCTGTCATTGCAGTGGACATCCCCATGGTCGGGGCCACCTATTTCGGGGTGGACAACTTTTATTCGGGGCATCTGGCAGGCGTTGCGCTCGGACAGTGGATTGAGCGTCATTGGGGTGGTGAGGTGGATCGCCTCCTGATTCTTGATGAACCGCGCGCGGGCGCGTTGCCACAGGCGCGCATCGAAGGACAGTTGCGCGGGCTGGAAGAGGTGATCGGCACGGTGCCGCCTGACCGCCAGGTGCGCCTGAACAGCGGCAATACCTATGCCGCCAGCAAGGCGGCCACCGCAGAGGCGCTGAGCAGTTTACCCACCGATCGCCGCATCGCCGTGATCTGCTTCAACGACGATGCGGCGTTAGGCGCGCTTCATGCGGCGCAGCATCTCGACCGTGAACAACATGTTGCCATCGTAGGGCAGGGCGCCGACCGTCTGATTCGGGAAGAACTGCGTCGCCCAGGCGCACGCATTATCGGCTCGACCGCGTTCATGCCAGAGCGCTACGGCGAGAAGCTGATCGATCTGGCGCTGCGCATTCTGCACGGAGCGCCAGCGCCGCCCGCCGTCTACATTGACCACGTGTTCATCGATCCGAACAACGTCGATGCGTACGAGGTTACAGATCGACTGTGACAAACTGGCGCAAATACGCCAGACTCTGCGTCAGCGACGCCTTGCGCAGCGCCAGCGACCCTTCATAGGCGCGATCTTCGACCTCGACCGCTACGGGGCCGCTGTAGCCGGCGTCGGTGAGCACTGAGAAAAACTTGCCCCAATCCACATCGCCCATGCCCGGCAGTTTGGGCGTATGATATTCGTTCGGGAACGCCAACACGCCGACCTGGTCGAGCTTGTGCACGTCGATGCGCGCATCCTTGGCGTGGATGTGAAAGAGCCGATCCTTGAACTCGCGCATTGGCGCCAGATAATCCATCCGCTGCCAGATCATATGCGAAGGATCGTAGTTCAAGCCAAAATTTTTGCTTGGAATATCTTCAAACATGCGTCGCCAGATGGCAGGCGAGCGCGCCAGATTTTTGCCGCCGGGCCACTCGTCGCGTGTGAAAAGCATCGGGCAGTTCTCGATGCCGATCTTGACGCCGTTGTCCTCGGCAAAGGCGATCAGCGGCTTCCAGGTGCTGAGGAAGCGAGGCCAGTTTTCGTCGAGCGATTTTGTCCAGTCGCGCCCGATGAAGGTGTTGACGACCGGCACGCCGAGCAGCGCCGCTGCGCGGATCACAGCTTTGATGTGCTCAACGTAGACCTGCGCCTCAGCTTCGTCGGGCGCAAGCGGGTTGGGATAATAGCCAAGTCCGCTGATGGTGACGCCGTATTCCGCAAACAACTCGTGCACTGCGCGGGCGTCATCGGCGGAGAAGTTGGTCACGTCGATGTGCGTGACGCCGGCATAGCGGCGCTCGGCTTTGCCTTTGGGCCAGCACATCACCTCGACGCAGCCATATCCTGTTTCGGCGGCAAACGCCACCACCTCTTCAAGCGACAGGTCAGGCAAAATTGCGCTGACAAATCCAAGTTTCATAGAATTTTCTCCTCAAATGATTAAGATATGTTGCGTGTCACGTGTTGCGTGGTGCGTGGTGCGTGTCACGTGGTACGTGGTGCGTGGTGCGTGGGTGCGACGCACCGATATACATACGAAACACGAAACACGTAACACGCACCATCTATTCCGCAATTTGCACCCAGCGTTGCTCGTCGTGGCTGCGCAGGATCGCTTCGCAGAGCAGGATTTCGCGATGTCCCTCCTCGAAGGTGGGGAAAAAGGGCGTCGCCGCGAAGTCGCCGGCGGCGATGTAGTCGTAGAAGGCGCGGAAACACATCTTGAATGAGTCGGGATAGCCTTCATTGTGACCGCCAGGATAGTCGATGTAGCGGCTGACCAGCGGGTCCATCATGCTGGCGTCTTTGAAGAGATGTTCGTTGGGCTGGTTGCGATGGCCGATCCACAGCTCGTTGGGTCGTTCGCCGTCGAACCAGATGGCGTTCTCCTTGCCGGCGATCTCATAACGTAAGCAATTCTTACGCCCAGCCGTGAGCTGCGACACCCAGAGCACGCCGCGCGCGCCGTTGTCGAAACGCAACAGCACCGCGCCCATATCCTCCGTCTCGATGTTGATGGCGTCGGTTTCCTGGTGCATGGCGGTTTTGGCGCTAAAAGTCTCGACTTCCCCTTTGGGACGATAACGCACCGGGAAAACCGTGCGCAGATCAGCAAAGACCTCGACGATCTGCCGCCCTGTGATTGTCTGCACCAGATCCATCCAGTGCGTGCCGATGTCGGCGACTGCGCGCAGCCGCCCACCTTCAGATGCAAGCACGCGCCAGTTGTAATCGGTCGGGTAGAGCAGCCAATCCTGCACATAGTTGCCGAAAATAGAAACCACCTCGCCGATTTGACCGGAACGGACGCGGGCGCGCGCTTCGATGCTCGTCGGGTAAAAGCGGTAGTTGTAGTTGACGCCTGCCGCCAGCTTGACCGATTTCGCCAGCTCGACCAATTCCGCCGACTCGCGCGAGTTCATCGTCAGCGGCTTCTCGCAGAGTACGTGTTTTCCTGCCAGCAATGCGGCTTTGGTCGTCTCGAAGTGCCAGCGGTTCGGCGTGGTGATGTGCACGCTCTGCACCTCATCGTCGGCGAGGATTTCATCGAAGCTGGCATATGCCTTGGGGATGCCATGCGCCGCAGCGAATCGTTGCGACTTTTCGGGTGAGGAGCCAAGAATCCCAACCACACGCACACCTAGGCGCCGCAACGCCTCGGTGTGCGCCGGCCCCATGAAGCCAGTGCCGGTGATGGCGACGCCGATATCGTACATAACCTCCTCCTTTTCGAGAATGGCAAGGGTGCAATGGAGTAGTAAATTGGTTGTGTAATGCAAGTACTCTATCGTAGATCGTCGGGGTCTGTCAATTGGCGACGAGAAGGGGGCATTCCACATTTGAGGCAGAGTTCACGTCGTAGGTCATCACTTCCAGCATGACATGGCGCCTGTCACGCCGAAGGCGATGACCTACGACACTCCAGCGCGGACGCGCCGAATCTCTGGAAAAAATGTAGCAATTTCTGCCAGTAAGATATCGACCTTGAAAGGTTTCGAGACGTAGCCATCCATGCCTGCCTCTAGACAACGTTCTCGATCTCCCTGCATGGCGTGGGCGGTCATGGCAATCACAGGAATGTGGCCGCCGCTTGTCTGCTCGCGCTGGCGCAGGTGTTGTACGGCCTCCAGCCCATCCATTAACGGCATCTGGATGTCCATCAACACGAGATCGTACGTCTCTCGGCTGAGTGCATCAAGCGCCTCCATGCCATTTGCGACGACCGTGACGCGAAAACCATGTTTTTCCAACAATCGCACGGCTACTTTCTGGTTAATGACGTTGTCTTCTGCGAGCAGGATGTGCAAGGCGGCGCTTTCACTTCTGGATTCTTCGGATTGGCGGATGTCGTTATTGTAAGACGCTTTACACGGTTCATGGAGAGGCTGATTGCTCCTTTCAACAAAAGGTGGATGGTGAGAGGGAGTTGCAGGCAAGTCGTCCGGCGCCTTGATAAAAGCCGCAGTGAAATAAAATGTGGAGCCGCGACCAACTTCGCTCTCAACCCAAATTCTGCCGCCCATCAAGCTGACCAGGCGCGACGAGATCGTCAACCCCAGCCCGGTGCCGCCAAAACGGCGCGTCGTGGATGCGTCGGCCTGCACAAATGCATCAAAAATCACCGCCAGTTTCTGTGGCTCGATGCCTACGCCGGTGTCAGCCACTCGGAAGACCAAGGTGATCTGGTCGCCATCCACATTGTCCACTGCAATCGTGAGTGTGACGCCGCCCTGCGAAGTAAACTTGATCGCATTGCCGAACAGGTTGGTCAATATCTGGCGAAGACGCAGCTCGTCACCGTATAAATTCGCTGGCACACTGGCAGCGATGTCAGCGGACAGGGTGATCGCCTTTGCATTGGTCATCACTGCGTGCGCCTTGATCAACCCGTCGACTAATGGACGAATAGCAAATGGCTGCGACGTCAAATCGAGCTTGCCGGCCTCGATTTTAGAGAAGTCGAGAATGTCGTTCAACAAAAGCAGCAATGATTCTGCTGAATTACTGGCGGTCATCAGATAGTCGCTCTGTTCGGCGGTCAATTCGGTCCCCTTGAGCAGATGCAGCATACCGAGGATTCCGTTCATCGGTGTGCGGATTTCATGGCTCATGTTCGCCAGAAACTCGCTTTTGGCGCGATTGGCGGCTTCAGCCGCCTCCTTTGCAGCAATCAATTCCGCCTCAGCTTGTTGCTTTTCCGCCAACGAAATGAGAAAGGTGTTGAACCACTGCGCCAGGTCGCCGATTTCGTCATTGGAACGCACACGCAGCGGTTTGACGCTGGTAAGCTCGCCGCGTTGAATCCTCTGAAATCCGCGAATAATCTGATTGATCGGCGACACAACCAAATGCGACACAAAGAGCGTACCAAGCCCCACCAGCGAGAGGCTTGCCAACAACAAGAATGTAGTTGCATAGAAAATCTGCGACATCGGCGCCGTCAACACATCCATCGGCGTGAAACTCACAATCAGCCAGTCGCTCATCGACGAACGGCTAAAGGAGACGAAGGTCGATTGCCCATCGATGGTTTCCACGAAGGAGCCATCCGCTGCGGCTGTCAAGCGGTTGTAGAATTCGGCGTTGAGCACAGAACCGATGTGCGTGCGGTCAGTGGCATGCACCACACGCCGCGAGGGATCGACGATCACCATCGATACACCATCCGCATAGTTGGCGCGAGCGAAGTGTGCGCGCAAGCTATCCAGATTGTAGTTGATAATCAACAGTCCAGTGGGGCGTAAACCGGCTCCAAGCCCCGGAATCACGTTCAACTGTCGGGCGGCGACAACGACTTTTGATTCCTTCGATGCACTATTGATATTGTCTTCGATGCCAAGCCAGACGGTGGCGCCTTGCGCCTCTTCAGCAGCTTCTTTGATGCGCCTCAGCGCGTCCTCGCGCAAATCCTGCACATCCAACGTATCGCCGACATGATACTGTTCGCCGCCTGCGGTGAAGATGTCGATCGACACCAGGCCGCGTAAGTTTGTGTAGCCGCTCAGAATGTATCCGATGCGCGCCTGCGTCGCAAGCCGTGTAAATCGGTCGATCACAGCGGCATCTCGACTGACAACCTGTTTGATGTCGTCTACACTGGCAAGGTTCGCCATCAAGCTTTCAATCTCCTGATGCAGGAGATCAAGATAGCTGCGCTGTTGGATGGTCAGCTCCTGGGTATACCGCCCAGCCTGCGACTCAATCGCATATCGAGAGACCTGATAGGAGGCCCATCCCATCGCCAGGAGCGGCGCAACGCTGATCAAGACGATGAACAGGATAAATTTCCAGAGCAGCTCGATTCTGAGATGAAGAAACCCCATAGTCAATGATCAGCCCCAAGTAGTCGAGAGCGCCCATATACTGATTTCTAGGTTGACATTTTATGAGCGCAGTGTTGCGTATTACGTGTTGCGTGAGGGGTTCCGACACGTAGCACGCAACACGCAACACTGAAAACATGAAAACTCTGCCTAGCAATCAGTAATATGATGAACAACCTGTCAAAGACGCACCGTTCAAGGCAAATTTTCACGATTCACCAGCAGCACTTCAAGCATAATTTCTGGCGGGAGCGTCTCTCTGTTGAGCGCCTGCACCGCCGCTCGAATGCCGAGATAGCCTTGCTCCGCTGGCTGCTGGTCGATTGTGCACAACATCTTGCCCTCGCGCACTGCGTCGATTGCATCGGCAAGCGCGTCGTAGGCTGCAACCATTACGTCGGTGCGCCCAATCTCCTCCAAATAGGCGATCGCCCCCAATCCCATCATATCGTTCGCTGCAAACACACCCTTGATCGTGGGGTGCTGCTCCAGCATGTGACGGGTCACCACAAATCCTTCATCGATCTTCCAGTTGGCAGTCTGGCTGTCGACTACGGTGATGAATGGGTTTTCGGCAAAGGCGCGCTCGGCGCCAGCCTTGCGATCCTGTGCATTCTTTGCCTCGCGGATGCCTTCCAAGATCGCAACATCAGTTGGCTCCACGATCTGATCTGCAATGCATTTTGCAGAAAGATAAGCGCCCTGCTCATTGTTAACACTGATGAAGGGTACACCCACCAGCCCGAGTTCTGCTGAGAGCGCCCGATCAAGTCGATTGTCGATATTGACGACGACGATGCCCGCATCCTGCGCCTTTTTGAGCACAGGGATCAGTTCTGTTGAGCTTCCCGGCGCAATCACGATCGCATCGACCCCGATGGCGGTCAGTTCCTCAACGATCGCGATCTGCTGTTCGATTGAGGTTTCTTGTGCGCCGGTCTTGACGATGAGCTGCACGTCAAACTCATCCTGTGCACGTCGCGCGCCTTTTTCCATTTCGATGAAGAATGGATTGGTGAGCGTCTTCATGACCAGTGCGATCTTCGGACGTTGCGCCTCAGGCGTCGCTTGTTCACTTCCCTGCGCTCCGGTCTCGAAAATTGGTTGCGTGTCTGCAGGCGCAGCAGCGCTTGCGCATCCTGCCAGCAGAACAAGCGCCACGAGTACTATCGCTGTGAAAAAACATTTACACAACGCGTCAACAGACAATCTCCCCTGCCAACTGATGCCTGACATCAAGATATTCCTTTCTCAATCGTTCTATTGTTGACAAGACTATTTAGAGCGGTGATGCAACCAGCAACGCAGATTGAACCAAGTTGATTGTACAGCAGCCGTGTTACGTTCTTTATCGGTCAAACGTAGGAACCCACGACGACAAACGCTGATTTCTGGTTATCCGCACATCGGTTGCGGGTGGACGGGAATAGATGCAGGAAAGGGACTTTTTCTTCGGAAAAGTTCTGTGTTGATATATGATGGTTCACAATCAACAACCTGACGCAACTGAGCGCTCTGAGAAGCAAAACAATTGTAGGAAGTGCACTGCCATGAACACCTTGTTCGCCAAGCTCAACCTGAAAGCCATGAACCCTGGCGGATGCAGCGGCCAAGATCGCTGGATCACAAGCGCAGCCGCCCCGATCATATCATTTAACCCGACGACAGGAGAGGCCATTGCCCAGGTGATTCCGGTGGACGCAACCGCGTATGACGCCGTTGTCGCCGACGCACAGCACGCCTTCCTCGCCTGGCGCAGCGTCCCGGCGCCCAAACGCGGTGAGTTGATCCGCGACCTCGGCGCCATCCTACGCGAATACCGCGAGCCGCTAGGCGAGCTGGTCTCGCTGGAAATGGGCAAGATTCGCGCCGAGGGCATCGGCGAGGTGCAGGAGATGATCGACATCTGCGACTTTGCCGTCGGTCTCTCGCGGCAGCTCTATGGGCTGACGATGCACTCCGAGCGCCCGGCGCACCGTATGTACGAGCAGTGGCATCCGCTCGGACCGATTGGGATCATCACTGCCTTCAACTTTCCGGTGGCGGTCTGGTCGTGGAACGCAGCGATTGCGGCAGTCTGCGGCGACACCATGGTGTGGAAACCGAGCGAGCTGGTTCCACTCTGCGGCGTGGCCGTGCAGCACCTCGCCAACCGCGTCATGGCTGACCACGGGTTAAGCGGCGTCTTCACACTGGCGGTCGGCGCCGGCGATATCGGTCAACGCATGGCGGAGGACAGACGCCTGCCGCTGCTCTCCTTCACCGGCTCGATCCCAACCGGGCGGCGCGTGGCGCAGACGATCGCCAGCCGCCTCGGTCGCCCGTTGCTGGAATTGGGCGGCAACAACGCCATCATCGTCTCCGACAAAGCTGACCTCGATTTGGCGACGCGCGCGATCGTCTTTGGCGCGGTCGGCACGGCGGGTCAGCGCTGCACCAGCACGCGACGCATCATCGCCCACGAAGCCATCGTCGATGAATTGACGGCGCGGCTGGTCAAGGCGTATCAACAGGTGCGCATCGGCGACCCATTGCAGCCGGGCACGTTGATGGGGCCGCTCGCCACTGCGCGCGCAGTCGAGTCGATGCTGCGCGCCATCGAACGCGCCGTGGCAGACGGTGGTCAGGTGCTCACCGGCGGCAGGGCGCGTCCCGACATCGGCGCGCAATTTGTCGAGCCAACGATCATCCGTATGCCGACACAGACCGCGATTGTATGCGAGGAGACCTTTGCGCCGATCCTTTATGTCATGTCTTATCGCACGTTGGAGGAAGCCATCGAACTGCACAACGGCGTGACGCAGGGGTTGTCTTCCGCCATCTTCACCGACAGCCTGCGCGAGGCCGAGCACTTCCTCTCCGTCGCCGGGTCGGACTGCGGCATCGCCAACGTCAACATCGGCACCTCAGGCGCCGAGATCGGCGGCGCGTTCGGCGGCGAAAAAGATACGGGCGGCGGGCGCGAGTCCGGCTCCGATGCGTGGAAGGCATACATGCGCCGGCAGACCAACACGATCAACTGGTCGCGCGATCTGCCGTTGGCGCAGGGGATCAAGTTCGAGTGAAGAATGGAACGCGTATAGAACGCGGATGACGCGGATTCGGCTGATTCACGCGGATTTTTCTTGATCCGCGTAGATCCGCAAAATCCGCGCCATCCGCGTTCTATTCCGTATTCTCTCGCAAGGAATTATCAAGATGAGCAACAGCATCACCAACGATATGATCTACCCGCTGACCTTCGACCCGGTCTTCAAGGACTATCCGTGGGGGGGCCGCAATCTGGAGACAAAGCTGAGGCGCACGATTCCCGACGGCATCGTGGCGGAGAGTTGGGAGATCGCTGCGCATCCAAACGGGTCGAGCGTGGTCAACGCCGGCCCGCTCAAGGGCAAGACGCTGCCCGAAGTGCAGACGCTGCTCGGCGAGGCGCTGCTCGGCGAGCGCAACGCAGCGGCGCTGGCCGCGGGCAAATTCCCGCTGCTGATCAAGATTCTCGACGCCAACCGCTGGCTGTCGATCCAGGTTCACCCAGACGATGGCTATGGCATGGCGCACGAAGGCGAACCGGGCAAGACCGAAATGTGGGTGGTGCTGCACGCCGAGCCGGGCGCCGAGCTGATCTACGGCTTTGCACCCGGCATGACGCGCGAGCAATACGCCGTCGTCATCGGCACGGATGCCAGCGTGGACGGGCTGCACCGCGTGGCGGTCAAACCGGGTGATGTGATCTTCGTGCCGTCGGGCACGATCCACGCGTTGGGACCAGGCGTGATGGTCGCCGAGATTCAGCAGAACAGCGACACGACCTACCGCATCTGGGATTGGGGTCGCCCGCGCCCGTTACACCTGGAAAAGTCGCTCGACGTGCTCAACTTTGACCAGGTGACGCCTGGGCCAGCGACGCCCGCCGTCCTGCTCAACGAGGAGGGCGTGCGCATCGAACGGCTGGTCGCCTGCCAGTACTTCGAGACCGAGCGCATCACCCTGCCCGCCGGTCACGAATTCTACGGCTTGTGCGACGGCTCGACCTTTGAGATTTGGGGGGTGCTGCAGGGCAGAATCACGCTCACGTCCGACACGGCGCCGCTGTCGCTGAAGGCGGTGGAATGGGCGCTGCTGCCCGCTGAACTGGGCGAGTATCAAATCTTGGCGGAGGAAGATGCGGTGCTGTTGCGGGTGACAACGCCGGAAAAGGGTTGAAATTCAGCCGCCCTGATGATATACAATACTATCATGAACGACTATACGCACCGAATCATCCTGCAACTAAAAAATTCGTTTTCGGCACTCTATGGTGATAGGTTGCGGCGTGTGATTGTCTATGGTTCACAAGCGCGCGGCGACGCTGATCAATTCTCAGATATTGATGTATTGGTTATTCTACGAGGGCCGGTTCAATCATCCGTCGAAATTGCCCGCACCGGTAAGATCGTGGCTGATCTATCGCTCCAGTTCGACACTGTCATTTCTTGTCAATTCATGGATGAAAATCGATATCTAAACCGCAATGGGCCATTCTTACGAAATGTTCGTCGCGAAGGGGTGCCGGTATGACGGCCGATCAGCAGGAATTACTGGAAGAGGCGCAAGACAGCATTGATGCTGCGAAGCTACTGCTAGAGAACGGCTTTGCTGGTTATGCCGCATCGCGAGCATACTATGCCATGCTCTATGTTGCGGAATGCCTGCTGGAAGGAGAGGCGCTTTCTTTCAGCAAGCATTCGGCTGTGATCGCCGCGTTTGGTCAACATTTCGCGCGGTCGGGCCGCGTGCCGACCGAATTTCATCGCTATCTGATTGAGGGGCAGGCGCTGCGTCAGAGTGGCGACTATGGACAGCGAAACGCTGTCTCCATGGAACAAGCCAGACTTCAAATCGAACGAGCCGAGGAATTTGTTGCTCTCGCCAGACGTTTGATTAAGACAGATACAGACAATCAATGATGAGTAGCCTCCCGATTTCCGCACTCCACTTCTGATATTTACAGGTTCATCACCAACGTGCACTCTCCAACACCACAATCCACCCTCTCCTTTCGCCATCTGATCGGCACGAGTATGGCGGCGAAGCTGATCGTCGACATCGGTACGCAGATTTTCAACCCCTTCCTGCCCGTGATCGCCGCCGGGCTGGGCATAAGCGTCGTCGAACTGGGGCGGCTGGTGGGGCTGCGCAGCGCGATGGGCATCTTTGCCCCGGTGAGCGGCGCGCTCGCCGACCGACATGGCTACCGCATCGTGATTCGCGCTGCGCTGCTGCTGAACGCGGCAGGCTTTCTGCTCATCGGCGTGAGCAGCGCGCCGTGGATGGTCGCCCTCGGCATGATCCTGTCGGGGCTGGGTATGGGTGCGTTTGTGCCCAACCTGCAGGCGTTTGTCAGCAGCCGGCTGGCGTACAATCTGCGCGCGCGTGGACTGGGCATGATCGAGTATTCGTGGGCGCTGACCGGCATCTTCGGGCTGTCGGCGGTTGGCTTTCTGATCGCGGCGACGGGCTGGCGCACGCCTTTCTTCCTGCTTGCCGCTGGCATGGTGGTGATGAGCTTTGTCTTCGGCGCCATGCCCGGCGTCCAGCGCACACGTCCTACGCCGGCAGAACCGGGAACAGCGCGACCTTCCTGGCGAGCACGCATGGCGGCGGTCGTGGTCATCGACAGCAACCGTCGCTCGACCTACGCCACGATCCTGGCGGGTGCGCTCAGCTACTTTGCGGCGATGCAGGTGATGATTGCGCACGGCGCGTGGCTGGCTGATCAGTACGGACTGGAAGCGGCGGCGCTGGGCACGGTGGCGTTCGTGCTTGGCTGGTTCGATCTGACGGCGAGCGTGTCGGTCAGCCTCTTCACCGACCGCATCGGCAAGAAACGCAGCGTGTTGCTCGGCATCGTCGGCTCGCTGATCGGTTATCTGCTGATGCCGATCCTCAATGTCGGGCTGATTGCAGCAGTGCTGATCATCGGCGTGGCGCGCGGCTTTTTCGAGTTCAACATCGTCAGCCACTTCCCGCTGCTGAGCGAGCAGGCGCCGGCGCAGCGTGGGCAGGTGATGACATTGGGCGCAGCGGTGGCGCTGGTCGGCGCGACGGTGGCAGGCTTCACGGGGCCATGGCTGTTGGTCAACTACGGCGTGGCAGCGCTGGCGTGGTCGTCAGCCGTGGTGGTTACGATCTCGCTGCTGACGGTCATCTTTCTGGTGCAGGAACGCCCAGAAACGTCGTGATCACGGGGAAGAAGTCGGTCAGGTTGGCAATCTGTGCGGCGTGGCGCCGGCGGTCGGCGCCGAGGAGCAGCGTCAATGCTGGATTGGTCGTGTGCTTGCTGTGGCGACAATCCTCGACGTTGCCGTGGTCGCTGGCGACGATGATCAGCGTCTGCGTCAGGTCGGCGGCGGCAAGCAGCCCGGCCAGAAAACCGTCGAAGCGCGCCAGAAAACGCACAGCCTCATCCCGCTTGCGCGCATGGCCGAGCACATCGGTCATCCACACCTCGAAAAAGATGAAATCATGCGGCTGGCTGAGGCGCCACAGCACTCGCCCCGCCTCCTGCGGCGTGTAGATCGGCGCATCGGCGTAACCAAGCTCGTTGCGCCAACCTTCGCCCGTGAAATCCGCCGAAAGCGCACGCCCGGCGCACAGGTCGGTGTAGGTCAGCAAAGCCTGCCCGGCGATGGTGGCGGCATAGGGCACGGCGCTGAGCAGCCGCTTGCCGCGCTGAACTGCATCGAAGTAGCTCTGCGGATAGGCGTTGCAGAACCAGGCGCTGCGCCCCACACTTTTGAGATAGTGAAAGACGCCGCCTTCATCGAGGATGCTGCGCACGCGTGCGTCGGGGCGCGGCCCAAAGTGCTCGCCGAGTCGCTGCGCCGCGTTGATGCCGGTGAGGATCGCCGCCTGTCCCGTGGCGCTCTGCGGACGACCCGCTACGCCCAGGCAAGCGTCGGTGGGAATCAATTCTGCGTTGGCGGTGGAGAGGCGCCCGGTTGCCGCCACCGGGCGGCGCCCCTCCAGCAGCGCCGCCAGCGTCGGGTAGGCGTCCGCCGCCAGCGGATTGACCGCCGGATCGTCGTCACCCAATCCGACGCCGTCCAGGAACAGGAAAAGCACGCGGCGGCGCGGCGTCATCCGGCGTCACCTGCGCGGCGCGGCAGGTTCTCGATGGCGATCTCCGGCAGTTCGTCGGCGGGCGTAATGCCGAGCACCCGCGCGTAGAAATAAAGTTCTGCCTGGTGCGAGTGAATGATGTTTTCGGCGCGGCGGAAGCCGTGGCCCTCGCCCGCATAAGCGATATACGCCACCGGAATCCCTTTCTTGCGCAGCGCATCCACCATCATCTCTGCCTGGTTGGGCAACACCACTTTGTCGTCAAGCCCTTGAAAGAAGATCGCCGGGCTGCTCAGTTTGTCGACGTGCGTGAGCGGCGAACGTTCGCGATAGAGATCGCGGCGTGCAGGATAGGGGCCGATCAGCCAGTCCAGGTAGCGCGACTCGAACTTGTGCGTTTCCAATGCCAGCGCCTCGGCGTCGCTCACGCCGAAATAGCTGGCGCCCGCAGCAAACGCATCGGTCGAAACCAGCGCCATCAGCGTGGTGTAGCCGCCAGCGCTGCCGCCGCGAATGAGCAACCGTTTGCCATCGACCCGCCCCTGTTCCGCCAACCAGCGCGCCCCGGCGACGCAATCCTCGACATCGGCGATGCCCCACTGGTCATGCAGCAGTTCGCGGTACCGGCGTCCGTAGCCGGTGCTGCCGCGATAGTTGACATCGAGCACGCCAAAGCCGCGACTCGTCCAGAACTGCACATCGAGATTGAGCGTGCTGGTTGTGGCGGCGGTCGGACCGCCATGGCTGAAGACGATCAGCGGCGGCAGTTCGCCTGCAGGCGCCTGATAGAGCGGATTGTGCGGAGCGTAGAAGAACGCGTGCGCCGTCACGCCGTCCGTCGTTGGGTAGTCTACAACTTCCGGCGGCGAGATCAATGCTGCGTCGATGCTGGTGGACGATGCCAGACGCAGCGGCTGAAATTCGCCGGTCTGCAGGTCGAGGCGCACGACCGCCGGATGTTCGGTCGGCGCGCCGGCAACAAAGGCGGCGCATTCGGCGCCGACGCGCAGCGCACCAACCGCAGAAAATGCGCGCAGCGGCTCCAGCGCGCCGCCGACCAGATCGAGCCGCGCCACCGTGGCGCTGCCGTTGCGCACATAGGCGCAGATGGCGGTCTCGGCGTCAGCAAAGCCGTAGGTTGCCCTGCCTAGCATCCACTGCGGTGCGCCAAACTCGGCGTCCAGTGGCATCACCGCCTGCGCGCCTGCCGGCGTCCAGCGATAGAGATTCCACCAATCCGTGCGATCCGAGACAAAATAGAGCGCGCCGTCCGGCGCCCAGGCCGGTTGAAAGATCGACTCGCCACCCTGCCCGCCTTCGATGCAGCGAGCATTGACCAACGCGCCGTCGGGCGCAACGTCCGCCAGCCAGAGTTCGGTCGCCGTCCACGGCATGTTGGGATGACGCCACGCCAGCCAGCAAAGCTGCGTCCCATCCGGGCTGAGGCGTGGGGTGGCGTAGAAATCGTAGCCGGACGCAATCACCTCGCCCGCGCCGCCAGCCACGCAGTCGATGGCGACCAGCGTGTTGACCGGCTCGCCCCCCGGCGCCGTGTGATCCTCGCGCACACAGAGGATGCGGTTGCGCGCCCGATCCACCACGCCGTCGGCGTAACGATAGCCGGGCGGCGTCAACGGAATGGGCGCTTCCCCCGGCGTCTGACGATAAAGAATCTGGTCGGCAAAGTTGGCAAAGTAGACGACGTCTGCATCGACCCAATACGCGCCGCCGCCGTATTCATGGACGCGCGTGCGCGCATTGAAGCCAGGCGGCGTCACATCGGCCGCGCCCGTCTGCGCCGTCCAGCGCACGATCACGGAACGTCCCGCCTCGGTCGGGCGCGACTCCACCCAGTAAATGGCGTCGCCATCAAGCATCACCTCGCTCAAACCGATGCTGTCTGCCGCCAACATCTCCGCCGTAATCGGCGAACGCCATGCGCCATAGGGCGCAATTTGTCGATCCGTCATAGATTTCACCTCAATCGTAGACGCCGCTCGCAGCGGCGTATCCCCCGCCAACCAACACATCCATGCGTTGGACAAGACCGTGCGGCTGCGAACCGCACCTACAAAACACCGCCGATTCCACCGTAGACGCCGCTCGCAGCGGCGTATCCCCCGCCAACCAACACATCCATGCGTTGGACAAGACCGTGCGGCTGTGAGCCGCACCTACAAAACACCGCCGATTCCACCGTAGACGCCGCTCGCAGTATCTCCCGCCAACCAACACATCCATGCGTTGGACAAGACC